>NZ_JBBOZR010000001.1:4640000-5218792 GCF_038008705.1 Bacillus sp. FSL W8-0770
AAAGCGCGACGAACAATATATGATTAATCCAGTTCATTCCTTTGTTCTCATTGAAAGCGACATACTCATTGTTATTCACCATTAGTAAAATGACGCTCTAATTCTTGCATGAGCACTTTCCCAATATTGATATATTTTCTTTTCACATCTCCATCTGGATCTTTCGGCTCAGCAAATTGATCCATTCCACTTGTTCCAGCTGTTAAAGTATTCACATTATCATCTAGTTCGTCTTGATATACGTGCGAAAGAATATACGGCGTTCCAAGACGAACTATTACGCCTGGTACATCTAGTTCTCCATCAATGGCTGTAAATGGAACTCGTAAAAATTGATACCCATCTTCTTCATCGATTTTGTAATCGAAGCATCCTTTATCATAATCCCAATTACCACCAATGCTATATCCAAGTGGTTTCATAATCTCTTCTAACTTATATAACGCATATGTACGTCCTTCTAAATTTGATTGAATCGGAATCAAGCCCATCCCTCCTAGACTTTTCCTTTAGCATACCCACTTTAGTTTGAATATACTGATGGACTTTTCGATAAAATAATAAAAAGCGACCGGAATCCGGTCGCTTTTTATTATTTTAAACGCTCTTCTAATTCTGCTTTTAATTCTTCAAATCCTGGTTTACCAAGTAAAGCAAACATGTTTTTCTTATATGCTTCTACTCCAGGTTGGTCAAATGGATTCACGCCTAATAAGTAGCCGCTCATCGCACATGCTTTTTCGAAGAAGTATACAAGGTAACCGAATGTGTACTCATTTAATTCAGGAATATTGACGATTAAGTTTGGTACTCCCCCGTCGCTATGTGCAAGTAATGTACCTTCGTATGCTTTTGTGTTTACGAAGTCTACAGTTTCACCAGCAAGGTAGTTTAATCCGTCTAAATCGTTTTCTTCTGATTCGATTGTTAGTTCATGTGTAGATTTACCTACTTTAAGAACTGTTTCAAATAAGTCACGACGACCTTCTTGAACGTATTGACCTAATGAGTGTAAATCAGTTGAGAAGTTTGCTGAAGATGGGAAAATACCTTTTTGATCTTTTCCTTCACTTTCACCAAATAACTGTTTCCACCACTCAGCGAAGTATTGAAGTGCTGGTTCATAGTTAACAAGCATTTCAATTGTTTTTCCTTTATTGTATAAAGCGTTACGAACTACTGCATATTGGTAAGCTGGATTTTCTTCTAGTTCTGATGTTCCGAAGTCATCACGACCAGCAGCTGCACCTTTCATCATCTCTTCAATATTTAAGCCACTTACTGCGATTGGTAATAAACCAACTGGCGTTAATACAGAGAAACGACCTCCAACATCATCTGGAATAACAAATGTTTCGTAACCTTCGTTATCAGCTAATGTTTTTAATGCACCACGCGCTTTATCTGTAGTTGCATAAATACGTTTGCGAGCTTCTTCTTTTCCATACTTTTCTTCTAATAACTTACGGAAGATACGGAATGCTAGTGCTGGCTCTGTTGTTGTACCTGATTTGGAAATAACGTTAATAGAGAAGTCTTTACCTTCTAATACGTCCATTAAATCTTTCATGTAAGTGGAGCTAATGTTTTGTCCAACAAATAGCACTTGTGGAGTTTTACGTTGTTCTTTAGAAAGCGTGTTGTAGAAAGAATGGTTTAACATTTCGATTGCTGCGCGTGCTCCTAAGTAAGAACCACCAATACCTACAACAAGTAAAATGTCAGAGTCATTTTTAATTTTTTCTGCACATTTTTGAATGCGAGCAAATTCTTCTTTGTCATATTGAAGCGGAAGGTCTACCCACCCAAGGAAATCGTTCCCAGCTCCAGTTTTTTCGTGGATTGCGTGATGTGTTACTTTCACTGCATCACGTAAATAAGTTATTTCATGTTCACCGATGAAGGATAACGCTTTAGAATAGTCGAACGTTACATGTGTACTCATCTTTTTCCCTCCAATTATGGATATGTATTTCTGTATTCACTTTAGCGAAACTGAAGTTGTAAATCAAGCGATTCAAACATTGTAAACGTAACCAATATATATTTTTTAGAAAAAGTTCATTTTTTGCATAAAAATTCGCATTTTTCGGTATAGATGTATATACATCTTCTTTCAAACATTTTTTATGTATAAAAACAACATAACTACCCCATTCTATAAAAGAGTTAATTAACTCATCGCTTGCTCATGCTTCACAATTAAGGGGGGCTTTTTCATGAGTACTTTACAACGTATCGCATTAGTCTTTACTGTAATTGGCGCTGTGAACTGGGGACTAATCGGGTTTTTCCAGTTTGACTTAGTAGCAGCCATTTTCGGTGGACAAAATTCAGCTCTTGCACGTATTATTTACGGCATCGTTGGTATATCTGGGCTTATCAACCTTGGTTTACTGTTTAAACCATCTGAAAATCTTGGTACGCACCCAGAAACAAACGAAATTCGATAATCAGTATGTCCTTTCACCTCCGACATACGAATATGATTGCATGCAATCATATTTGCAAATATATATCATAAGATAAAGTAAAAGAGGAACGCTCATATGCGTTCCTCTTTTACTTTGTTAACTCGGACTCTTCAATCCATTCTGCCAACTTTTCTCGCAGCGTATTAAATCCGTTTTCAGATGGGTTCGGTATAAGAATCCTTCCTTGTTTTCTTTTCGCCGCTTTTAACGATAAACTCATTTTTCTGTGCTCTTCATCAATTGAAAGTACCTTTACTTCTACTGTATCGCCGACCTTTAAAAAGTCATGAATATCCTTTACATATCCATTTGTAATTTCAGATATATGCACAAGCCCTTGTGTTTCTGCATCTAACGCTACAAACGCACCGTAATCTTGAATTCCAGTCACTTTCCCTGTTACAACCACTCCTGTTGTATATTGTTCTGACATATGAAACACTCCCATACGTTTACCATTCTCTCTACAATTATAGAGAGCAAAGCAGATATATTTATTTTAAATATCCGATTGGTTAGTACGCATTCTAGATAACGTTATCTAGAATGCGTATACCTTATATTAGTAAATTATACCACTATGAAAGAACTCATTCAAAATTCATGGAAAATTTCCCTTAAATAAGTATAATTATCCAATATCGGGATAGACTACTAACACATGGCTTTCTAGTATTCCCCCCCTTTTATGGACAAAACGTATTACGTTTTGTCCTTTTTTTATTCTCTACAAACCGTTCCATTCTCTTCATTGCTTCCATAAGTTGTTCAAGCGACGTTGCATAAGAACAACGAATAAAACCTTCACCACTTTCGCCAAATACGCTACCAGGGACAACAGCCACTTTTTCTTCCAGCAATAACTGTTCTGCAAATTCCGCTGAAGATAATCCTGTTGAAGATATAGAAGGGAAAACATAAAATGCTCCGCCTGGCACATGACACGTTAAGCCCATTTCATTGAAAGATGTCGTCATGAAGTTACGACGCTTCTTATAACTATCTCTCATCCGAATTACTTCATCATTCCCCGCACGTAACGCTTCAAGTGCTGCGAACTGAGACATCGTCGGTGCACACATCATGGAATATTGGTGAATTTTGAGCATCAATTCTGAAAACTGAACAGGAGCTGCAATCATACCGAGACGCCATCCTGTCATCGCAAACCCTTTTGAAAATCCTGAAATTAAAATCGTATGCTCGCGCATATTTTTAATACTCGCGAAACTTGTATATGCTTCGTCGTATACAAGTTCTGCATAAATTTCATCAGATAATACAATTAGATTGTACTTCTCAACAATCACTGCTATTTCTTCAAGCTCGGATTTATTTAGCATTGCACCTGTCGGATTATTTGGTGAACAAAGCAAAATCGCCTTTGTTTTCGCTGTAATAGCTGCTTCAATTTGTTCTGGTAGTACTTTAAACTCATTTTCTAAAGTAGTCGCCACAGGAACTGGAACTCCTCCAGCTAATGTCACAAGTGGTGCATAAGAAACGAAGCTTGGTTCAATAATGAGCACTTCATCATCAGGATTTATAATGGCGCGCATCGCTACATCCAACGCCTGGCTCGCTCCAACTGTAACAATGATTTCATCACTTGGGTCATAAGATACTGCAAATTGTTTTTTTAGATACTTTGCTATTTCTTGACGGAGCTCCAATAATCCTGCATTTGCTGTATATGACGTATACCCTTGTTCCAAAGAACGAATACATGCTTGCCTTACATTCCAAGGGGTAACAAAATCCGGCTCTCCTACCCCGAGGGAAATAACACCTTTCATATTTGCTGCTAAATCAAAAAATTTTCGAATACCAGATGGTTTTAAAGATTCTGCTGATCTAGATAGTTCAAATTGCTTCATGGTGTCACCACAATTCGCTTATCATCATCGTCTTTTTCATAAATAACGCCCTCATGTTTATACTTCTTCAAAATGAAATGAGTAGTTGTAGAAACGACAGATTCAATTGTTGCTAATTTCTCAGAAACAAACATCGCTACTTCCCCCATCGTTTTCCCTTCTAATGTAATAGAAAGATCATATGTCCCTGACATTAAATAAACTGATTTCACTTCTGAATAACGATAAATTTGTTCAGCAACCGCATCAAATCCAACACCGTGCTTTGGCGTAACTTTCACATCGATCATTGCCGTTAAACCTGTATGTTCTTTCACTTTCGTCCAATCAATATGTGTTACATAATCCACAATAATCTTTTCATTTTCTAATCTCGCAACCATCTTCTTTACTTCTTCTACTTCTATATTTAACAGCTTCGCTAATGTATCTACAGATAATCGACTACTCTTTTCAAGACAAGCTAATAATTCTAATTCTTTTTCTGTCACCATATAAATCATCCTTCCTTTTCGTTTGTGTCTAAATTATACAAATACCCTCTCCAGTTTGAAAAGAAGATTTTTCTATTGAATTATGTCAAAATAAAGTGAAACTTTACTCAGCGGAAAAATGCGGGATAAAGCGAAAGGGGATGGAACCGTGAAACCAAAAGTTTATATTGCTGAACCAGTTCCAACATTTGTAGAAAACTATTTATCAGAACACTGTGATTATGAAAAATGGGATCAAAATGAGAAAGTACCTCGTGATATTCTATTAGAGAAAATACAAGATAAAGATGGATTATTAAATTTCGGATCTGCTATTAATGAAGAATTACTGACAGTAGCTCCTAACTTAAAAGTAGTGAGCAACATTTCTGTCGGTTACGATAATTTTGATTTACAAGCGATGAAAAACCGAAATGTTATCGGAACGAATACACCATACGTATTAGATGATACAGTAGCTGATCTCGTTTTCGCCCTTATGCTATCAGCTGGGCGCCGCGTTTGCGAACTCGATTCTTACGTGAAAAATGGTGAATGGAACGCTGAAATCGGAAAAGAACACTTCGGACTAGATGTACACCATAGCACAATTGGTATTATCGGTATGGGCCGAATTGGAGAAGCCGTTGCAAAACGAGCAAAATTCGGATTTGATATGAATGTTCTTTACTATAACCGCCGTCGTAAAGAAGAAGCTGAACAAAAATTCGATGCTACATATTGTGATTTACAAATGCTACTGAAGCAGTCTGACTTTATTGTTCTTCTTACTCCATTAACAGATGAAACATATCACCTTATCGGAGAAAAGGAATTTTCATTAATGAAAGACACAGCAATCTTCATTAATGCTTCTCGCGGCAAAACAGTAGATGAAAAAGCGTTAATCCATGCTTTAACAGAAAAGAAAATCTTTGCAGCAGGTATCGATACATTTACACAAGAGCCGATTCAAAAAGATAATCCACTCTTATCATTACAAAATGTTGTGACTTTACCACATATCGGATCTGCAACATTAAAAACTCGTCAGCAAATGGCCATGACCGCCGCTGAAAATTTAGTTGCAGGGTTACAAGGAAAAACACCGCCTAATATTGTTCGCGGGTAATACTGAATAAACGAAAGGCAAGATGACATCGTCATCTTGCCTTTTTTTGTTAACATATTTTCTTCTCCCTTGGAGATGATATGAACAAAAATCAATGGAGTGACAAAAAATGAATCATAAATATACTTGTCCTTATTTCACTTTTTCCACTCGCGGCACTACTGTTCATTACGAATTGTATGAACATGATAATAAAACAGAACGTCCTACTTTCATACTCGTTCACGGCTTTTTATCTTCCTCATTCAGTTACCGCCGTCTCATTCCTTTACTATCGAAGGAAGGAACAGTCATTGCTCTTGATTTGCCACCGTTCGGAAAAAGTGATAAGTCTCATCTGTTTAAGTATTCTTATCACAATTTAGCAACGATTATTATTGATTTAATTGAACATTTATCTCTCTCAAACATTGTATTAGTTGGGCATTCTATGGGTGGGCAAATTTCTCTCTATGTAAACCGTATACGTCCTGAACTCATTTCAAAGACAATTTTACTATGTAGCTCGAGCTATTTAGCTCGCGCAACCTTACCTTTACTATACTCTTCTTATTTACCGTTCTTTCATTTATACGTAAAGAACTGGATTATAAGGCGCGGCATTGTTCATAACTTAATGAATGTCGTTCATGATCACTCATTAATTGACGATGAAATGAAAAAAGGTTACTCCGCTCCTTTTTATGACGACCGTATATTTCCCGCTTTAACTCGCATGATACGAGACCGTGAAGGTGACTTATCTTCAACTGAATTACAAAAAATTGAAACACCTATCCTACTCATTTGGGGTGAAAAAGACCGCGTCGTCCCTGTACATGTAGGTCATCGTCTACACAAAGATTTACCGAATTCAAAATTTATTTCTTACGAAAATACAGGACATTTACTACCTGAAGAAAAGCCTGAACATGTTTATGAAGAAATTATCGCTTTTTCCGCGCAATAAAATGAAACTTTAATGAGCCCCCACCTAACTTCTTTGCTTCCGCTAAATTTTGAGGTAAGGGTCTTACTACCCAGCAAATAGCGGGATAATATAAAAAAGGCTGTCGGAAATCCCGACAGCCTATAATGAACAGCTTCCGCCTTCTTTTATTACAAGTAATTCCACAGCTAATTTCTCACATTTTTCAAGCGCAGGTACTTCCTCAAAAGACATAAAGTATATATGTTGAATCTTCTTTGCGATGTATTTTGGATCGTCAAACACACTTATGACGCTCACAACATCGCTCGCTTCTGTTTCATAAAACTCCGGTCCCATTTGAAACGGATCCCAATTCTTCACAACCTCTATCATCTTTTCATATGTACCCATTCGCTTCCCGCCTTTTCACTTTTTAATACTTTTCTTTATCCTATCACATCAGCTATTCTATAAGAAGAGAGAGAACTTTCATAACTTATTGGTTTTACAGAAGAAGGGAGCAAACTTATGCAACTATTTCATAAAGCAATCAATCGACGTGGAACGCATAGTATAAAATGGGATACATATAAAAACGAAGAACTTATCCATGCTTGGATTGCTGATATGGATTTTGAAGTACCAAAACCAATTCAAACTGCCTTAAAACAACGAATCGAACATCCGATTTTTGGCTATACACTTCCTCCCGAAAATATTGGAGATATTATTTGTAACTGGACAAAACAACAATACAACTGGGATATTCAAAAAGAATGGATTGTCTTTAGCGCCGGAATCGTTCCAGCTCTTAGTACGAGCATACAGGCTTTCACCAAAGAAAACGAATCTGTTCTCGTACAACCACCTATTTATCCTCCATTTTTCGAAATGGTCACAACAAACAACAGGCAGTTATGCGTGAGTCCATTACAGAAACAAAATGATACATATGTGATAGACTTCAAGCATTTAGAAAAGCAGTTTCAGCAAGGCATCAAACTCATGCTTCTTTGTAGCCCTCATAACCCAATCGGACGCGTTTGGACGAAAGAGGAACTTGTGCAGCTCGGATCATTATGTACTAAATATGACGTAATCGTTGTGGCGGATGAAATTCATTCCGATATCATTTATGCAGACCATACACATACACCGTTCGCTTCCTTATCTGAAGAATTAGCAGAGCGCACTATCACTTGCATGGCTCCAAGTAAAACATTTAATATCGCTGGATTACAAGCGTCGATCATTATCATTCCAAACGAAAAGCTCCGTCATGCCTTTACAGCTATCCAGTATAGACAAGGCTTCCACGGGTTAAATATATTCGCTTATACAGCGATGCAAAGCGCCTATACAGAATGTAATGATTGGCTAAACGAAATTCGATTATATATAGAAGATAATGCTCAATTTGCTTGTGAATATATTAAAACTCACATACCTGCTCTTTCCGTAACGAAGCCAGAAGGTAGCTTTTTATTATGGATTGATTGTTCACGTCTAAAGCTTTCTCAAAACGAGCGTACCGCACTACTTGAGGAAAAAGGAAAAATCATCGTTGAACCTGGTGAGAAATACGGGTTAGGTGGCGAAGAACATATTCGAATTAACATCGGCTGTCCACGATCTGTTTTAGAAGAAATTTTAAACAGACTGCGTCATACGTTTTCATAATAAGAAAGGAGTCTGTCCCGAATCATTCTTGGACAGACTCCTTTGTCATATTTTGTCGGTAAGTCGATATATTTCAATAATCGCTGATATAATTTGAGTTACAGTCGATATATTCCAATAATCGCTGATATATTTTCAATTACATTTCACAAATAAAGCTACCATTCACGATAGCTTTTACTTTTTCTTCATATCCGATGCTTTTTTTACAATTACGCCACAAGCAATTCGATCCCCTGATTTACCTGTCGGTTGAGTCATACCATCATCAGGGTTTTCTGTAATAATAATAGACGCTCCATCTTTTCTATGAATCGTCGTTTTCCCTTCTTCAAGTGTAATGTGAGGTGCATCGATTTCTGCTTTAATCTTTCCAGAACCATCTGCAACTACGTTCGGTAAATCACCGTTTTCTGCACCCTTCGGATTAAGGAGTCCATGCTTTTTATTATCAGGATTAAAATGATTCCCAGATGATTCAAAACGAGGTGCCTTACACTCTCCGATTTCATGTACATGTAGTCCGTGTGGTCCTGGCGTGAAACCTTCCCCTTTAATCGTAATTTTCACTCCACTTGTTTGCTGAACTACTTTCGCAGTCCCTACTTCATCTCCTGAAGCATTATGTAATTTCACTTCAATTTCTTTCGGCTTTCCTTGGTCACAACCTGCCATCAGAAATAATAAACAACAACTGAAAAAAAGCCGTTTTTTCATTTTATTCCCTCCAAAATACATTCTGCCCTTAGATTGTCCGAGCATAGAGGGAAACATACAAAAATGCGTTACTGTTTCTTTTCAGCTAATAGTTTTTCTTCAACTTTCTGTAATCGGTCTGCTTCTCTTTTTGATATACGAATAAACATACGCCACGTAGCAATCGCACCGATAATAAATAGAACACAAACAATCCCTGGAATAATATATTCTGTTTTATCTTCCGGAAAATATAAAGGCATCATATAGAACACTCCTTATTATAGGATTTATAAAACATCAGAATTTTCTGTTATATTATTTTAAATTATAGTGCAACCTCCCCATATTCTCAAGGGGCGTTCTGAAAACGAAGGATTTCTTTGACTCCTTCCCTCACTTTCCTTACTATAAACTTGAGGTGAAAAATATGAGAGAAACATTTGAAATTGGTGAAATCGTTACTGGTATTTATAAAACAGGAAAATACATTGGCGAGGTTACAAATAGCCGCCCTGGCAGTTACGTCGTAAAAGTATTAGCTATTTTAAAACATCCGGTGCAAGGTGACTTACATAACGTAAAACAAGCTGACGTACCATTTTTCCACGAAAGACGTGCTTTAGCTTTTCGTGAGCAAACGAACATTCCAGAACAAATGGTGAAGAAATATGAAGGAGAAATTCCGGATTATACAGATTCACTAAAATTAGCATTAGAAACTCAAATGAATTCATTTTCTGAAGATGATTCACCTTTTGCAGAGCGTAGTCTAGAAACATTAGAACAGTTAAAGAAAGACTACAAACTCTAAAAAACAAAACGACCAAATTACATAATGTGCAATTTGGTCGTTACTGTGTGCTCACTTTCTTTAACACTTTTGAAAAATCAACAAGTTCTCCTAATGTTGGAGGTGCTGGTTTTACTAAATACTCTTTATCTTTTTCTACTAGTTTAAAAATATTGTACGTCGTCATTGCATCATCAAGCGCACAATGATGCTTCCCTGTCCCTACTTTTCCATACGCCTCAATTGCTTTCCATAATCCTGTTTGATTTCTTTCTCCAAAAAACTTCTTATACTCAAGCGATAAATCACGACACTGTCCGAAGAATGGAAAAGCTATCCCTGCCATTTCACAATTATGCTTCAGCACTTTCATATCCATATTTCCCCACGTTACAATTGTCGGTTTACATTTCGTTTCGTATTCTGAAAGCTTCTTAACGAGTTCAGGAAATGAAATCCCTTTATCCACGACTTCTTGTTTTATTCCTAAAAACTTCTTACATCGATCCGTTAAAGAGGGAAATGTTTTCGGCCTAACATGTGATGAATACGTATCTTCTACCTTACAGCCAGCAACTGAAACGAGTCCTACCTCAATAATCTCTGGAAAAAATCCTTTCGGTTTCTTTCTATGCTGGGGCATCGTAAACTCAAAATCTAAAAATAAAAATCGTTGTTCATCCATACGATCCCTTCCTTATCATTTTTGTCATTCCTTTCTATTTGACACTCCTACACGAACAAGCTCGAATGCTAATTCCATTTTAAATATTCAGATTGGATGTATCTTATATATATGTCAAATGCCCACAAATATTTTAAAAAATAAGAAAAAATGACCTATGCAGAAAATATGACAAAATCTCTCCTTTCATTTACATCCGCCATTTTCCTACTTTATAATGACGTTATGTGTGTTTCTTCTAGAGCATTTTTGACACACTAAGAAAAAGTGAATGAAAGGAGATGAGATTTTTGCACGAAACAACGCAAGAACTCGCTAACTGGCAGTATTATTTTGCTATCGCAGTCTTTTTAATTACATATGCCATTATTATTTCTGAAAAAATTAATCGCGCTGTCATCGCACTTCTTGGTGCAGCACTCATGGTAATTGTGGGGGTCGTCGATTTACATAACGCCTTTACGAAACATATTGAATGGGGAACGATTACGCTACTCATCGGTATGATGATTTTGGTGAACATTACGAGTAAATCAGGTGTCTTCCAATACGTTGCCATTAAAGCGGCAAAAGGAGCGCAAGGAAATCCAATTAAAATTTTAATTTCACTTTCCTTACTTACCGCGCTTGGCTCCGCATTTTTAGATAACGTTACAACTGTACTTCTTGTTGTTCCAGTTACTTTATCTATTACGCGCATACTGCAAGTAAATCCTGTTCCTTATTTACTTTCTGAAATTATTTTTTCAAACATTGGAGGAACAGCAACATTAATTGGTGATCCACCTAACATTATGATTGGTTCTGCAAATAAGCATTTAGACTTCAATGCTTTCCTATTGAATCTAGCACCCATTGTAATTATTATTATTGCAGTTACAGCGATAATACTTTACTTCATGTATCGCAAACAATTAATTGCCGATCCTGTACAAGTTAAAAAATTAATGAGCTTAGATGAAAAACAATACATTAAAGACCCAGTATTAATGAAAAAATCTTTAACGGTACTTGGACTTACGATTGTAGGTTTCATGACTCATTCTATTTTCCATATCGATGCTGCTATTATCGCCTTAACTGGTGCTACTGTACTTATGTTAATTGGTGTGAAAGAGCATGAAATTGAAGAAGTATTTGCAAGCGTAGAGTGGGTAACAATCTTCTTCTTCGCAGGGTTATTCGTACTTGTTGGAGGACTTATCGATATCGGTCTTATCAAAATGTTAGCTCAAAAAGTAATTGGTATAACAGGCGGAGATATTTCTTACGCATCCATCCTTATTTTATGGGTATCTGGTATCGCCTCTGCAACAATTGATAACATCCCATTCGTCGCAACAATGATTCCACTTATTAACGATATGGCAGTTGGGCTAGGCTTATCACCATCTGACGCACAAATCGATGTATTATGGTGGGCATTAGCACTAGGTGCTTGTCTGGGCGGAAACGGAACATTAATCGGAGCTTCTGCTAACGTAATCGTTGCAGGTATCGCGAGCCGCGAAGGACATAAATTTAGTTACATGGACTTCCTAAAAGTCGGTTTCCCAATTATGATCGTTTCATTAATCATTTCTCACATTTATATTTATTTACGCTACCTTATGTAGTAGAAAAAGCGCTCTGATAATCAGGGCGCTTTTTTACTTATAGCTACTTATCAACAAAAATGAAAAATCTACTCTTTATATCTCACCGGTTCATTTCGAATAATAAATAAGTGAATCGGTAAGAACACCGAAAATGTGATTACATGAATAATCGTAAATAATATAGAGTTCGTTCCGTATCTGTCTAAAATAGCGTAGATAAGATAAATGGACAATACAATCGATACAGCTGTTGCTAGTAAACTTATAATTGGTACGAAATTAAAAATGAAACATGCAACATATATGCCGAATACTTTCCACCCTGCTTCTTCTTTCAAAAAATCTGGTAATTTATCTTTCGCTAAGTCCCCCCACGTCTTACTATTCAAAAACGGAATAAACGCAAGCACCCCGTCCGTTGCACCATCATTTTTCGCCATCGAATAAAGTGCAAAAGCCGTTAACAAATATGAAATAATTGCCCAAATCAATATAACAAGAATAAACGCAAAACTAAGAGCAAAGAAACCTGCTAGTACGCCTTGATCCTCCATCTTATCCTCTCCTCTCTACTTTCAACATATTTCATTACATTGCAAGTTATGTTTTAAAATTTATCCAAACTCTTTGTATAATAAGAGAAGAAAGAGAATAAGAGAGGAGAAACACGTATGCATCCATTTGTAAAAGCATTACAAGAGCATTTTACAGCTCATCAAAATCTTGAAAAAGCAGAACCTATGGCTCGTTATATGAAAAATCACTTCCCATTTCTAGGTATTCAAACACCGGAAAGACGCCAATTATTAAAAGACATCATTCAAATACATACTCTCCCAGATAAAAGAGACTTCCAAATTATCGTACGTGAACTTTGGGACTTACCAGAACGTGAATTCCAAGCGGCTGCACTTGATATTATGCAAAAATATAAAAAGCATATAAACGAAACACATATCCCCTTCTTAGAAGAATTGATTGTAACAAAATCTTGGTGGGACACTGTCGATAGCATCGTACCTACATTTTTAGGTAATATCTTTTTACAACATCCAGAATTGATTTCTGCCTATATCCCAAAATGGATTGCATCAGATAACATTTGGTTACAACGTGCCACTATTTTATTCCAACTCAAATATAAACAAAAGATGGATGAAGAACTTCTTTTCTGGATTATTGGACAACTACATTCTTCAAAAGAATTTTTCATTCAAAAAGCAATTGGCTGGGTCCTTCGTGAATATGCAAAAACAAATCAGGATGTAGTTTGGGAATACGTGCAAAACAATGAGCTCGCTCCATTAAGTAAGCGTGAAGCAATTAAGCATATTAAGCAAAATTACGGAATAAATAATGAAAAAATAGGCGAGACTCTATCATAGATAGACGCGTTCCTCTATTGAGATTTAAAAAAGAACGTGTTAGAATATGTTCATTATTATTAATATAAGTAGCGATGACGGACTTATAAGTACTTGCATAAAAAGCGATTCAGGGATAGTGAAAGCCTGAAGACGCAAGGAAACGGCAGTCTCGAGCAATACATGATAAAGTGGATGCACCTTTTGTGTATCAACTAGGGTGGAACCGCGGGCAAACGCTCGTCCCTAGGCAAATAAGCCTTGGGATGAGCGTTTTTTTATGTTCTTTTTAACATATACTGCCCGTTTCCAAAGTATCAGAGTATGTCATCGCCAATACGTTAACTTTCAAAAGGAGGATTTTCTTATGTATTCAATGGAACAAGTTGTAAACTTAGCGAAACATCGCGGTTTTGTTTTCCCTGGTTCTGAAATTTACGGTGGTCTTGCAAACACTTGGGATTACGGTCCACTTGGAATCGAATTAAAAAATAACGTTAAAAAAGCTTGGTGGAAAAAATTCATTCAAGAATCTCCACACAACGTTGGTTTAGACGCAGCTATTTTAATGAACCCTAAAACTTGGATCGCTTCTGGTCACGTTGGTAACTTCAACGATCCAATGATCGACTGTAAAAAATGTAAAGCTCGTCACCGTGCTGACAAATTAATTGAGGATGCTTTAGATGCAAAAGGCATTGAAATGGTTGTTGACGGTCTTACTTTCGACCAAATGGCTGACTTAATGAAAGAACATGAAGTAAAATGTCCTGATTGCGGTAGTGAAGAATTTACTGAAATCCGTCAGTTCAACTTAATGTTCAAAACATTCCAAGGTGTTACAGAGTCTAGCACAAACGAAATCTTCCTTCGTCCTGAAACAGCACAAGGTATTTTCGTAAACTTCAAAAACGTTCAACGCTCTATGCGTAAAAAGCTTCCATTTGGTATCGGCCAAATCGGTAAGAGTTTCCGTAACGAAATCACACCTGGTAACTTCACATTCCGTACACGTGAATTTGAACAAATGGAACTTGAATTCTTCTGTAAGCCTGGTGAAGATTTAGAGTGGTTCGCATTCTGGCGTGAAACTTGTAAAAACTGGTTACTTTCACTTGGTATGTCTGAAGAGAGCATGCGTCTTCGTGACCACGGTGAAGAAGAGTTATCTCACTACAGTAATGCAACAACTGACATTGAATTCAAATTCCCATTCGGTTGGGGCGAACTTTGGGGCGTTGCATCTCGTACAGACTTCGACTTAAAACGTCACATGGAACACTCAAACGAAGACTTTAACTATATCGATCCACAAACGAATGAGCGTTACGTACCATACTGCATCGAGCCATCTTTAGGCGCAGACCGCGTAACATTAGCATTCTTATGTGATGCATATGAAGAAGAGCAATTAGAAAACGATTCTCGTACAGTTCTTCGTTTCCACCCTGCTTTAGCACCATACAAAGCAGCTATCTTACCATTATCTAAAAAGCTATCTGAAGGTGCTACTGAAGTATTCGCAGAATTAGCTAAAGACTTCATGGTAGACTTTGATGAAACTGGTTCTATCGGTAAACGTTACCGTCGTCAAGACGAAATCGGTACACCATTCTGTATCACATACGACTTCGACTCAGTTGAAGACAAAGCTGTTACAGTACGTGACCGTGACACAATGGAACAAGTTCGTATGCCAATTAGCGAACTAAAAGGTTTCTTAGAGAAGAAAATCCAGTTCTAATTATAAGAAAAAGAGGCTGCTCATAAGAGCGCCTCTTTTTTATTTTTCACGTTTTTCTTTAATTGCTACTGTACATCTTGATATACATAGTAAATCATCATTTTCATCAATAATGCGAACATCCCAAACCATTGTCGATTGTCCTCTATGTATTGGTGTTCCAATCGCTGTTACAATTCCATCTTTCTTTGAGCGAATGTGGTTCGCATTAATTTCTAATCCGAAACAAATACATTTTTCTTGATCAATTAAATTATATGAACCAACACTTGCCACTGTTTCTGCTAATGCAACCGATGCACCACCATGTAAAAATCCAAATGGCTGATGCGTACGCTCATCAACAGGCATCGTAGCAACCACCTTATCTTCTGTCATCTCTAACAACTCAATTCCAAGTGAATCCATTAAAGTTTTTGCCATATCGCTTCCCCCTTCTCTTACTTTAATTAAATGTATAATTTTACCTATTTATTTTCAAACTACTTATAACACTTATATAAGGAGGCTTCACCTAAATGAAACAGAAATTTTGTATATTACTGCTTATGTTCTCCTTGCTGACTATTGTACCAAATTGTGCAATAACAGCCAAAGCATCTAACCTGACAATCGATGTTAAGACTGTAACGCAAAAAGGTAAGAAACCTTATATAGAATATCAAATAAACAGGCCTTCTTTTCACGAATTTTCTGACTCTAAATTTCAAAATAAACTCAATTTATACTACAAAAAATCCACTGACAAATTTAAAACCAAATTAGAAAAAGAAGCAAAAAAATATTATAAAGAGACAGAAGGATCTAGTACACCATTTCATCCGTACGTAGCAAATGTTGATTATAAAGTCTCTTTAAACAAACCACCTTTTCTTAGCCTATATGTGAATTACTATCAATATACTGGTGGAGCACACGGTCTTTATACGTGGAAGGCAAATACATTCGATTTAAACGAAAAAAAGGTACTGCACTTAGACGATTTATTTGAACAAAAGGATAAATATAAAGATGTAATCCGTGCGGAGATTGTACGACAAATTAAACAAAATGAAAGCATTTATTTTCCTGATGCAACTGAAAAAGTAATGAGTATGAAAAAATTCCAATTCTTTTTAGAGCCAGACAATCTCGTCATTTATTTCCCTTTATATGAGATTGCTCCCTATTCAAGTGGAATTCCGCAATTTCGTATTCCATATACGTTGCTAAGAGACTATTTAAAGCCTTCTTATCAAAATATTTTGATTGACAACAAGTAAATATTTTCGCTACGATAATGTTAACCTAAAAACAACAGGAGGTTAACATTATGAGAAGATTTCATGTTTTAGATTTAGCATTAGCTGCCATGTTCGTTGCTCTTATGGCAATCGGTGCAAATATTGTATCTTGGGCACCATTCCTTCAAGTAGCAGGCATCCCATTATCTATGCAACCATTTTTCGCAATTTTAGCAGGTCTTCTTCTTGGAAGTAGACTTGGTGCCTTATCCATGACTGTATATATGCTCGTTGGCGTAGCCGGCGCACCAATCTTCGCTAACTTCAAAGCTGGATTTGGAGCACTTTTAGATCCTACTGGTGGTTTTATTATCGCATTTATTATCGTTGCTTACGTATCCGGAAAACTAGTAGAACAAAAAGAAAGACCAACATTCATTACATTTGCAGTTGCCTCTTTCACAGGAATTATTTTAACTTATATAATCGGTACTACTTACATGTACGGGGCAGTCAATCTCTTTATGGGCGGTAATATGAGCTATAAAGCTGCTTGGATGATTATGATGTGGTTTGCAGTAAAAGATATTGCATTTACAATTATCGGTGCTATTATCGCACCTCGCATATATTATGCTGTGCGTCGTTCTGCTTATCAGCATTCTCATTCGACGATTTCATAATAAAAAATGAGTTATTTCAGTATACTGAAATAACTCATTTTTTATTATGACTCTTGATTCGCTTGTTCTTCTAAAATTTTCTTCATCATCGCAACCATGTCATCACGTAATTCTGGGTGTTGCAGAGCCATTTCGATTGTCGTTTGAACGAATCCTAGCTTTTCACCTACGTCGTAGCGCTTTCCTTCGAAATCGTAGGCAAATACACGTTGGATTTCATTTAAGCTTTGGATTGCATCTGTTAACTGAATTTCACCACCAGCACCGACATGTTGCTGTTCTAAGAACATAAAGATTTCAGGCGTTAAAATGTAGCGCCCCATAATCGCTAAGTTTGAAGGAGCTGTACCTTGTGCTGGTTTCTCAACGAAATTGCGAACTTGGTAACGACGACCTTCTTGTTCTAATGGATCGATAATTCCATAGCGATGTGTTTCCGACTCTGGAACAGTTTGTACACCAATAACAGAAGAAAGTGTTTTTTCATACTCATCCATTAATTGACGTAAACACGGTTTCTCAGCTTGGACAATATCATCACCTAGTAACACTGCAAATGGCTCATCACCAATGAATTTACGTGCACACCAAACAGCATGTCCTAGTCCCTTCGGCTCTTTTTGACGGATGTAATGAATATCTACCATTTTTGAAGAAGCTTGTACTTTTTCAAGCAACTCATATTTTTTCTTCTCTAATAAGTTTTGTTCTAGTTCAAATGCGTTATCAAAATGATCTTCGATAGAGCGCTTTGTTTTACCAGTAACAATAATAATATCTTCGATTCCCGATTTCACTGCTTCTTCTACAATGTATTGAATCGTTGGTTTATCTACTATCGGTAACATTTCTTTCGGCATTGCTTTCGTTGCTGGTAAAAAACGTGTTCCTAATCCAGCTGCTGGGATTATCGCTTTTCTTACTTTTTTCATCACAAAATACCCTCTCTCCTGTCGGAATCAATAGCAAGCATTTCCTACATAAAACAAAAGGGAGATTTCGCTCCCTTTTGTTCCTTACTACTTAAAATTACTTTGTATTATAAACGATTCATAATGTCTTCTTTAATAGTAAGTAACTTTTGTTCACTATTTTGTAAAGAACTATCTTTCACACCAAAGTAAAACTTAATCTTCGGCTCAGTTCCAGATGGGCGTAGGCAGAACCATGAACCATCCTCTAATTGATATTTTAACACATTTGATTTCGGTAAGTGAATCTCTTCTTTATGTCCATCTTGTAAAGATGTAACAACGCTCGCTTTATAGTCTTCAACTGCTACGACTGTTAAGCCCGCCACTTCTTTCGGAGGATTCTCACGGAACGTTGCCATCATCTCTTGGATTTTTTCCGCTCCATCTTTTCCTTTTAACGTTAACGATACAAGGTCTTCACGGAAGAAGCCGTACTTCTCAAATACTTCTAATAGACCGTCATATAACGTTTTCCCTTGTGATTTGTAGTATGCAGCTACTTCACATGCAAATAGAACAGATTGTACTGCATCTTTATCACGGCAGAATGGGCGGATTAAATAACCATAGCTTTCCTCATAACCGAATTGGAATTCATATTGTCCGCTTTCTTCATACTGTCTAATTTTCTCACCGATAAATTTAAATCCAGTTAGCGTATCAACTGTATCTAAACCGTATGCTTTTGCAATTGTACGACCAATTTCAGACGTTACGATTGTTTTTAATACGACACCGTTCTCTGGAAGCGTTCCGTTTTCTTTCTTTTGAGATAGTAAGTAATCAAGCATTAATGCACCTGTTTGGTTTCCTGTTAATACTTGGAACTCACCATTATGATTACGCACTGCTACACCAAGGCGGTCTGCGTCAGGATCAGTTGCGATTAATACATCTGCGCCTACCTTTTCACCGTCACGAATTGCATACTCAAACGCTGCGTGCTCTTCTGGGTTCGGTGATTTTACTGTAGAGAAGTTTGGATCTGGTAACTCTTGTTCTTTTACAACTGTTACATCTGTAAATCCAACTTCTTTTAAACCACGGCGTACAGAAATATTTGATGTTCCGTGTAATGGTGTAAAGACGATTTTTAAGTCTTTACCAACCTTTTGTACCATTTCTTTATTAATGATGACATTGTTCAATTCTGCAGCATATGCATCATCTACTTCTTGTCCAATAATATGTAATAAACCGTCAGTTTTTAATTGCTCTACATCAGCGACTTCAACTGTTAATTCATCTTCTACTGCATTTACGTAGCTAATTAACTCATCTGCCTCTTTTGGAGGTAACTGTCCACCATCTTCACCGTATACTTTGTATCCGTTATATTCAGGTGGATTATGGCTTGCCGTAAGAACGATTCCACTTACTGTATGTAAATGACGAACTGCGAAAGAAAGTACTGGCGTTGGACGTAAGCTTTCAAACACATATGTTGTGATACCACGTGCACCAAGTGTAGCAGCAACTTCCATTGCAAACTCAGGTGATTTATGACGAGAATCATAGGCTACAACAACACCACGTTTTTTCGCTTCCTCACCTAACTTTTCGATAAAGCTTGCTAATCCTTTTGTTGCTTTACGAACTGTATATACGTTTAAACGGTTCGTACCAGCACCAAGTTCACCACGCATACCACCTGTGCCAAACTCTAGATTTTTATAAAAGCTATCCTCGATTTTCTTCTCATCTTGCTTCATATTTTCTAGCTGTTCTTTTAATTCTGCATCTAATTGTGCGTAAGAAAGCCAGCGACTAAATTCTTGTTTCCAATTCATTCTTCTCTCTCCTCTCGCTCGTCATACCTTTATTATATGAAAAAAACATGCTGTATCTCAATATTTTATAAAATCTAACAGGATTTTACTAGGAATATTTGTATACACTATTGTTAAATACTCCACTAAAGGGAATGAGGATTATGCACGAATGGGGCTTGTCAGAAGAGCTCAAAATACAAACAAAGCAAATGATTGAAATTGCTGAAAAAGAACTATCGATTATGAGGAACGCAATCGATAAAGAAGACGAATGTATTTTATGCAAAATGGAAGATATTCATCATATGTTAGCAAATGTACAAACATTAGCAGCTACATACTATATTCAGGCATATTTATCACCTTATACGGAAAGTTCATCTTTTATTACGACAGCTATCCAACATTTAAGCGCCAGAAAACATGGTGCTCTTATCGTCGTGGAACGAAACGAGACGCTTGAAGCTCTCATTCAAACTGGAACGACATTAAACGCTCATTTAACTGCGCCATTACTCGAATCAATATTTTATCCAGGTAACCCCCTTCATGACGGTGCCGTTCTCGTAAAAAATAATCATATTGTCTCAGCTGCTAATATTCTTCCTTTAACGAAAAGTACAGAAGTTGATCCTGAGCTAGGAACACGTCACAGAGCTGCAATTGGCTTATCAGAAAAGAGTGATGCACTTATATTAGTTGTCTCTGAAGAAACGGGCCGTACTTCTTTTGCTTTAAATGGGATTTTGTATACGATTTCTTTATAAATACTTTTTAGCACCGTTTTGAACAGCACAGTAGTAAATGAATTTATATCGAATTACCAACAAATACGCCTACAATATTAATAAAAAAGGCTATCTCCAAAATTTGAGCCAACCTTTTATTCAAAAAATTATTCTTCTACAAAATGCTCGAAAAGTATACGAATTACCTACCCATTGCTGGAACTGCCCCATAAATTATGTGCACACAGCGATATCTAAGTACAATAATTATCACTTCATGTCTTGCTAACTCTTTTTGTACTCAAAACATGTTTAGAGTTCTTTCATAACAACTATATTTTTTCTAAAATGCTACACTTCCGGCTATTATTTTGTATCTATTTTTAAGAAATAGGAAAAAGGGTACTTTAGACATCCTATCTAAAGTACCCTTTATTAAAAATCTATTTTATTATAAAGAATAATTGGAGACTGCAAAATGGTAAAAATATAGCATACTTTCAAAATTATTTATAATTATTAATATTAAACATAAAGCAACTACTTTTACACGTCTCATCACTTTAAAACCATATGCCAATAATAACGGTATTGTAAACAGCATATGTGCGCCATAAATAAATGCTTCAGATGCCCCAAAACCAATAATTCCATGTAAAACAATATTAAATAGTAAACAGAAACTTAAAAACCTTACAAAAGGTTCTTTTCTAAAGTTTTTCCATACAGCTACTATTATAAAAGCATACACAGATACAATCACAATCCATCCGATCATAGTATGCGATGGAAGCATATTTAATTGTGCGAATTGCTCACCTTGTCTTAAAGTAACTTCCGAGAATGGTCCAAAGATGAATGAAGATCCTAATACTAAATGAAATGCTAGTATATACTTAGACCCTACATATTCCTCTGAAAAACCTTGTTTCTCTGTAAATTTAATATTAGTATTGATCACATCAATAAGTGATATGTTATTTTCTATAATCACTAATACGAAAAGAAGAACGACCACAATGATAGAAATACCAGTCCAAATGATTCTTTTCTTTAATGTTTTATAACTCATTACACTACCTAAAAACCACATAAACGAATTTGTTAATGTAACTCCCGTTATTCCTATTGCCAATAACATATTAGCAACGCTGAATCCTGCTTTCGCTTCTTTTTCTCCTGTAATAAACGGATAACATACAAAGCACATCAGTACCAATGTGAAATTGGCATAAACAAAAGATTCCGGTGTCCACGTAATAACTAACATAGTAGCTGAAAATCCGTACATAACCGCTAATAGGAAAGAAACAATTACATTCTTACAAATTTTACAACATAACATGTAAATCATGACTACACTTATCGTACTTAAGAATGCTTGGAAAAATATAATACCTTGCACTACATTTTTTACACCTAGTGATGATACCACTGTTGCTATTTCTTCAGTTAAAAAATTTAAAAATGGATGTCGAAACAACACTTCATCTGCAATTGGTATTTTAGCCAAGAAAAAACTTAAAATGTAATAACCCTGATCAAAAGAAAAATACATGTCATACCAGGAAGCTGTTAAAATCTTAGAGTCGTTTTCCATTTTCCAACCGATAAAAAAATAAAATGACCAATAAAAAATGAAAAGGACAAGGGCTAATATCCCCTTTCCTTTATAACCATTCCAAATACTCAATACTTCTTCTCCTCTCTAAGGTAGAAATACCATAATTAGATGTGCCACGTACCCAATAACTGTTCCTAACACCAGTCCACCAAAAATCTCATGCCAATGATGTCCTTGGCGCTCTCTTAATTTTTCTTCTTCCGAACTTATATGTTTATTCAACATTCTTGCATGTTTACCAACTGTACGGCGAAGTCCTGTGGCATCAATGATAACAATTGTTAAAATTGCCATCCCGATTCCAAACATCGGGGTATTAAAACCTTCATGAAACCCTATTGTCATGACCATACTTGATAAAATCGTTGTATGCGTACTAGGAAATCCACCATTTCCTACTAAACGAAAAGCATCTTTTCCAGAACGAAGATAATTCACTAAAAATTTCAATACTCCCGAAGCTACCCAAGCTATAAATGGAAGTACACAATATAAATATGTTCCCATTGCTTTACCTCCTATGATTTTGCAATAAATAAAATGCCAGCTACTATACATACCATTCCAGCAATTTTCATGAAATTGATTGTTTCACCAAATAATAATGCTGATGCAATAATAACAAACACATATCCGAAACTCACCATTGGGTATGCATAACTTAAATCAACCTTTCTCAGCACAATCATCCATAATAATGCACTTAAACCGTAAAAAGCTAGTCCGAAAAAGTTCGGTACGTTAATGAAATTCATAATACCTACAGCCGCTGAACTTTGTGATTTCATTGCGCCAAACTTTAATAAAATTTGCCCTACAACTCCCATACCAACTGATAAAATAATCATCAAAAATTGTTGCATCTCTATACTCCTTAAGTGTTTATATTCAAAAAATGTTTTATTCCAAATAAAAAACGTTTAAGACACTCCTCTTAAACGTTTTAACAAACCCGAATAGAGTAATTAAAAGTTCAATAGTATAATAATAACTGTTATCGCATATAACAACACTGTTATTAAAATATGCTGATCCTCTAATAAAACTTTATCTGGTTCTCCACCTTTATCTTCCATGTGAACTAAATATAAATAACGAAAAATCCCGTAAATTACAAATGGGATTGTCCACATTAAATAGATACTTTTCCCTGCATTAAAAGTAAAGATAGCATAAGTTACAATAGTTGCCGACGTAACAATTGTACTTAATTGGTCTAACAAAGCAGGAGAATAACTTTCTAATACTTTTCTATGAGAACCTTTATTATTCTGTAACAATACTAATTCATGTCGTCTTTTATTAATAGCCAAGAATAGTGACAATAATAATGTACATAATAAAAACCACGGTGTAAATGGCACTTGAATAACTAATCCACCGGCCAATGCTCGTAAAACAAATCCAGATGCAATAATTAAAATATCAATGATTACAACGTGCTTTAAACGAATTGAATAAGCTACATTTAAAATAAAATAGACTGCTAATACTAAGCACAATAACGGATTTAGTATATATGAAACTACTAAAGACGCTACTAAAATAACACAACCTGCCGTAATAGCAAAATACGGATTTAATGCACCCGATGCCATCGGTCGATATCGCTTAACAGGGTGTTGTCGATCTGCCTCAATATCCATAAAATCATTTAAAATATAGACACAGCCAGATATTGCACAAAATAGTGCAAAACAAATTGCAGCTTGTGCCACCATAGTTAAAGATACTTGTTTTATCGAAAAGACACGCTGCAAATACAAGCAAGTTTTTAGTCCACTGTTTCGGGCGTAACTGTTTAAAAAACAATACAACTATATTTTGTTGAGATAAAGTTCCTTCCCTCATAATAATAAGAGTGCTTCTATTTTGTCACTCTCTTCTTTCCCTCCCTATTCAATTGTTATTTACTTCTAATACAGGAAAGATTATATCACATAAGTATAACATTGAAAATCAACTATTAAATACCAATAAAGAGGTCGCTCATCCATATTGGTATTTCTAATAGACAAAGCTACAACAGCATTACACGCTCATTAATGGAATCAACATTTTCTAAAAGTAACCATCTTCATGATGATGCATTCTCGTTAAAATAATCGTATCGTCTCCATTGCTAATATTCTTTCATTAACACAATTACAGAAGTTAATCTTGAGCTCGGGACACGCCTCAAAGTTACAATTGGCTTACCCAAAAAAAGTGATGCACTTGGTTCTGTAAAGAAACAGACCGTACTTCCTTTTTCAAATGGAATTTTATACACAATTTCTTTATAAACATTTTTTTCAACAGCGTAGTAGCAAACGAAATTATATCGAATTACCAATAAAAAAGGCTGCCTCAAAAATTTGAGACAGCCTTTTCTTCAAAAAATTATTCTTCTCCGAAACGCTCCACAAGTGTTGCAAGTGTACGTACCATTGCGCCAGTTGCTCCAGCTGGACCTAAGTCGTGCGCACCTTTTGTTTCTGATGTTCCAGCGATATCTAAGTGTACCCATGGTGTATCTTCAGCGAATTCGCCTAGGAATGTACCTGCCATAACCGCATGTCCTTCACGGCCTGGTGAGTTATTTAAATCAGCAAACTTACTGTTTCTCACACGTTCTTTATCACGATCAAAAATCGGTAGTTGCCAAATTGGCTCATCTGTTTCCATAGAAGCCTCTAGCACTTGCTCAAATAACTCTTCATTATTTGTCATTGCGCCTGTCGTATAGTTTCCAAGTGCAACAATTACACCGCCTGTTAATGTTGCAACATCAACAAGGTAGTTTGCACCAAGTTTTTTCGCATACGTAATACCGTCAGCTAAAGCTAGACGACCTTCTGCATCCGTATTTAATACTTCAATTGTTTTTCCGCTCATAGATGTGATTACATCGTCTGGCTTAAATGCCGTACCACTTACAACGTTATCAGTTGAAGGAATAACAGCGATCACATTTTGTTCTGGGCGAAGTTCACCGATAATTTCCATCGCACCTAATACAGCAGCTGCACCGCCCATATCACCTTTCATACCAACCATGCCTTCACGTGGTTTTAAAGAATAACCACCTGTATCGTATGTAATACCTTTTCCAACGAACCCAATGACATCTGTCCACTCTTCTTTTCCTTTATAAATAAGAGCGATCATTTTTGGTGGCTCTACACTACCTTGGTTTACTGCAAGTAACGCACCCATACCAAGGTCTTCCATTTCTTCTTTTTCAAGAACTTTATAGTCCATATCATATTTCTCCGTAATTCAACAGCATACTCAGCAAGCTTTGTCGCTGTTAATACGTTTGGCGGCATATTTACAAGTGTACGAGCTGAATTTGTTGCACGTCCATGTACGTAGCCAACTGTTAATGCTGCTTCAATTTCTTGTGCATCTTCCGCTGTAATAGCCGTGAACTTCTCTAACTCTACACGATCCTTTTTATCTGATTTATACGTTTGTAACTCATATGTACCAAGACCTTGTACCTCTGCCGCAATATGAGCGACATCAATCGCGTCTAATTTCTCTGTTACGAAAGAATCAAGTAAGATTGCTGCATCTTGTACTTTTGCTGCTTGCAGTGTTTTAAACGCCTTACCAAGAGCCGCACGTAACGTTTCTGTCGTGTAAGATTCCTTCTTTCCTAAACCAACAAAGTAATAACGTTTCACATTTGTTTTCCCTAAGCTATGTACTTTCGAAATGGCCTTTTTCTTCGTAGATAATTCTTTCTCTTCTAGTAAAACTTGTAATTGCCCTTCAAACGCTTTGTCCAGTTCTTGTACAAAACTACTCATTTTCTCTTCTTCAAATAAAGCAACAATTACCGCTTCATGACCTGCTAATTCTTTTTGTACTTGAAACATGTTCAGACCCCCTAAATTTCTCTATTTTTATTATAACTATATTTTTTCTAAAATGCGATAATTCGGACTTTTATTTTGTATCTATTTTTAAGGAATAATAAAAGGGTACTTTAGACATCCTATCTAAAGTACCCTTTTATTAAAAATAAACCTTATTATAAAGAGTAGTTCGAGACTGCAAAATGATAGAAATATAACATACTCTCAAAATTATTTATTAATAGTAATAGTAATATTATACATAAACCGAATACTTTTATACGTTTCATCACTTTAAAGCCATATGCCAATAATAAAGGTATTGTAAATACCATATGTGCCCCATAAATAAATGCTTCAGATGCTCCAAAGCCAACAATTCCATGTAAAACAATATTAAATAGTAAACATAAACTTAAAAACCTTACAAAAGGTTCTTTTAAAAAGTTTTTCCATACAACTACCAATATAAAAGCATACACGGATACAACTACAATCCAACCGATTATAGTATGTGAAGGAAGAAGGTTCAAATGTGCAACTTCACTTCCTACTCGCAATGGTACTTCTGAAAATTTACCAAAGATAAAGGAAGATCCTAATAATAGATGAAACATCAATATACCTACTGGTTTGACGTATTCTGGTGAAAAACTCTGTTCTTGCGTAAAGCCCATACTAGACTTCACTGCCTCGATAAGAACTACATTATTTGCGTTCATTACTAAAACAAACGTAATCACGACAATAACAATAGAAATACTAGTCCAAATAATTTTTTTCTGCAATTTTTTATAACTCATTACACTACCTAAAAACCACAGAAACGAATTAGTTAAAGTGACCCCAGTTATTCCTAATGCCAATAATATATTGGTAATATTGAACCCCATTTTTGCTTCTTTTTCCCCATTAATAAATGGATAACACACAAAACACATCAGTACCAATGTGAAATTTGCATAAATAAAAGATTCCGGTGTCCACGTAATAACTAACATAGTAGCTGAGAATCCGTACATAACCGCTAATAGGAAAGAAACAATTACATTCTTACAAATTTTACAGCATAATGCATAGATCATCACTACACTAATCGCGCTTAAGAATGCTTGAATGAATATAATACCGTGTACTATATTCCCTACTTTTACTGTTTCAAGTATCCACATGAATCCTTGAACAAAATAATAAAGGAATGGATGTCGGAACCAGCTCATCCCTACTATCTCTCCTCTCTCAAGGAAAAAACCAAAAATGTAATATCCTTGATCAAAAGAAAAATAGGTATCACTCCACTCCCCACTCAAAATTTTGGAGTGAGTATCCATTTTCCAACCAATGAAAAAATAAAACGAACAATAAAAAATGAAAAGGACAAGGGCTAATATCCCCTTTCCTTTATAATTATTCCAAATATTCAACATTGCTTCTCCCCCTAAGGTAGAAATACCATAATTAGATGTGCTACGTACCCAATAACTGTTCCTAACACAAGTCCACCAAAAATCTCATGCCAATGATGTCCTTGGCGCTCTCTTAATTTTTCTTCTTCCGAACTTATATGTTTATTCAACATTCTTGCATGTTTACCAACTGTACGGCGAAGTCCTGTGGCATCAATGATAACAATTGTTAAAATTGCCATCCCGATTCCAAACATCAGGGTATTAAAACCTTCATGAAACCCTATTGTCATGACCATACTTGATAAAATCGTTGTATGCGTACTAGGAAATCCACCATTTCCTACTAAACGAAAAGCATCTTTTCCAGAACGAAGATAATTCACTAAAAATTTTAATACTCCCGAAGCTACCCAAGCTATAAATGGAAGTACACAATATAAATATGTTCCCATTGCTTTACCTCCTATGATTTTGCAATAAATAAAATGCCAGCTACTATACATACCATTCCAGCAATCTTCATGAAATTGATTGTTTCACCAAATAATAATGCTGATGCAATAATAACAAACACATATCCGAAACTCACCATTGGGTATGCATAACTTAAATCAACCTTTCTCAACACAATCATCCATAATAATGCACTTAAACCGTAAAAAGCTAGTCCGAAAAAGTTCGGTACGTTAATAAAATTCATAATACCTACAGCCGCTGAACTTTGTGATTTCATTGCGCCAAACTTTAATAAAATTTGCCCTACAACTCCCATACCAACTGATAAAATAATCATCAAAAATTGTTGCATCTCTATACTCCTTAACTGTTTTATTCCAAATAAAAAACGTTTAAGACTCTCCTCTTAAACGTTTTAGTAAACCCGAATAGAGTAATTAAAAGTTCAATAGTATAATAATAACTGTTATCGCATATAACAACACTGTTATTAAAATATGCTGATCCTCTAATAAAACTTTATCTGGTTCTCCACCTTTATCTTCCATGTGAACTAAATATAAATAACGAAAAATCCCGTAAATTACAAATGGGATTGTCCACATTAAATAGATACTTTTCCCTGCATTAAAAGTAAAGATAGCATAAGTTACAATAGTTGCCGACGTAACAATTGTACTTAATTGGTCTAACAAAGCTGGAGAATAACTTTCTAATACTTTTCTATGAGAACCTTTATTATTCTGTAACAATACTAATTCATGTCGTCTTTTATTAATGGCCAAGAATAGTGACAGTAATAATGTACATAATAAAAACCACGGTGTAAATGGCACTTGAATAACTAATCCACCGGCCAATGCTCGTAAAACAAATCCAGATGCAATAATTAAAATATCAATGATTACAACGTGCTTTAAACGAATTGAATAAGCTACATTTAAAATAAAATAGACTGCTAATACTAAGCATAATAACGGATTTAGTATATATGAAACTACTAAAGACGCTACTAAAATAACACAACCTGCCGTAATAGCAAAATACGGATTTAATGCACCCGATGCCATCGGTCGATATCGCTTAACAGGGTGTTGTCGATCTGCCTCAATATCCATAAAATCATTTAAAATATAGACACAGCCAGATATTGCACAAAATAGTGCAAAACAAATTGCAGCTTGTGCCACCATAGTTAAAGATACTTGTTTTATTGAAAAGACTAACGCTGCAAATACAAGCAAGTTTTTAGTCCATTGTTTCGGGCGTAACTGTTTAAAAAACAATACAACTATATTTTGTTGAGATAAAGTTCCTTCCCTCATAATAATAAGAGAGCTTCTATTTTTTCACTCTCTTCCATCCCTCCTTATTCAATTGTCATTTCCTTCTAATACAGGAAAAATTATAACACATAAATTAAACATTGAAAATCAGTTATTAAATACCAATAATAAAGGGCTCTCCTCTATATTAATGTTTCTAAAAAATACAGAAGGAAGCCCTATCAACTATATATTCTATTTCAAATATTGACCACGAAACACTTGCATCGTTTCATCTTGATTTAACATCGTTAACTCTTCTTCTGTAAACTTACCATTTCCTACTTTTACTACGTACACATTTACTTTTTTCTTACCCCATTGGCTATAAACATCTTTCACCGTATCATAATATAGATCAAGACGGTTTCCTTTTATTGCGCCGCCCTTATCAGCTACTACACCATACCCGTAACCTGGCACGAAGAGAATTGTTCCAATCGGGAATACGCGTAAGTCCGCAGCAATTGTGGAATATAAATCCCTTTTCACTTTGACACCTGAATATGTAATACCATACTCTGGATGCCCTGGCCTCTTACCAGTTGACTCAATCCCCGATGTATAACCTGTTGCAGTCATTTCAATTGAACGATATTTAGACCAGTCGTTTGCCTGCTCTAAAGCATTTATCACTTCTTTACTCGGAGCAACATTTCTCTTAACTTCTGCTGCATGTACTTCTTTTGCACTCATTCCCTCATATTTCTTTACAATCTCTAATAAAGAAACTCCTGTGAAAGCATTCCATGTTACGCATAATGCAATTGCAAGTAAACAAGTCATCATAATGCGAATACAATATCGTTTTAACATTTTTATATTCCACACTCCTTCATCGTTAATCATTCCCTATACGATGAAGGAATATGCAAAAAAATAATCTCCAACTTAATTGGAGATTAAAACATTTGATATCCGCTTTTCCGAAGTTTCTTGATTACGACTCCTGCTAAAGCAGCCCCTACTAATCCAGTAGATAGAATAAATACGTCTGCTTGTCCTAAGTGCGATACACTTGTCCCAAATGAAGAAAATGTTTCTTTCGGTTTTGAAAAATAATCCCACATACTCGCTTTATTAATAATAAGCATACAAACAATTGGATACACAATAACCATTACCCAAGTAGCTCGCAAAATCATGTTGAGTAAAAATCCAATTCCAAAGAACAAAATAAAGAATAACATCATTGAAATAAGTAGTACCGGTATACTCACTCTTTTCCCCTCTCCTCGCACGTGCCGTAAATACGTGATAAGCTGTATAACCAAATGGTTCGCCTGGATTTAATGTTTTGTCCACTTCAAGATGTAGTTCTGATCTTCCTTCTAACAAATATTTAATAAGCACAGACGTATTCGGATTGTCTACAATCTTATCCGGATGTAAGAACGCCACTTCAGACAATTCTTTCTCCTGTACAATAATATTTTCTCCTTCAGGTTCCAAAAGGAAAATAATCATATTATCACTAATCTCATTACGAATAACACCCGATCGAACACCAATAATCCCCTTCACATGAGCGACAATGCCTGTCTCTTCTAACACTTCGCGTTTCACAGCTTCATCAACCGTCTCACCTTCATTTACAAAACCAGCCGGTAAAGACCATTTCCCTTTTAATCCACTGTATTTCTTCTTAACAAATAGCCACCTACCATCTTTTGTAGCTACTAAACCACTAACAGCTAGCCATACCTTCCCTCGTTTCTCCATGATGTAATAACCTCCTCCATCAGAAAGGACAGAATATTCTTTCTTTTTTATATATTATACTATATTTTTAATATGAAAAAAGCAGAAACAGTTCTTAGCCGTTTCTGCTTTTTCTACTATATATTAAAAGAACTTTAATTTACCTTTTTTAAGAACTAATAAAGGTCCACCTAATAAGAATAGGTAACGGTTATCGATTACTTTCTTCATGAAGGAAGCTTTCCAACCTGTTAACTTTTTACCCATAACAACGCCCATTGCATCGTCATGACCTAAAGAACATACAGATCCTTTATTATCGAATGCGAATTTCTTCATTTCGCCCTTGCCACGAACTAATACAGTTAAGTTGTGTGCAATATTGTAACCTTGTTGAATTGCAATTTGTGCTGTTGGTGGGTAAGGACGGTTAATTTCTTCATTAATGATTAACGCTGCGTCACCAACCATGAATACATCTTCGTATCCCGGAGCGTGCATATACTCATCAACTTTTACACGTCCGCGCATTGCTTCAAAGCCAGACTCTTCCACAATACCATTACCACGAACACCTGCAGCCCAAACTACTGTTTCAGACTTAATTAATTCAGTGTCATCGCCATTCGCAACGATAATACCTTCTTCAGTTGCTTCTTTAATTGCTGTACCGATGCGGAATTCTACACCTTTTTTCTCAAGTTGTTTTACAGCGTATTCTACTAACGCTGGATCAAAACCTGGAAGTGCTGTTGGAGCAGCTTCTACACAGATGATACGTGCTTTTTCACGTGGTACATTATACTCTTTGCAAAGTTCAGGAACACGGTTTGCAAGCTCACCTACGTACTCGATACCAGTAAATCCAGCACCACCAACAACGATTGTTACTAACTCATCGCGTTGTTCAGTTGCATATTTAGAGAAACTAGCTTCCATATGCTCACGAATTTCACGAGTTGCATTAATGTTAGCGATTGAGAATGCATGCTCTTTTAATCCTGTAATTCCGAATGTTTCTGATTCGAAACCAAGACCAATTACTAAGTAATCATACTCTAACTCGCCATCTTTTAAGATAATGCGTTTTTCAGCAGCTTTAATTTCTACTACTGTGTCTTGTACAAAGTTCACTTTATTTGTATCAATAACGTCTTGAATATCTAGACAGATTTTTTCATCTTGTAATGTACCAGCTGCGCTCTCATGTAACCAAGTCGCTTGGTAGTGATAGCTGTTGTTGTTTACTAGCGTAATTTCAGCTTCATTTACAGATAATGCTTTTTGCAGACGAACAGTCGTAATCATCCCGCCATAACCTGCACCTAAAACTACGATTTTTGGAGTCTTCACCAAATCACAACCCTTTTCTTTATATAATAGTAATGAAAAATAATACCAAGTACTAAAAACTCTATTTGTCAAGAATGTGGAATTTATCACATTCTATATCATAACAAAACGCAGTCAAAAAATCGTACGAATTTTGTCATAGAAATTTAACATAATACTTCCCTATATTAGTCGGTTTTATTCCAGAATTCAAGCGTCTGGAGAATTATCAATATTTTAAAATAACATAGCGTTTTCAAGGGTTTTTTAGCCTTTTTTTCATGTATTTTCCTTTCTGTATATTTTATACAATAAAAAAGAACCTATGCGAAAACTTACACACAATTCAGTCGTTTTCAGAAGTATTATGAACTCAAATATGCTATCATTTATTTGAAAGTGTCATCATTTGCAGGATTTTCGTGTACATATGAACAATATATGAAATCAATATCAAAATTCCATCTATAGGGGGAATGAAAGTGGCAGAAAATCAAAAAGTTTACGACATAACAATTATTGGTGGTGGTCCAACGGGACTGTTCACAGCATTTTATGGCGGTATGAGACAAGCAAGTGTAAAAATCATTGAAAGCTTACCTCAACTTGGCGGACAATTATCCGCACTCTACCCTGAAAAATACATTTATGATGTGGCTGGATTTCCAAAAGTGCGCGCACAAGAATTAGTTGATAACTTAAAAGAGCAAATGAAGAAATTTGACCCAACTGTTTGTTTAGAAGAAGCTGTCGATACGCTTGAGAAACAAGCTGACGGTATATTTAAACTTGTTACGAATAAGCAAACTCACTATTCTAAATCAGTTATTATTACTGCTGGCAATGGTGCTTTCCAACCACGCCGCTTAGAATTAGAAGGTACAGCGAAATACGAAAAGAAAAACTTACATTATTTCGTTGATGATATGAATAAATTTGCTGGTAAGCGCGTCGTAGTATTTGGCGGTGGCGACTCAGCAGTAGACTGGACAATGATGTTAGAACCGATTGCTGAAAAAGTTACAATCGTTCATCGTCGTGATAAATTCCGTGCGCATGAACATAGCGTAGAAAGCTTAATGAATTCTCGTGCAGAAGTAAGTACACCATACGTTCCAGTAGAACTCATTGGTGATGACAAGATTGAACAAGTCGTTCTTCAACATGTAAAAACGGAGGAAAAAATTATCATCGATGTTGATGACGTAATCGTAAACTACGGCTTCGTTTCTTCTCTTGGCCCAATTAAAAACTGGGGCTTAGATATACAAAAAAACAGCATCCTTGTAAATTCAAAAATGGAAACAAATATTCCTGGCATTTACGCTGCTGGTGACATTTGTACATATGAAGGAAAAGTAAAACTTATCGCTTGTGGATTTGGCGAAGCACCGACAGCAGTAAACAATGCAAAAGCTTACTTCGATCCAAATGCAAAACTTCAACCGATGCATAGCTCAAGTATGTTTTAATATGCAAAAATAAAGCTCCTTCCATACGTGGAAGGACTTTCCTTTTATATAACATAAAAGCACACTGAGTCCAATAAACTATCGAACTCAGTGTGCTTTTCGTCTAAAAAATTATTGTTTTCTTCTTCTACCTAATACGAATAATACTCCGCCAACTAAGAATGAAATTCCCGCACCAACTGACATCATCCATGAATGTGCTGCCCCTGTTTTCGGTAATTCTTTTTCTACTTTTGCTTGCGGTTCTTTAATTAACTTTTCCAGTCTTACTTCCGGTTTCACTTCTGGTTTCTTCAGATCTTTCGGTTCCTCCGGTTTCACTTCTGGTTCCTTCGGCTCTTTCGGTTCCTCTGGTTTCACTTCTGGTTCTTTTGGTTCTTTCGGATCCTCCGGTTTCACTTCTGGTTCTTTTGGTTCTTTCGGATCCTCCGGTTTCACTTCTGGTTCTTTTGGTTCTTTCGGATCCTCCGGTTTCACTTCTGGTTCCTTCGGTTCTTTCGGCTCTTCCGGCTTCACTTCTGGTTCTTTCGGCTCTTCCGGCTTCACTTCTGGTTCCTTCGGTTCTTTCGGCTCTTCCGGCTTCACTTCTGGTTCTTTCGGTTCTTTCGGATCTTCCGGCTTCACTTCTGGTTCTTTCGGTTCTTTCGGATCTTCCGGTTTCACTTCTGGTTCCTTCGGTTCTTTCGGCTCTTCCGGCTTCACTTCTGGTTCCTTCGGTTCTTTCGGTTCTTTCGGCTCTTCCGGCTTCACTTCTGGTTCTTTCGGCTCTTCTGGTATCTTAAGATCTTCTTTTGTTTTCGGTAAAATTGTAACTGTAGGCTCAAGTGGTGGATTTATTTTATCGTCCACTACCGCTCTATTTGTTATCCCTTTACTTGGTGCTGCTTTTACCTTCACTTTAAAAATAATACTACGTTCTTTCGTATCTGTAATTTCTAGATACTTTGCTATTACTTTTCCAAACTCCATTTTTAACTCTATTGGATTTGGTTCAGCCCCTTCAAATCTAATGCTATCTTGCACGTACTCTAAACCGGCTGGAATTTCATCTTCTACCTTTACCTCTGCTAGTTTGCCGTTTTCTACCGTATTTTTGAAACTAATTCGGTATTCTACTTCTTCTCCTAGCTTCGGTTCTTTATTATTTACTGTCTTCGTCGCTTTTAACTTACCATCTTTATATTCTGGCTTTATTGTCGCTGTCGGTTCCATAACTGGATGATCTGGATCATCTACATGAATGATCGCTTTTTTTGTTATTTCCTCTCCAACTTTTACTGATTCTTTTACCTTTACTTTAAAGATGATACTTCTTTCTTTCGTATCCGTAATTTCTGGATACTTCACTGTTACTTTTCCATTCTCGACTTTAAGTTCTGTTGGCACAGGCTTATCACCTACGGCCTCCAGACTTTCTTTCACATACTCTAAACCAGACGGAATTTCATCTTCAATCTTTACATCAACTAACTTCCCGCCATCTACTGTGCCGTTAAAAGTAATTCGATATTCGATTTCTTCCCCTAGCTTTGGTTCATGGTTACTTACTTCTTTCCTTGCCTCTAGTTTCCCATCTTTATATTGAGGTGTAATTGGTATAAGTGACTCAACTGGTGGATTTGTCGGATTATTATCATCCACAACCGCCTTGTTTATAATTTCTTTTCCTACTTGTACCGTTTCTTGTACTTTCACTTTAAAGATGATACTTCTTTTTTTCGTATCCGTAATTTCTGGATACTTTGCTGTTACTTTTCCATTCTCAACTTTAAGTTCTACTGGATTTGGTTCCGGCCCATCAGACTTTATACTATCCTGTACGTATTCTAAACCAGCTGGAATTTCGTCCTCTACTTTCACCTCAGTTAGTTTGCCGTTTTCTACCGTATTTTCAAAACTAATTCGATATTCTACTTCTTCTCCTAACTTCGGTTCATGGTTACTCACTGTTTTTTCAGCTTGTAATACACCCTCTTTATGTTGAGGTTGTATCGCGACATTCGGTTTCTCTGGTGGATTTATAGTATCTTCCACAACCGCCGTATTCACAATCGCTTCGCCAATTTTAGCTTTTTCTTTCACTTTTGCTTTAAAGACGATACTTCTTTCTTTCGTATCCGTAATTTCTGGATATTCTGCGAGTACTATGCCGTTTTTCACTTTTACATGCAACGGTTTTGGATTATCCCCCTCAGCTCTTTCGCTACCTTCTACAAACTCTAAACTGTTTGGTAATTCATCCTTAATTTTCACCTTCGCTAATTTTCCGTGCTCAACTACGTTACGGAACGTAATTCGATACTCTACTTCTTCTCCTAATTTTGGAGCTGGGTTATTTACTGTTTTCTCAGCTTTTATTTTTCCATTCTTATACTCCGGTGTAATAATCGCTTCTGGTTTTTGCGGAGGATTCTTCGGATTATCATCATCCACAATTGCCGTATTCACGATTTTCTTCCCGACTTTTACTGCTTCTGTTACTTTTACCTTAAAGATAATGCTACGCTCAGCTGTATCAGTAATATTTTCATACTTCGCTGTAATTTTTCCAGCTTCTTCTTTTAACTCTACCGGATTTGGTTCATTACCTTCTGCTTTTAAACTATCCTTCACATACTCTAATCCATTTGGTAGTTGATCCTCAATTTTCACTTCTGCTAGTTTTCCGTTTTCTACCGTGTTTTTAAAACTAATTCGGTATTCTACTTCTTCTCCTAGTTTCGGTTTATGATTATTCGCCACTTTCTGCGCAGCAATTTTACCATCTTTATATTGCGGAGTAATTTCCACATGAGGCTCTTCGGGCTCATTTTTTGTATCTACTACGATTGCTTTATTAACAATCTCCTTGCCTATTTCTGCCTCTTCTTTTACTCTCACTTTAAAGATAATACTTCTTTCTTTTGTATCCGTAATTTCTAGATACTTTGCCATTACCTTACCGTTTTCAAATTTCAATTCTACCGGACTAGGCTTAGATCCTTCTGCTTGTAAACTGTTTTCTACATACTCTAATCCAGCTGGAATTTCATCTTCTACTTTAACCTCTACTAGTTTTCCGTTTTCTACCGTATTTTTAAAACTAATTCGGTATTCTATTTCTTCTCCTAATTTCGGTTTTTTATTGTTTACAAATTTCTCTGCTTTAAGCTTACCGTCTTTATATTCTGGCATAATTGTTACTTCTGAAGTTGTTGGATCTTTTGTATCATCAACAACTACTTTATTGACAAGACCTTCACCAACTTTAAATTCTTCTTTTACTTTCGCTTTAAAGACGATACTTCTTTCTTCTGTATCCGTAATCTCTGGATATTTGGCGATTACTTTTCCATCTTTCACTTTCAGTTCTACTGGATCCGGCTTAGTACCTTCCGCTCGTAAACTATCTTTCACATACTCTAATCCATTTGGTAAATCGTCTTCTATTTTTACCTCTGCTAGCTTTCCGTTTTCTACCGTATTTTTAAAACTAATTCGGTATTCTACTTCTTCTCCTAACTTCGGCGTTTCATTATTTACCGTCTTCTTCGCTTCCACTTTTCCGTCTTTATGCTGCGGAGTAATTTCTGCCGTCGGTGTTTCTGGTTCATTTTTCGTATCATCAACAATTGCTTTGTTGACGATTTTTTTACCGACTTTCACTTCTTCCTTTACTTTCACTTTAAAAGTGATACTTCTTTCTTCTGTGTCCGTAATCTCTGGATACTTCGCCATTACCTTACCATTTTCCATTTTCAATTCTACTGGATCTGGCTTAGTACCTTCTGCTTTCACACTGTTTTCTACATACTCTAAACCTTCTGGTAAAGTATCTTCTATTTTTACCTCTGCTAGTTTTCCGTCTTCTACCGTGTTTTTAAAACTAATTCGGTATTCTACTTCTTCTCCTAACTTCGGCGTTTCATTATTTACCGTCTTCTTCGCTTTCACTTTTCCGTCTTTATGTTGCGGAATAATTTCTGCTGTCGGTGTTTCTGGCGGATGTTTCGTATCGCTCACAATCGCTTCATTAACAATTGAATCGCTCACTTTACCTTTTACTTTCACTTTAAAGGTAATACTTCTCTCTTTTGTATCTGTAATCTCAGGATACTTTGCCATTACCTTACCGTTTTCAAATTTTAATTCCACTGGATCTGGCTTAGAACCTTCTACTTTTAAACTATCTTTCACATACTCTAATCCATTTGGTAAATCATCTTCTATTTTTACCTCTGTTAGCTTTCCATGTTCTACCGTATTTTTAAAGCTAATTCGGTATTCCACTTCTTCTCCTAACTTCGGCGTTTCATTATTTACTATCTTTTTTGCTTCAAGTTTTCCATCTTTATACTGAGGAGTAATTTCCGCTGTCGGATTAACTGGCTTATTTTGCGAATCATCAATAGTTGCTTTATTAATGATTTTTTTACCGACTTTTACTTCTTCTTTTACTTTCACTTTAAAAACGATACTTCTTTCTTCTGTATCCGTAATTTCTGGATATTTTGCCATTACTTTACCGTTTTCAAATTTCAGCTCTACTGAATCTATTCCGGCACCTTCTGCTTTCAAACTATTTTCTACATACTCTAAACCTTCTGGTAAAGTATCCTCTACTGTCACGTCTGTTAGCTTTCCGTTCTTTACCGTATTTTTCATACTAATTCGGTATTCTACTTCTTCTCCTAACTTCGGTGTTTCATTATTTACGATTTTCTTCGCTTTAATTTTTCCATCTTTGTGTAATGGTGTAATTTTCGCTTCTGGTTCTTTCGGATCTTTCATATCATCAACAATTGCCTTATTGATGATTTCCTTCCCCACTTCCGCTTCTTCCTTCACCTTTACCTTAAAGACAATACTTCTTTCTTTCATATCCGTAATATTGTCGTATTCAGCAATAACTTTTCCATCTTTCACACTTAACTTTAATGGAGCTGGTTTATCACCTTCAGCCTTTTCACTGCCTTTTACATACTCTAAACCGTTAGGAATTGTATCCTCTATTATTACCTTTTCTAGTTTTCCGTTTTCTACCGTGTTCTTAAAGCTAATTCGGTATTCTACTTCTTCTCCTAGTTTTGGTGATGGATTATCTACTGTCTTCTTCGAATCAATTATTCCATCCTTATGTTGCGGAGTAATTCTTTCCTCCGGTTCAATCGGTGGATTTTTCGTATCATCAACAATTGCTTTATTGACAATCTCTTTATCTACTTTTACTTCTTCCTTCACCTTTACTTTAAAGACGATACTTCTTTCTTTCATATCCATAATATCGATATACTTAGCTTTGACTATCCCATTTTCAACAGCTAATTCTACTGGTCCAGGTGCTTCTCCTTCGGCCTTGATGCTATTTTCTACATATTCAAGACCTTTTGGAATTGTATCTTCCACTCGCACCGTTTCTAGTTTTCCGTTCTCAACCGTATTATGAAAACTAATGCGGTACTCGATTTCTTCACCTAACTTCGGCTTCTTATTATTAACTACCTTTGTAGCAGCAATTTCACCTTTTTTACTTTGCGGTGTAATAACAACCTTCGATTCAACAGGCTCATTTTTCGGATCTTTTGCAATTGCTTTATTTACAATTGCCTCCCCTACCTTTGCCGAATCTTTTACTTTCACTTTAAAAACAATACTTCTTTTTTCTGTATCCATAATCTCTGGATACTTTGCCATTACTTTGCCATCTTCCACTTTTAGTTCTACTGGCTCTGGTTTTATACCTTCAGCTTTCAAACTATCTTTCACGTATTCAACACCTTTAGGTAGTGTATCTTCTACTAGCACCGTTTCTAGTTTTCCGTTTTCTACCGTATTATAAAATGTAATTCGGTATTCCACTTCTTCTCCTAGTTTTGGTGTTTGATTCGTTACGTTTTTTTCTACATCCACTTTACCGTATTTATAATCCGGCGTAATCTTTTCTTCTGGATGCTCAGACTGTCCATTTGGCTCACTCACAACCGCTTTATTAACAATCGTTTCTCCCGCTTTTGCCTCTTCTTTTACTTTCACTTTAAAGGCGATGCTTCGCTCTTTTGTATCCGTAATTTCTGGATATTTTGCGATTACCTTACCATTCTCTACTTTTAACTCTACTGGATTTGGTTCAGTACCTTCAGCTCTCTCACTGCCTTGAACAAATTCTAAGTTAGCTGGAATTTCATCTTCTATTGTAATTGCATCTAGTTTTCCGTTTTCCACCGTATTTTTAAAGCTAATTTGATATTCAAATTCTTCTCCTAGCTTCGGCTTCTTATTTGTTGCCTTTTTCTTTGCATCAATTTTACCGGCCTTATGCTGTGGTGTAATCTTCTCTTCTAGATCCTTTGGTGGATTTGTTTTATCACTAACGGTTGCTTTGTTAACAATTTCTTCACCAATTTTTGCAGTTTCTTTTACTTTTGTTTTAAAGACGATACTTCTTTCTTCCATATCCATAATTTCTGGATACTTTGCAATTACTTTGCCATTTTCAAACTTCAGCTCTACTGGCTCTGGTTTTACACCTTCGGCTTTCAAACTATCTTTCACGTATTCAAGACTACTTGGTAATTCGTCTTCAATCGTCAATACATCTAGACGTCCATCTTTTATCTTATTTTTAAATGTAATACGATACTCTACCTCATCACCTAACTTCGGTGTTTTATTAGAAGCTATTTTTCTCGCCTCTATTTCCCCTGGAACTTCTTTTGGGGTAGTAACCGTAACATTTGCATCGTCCTCAGTTTCATACTTTATCTCGGCACTATCTTGTCCCTTTACAACAACGACATTTTTTACTGTTGTATCTGATTGTACAGAATCTTTCACTTTTACTTTGAATGTAATAACGGTACTTTCACCCGGCTTTAAAACACCACCGTTTTTAGCATCTGCACCCTCACCAACACGGAAATCAATTTGATTATTTACAAACTCTGCTTCATCATCGCTTGCATTATCTGTTTTATTTCCTTTATTACTTCCAGAAACATATTGTATAGACCCTGGAACATACTCTAAACGATCATCTAATTTATCAAAACCTTTTACATTTGATACCGGCGCTTGGTTATTTTTCGTATCATTTTTCACTTCAATTTGATACGTAAACTCTTCACCAGCTTTAACGTCCTTAATTTCTTTTCCGGTACTATCTAATGCCTTTTTATCAACTTGTAAGTTTGGAGCATTATGTTCTGTAACGAATGTAGCGTTATTTAATACGTAAATATCACCGCCACCACCATATGCTCTAAAACGCATTTTTGCTTCTTTTAAATCATTTTTCACTTGAGTGGGTCCTTCAAGGTGATACGTATGAATATCTGTACTGAAAGAATTTGTCCAATCTGGATTATATCCTGGGTATTTTTTCGTAACAAATTCGTTAGTACCATCTACTTGTACTTCTGTCATAGATGAGTCATTAACATCATTATCTTTACCTTTAATATTTTTAAACTTTTGATACCCTAACCCAAAATCATACTCTCCATAATCATAGGCATATCCATCATTATCAGCTGGATCACCTTGCGATGAAAAATAACTAAATTTCGCCTTAAAAGCGCCTTCTTTTGGTGTGTTTATTTTATTAACACTAATATCTGTCCAGGCTGTACTTTTTTGAGAGACTAGCCCTTCCCAAATCTTCATGTCTTTTACTGTTTCTTTATAGTTTTCATAAACTAATATAAGATTCCAGTTACCCCAGTAATAGCCGCCACCTGTTACATCTTTAATTTGTGGCACATTTGCAACTGTCAACGTTTGAGAAATACCTTGCTGTGCAATTATATTTGTTACTTCTGCATACGCTACATATCCTGCGCCACTACCTGAATAATTAGAAATATAAGGTAGATAATCAGCTTTTCTTATGCTATCAGCAGTTACCTCTGCATATTCTTTATTTCCCATTCTCATTTTGACTGGTTGCCTTACTTGATCCTCGGTAACCTTTCTATCAGCGATATTTCCTGGTAACCCCATTGCTGCTGTCCAGAATAAGTAAGCCTTTTTCACTTTACTTCCAGCAGGAATGTTAGGAAATGCACCTGTTGACGAATTAAAAGTACTATCATCATTATCAACATCAACCGTCATTTTATTCGTTTTATAACCCATACTTTGTCTGCCATAATGATCAGATGTCAAACCAAGCGTCACATTACCAGTCTGTACTAAATTACCAGGAGCAATTGTAGAATACAACGGGTCTCCAAATCCTTGTTTATCTCCTGTTTGGATTTGAACCTTCGAAGCATTTTCTGATGCAGCTTGTACTTCTGCATCACTCTGCTTTACTGCTAAAGGTGATTGCTTTTCCTCTTTTTCTAGTTGCTTCTCAGCTTCAGGTTGTTTTACCTTCTCTATTTCTGTTTTTTGTGTAGATGTATTTTTATCTTCTACAGATACTTTTAATTTCCCATCCACTTCTTTAGTTTTTGAATCAGTTGTTGATCCGATAGCTTTCTTACTACTGTCAGCCTCATCATCGGTATTAGCTTCTAACTTCTCTTCAGAAGGAAGCCCTTCAACATCTACAGACATGTTTCCTATTTGTAGTTGATCCTTTTGCACACTAATTTTCTGCTTATACTCTTTATTAAAATGTTGCGCACGACGAGCTTTTATTAATACAGTCATTTTTTCATGTGATTTTAAATCTTGAATTTTAAGATTAGAAGAAAGAACCTTTCCTCCATTATCTTTTTCCTCTACATAGAAATCCGCTACCTTATTTTCAAGTAACTTCTCTCCGTTTACTTTCACAGATTGCGAAAGAAACTCAATTCCATTGTCATTATTTTGTTTAATTACTAATTCTCGGATTGGTGTATCTCCCGTATTTTCAATCTTATATTGAAATACGTGCTCCCTCTCCGCTACTTCTCCCTTATACATTTCAGCATTCACTTGCTCTGCCTTAATTTTCACATCATTTCCTTGTAACTCATCCCAGCTTTTTTTATTTATCTCTGTAGCAAAAGCACTGGGCGAAGGCAATATGATGGATAGAAGAAGTGTGATCATTGTTACGACATTAAAACACTTCAATACTTGCTTCATATTTTCTACCTTTCTCCTTTCTATATACTTGCTATCCGCCTACTTCATTTCAGTAACCCTTTCATTTAGTAGCCGAATACATAGCAATATATATCCACTCGCAACAATCCGACCTACGAAAATGTATCGTTGAAATCCCAATGTCAACAATATAAATCTCATAGAATATTACTATTTTAATTTATCAAAAATAGCATATATACCGGACACTTATACAAACCTTTACCATACTTTTAATATAGTAAAAACACCGTGCTGTATAGGTTTATATAACAGTTAAAGGATACTTAAAAATTTTAACATACTCCTCACCCTATTTATACATACAATAGAAAATTTACCATTTTTTAGTTATTTTCAGTTTGTTTTTTATGATTAAAATTTTCTAAAAACAACAACCGTTACATGTAAAAATATGTTATATTAAAACAAGAACAAATGTTCTTTTTTTAAAAAAGGAGGAATTTTTTATGCTACAAGAACCTATTATCGTAAAAAAAGAAGCTTTCCACGCAATCGGCGTTTCGGTTACGACGACTAATGAAAAAGAGGCATCTACTGAAGGAAACATTCCACAACTTTGGAACCGATACTTTCAAGAACAAATGATGCATCACATCCCAAATCAACAAACGAAAGAAACATTCGCTTTCTACTCAAACTACGAATCAGATGAAACCGGTACATATCAATTTACAATCGGTATGCCTGTTTCTTCATTAGAAGACGTTCCTGAAAATATGACAACTTTAACAATACCTGCCGCTACATATGCGGTATTTACAACAAGAAAAGGACCAGTTGCTGAAGTCGTTTGTGAAGCTTGGGAATATATTTGGAAATGGTCGAAAGAAAATAAACGTGCCTTCACAACAGACTTTGAGCTTTACGATGAAAGAGCGTTAGATCCAAACAACGTTCAATTGGATATTTATATTGCGTTAGCCTAAAAAAAGATGCCCATTCGGCATCTTTTTTTGTCGTTAAATAGCTACTGGGCAAATTCATTATTATTGTCTACAATGAGAAAGTGCAGTATAGAAATATTAGAAACTGTATAAAACGATTGTTAATAAGTTTTTTAGTTTAAATTCGTCACATAGAAAGGAAGCAATATGGAGGAACTACAACAAAATAAAACTGCTTTAGAAGGAAGCGGAAAACCGTTATTAAAAAATACGAATTTCCTTTTTCTTTGGGCAGCTACTCTTTTTTCAAGCTTTGCTTTAGCCTTTTTTACTTTTTCACAAACGTGGTACATAGCAAAAACATTAAACCTTGAAGCTTCACTCGGTGTTGTTTTCGTAGCTCTTAGTGTTCCAAGGCTTATTTTTATGATTGTCGGCGGCGCTGTAGCTGATAAATTCCCGAAAAAAAACATTATGTTTTACTCCAATATCATTCGAGCGATTCTTGTCGCAACCATTCTCACATGGTTCATTGTCGGTGATGTAACACTATATACATTTGCTTTATTCGCTTTATTCTTTGGACTTGCTGATGCTTTCTTCTGGTCAGCAGATGGATCTATCTTACCGGAATTGGTAGAAAAAAGCCGGTTAACACAAGCAAATTCGCTTACACAAATGACGAACCAAGCATCGGTCATCTTAGGCCCTGTACTTGGTGGTATTCTCATTAAATTTACGAACTATGAGACAATCTTTTCCATTACGATTTTATTACTGATTGTCGCTGCCATACTCGTTCAAAAAATACAATTTACGATGCCAGAACAAAAAGATACAGATAAAGGTATGTTCACTTCCATTAAAGAAGGAATCTTATATGTAAAGGAATCGCCATTCCTTTCAACTTTCCTTATTTGTAGCGCTTTTTTAAACTTATTTTTAATCGGCCCGATGCAAGTTGGTTTCCCGCTTTTTGTTAAAAACGTTCTGCATGGTGATTCGCTCCATTTTAGTTACTTAGAAGCATCTGTAGGTGGCGGAATGGCAATCGGTGCTGTCATTGTCGGTTTAAAAAATATTAATCGTAGACGCGGTCTATTTTGTATTATCATGATGCTATTGTCTGGTGTATTCTTCTTAGCCATCAACTTTAGCACCGTACTTTGGCAAGCACTATTAGCCGGCATGTTTTATGGTATTACAATCGCAATGGCGATTGTACCGCTTATGGCAATGATTCAATCGACAGTAAAAGAAGAAATGATGGGACGCGTAATGAGTTTACTTATGCTATCATCAATGGGCTTTATCCCGCTCTCTTATGCATTCACATCACTTGCACTTGCAATGGGAATTCCAATCGTAACCGTTATGAAAAGTGGTGCAATAGCTGTTATCGTCTTCGTACTATTTGTAGCGATTCGTATTCCAGTTGTAAGGAAGTTCGATTAGCCACTTAGAGTCATGTATTATACGCATGACTCTTTTTTAAATGGATCAAATAGTGATATTCCCTTACTTCTCCTTAATGCTGCTCCCCATTCTAATCCAACCTCTAAAAATAAATCTCGCACTGTACTGTATAAAAGTGCCCCAATGTCTTTACGAATTTCCCCATATTTATATGCTCTTACAACACTTTTCACGCGCCAAATTAAATTTCCATACACTTCTTCGTCAGCTAATATTTGCTCTAGTAAAACACCTTGTTCTAGTAACCCACTCTTTTTATACGCAAGCTCGACCTTACTCCAAAATATATTAATTTTCTTCGGATTACTCGTCATCGGCACCAGTGCGTATATAAAAGGCTTCGGTATATCATGACGGCAATACGTCTCATCAAGCTCATACGTTCCTTTTCTTTTCTCTTTTATTTGTGAAATGTTTTTAGAAAGAATTGTTTTCCCAGCAATTTTTTGCTCATTTTTACTACAGCCAGTTGCATTATCCTCAGTTTTACAAGCGGACATTTTCATACGGTCATCCATGCGGTCAATCGCAGATGTAAGAAATACATATAAGTTCGCACTATACCCGCCGCGTTTATGCCTTTCTTTTGTTGCAACACGCTTTATAATTCCTAGTTCCTCTAACTTTGCAATTGAACGGCGTACTGTACGAATACTCTTTCCAACATTCGTCGCAATCGTCCCCATTAATGGACAAGCGACTCCTACTGTTTTTTGTTTCTCATTCACCGCATATTTTCCTAAAAAATGAATAATGATAGAATCAGTTTTATTCAATTGAAATCGGTAGCACTTCAAAACTTGTTTTTGATATGTATTAAACTCTTCTTTACTTCGAAATTCACTATATGGTTTCATTAAATTATATAAGCTTCCCATTTATATCACCTCATTTATAAGTAAGAGGCAGGAAGCGAAATTGGCGTGATAGTTAATATTTTTTAATGGAGATGAAAATATGATCGTAATTAGCGCTTGTTTAGGTGGGATTGCTTGCCGTTATGACGGGAATGACAATCTTGTTTCAAAAATAGAGGAGCTTCTGCAAAAAGAAGATACAGTCCTCATTTGCCCTGAAGTATTAGGAGGACTACCAACACCTCGTCCTTCCGCTGAAATTATTGGCGGGAATGGCGACGACGTTTTAGACGGAAAAGCGAAAGTGATAACAAAAAATGGTGAAGATGTCACAGCAGCTTTCGTAAATGGTGCTTATAAAGCATTAGAACAAATTAAAGATTTACACCCAGAATATATTATTTTAAAAGAACGCAGCCCATCTTGTGGTAGTTCTACGATTTACACTGGAGATTTTAACGGTAATAAGCAAACTGGTTTCGGAGTGACAACTGCTTTATTTAAAAGACACGGATTTAAAGTCATTTCAGAAGAAGAATTTGAAAACAAAAAAAGGAATTGACCCTGTTCGTCAATTCCTTTTTATCTGTCTTATTTCACACTTAGTTTTTCTTTCACTTTCGCTGGAAGCTCGTCTTTTTTCACTTCTTCCCAAGCTGTTACACCTTTTTTATCTGAGTGGTATACGCGTAGGAATGCTTCTTTACGAAGATTTTTTTGAGCTATGAATTCTAATTCTTTCTCTTTACCGTCTTTATCAAAGCCAGTCAACTTATATTCATAATCTTTAAATTTCTGCCCATTACTAGCTTTACTATCAAATTCTTTTCCATCTACTGTAATTTGAACATAATACTCATCTTTACCCATACGGTTTAAATCACAACCAACTAACAAACTTGCAAATACAACTAAAATACTAAATAGTGCAATGTATCTTTTCATTTCCTTCACCTCATATGTTTTTTCTTATATTCTTATCTTAAAGCCCGGAGCTTAAAGAAGAAATTCAAAAACATGACATGAACATTACACTTTTGTAAGATAATAATTATTTCTTCACTTTAGAAATTGTCATTCCATTAAGCTTCTGTATAACGTTTTTGTTTCTCACGCTCATCAGCTACACTACCGCCAATAACGTCTTTCACGCCAATTCCGCCACTTATCACGTAATTTCCTTATACCGTTTATTACGCCTTCTATTATGCCCTCAATTATAATCTCTATTACAAGATATCTCACTAAACTAATAATAGGTTTAATTACGTATCTCCCTATAAATTCAAGAATATCCTCCATCATATTTTCCTCCTTCTTTTAAAAGGAAGCTGCTACTCCTCCGCGTCCAGTTACAATTTCTGCCCTACTGCGGTATATATCAACAAAGATAATACGACAACAACATCCACGATAACGCTATTGAATTTGGAAGAAACTTCGGTAAATACTAATACTGTAGTTAACATGGCTAAGAGAATTATTTTTTCACCTATATTCGGAGATGCTCCCAAAAACTTTATAAAATCAAAGACAACTTTACTACAATTCTTCCCGTAACTAATTTATTATCGTGGTAAACCGTCTTCCACTACATCCGTAACAGTTCCATTCGGTTCAAAGTTTACATTTTTTCTACATAATCTTATCTTAAAATGAACAATATGAATCTCGAATTCACAGCATTAATCATATATACCGTATATAATAACATTTAAATTAAAATCTAAAGTAACTTTACATGCATTTTCTGTTTTAACGCAAAAAGAAAAGGCCTTTCTAACGATTTTATTCCATCGCTAAAAAGGCCTTTTCTTTTTTGGCTAAAAACTTAGCACTCTTCTGGCTTACCAGCATTCGATGCTGTACGGAAAGATGATCCACATCCGCATGATGCGATTGCGTTTGGATTGTCGATTGTAAATCCGCCGCCAAGCATAGATTGTTTATAGTCAATTTTTACTCCTTTAACTATCGGAGCACTTTCTGTATCAATAACAAATTCAACACCGAAAAACTCAAGCACTGTGTCGTCTTCTTTTGGTTCTACTTCAAATCCTAAACCGTAAGAAAGACCGCTACATCCGCCGCCGTGTACAGCAAGGCGCACATACTTCTCTCCATCTTCAGCATCTTTTAACATATCTTTAATTTGAAAAGCTGCTTGTTCTGTTACTTCAATCATGAAATACACCTTCCTTTCTGTTCTTAGTCCATTATACATCTTTACGCTTCTATCTTGTACTCATACACTCCGCGGCAAATTACTTCCGCAGGTCCTTTCATCAACACGTTTCCTTCTTCAGTCCACGCAATCATTAAATCGCCGCCAGCTAAATGGACTGTAATTTCCTTACCACGTTCCATCTTTCCATTTAAAATAGCAGCTACAACTGCAGCGCACGCTCCTGTTCCGCAAGCTTGCGTTACACCAGATCCACGTTCCCAAACGCGGAAGTTCATCTCGTCATTATTCAAAATTTCGATAAACTCAACATTTACTCGCTCTGGGAACATTTCATGTGTCTCGAGAACTGGTCCAAGTGTTGTAAGAGGTGCTTTTTCTACATCATCAACAAAAATAACCGCATGCGGATTTCCCATTGAAACAGCTGTAAATGCATAACGATGATTATTGTATAAGAAGTTTTCACGAATAAATGGTGTTTCACCTTCACCAAGCATCGGTATTTCTGCACGTGTTAGACGAGGTGCTCCCATATCGATTTTTGCTAATGTCACGACACCATCTTCTACTGTTACTTCAGCCGTTACAATACCAGCTAACGTTTCAATTGTGAAAACTGTTTCTTCTACTAGTTTATGCTCATACGCATATTTCGCTACGCAGCGTAAACCGTTACCACAGCTCTTTCCTTCAGAACCATCATTATTAAACATACGCATCTTCACCGGAGCTACGTCTGAAGGGCAAATTAAAATCATCCCGTCTGCTCCAATACCAGTATTAATATTTGAAACCTTTTCGGCCACAAGGGCTAAATCTCCTTCAGGAATTTGCTCTTCAAACATATTTACATATATATAACTATTGCCAAGACCATGCATTTTTGTAAAAGAAAATTGGCTCATTTATATTCACTCCAAAAATAATTTGTTATGTTAAGTATAAAATGCATGCTTTTAGAACACAATATGAATGTCCCCCGTTTCTCATATTTGACAACGTTTGGCGATGAGCCACTCTTACACAATTTGTGTAAGAAAAAAGCCCTTCTAAAAAGGGCCTTTTTTTATTTATCCTACTATTTTCGATTGGGGAAGACTAATACTCAGTATTAGTCTTCCCCACGAAATAAAGTTTTATCTAATGAAAAAGGTGCTGCTAATTCGCAACACCTTAAAACATTGGATTTTCATCCAAATACTCATATACATTATTAACAAGCTCTTCTACTGTTGCACCTTGTACAACTTCACCATTTACAAGTGCAAATGGTCCTTCAAAACAAATGCCACAATATCCTAAACAACCATACTCCATTACATCTAAATTCGGATCTTTTTCTAATTTTTCTAGAGCTGCTTGTGAACCACTTGCAAGGTTACCTACACAAAATTCAATTAATGGTTTAATCAAAATTCTCCCCCCTGTACTACAAAACAAATTACCTTTTCACTTTATCTATAAGAAGAAAACTAAGCTGTTTCTTGTTGTTTTCGTTACACAGTCTAAACTATTTAGTTACTTCATTACTTCACTTCAAAGTAGATGATTTCTTCTATATAACATGCTACTTACAATGAAAGAGTAACTTAAAAAGAAAAACAGTTTACTTTTCTTCTTATTGTACAACAGAGTATTCATTCATGCATTGTTATTTGTTCACAAATTCGATATAATTTGATTGAGTAAAGTCAAAATATTTTATTAATATAAAATTTTATGATTAGGGGATATTTCAACAGAAAAGGGGTAATCCATCATGAAACACCTCGTAATACTAGGTGGCGGCTACGGTGGAATGAGAATTCTGCAAAGGCTACTTCCAAGCAACCAACTTCCAGATGATGTACAAGTGACATTAATCGACAAAGTACCATATCATTGCTTCAAAACTGAATATTATGCATTAGTTGCGGGTACTATTTCAGAAACGCATATTCGTATACCGTTTCCTGAACACCCACGCCTCAATATTCAATACGGCACAGTAACAAATATTGACCTCGAAGAAAAAGCTGTTCATCTTGATGGCGGCGAAGCGATCCAATATGATGATTTAATTATCGGACTTGGCTGTGAAGATAAATATCATAACGTTCCTGGAGCTAGAGAATATACACATAGTCTACAATCAATTGAACAAACACGTAAGACATATGAACAATTAAATAGTCTAGAACCAAATGCAACAGTAGCTGTCGTTGGTGCTGGCTTAAGTGGCGTTGAAGTAGCAAGTGAACTTCGTGAAAGCCGTTCTGATTTAAAAATCTATTTATTTGATCGAAAAGATAGAATTTTATTCCCATATCCAGAGAAATTAAGTAGATACGTAGAAGAATGGTTTGTAAAGCATAAAGTTAACATTATACGAAACTCTAACATTACAAAAGTAGAACCAAATATTGTGTACAACCACGATGAACCACTTGAATGTGATGCAATCGTCTGGACAGCTGGTATTCAAGCAAATGAAGTTGTTCGAAACCTTCCAGTTGAACAAGATGGTAGCGGACGGGTTGTCTTAACTAAATATCATAATATTCCAAATAACGATCATGTTTACGTTGTAGGAGATTGCGCAGCACTTCCACATGCACCATCTGCCCAACTGGCTGAAGGTCAAGGAGAACAAATTGTCCAAATATTATTAAAACGTTGGAATAATGAACCACTCCCGGATGAACTACCTGTTATTAAATTAAAAGGTGTTCTAGGATCTCTTGGTAAGAAGCACGGCTTTGGTTTACTAGCAAACCAACCATTAATGGGACGTGTACCGAGATTATTAAAATCTGGTCTTCTTTGGATGTACAAATATCATAAAGGTTAATACTTTACAGGCTGTCTACGATGTAGGCAGCCTCTTTGCATCAGTTTTTAAAAATTATCAGACACATCTTTCTCAATATTTATAATGATTTATTTTTCATTTTTATATTAAAAAATATTGATAAACATTGTATGCTATTTGTAAGTTGTTTTATTACTTCCTTTAAGACCGAATTCATTCGGTCTTATTTTTTATGTGATAAATACTTTTGTAGGAGGCATTACATTCCACTTATGAACTTATCTAAACTAAACAATCGAATAGAAGCAAAAAAGAAAGAGCTAATCTATCTCGTTGAACGATACGGATTCACTCATGATAAAGTGATTTCTTTCAGCCAAGAATTAGATCGTTTACTTAACTTATTAATAAAACTCAAGACGAAGAAAAAACGTTGTTCGTTATAACCATTTTCCCCTCTTTTTTTGATACGATATAACTAGAATCAGAAAGGAGCGATTTATGTTTATATTAAAAGACGTTATATATAAAGATATACTACACATTCCTTATTTACAGATTCAAAAAGAAAAGATTACTTGTATTATCGGTGAAAGCGGAAGCGGAAAAAGCACATTACTTCGCATGTTAAACGATTTACAATCCCCAACATCCGGTACAATTGAATATAACGGAAAGTTAATTTCTGATTATTACCCTATTCAATTACGTCGTGACGTAGTTATGCTTGGGCAAACTCCACCTATTTTTGATGGAACCGTTAAAGACAACCTATTAATGGGACTTCGTCTTTCTGAAAAACCATTTCCAAATGATGATGCCCTGCGGAGTGCATTACAAACCGTTAGCTTAGACAAGCAATTAGAAGATAGCACCTCCTCATTATCCGGCGGTGAAAAACAAAGACTTGCCTTTGCACGTATCGTACTTATGGATCCGCCTGTCTATTTATTAGATGAACCCACTTCAGCATTAGACAGTGATACAGAACGCCGCGTTATGAAACAATTTACTGAACTAGCACGAAAAAAGAAAAAAACAGTTATCTTCATCACACACTCGCAACAACTTCCAGAAGAAATTGCAGACGATATTATTGAAATTAGCAAAACAAAGGGTGCAACTAGAAAGGAAGTGCTCTCAGTTGAAGGGCGTTATTGAACTCCAAATTTGGCAACTTGCAGCTGCCTATATTTTCATTCTTATTTTAATTGGACTTGTAAAATTAAAAGGAATACCTCGCGAAAAACAAATCGCGCTCGCAACATTCCGTATGACGATTCAGCTCGTACTTGTTGCATATGTCCTTACATACGTATTTGAAAACAGTAATCCATTTTATACAATCGCTCTCATCACTTCTATTACTACCTTTGCAATTTTTAATATTTATAAACGGGTTAACATCCCAATGTCTAAAGAATTAAAACGAGTAGCCGCCCTTTCCATGATCGCCGGATCAATTGGACCACTTCTACTATTTATCTTTGTTATTATCGGTCATGACCCTTGGTATGCTCCGCAATATATCGTCCCTATTACAGGAATGTTAGTTGGGAATGCCATGACTGGTGTTTCTCTTGGTGCAAATACGTTCTTAAACAATATGAAATCGCAAAGAGGTCAAATTGAAGGTGCACTTATGCTCGGCGCAACACCGAAAGAAGCAGCTGCTCCGCTCATTCGAGACGCTTTTGACTCTGCTATTTTACCAACAATTAATTCTATGGTCGGAATGGGAATTATAAGCTTACCAGGCATGATGACTGGTCAAATATTATCCGGTGTATCACCATTCACAGCCATTCAATATCAAATCGCCATCATACTCGGTATTTCTGGAAGTACTGCCTTTGCTGTCATTATCTTTTTACAGCTTGGATATAAAACGTTCTTTAATAAGCGATGTCAGTTGAAAGAGGTTGACTATGATGCGAGGTAAATGATGCATCGTTCTCGGTGAGTGAAATTATATTAACGATTTTTTCAATATATCTATCATAACTTGCAATATATCAACGATTTTTCAAATATATCTATCATAACTCAGAATATATCAACGATTTTGTACGAAATATCGATTTACCGACAAAAAGTGACATAATAAAAAGAGGAGGCTATTCGCCTCCTCTTCTATTTACTTACGCCTTCTTAACGAACTGTGATTTTAACTTCATAGCTCCGAAACCGTCGATTTTGCAATCGATATCGTGATCGCCATCAACTAGACGGATACTCTTTACTTTCGTACCGATCTTCACAACTGAAGAAGTTCCTTTTACTTTTAAATCTTTAATAACAGTAACAGCATCGCCATCTTGAAGAACGTTTCCGTTCGCATCTTTTACAACTTTTGCACCATCATTGTTTTCAGCTTCTGCTTCTTGGCCCCACTCATGAGCACATTCTGGACATACGAAAAGAACGCCATCCTCATACGTATATTCTGAATTACATTTTGGACAATTTGGTAAAGTAGCCATAAATTCATTTCCTCCGTTCATTATTTATACGTAAAAATCAAAATTGATGTTTACATCTCGATAAATAAAATTTGTATAGCATTTCTTTATAGTGCCATAGTCTCACGTTATTGACAACCCTACCTCAAATTCTCATTTTTTATTGTATTTTACAAAATTTCAATTTGTATGCCGTTTTTCTATTTGCTCTTCTACTAATTTTAAAAATCTTCGTTGTGCATTTTTATTTTTTACGAGCAATCGAACTCTTAGCTTACTTTGTAAATATGAGCGAACTTTGTAGTTCGTAATAAATAACTTTCGATACTTCTCGTCTTCATATATCATTCGAAACCATTCATACTGCTGCAAGTAACGTATGTTAACATCAATCTTTTTCGTGTGTAAACCCGTACTTAAACTAATAGATCCTATTAGAGCTTCTATTAATGCTGAAATCATTTCTCTCTCCCTAATAAACAAAAGAAGAACCTTCACAAGATTCTTCTTTTCAAAATGAACGAGTTCTCTCTAGAAACCCAAATTATTTTCTTCAATGTAAATTTGATATTCTTCCACTTCTTCTTCACTTAACTTCTTATTATCTTCATATACCTCTTGCCACTCGAAATAATCTTCATCGAAATAAACAGCAAATTTAATTTTCACGTTTTTCTTCTCTGTATAATCATAACCAGTAAACTCTACTACGTCATAATCTTTTTCTTTCTTAACAAACTTCCAAGTTGGATTATCAGTCATAATCTCTAAAGTAACCCCTTCACCACTTGAACGAACAACGTTTTTAATATTCGGTTCAGTTGGTAAAAAGGACAGCCCGAGCGCAGCTAACCCAAACACAATCCCGACTATAACCTGTAAACCAATCATACCAGCAATACTTACGCCACCCTTTGATTGTAAGAAATACGCCTTCTCATGATCAGACGAATCTTCTCCCTTACGAAAAACACGAACAGCATGCTTGTAATATAAACGGTTTCCTTGCCATCCAGTAAATATCATCATTCCTAATTGAAGAGCTAAATTAAATGTTACATAAATCCCATCTGGAATATCTATAAAAGGGGGTATAACTATACTAGGTATAGCCAATAACGCAAATATAATAAATAACTTATACATTTTTCGATAAGCTAACCAAAAAGTTGGGAAGAAAAAGGCTACCCAATTCCATGTATTCCCTTGCGCTGGATTTTCTACTTTCCCCCACTTAAAGTCATAATAAGCTGTATTCTTTTGAACAACTTTATGTAATTCTTGTGGAGAAATCGTTTCTTTTAAAACAGTGTCCTTCACGTGCATCATCCTTTTCTTATTTCTATATACATTTATTGTATATGCACAAAATGAAGGAATCTAACAAAAAGTACACATATTTCATAAAAATGAACGGAAATCGAATATATTCCGACAATTATCCGTTTCTTATTTCATTTTACTTTTAAATATATTAAAATAATCATGTATCATATCTTTAATACACTAAGTTAATTATTTTATATATTCACTAAAAAGGATGCATCAAAATCATTTTTATACATCTTTTTTAGTGAATATATACTACTATTTTAAAACAAACATCTCGACTTAAAAGAGCTCACAAATTAGCCTTCTACTATTTCAAACATATTTCCACTTACACAACTCATGAATAGTTCATTATTAACTTCCTCTGCATAATGTTTCACATGAAACTATCAACATTCCGGGTTACCTTTCTACTATTTTCGACTGGTTTCAAACGTGGACATCTTATGAAAACTTAGTGGAAATAAATATACATTCCATTACTCCGGTACTAGCTGTCGTTCCAATATTAGAAGAAAAAGCGTTTCTACTTCTTACCTGTTTTTCTTTCTACAAATTAAAACAGTACGAACAAGCTAATCACTATTTACAGCAATATTTACATTGCGCCGTGCATCTGAATACCGAGGAAAAAGAGCCCGTATTCTTTCATGAAATTGATATGTATATAAAAAAACTAGTAGAAAGTGCAATGTAATTTCACATTGTTCTTTCTACTAGTCCTTTATCACAATTTTATATCCTATCCTACAACTCCCAAGTAATATTCATTTCTGCAAATGACTCCTTACTAGCTTCCAATCCTTCGCTATCTTCCGTTCCAATCATTGCTACTTCTTCTTTAGACAACTTAATTTCCTCATTTGGCCTTTGGATTTTTTTCTCATACACGAGTTGTAAAAGCTCTATTTGTTCCTCTGTCAGTTCATACTCTTCTTCCAGTCTTTCCATTGCTGATTCTGTATCAAGTAATGGAATTTCTAATAAGAATCCACCGTGCTCTTCCATCTCTTCAAATGAATCAATTGAATACGCACCACTATCCTCAATCCAAAATGCAGTTGTAATAAAAGGAACTGTTTCGCCTTCTACTTCTTCTAATACGTATTGAAGTGCTTCTTCTTTCGCAATATCTATTACTTCCGAAGGTGCCCCTTCAAAATAACTTTTCGCATCAATCCACTCATCCATTCTCTCACTATTCACATCTTGAAGACATACAATCGTGTAATTCGGATGAAACGTAATTGCCCCTTGTCCGCCTTGGCTATCTTGCATACTATAGTTAAATCCATCCCATGAACTTTCATGTGAGAAATCTGGACAATGCGCTACATTAATTGCATGGGCAATCGAATTTAAAACGCATCCTTTCCATAATTGTTCTCTATCTATATGTAATTTATATTTACTCATCATCTTCCCCCATGCACATATTTTTTTCTATTATTTTTCCTCTACACAATACTTGTAAATACTTTTCTATCTACTACAAAATAAAAAAGACAATACACCCCACTGTATTGTCCATTTTCTTCCCTACCATTTCTCTCTACACATCTCAATTAAATGCAGTAAGTACCTCTTCGTCATATCTGCCCTTCTCCACCTTGAGAGCATTCGCTTTTCTTTTGGGTTCTGCCGTATTCTCGCTACTTCTTTTAATAAAAGCTCCCATTCTTCCGCTGAACGTTCTGACAAGTACTGCAAGCCTCTATCTTTTGAAACGATTGTTTTATGATCTAGTGTATATAAAATACGTCCCATCGTAACGACAGCTGATTCTACCCACTCTTCTATAAAAAATAAATATGGCTTCTTCGCCTTTTCACTCCAGTACTGTTCTACGTTGTATTTCATCGTATTTACTACATCATTCCATTGTATTTGCAGCGGAAGATCTTCTGCTTCTTTTCCTGTAACTGTAATGCCTTGATTTTTCAACGTCCACCATGTGACCGCATTAATGTCCCAATGACCAACATTAGCTTTACCATCTGCACAATACACGTACTCGTTCATTTCATCATTGTATTTCCCTAAGTCAGCAAGCGGAATATACATACCGTCCATTCTTTTACCTAGCATATTATCACTAAGTTTCTTATGTAGTTCCACAAGCTGCTGTTTTTCAGCTTCATTCACGGAATCATTTATCACTGTAACAAAATCAACATCGCTCGTTTCCTTATGAAATGCACCTAGTGCGATGGATCCGTAAATATATACCCCGACTATTTTTTCATCCAAAAAAATTTCTTTTAATTCTACTGTGTACCGCTCCATTAACTGCTCTACTTCCGTTGGTAACGCATGCTTCACTCCATTTTTCATATCTATCCCTCCAATAAAAAAAGCCTTTGCAAATTCGCAAAGACTTCTTGTTTTATAAATATTTCTCGATTTCTTCGTAAACATCCTTCAAACGAGGATTTCCTTCTCCAACAATTTCTCCATTTACAAGAACGACCGGATAAAATAAATCTTCTTCCACTACGCGCTCTGCGAATGCTTTTTTATCCGCATCTTCTTGTTCTTCTTGGAAATCAATATACTCGAAATTAAATTTATTTTCTTGTCCTTCATATTTACGACCAATTGCCGCTTGTAACCATTCAAACGTTTCTGTTGAAGATGGCATTCCAACGCAGCTCGCACAAATTACTTTCGTCCCATACACTTGAACATTAACCATTTCTTCTCCCCCACTTCTTGTCCCAACAGTATATTCAGATGTCTTATTACATAAGCACATCATTTTACAAACTTATTCCATACCCCTATACTGAAAAAACACGATACAAAATTTCGACAATAAAACAAGAAGAGAAAAAATAGATTTTCCCCTCTATCTTGATTATAATAAAACTGATGAAAGGAGTCGATAAAAATGGAAAACCCACATATGCAAGAACAAGTATTAGAAGTATTAGATAAATTACGTCCATTCTTACTTCGCGATGGCGGAGACGTTGAATTAGTAGACATTGAAGAAGGTATCGTAAAACTACGCCTTATGGGTGCATGCGGAAGCTGCCCAAGTTCTACAATCACACTAAAAGCTGGTATCGAGCGCGCGTTACTTGAAGAAGTACCAGGCGTTATCGAAGTAGAACAAGTATTTTAATTAAAAGCGGAAGCGGCTCTTTCAGAACAGGAGGTCATTGGAGCTCCTGACGAAGAGGCGCTTTTTGCCTCACAGGAAGGCGCGAAATGGCCGACTGTTCTAGCCGCTGGAGCTGGATATTAATCTAAAAGCGGAAGCGGCTCGTTCAAAATGTGAGGGGGATGGAGCTTCTGACATAGAGGCGTTTTTGCCTCGGCGGAAGAAGCGAAGCCACCGAACATTTTAGCCGCTGGAGCTGGATATTATCTAGCGGCTTGTTCAAAGTCACTTGCTAAAAGGAGACCAAATTTGGTCTCCTTTTTTATTCAAATCACATTTATCCGTTAACATCATAAAACAAAATTGGAAATCCCTCTCAAAAAATGCGATAATTAATACTATATAGTGAATCGTTCACACATATAAAGTAAAAAACATAGGGGGACGACAGATGCCAAAAATGGGGAACACTTTTTTAACAATTCAAGAACTAGAAAAGAAAAAAGAATATTTATTAGGCCTTTCATCCGCTATACCAACGTGGAATACAAGCTATCAATTTTTATTTAAAGAAATTCAGCAAGAATTATTGGGTAAAGTAAATGAAAAACTCGAAGGGCATCAATTCGTTTTAAATATATGTGCAGATCAGCAGGTAGGGGCATAATGTATTACATAAAATTGTGGTATAAAAAAGAGACCTCCATCGGTCTCTTTTTTATACTTTTAAGATAGCCAATCTAATTTTCTAATCCCGAGCTTATCTACTGGTAAACGAAGTGAACCATAAAAATGCTTCATAAATTGCTCTGAGCGGTTCACATCGTGTAAAATGGCTTCTAAGCGATCTCTATATATGCTTTTTTGTTCTTCGTTTCCAGTTTGGTAATATCGTTCGACTGTTTCAAAATAGTGCAGCGGGAACAGGAGCCTTGCAAATAATAAGCGCCAGCCAAATGAGGATAGCGAATAATTCCGTTCATAATCCGTAACAAATTGAACGATTGTTTGCTCCCAGTCTTTCTTTTTTTCTATCGTCATATGGCGGATCCATTCTGCAATATCTCGACTCGGGTGATCATACACCCAATCAAAAGGAAGTTTGAGACGCTTCGTTTGATGCCATAATAAAGGTGTGAATCGTTCTTGGCAAATTGTTGCTGCATCCGTTAGTTGCGGCGTATCATCCATTTCTGTATCGACAACATATTGAATGGCATTTTCTGCAACTCCTAAGTAATACGGGAAGGATTCAATAAACAATTGATCGAATACATCTGAAGGGTGGTTCATCACTTGTGATTGCCAAAACTTTTCTAATTGATCGAGTCTCTTTTCCCATAACGCTTTCCATTCACCAATTCGGCTTAATTGCTCAATTTCTTCTGGAAAGAATGCACCTCGTTTATGGAATATAGAAAGCTCACTTCCTAATGACATAGCATGTCGTTCTAACGTGCGCATACCTTTTAATAAGCAGTAATTTTGTTCTTCTATCTCACTTACATAGTAGCCGTGTATAGTCGGAACGAAAGTCGCTACAGTTATATCCCCTTGCTGGTTCATATAATCACTGAGCTTTTTCATCTCTACAAGTACTTCTTCCTCCATTTCTCCAATTGGAACAAGTACATAAATTTTGTTGCGAATCCAAAAGCTTTTATAGGGGCCAAGGGGGATTAATTCTTTAACATGCATGTGATAATGCTCATAAATATGCTGAATCATCGCAGTCGCCACCTATGGTTTTTCTTTATATATATGAGCTTGTGCTCGCCTTTCATTCCTATGCACATGATAAAGCAACGAAACGTATACAAATACTAAAAAGAAAAAAAGGTGATAAACATGAAAGAATCAAATCAACTACAAGAAAGAGCATTAAAACTATTACAAGAACGCGGTGTAACAATTGACGATATTGCTGAACTTGTTCATTTTCTTCAAAAAAAATATCATCCAAATTTAGAGATGTCAGAATGCCGTTACAATGTAGAACGTGTACTATCAAAACGTGAAGTACAAAACGCACTGATTACTGGTATCGAGCTTGATGTCCTTGCTGAAAAGGGAATGCTAAGTGAACCGTTACAAGATATTGTAAAACGTGATGAAGGCTTATACGGAATTGATGAAGTTATCGCACTTTCTATCGTGAATGTGTACGGCTCTATCGGTTTCACGAACTTTGGATATATTGATAAATTAAAACCTGGTATTTTAGAATACTTAAATGATAAATCAACTGGAAAGGTGCATACGTTCCTTGATGATATCGTTGGCGGAATCGCTGCCGCTGCTTCAAGCCGTTTAGCGCACCGAGCTGAGCACTCAGAATAATAGTGTTTTCTAGGCCGTCAGGTTCATGCTGACGGTCTTTCATATTCCATCAGCATAAATTCTCTTCCGCGACTCAAAAAAATAGGCCCTTGCTTAAATCCGATATTTTTATATAACGTAATCGCTCTTGTATTAAATGTCGCTACGCTTAATCGAAACATTTTTGCATTAAACTCTTTCGTGGCAAACGCTATTCCAGCTTGGAAGAATTCTTTCCCCATTCCTTTCCCGGTTAACGCCGGCTTCATGCCAAGTCCGATATCAATCACATCTTCTCCACCATATAAATGAGCATCTCTTCCACCTGGTACTTGTGCATTTGCTCCGAAACAAAAATAACCGATGAAATCTCCTTGATCATCACAACAGCCATAATACGTTCCATCTAATAGCTCTTCCATTACTTCTTTCTCGCCTGAAAAACTATATAAATTATATGGTTCCTCGTACGTCCAAGTATTTATCTCATTTGCTTCTTCCTCTGTTAATTTATGTATATCCACTTTCTCTTTCCCCCTATTATATTTCTATTAACAATATTCGATATTCATCTTATAATTCATCTTTCTCAATATATTTTTTTAATTTCTTGCTTCATTTTTATGGAAGATTTTTCTTATTATGTTACGATTAAACAGAATCATTATAAATAAGGTGGTGACAATTTGAATTACTTTTCTTATCTCTCCTCAGAAGAACGGCAAAATTTTTTCTATAAAGAACCTCTTAATTTTTCAAAAAATATAGGGAAAGAACAACTAGCTTACGCACTAGGTGCCACACTATATACTCCTGGCACGAAAGAAACGATTGCGGAAGATATAATTATAAGGAAACATGTGGATGCTATCTCAATTATTCTTTGTCTAGAGGACGCTATAAGCGATGAGGAAGTAAAACTTGCAGAGCAAAACATCGTCGTTCAAATACAGCAAATCGCTAACTTAGTCAGTGCCAACATACTAAATCAAGCAGACATCCCACTTCTTTTTATTAGAGTTCGACAGCCAAGTCAAATGAAGAAAATTGTTACTGAATTAGGTAGTGCTGTTCATTGTTTATGTGGTTTTGTCTTTCCAAAATTCACACCAATTAACGGAAAGACTTATATCGATCAGCTTGCATATATAAACGAGTTATACTCATTATCGCTATATGGCATGCCGATTTTAGAATCACCCGAAATTATGTATAAGGAAACACGGGCAGAATCATTATTACAAATAAAGGATTTACTAGATTCTTATCACGATTACATCTTAAATGTACGTATTGGTGCTACTGATTTTTCAAGTATATTTAGTATTCGGCGCAATAAATACACACCTATCTATCATATTACTGTTGTCCGTGATTGTATTTCAGACATTATTAACGTTTTCTCAAGGGCAACAAATGAATATATTATTTCAGGATGTGTATGGGAATATTTTTCTAATGATCATGAAGAAGGGCTTATTCAAGAGGTATCACTTGACCATGCAAATGGCTTAATCGGAAAGACAGTTATTCATCCATCTCATATTAAAGTTGTACAGGCAATGCACATTGTCACAATGGAAGATTATTTAGATGCGAGATTAATTTTACAAAATGCAGATACGTATAATGGAGTGCTAAAAAGCAGTTTTTCTAACAAGATGAATGAAGTAAAACCTCATTATGGCTGGGCTCGCAAAACCATTTTAAAATCTAATATTTACGGGGTGCTACATGAAAACAAACAATTTACCGATCTCCTTATTACAAACGCAAAGCAACACGTATAACGTTTTAAATAATATACAAGTTCATGTAGAAGTACGTGATAATCCATATAATTTAGCGCTAGACAATCTTTTTCAAATGGCTGCGAGAATAAATAAGAAACGTAGTTTTTTATTTGTGAGTACAATCCTTGGAAAGCATCTTCCTATTAAACCTGCAGTCTCTCTATCAAGTGGAGTTGCTCTCGCTGCAAGATATATGGAAATACTACATAATATTTCTCATCCATTTCAAAAAGAAATTTTAAATCTCATTTCATTAGAAATTGATGAAATCCCAGAGGAAGTATTTCGTTATCAATATCCTCTGCAACAAGAAGTTTTGTTCATCGGATTCGCTGAAACAGCGACATCACTTGGTCATTCTATGTTTCAATGCTTTCAAAATGCAAAGTATGTACATACAACTAGGGAATCGATACCCCACCTAGAATCTGTCATTACATTTGAGGAAGAACATTCTCATGCAACATCACACCGTTGTTATGTAGATGAAAGCTTTTTTCAAAACAACAATTCAATTGTTCTCGTAGATGATGAGATGACAACAGGAAAAACAGCATTAAATATTATTAGATCTATTCAAAATAAATTCCCACGAGAAGAATATATAATTGCTTCTTTGTTAGACTGGCGTTCTCATACTAATAGAAAACAATTTAAACAATTAGAAGAAGAACTTCAAATTAAGGTTCATGTTATTTCTTTATTAGAAGGCAGTATTCATACAACTGGCCAACCATTAAATATTGCAAAAAAAGAGATTCAAATTAAAGAAACAAAACCTGATTTCAAAAAACATGCCCTTACCTGCCCAAAATCACCCTATACATCAAATTATATAAAATATACTGGGCGATTTGGCATTTCAGCATATGAACAAAAGCACATTCATTCTTTCGCCCAAGAAGCAGGAAAAACTTTAAAAAGAGAAAGAATGGGAAAACGAACACTCTGTCTCGGAACGGGTGAATTTATGTATATCCCAATGAAAATTGCTGCTGAAATGGGTGAAAATATTTTATATCAATCTACAACAAGAAGCCCTATCCATCCTGTTTCAAATGATGTGAACTACGCCATTCATAATCATTTCTCATATCCAAGTCCTGAAGATTCTACTATTACAAATTACTTTTATAATATTTCACCTCATGATTACGATGAAGTATTTGTTTTTATTGAGCGTGATTTAGGAGAAGAAGCCCTATCTCCTCTTCTACAGCAGTTACAAACAGTTATTCCTTTTATTCATATCGTCTCATTTTCAAATAGCATAGAAAAGGAAGGTTGATAATTATGGTGAAATTAAATTCTCATATTAGTAGTTACAATCCAAATGATGCTATTTTTCTATTAAAAGATATTAGTGATTTAATGAAAGAAAGTTCCACGGAAACTAGAGAACAAGCAATTCAAGCTGGCACACATTATTCCGAAATGTTACCAATGGAATATAAACCCTCTAAAGCGTATATGGATTTATTCTTTTCTTCCCTGCAACAATACAAACACAAACTAGCCATCGCTGTTGGAGTTGTCGCCGAACAGATTATACAAACTAAAGGAACTAACCTTGTCCTCGTTTCATTAGCTCGTGCTGGTACACCTATTGGCATTCTTATCAAACGCTACATACGCTATCAATACAACCTTGATGTACCTCACTATTGTATTTCTATTGTTCGCGGACGCGGTATTGATGAAAATGCACTCCATTATATTTTGGAACATCACCCTAAAGAAACAATTCAATTCATTGATGGGTGGACTGGAAAAGGTGCAATAAAAAAAGAATTAGAATATGCAGTACACACATTTAACGAACGAAATAATACACACATTTCTCATTGTATGGCTGTGCTTGCTGATCCCGGTTACTGTACTTCAATTTACGGTACACGTGAAGATTTTCTTATTCCTAGCGCTTGCTTAAATGCAACAGTCTCTGGACTCATTAGCCGCACTGTACTAAATGACACCTATATCGGTCCAAATGATTTTCATGGTGTTAAATATTATAAAGAGCTAGAGCAAGAAGACTTATCAAATTTCTTCGTTGATGAGGTAACAGATTTATTCCCTTCTGTTCATTCTCATATAGATAATCAATTACGTTATATTACTTCAACTTACACTGATCCCTCTTGGCAAGGATTAAAAGATATACAGTCTATCCAAAATCACTTTGAAATTGACGATATTAACTTAATTAAACCAGGAGTCGGTGAAACAACTCGCGTATTACTCCGGAGAATACCGTGGAAAATTTTAATACGTAAGCAAAACAATCCCGATTTAAAGCATATTTTACTTCTTGCTAAAGAAAAGAATGTCCCTATTGAAATCTATGAGAATATGGCTTATTCATGTTGCGGGCTCATTAAGCCTCTTAAGGGGGAAACGATATGATTTTCGCCAGTGATCTTGATCAGACGCTTATTTATTCCCGGAAATCGTTTCGTGCCCCTATAGAAGATGAATCAATTCAACTCATTGAAACTTTAGATGGGAAAGAAATTTCTTTCATATCACATAAAACCATTTCACTACTAAAAAAATTGCAACTGCACTCACATTTCATCCCAGTTACAACAAGAACTATTGAGCAGTTTCAGCGTATTTCTTTATTCCAAGACGAAATCATTCCCGAATACGCCATTACAAGTAACGGCGGTAATATCCTTCATAACGGTAAACAAGATGGTACTTGGAACAGGATAGTAAAAAAAAGACTATCGTTTGAATGTATAGAGGGAAACGACATACTAAAGGAATTTGGACAAATAGCTCATAAAGATTGGGTTATATCACAAAAAACAGCTGATGATCTATTCCATTATTGCATTATTAAACGGGAGAACATTCCTTATGATGAATTATCATCCTTCACTTCCTGGTTAGGCAAACAAGGCTGGAATCATTCACTTCAAGGTAGAAAGCTATACTTTGTACCAAAACCAATTAACAAATGGGACGCCGTGCAATATATAAAAGAAATTTTGCAAATAGATACGATTATTACAGCTGGGGATTCTTTACTTGATTTATGCATGCTTGAAAAGGCGAACCATGCCTTCGCACCACTTCATGGTGAGTTAGGGGCAATGCATGATAACTTACAACCTCATATTTTAAAAACAGACGCAATCGGCATATATGCCGCAGAAGAAATCGTAAATAAATCACTTCAAATTATTCACAGTTCATTACCTACCTCATGATCATAATATGCACAATTGCATACGCACCACAATTAAACAAATGGTACAATCTATTTGAATCGCTGTTGCTACACTTCTTGATTAAAGAAAAGGCGTTAACACGGAAATTAGCGTCTTATCAACCTCAAGCAATTGGCACATTTTGTCATCTTAAAAGACACTCCACGAGTGTCTTTTTTTCTATATCCAACAAGGACTTACTCATTTCAAAGTATAAATACATAAAATAATGTAAATCATTACACGCATGAATCACTTTCTAAAAGTTATAAAGTAGATTCAAAATAAAAAAGCACTCTTAACTAGAGTGCTTTTTACTTTCAAACAAGGAGGCTACATATATGGATAGTACTCTCGTATTTAACTTCGGCATTGGTATTGTCATTATTTTATTTGTCCTTTTTGTACTTTGTATGAGCGGGGTATAAAAAGGCGATTTTCGGGCGTCTTTTTATACATACATATGTATTACTTGACTTCTATAAAGGTAGTAACCATAATAGTTACAGATATACAAATAACTATTCACATATCCACAAATAGGAGGAAGAAAAATGAAACATGTAATCGTTTATGCACACCCGAATACAGAAAGCTTCAACCATGCGATTTTAGAAACGGTAAAAAGTGAATTAGAAGGAAAAGGTCACAAAGTACGCGTTCGCGATCTATACGAATTAAACTTTAATCCAGTATTAGGCGCTTCCGATTTCATCTCATTTTCTAAAGGAAATACACCAGAAGATATTAAAGAAGAACAAGAACATATCTCTTGGGCTGACAGCATTACATTTATTTATCCAGTTTGGTGGGCGGGACTTCCTGCTATTTTAAAAGGATACGTTGACCGTGTGTTTAGCCATGGATTTGCTTATGCTTACGGTGAAAACGGTATTGAAAAGTTATTAAGCGGTAAAAAAGGATTGTTATTATCTACAATGGGTAATACGAAAGAGGCATACACAGCAGGCGGCATGTTTGATGCAATGAAGAAAACAGCGGATGTTGGTATTTTTGAATTCACAGGTATTGAAACAATTGAGCATACATTCTATACAAGTGTTCCTTCTGTGGATAACAGTGTGCGTAAGCAATATCTTGAAGAGGTTAAAGACGTTGTGAATCGTGCTTTTTAATAAAATTATATCAGCGATTTTTTTAATATATCAGCGCAACTCAGATTATATCAGCGATTTTCTAAATATATCGGCGCAACTCAGATTATATCGGCGATTTTTCAAATATATCGACTTACCGACAAAAATCGACACTAGTCACAACTGAATGTTAGCCCACACCAATCGGACTGCCCGCAAATATTAGAAAAAAAGCTGTTCCAAAGTTTGGAACAGCTTTCTTCATTACATCTTCTCAATCCACTCCGTCAAGTTATGCACAACTTGCGTTGGTTGTACTTCGTATTCTGTTAACTTCTCCACAGTTGTGACTCCAGTGTGGACAAGAAGGGTATGCATGCCAGCATTTATTCCTGCTAAAATGTCTGTATCGTAGTTATCCCCAACCATTAATGCTTCATTTTTTTCTATGCCAAGTACTTTTAAAGCTTGTTCCATAATGATTGATTCTGGTTTTCCGATAAAGATTGGATCCACACCTGTTGATACTGCTACAACTGATGTTAATGAGCCGTTACCTGGTAATAATCCGCGCTCAGTCGGAATGGCAATGTCTCCATTTGTGGAAATAAACGTTGCGCCGTTACGCACAGCAAGACACGCTTTTGCTAACTTTTCATATGTGATGTCACGATCTAAACCAACAACAACGAAATCAGGATTTTCATCCACAAGTTCAAATCCTTTTTCCACAAGTGCATCGTGTAAGCCTTCTTCACCAATCATATATACAGTTGCGTCTTGTTTACGTTCATAAATGAAGTTCGCAGTCGCCATACTCGTTGTGAATACTTGCTCTGCTTTCGCTGGAATATCGAAACGAACAAGTTTTTCTGCCACTTGTTCTGGTTTACGCGTTGAGTTATTCGTAACGAATAAATAAGGAATGCCGCGCTCTCCTAATGCTTTTACGAAGTCGCTTGCCTCTTCAATTTGTTCTTCTCCGCGATACATCGTACCGTCTAAGTCAATTAAGTAACCTTTATACATCGATTATGTCTCTCCTTCTATGCTAACGTTCTCACCTTATCATACCACTCTTATATTACCCGCTTTTTCCAAAGAAAAAAACGCTTTACCTAAAAGCGCCCCATAACGTTCATTTTTTCTCTTTTACTTGGTAAGAACAACTACAATCGCCCTCACACATATTTGCTAACGTCTTTACATCTGCTCCTGCAAATAAACGCTTATACATCTCTTTTTCATCTTTACATACTTGCGGGAATCTCTCTGCAATTTCCTTTAACGGACAGTTTTGTTTTTCAATTACGAAAGAATTCTCTCCATCTCTCTTTATTTGAACCATATAACCGTTTTTCTCTTGCATAGCTGCTATCTCTTGCACTTTATATGCTAAATTCTTTTGATTACTCACTCTCTTTTGTAACTGTTCTTCCATTCGCTTCGTTCTCTCTTTTAAAACGTAACGAAGTATTTTTTCATCACCCATTCGAGCTAAATCTTCTAGCATATCAATCGCAAATTGCTTATACTCTTTCGGGAATGTATCTTCTCCCTTTTCACTTAATCCATACAAATAAGTTGGTCTTCCGACATGTTGCCTTACCATCTTAGAATAAATAAGTCCGTCTTTCTCAAGATTACTTAAATGTCTTCGGATCGCCATTTCTGTAATCTCTAAAACGTCAGCTAGTTCCGCTACCGTGTGCTCTCCCTTTACTTTCAACAATTGTACAATTTCGTCTTTCGTAGTACGTGCTTCCCCCATACTTCACCCTTCTCCCTTTTCTTTCTCACATACAATATAAGATCCCCAAAAGGCATTCTCTGGGGATCTTATAAGCATAATTATTCTGGTACAAATGCAGATACAGGTCCTAATTCCTTTTCTAAATAACTGCGAACATTTGCTGGGTATTTCTCTACCACTGCAATATGTTTTTGAATCGTCTTATATAATTCATCATGATTCATTTGAATATAGTCTTGTGTAAGCATTTTTCGAAGAAGGATAATTTCTTTCATCCCTTGTCCATCTTCTTCACTTATCACTCGCTCGTCCATTAAAATATCAATAATATCTTCATAGCTTCCTGGATCGCGCATAATAAATCCATCAATCATCGCATTCCCGGCATCTAATACACAATCAATAATAAGATGGGCTATGCGCTCTAATGCGTAAAATTCAAACTCGGTTTCATATATCTTTTTCTCTTGAAATGTACTTGTTGCTCGTTCTAAACATACTAGCATTTGTTCTATTTTCTTTCTGTCTACAAAATACATGAATGTCACCTACCTGGAAATTAAAGCATTTACATTTTAATTGTAACGCTTTCTTCTGAAAAAATCGACAATTTTTCGAATTCACCTTTTCTCCGTTATTTGTTATAGTTATATTTGTATGATTTTTGAAATTGGAGGAATGAAATCTTGGAACGTGAACTCGCACTAGAAATTGTCCGTGTAACAGAAGCAGCAGCATTAGCATCCGCACAGTGGATGGGCCGCGGAAAGAAAAATGAAGCAGATGATGCAGCAACTACAGCAATGCGTGATATGTTCGATTCAGTAAACATGGCAGGTACAGTTGTAATTGGTGAAGGAGAACTTGATGAAGCACCGATGCTGTATATTGGTGAAGAACTAGGAACAGGTAACGGTCCAGAAGTAGACATCGCCGTTGACCCATTAGAAGGTACAAACATCGTTGCAAAAGGTCTTGCAAATGCAATGGCAGTTATTGCAATCGCAGACAAAGGGAACCTTCTTCATGCTCCTGATATGTACATGGAAAAAATCGCGGTTGGTCCAAAAGCAGCTGGTAAAATTAGCTTAGATGATCCAATTGAAAAAACAATTGAAATTGTAGCAGAAGCTAACAATAAAAAGATTCGCGATCTAACAGTTATCGTTCAAGAACGTGAACGTCATCAAGATATTATTGACCGTGTTCGTGCAAAAGGTGCACGCGTAAAATTATTTGGTGACGGTGATGTTGGTGCGTCAATCGCAACAGCACTACCTGGAACGGGTATCGACTTATTCGTAGGTATTGGCGGAGCTCCAGAAGGTGTTATTTCTGCAGCAGCATTAAAATGCCTTGAAGGTGAAATGCAAGCTCGTTTAGTTCCAATGAACGAAGAAGAAGAAGCTCGTTGTCGTGAAATGGGATTAGAAGATCCTCGTCAACTTCTTATGTTAGATGACTTAGTATCTGGGGATGATGCAATCTTCTCAGCAACTGGTGTATCTGCTGGTGAGTTATTAGACGGTGTTAAATTCCTTGGCGGAGATTTAGCTGAAACATATTCTATCGTAATGCGTTACAAAACAAGAACAGTACGATTCATTAAAACGCATCACCATTTAGATCATAAGCCACACTTAAACTTAGATATTTAATAAAGGAGCCATGTGTATGGAAGAACGTTTCTTTCTGTACGACGATACTGTCGCTACAAAAACGCGTTTCGTTAGCTTTATGGGAGAAAATGAGCGTCACGATTTAGCGCTTTTATACTCTGATCGTCATTACGGTAAAACAATTGTCCTTGATATGCAGCGCAATAAATTTGCAATCATCGGCGCTGACGATTTAAACGAACCAGGCTACTTAGAGCACGCATTTTCTATGACTGAAGAAATTGCAGAAGAACTACGCTCATTTTTATTTGAACTTATATAATTTATCTTAGGCACCAGCTAAAACAGCTGGTGTTTTTTCATTGTAAGTATTTTTAATTTTCAAACTAATATGTTATAATTAAGAATAAATCTATTTGGATAGAAAGGACGTTATCTACGTATGCCAACATTTACTTTGTAATGGACCAGCAATTGGATAGCATTACTCTCAAAAAAGCACCACGCTTTTTCAAGGGAGTAGTCTGCCCATTCCCATTACAAAGGAACGTAACGCATCTGTAGTATGATGTTTACGGAGGTTCCTAAGGGAACCTCCTTTTATTTTTGTCTTTTTCTCATGTCTTCATACTACAAGACATCCAAATAGCTGTATTACGTTCCTTTGCCACTACTATAAGAGGTGAAGGAAAATGCAGAAAGTACAACTTTCTTGGAGTTTATATGAAAATGAACAAAACACAATCGAAAAGTATTGTAAAAATTGCAGACGCACTACCCTATTTACCGACACAAATATTCGTAGGCATAACGCCAACGGAAAAAACATATATCGCTTTGCCATTTATAAATGTCCGAAAGATCATACGTGGAATCAAAAACTGCGTATTTATAAATCATTTACTGATCACGTTGAAACAGTCGATATGACGCAGCAAGATCAAGCCGAAACAACTACTACTATTTCCATTATGCAACATAAAGAAAACGGCATAGCTAAAATCACGATCGTATTAGACATCGTTTTCGGTTCCCACCGCATGGATAAAGCCTTATCCACATATATTTCCGACTGGAGCCGTACACTCATTGTGGATAAAATTAAAAATGGGGATATTCAATTGAATGGACAACAAATGAAGCCAAATACAATACTATCTGAAGGAGATTATATCTCGATTTGTTTATAATGCAAAAAATCCTCTTACAATCGTAAGAGGATTTTTTTATTTCTTCATTTTTCGTAATACGAAGTGTGCGCAACCGAAGTTACAGTACTCGTATAAATACTCCGTTAACGTACTAATTTTCGTATCATATGTCGCACGCTGGTTACTATCATCAAAGAATCCGCGCAATCTAAGTTGCTCATATCCCCAGTCTCCAACGATATAATCATATTTATTTAAAATTTCTGCATAGCGCTCTTTAAATGCTTCTTCACTAAAACCGTCACGAAAGTTTTTAATTACTTCGTACTGAACATTATTAATGCTCACCGTAGCATGAATTTCTTGCTTTTGCTCCATCATTAACTTCCTCTCTAAGCATTCTTCTTTTTATCGTATCACAAAGCATAACAACCAACAATTTCAAATACAAAAAATTGCAAATTAGTACATGCTATGGAGAAGGAGGTGATACATCGTGAAAAAACAAATTTTACTTTCCCTTCTCACTATTTCCTTATTTGCAGGCTGCCAATCAGCGAACAAAGCTGAAATGGAACGTGAAGAAGGAAGCCGTGTTCTTGTTTCCAATAAAAATGACATGTATCATACGGAAAATACAAATACACGGCTCACAAGGGTCGGCTATTCATCTAAACAAAAGCATGAAGTATCTAACAAACAAGTAGGAGCCATTAACCGTGAGAAAGTTGCTGAAATGATTACAAGTATGACAGTCAAACTTCCTGACGTTACAAACGCTGCTACGCTCGTTACCGATGATGAAGTATTTGTTGTATACCGTGCAAACACAACGGATCCAAAACTCGTAGCAGATCAAGTATATAGAGCTGCTTTGTCCATCGTCCCTCGCTATTATAAAGGATATGTATCAACAGACCAAAAGTTGATTTCCCAAATTCAAGGTCTTCAATCTGGCGCATTAAATGATACAGAATATACGCAAAGCCTCGATATGCTAAAACGTGAAATGAGTAAAAATCCTCATTTGAACAATACGGGAGATCAGACTTTGAATGATATGATTAAAAAGTAAAACAGGTGGAGAAAACCTCCACCTGTTTTACTTTTTATTTTTTATTACGATCCGCATAAACCTCCATCGCATCACACATAAACTGCGCTAACCCTTCACCAAACTTATCGATATTTTTCGTGAAGCGCTCATCAGCGACGTACATTTGACCAAGTCCTTTAAAAGCATCTAATGAATATTCACCGAAGTTTTGCAAGTAATCGTACCACACCCCAATTGCTTCTTGTGCCTCTTTAGAATCTGGTGCTCCGTGTCTAAGCGCTGCTAAATTTCTATAAATAGCATTAAACTCCTCTTGGTTCTCTTTTGACATACCTTTTGCATATTCATTTGCTTTATCTACAGCTGCGTCTCCCCATTTTTCACGTGCTTCTTCTTCATATGGGTTATGGCTGAAATCGAATCCTTCAAATTTCTCTTTGTTCGTCATTTCAATCTCTCCTTTTGTATGCTGAATTGTTTTATCAATCGTCGCAATCACCTTATCTAATCTGGCACGCTTTTCAAGAAGCATTTTCTTATGAAGCTGTAGTGCCTCTTCGCGATCAAATGATGGACTCATGATAATCTCTTTAATTTTTTTCAAAGGGAAGCCAAGCTCTTTAAAAAACAAAATTTGCTGCAATGTCTCTAAATTTTCATTGGAATACAGACGATATCCAGACTCTGTCGTCTCGTCTGGGGTTAACAACCCAATTTCATCGTAATGATGCAGTGTGCGCACACTAATTCCAACTAAATCAGCTACTTCTTTTACTCTCATTGTCATTTGTATCTCCCCCTTAGTACATACGATAAAGTATGACGCAACGTTAGAGTCAATAAGTAAATTCATTTTATCTTAAAAAGTTTCATCTCTCCTATATTTCATGCATAATAGTTATGTACATATATTAGAAAGCGGTGAAAGTATGGTTTCAAATACTGTAATTGCCAGCATCATCTTTCAACTCATTGTCTCGATTCTGGTCCCAATTATTGTACTCGTTTATTTCCGTAAAAAATATAATATGAATTGGAAAGTAGTCGGCATTGGTGTTCTTATCTTTATCGGATTTACCCAAATTCTTGAAACACCATTCCACCTATTTATGCGCGGTAATCCAACAATCGCTCCATTTTTAGAAAATCCGTTTGTCTTCGCAATTTATGGCGGATTGACTGCTGGTATTTTTGAAGAATTAGGACGCTTCGTTGCCTTCTTCTTCTTACTAAAAAAATATCTAGAATATAAAGATGGCTTCGCTTATGGAATTGGTCACGGCGGAATTGAATCTATTTTAATTGGCGGTTTTTCTGCATTACAAGCATTAATCTTTGCTAATTCTATTAACGATGGTAGCTTCGCTCGACTGATTGAACAAAAACCCGAGCTGAGCATTTTACAGGACATGTTAATTCAGCAACCTGCCTACTTATACTTCCTTGGTAGCTTAGAAAGAATTATGGCACTCGTGCTTCAAATTGCCTTTACAATGCTTGTTTTATACGCAGTAAAACAGAAGAAATATATCTTCCTAGTATACGCTATACTATTCCACGCATTTGTAGACTTTTTCGCGGCACTTTACCAAACAAAAACAATCAATATCTTCGTTGCAGAAGGAATTACACTTCTTTGTACAATTGGCGCTGTCGTTCTTATTCGCAAAATGAAAGAGAAATTAATGAGTGTACCGGAGTAAAAAATAAACCACCGATTGGTGGTTTATTTTTTATGGATTGTCGCAATGTTGATAGCTTTTTCCTTCTTGCAGCTCCCTCTTTGTTTCTGCATCTATAACGATATATTTATGAAACTCTTCTACTTCATTTTGAGAAAAGGAAGCAAAAAAATAAACTTGGCGATCAGGATGAACAAAAAAATCTTGAAGCATCACACTACTCCGACAACCCACGGCTGTTTTTTGTAGGAAAGAAAATTCTTCATCGGGCACTTCTTTAAATAAGATTTTTTTCGAACACTATATGCTGCATTATTGTATTCTTTATAGATTTTCTTATCTAACTGTTTATAAAAAATATCCTCACTCACAAATGACTTATTTCGATTGCTTGGATAATTTACTTTTTGATTCGACTCTGCATAAGTTGTGGACAAGTGTATAAAAAAACAAAGACTAACTACAATACATATCATTTTATTCATGATTGCACCTCAAATGTTCATTATCCACATTACTTTTCCACATATTTAAATCCATATGCCGTTTTACAAGAAAAAGGAATTATTTCCACATTTGTCGAAGTATATAGCGTCAACTTGAAAGATGGGGATGAATTATGAAGAAAATTATTGTAATACGACATTGTTCAGCAACTGGGCAAAAACGTGATGCTGAATTAACGACCGATGGAAAAGACCAAGCAAATACCCTTGCTACATTCCTCTTAGAAAATCATCTACAAATCGATCATATTATTTCAAGCCCATTTGTCCGAGCTATCGATTCCATTCGGCCCTATGCGCTCCAAGCTAACTTATCTATCCAAGAAGATGAACGATTAACTGAACGCATATTGAGCAACGTTCCAATGGATGATTGGATGCAAAAACTAGAATCTACTTTTACAAATATAGATATTGCCTTTTCAGGCGGAGAGTCAACAAAACAAGCAACAGACCGTGCCATATCGCTTATTCAAGACGTTTTACAATTAAACCATACGACAACACTACTTGTTACACATGGCAATTTACTTACGCTCATTTTAAAGCATTTTAATCATACGATTGGCTTTAATGAATGGAGAACTTTAACGAATCCTGATATTTACGAAATTACAATCGACGAACAATGTATCATAAAACGCTTATGGGAAGCATCTTCTAAGTAATATCCCTTTCCAAAACATTCAGTTGACGCCACGAGAAGAAACTGTACTAATAATAGAAAGGGGTATCACTCCATATGTACGAAGATGTACTTGCTCTACTACATAAAACAAATGTTTCTTATGAAAAATTTGAACACGAACCAGTACTCGATTATGAGACAGATCGGATTGTACGTGAGAGACTCGGCTTACAAGGCACTCCAAGTAAAAGCTTATTTTTAAAATCAAAGTCTGGAGATTATTACGTATTTTTTACGTTAGAGGGCACAAGGCTCAACCGGGGAGAGATGAAAGAACTAACAGGAGAACGGTTATCTCTCTGTTCTCCTGATGAACTGCGAGACAAAACTGGTTGTACGCCGGGATGTGTGGCTCCTTTCGGATATTCACACGATGTAACAATTATTGTGGATAACGCTATTTATACGTACGATAAAATTTTAATTACACCTGGTGTACCTGAATTTACAATTGAATTATCCACAGAAGAATTAAAAAAGATTTTATTAACATGTCCAAATACCGTTTTAGAGTATAAACAAAAAGAGAGCTAATCGTTAGCTCTCTTTTTTCATTATTTAGCTTCTGCTGTTTTTTCTTTTGCAGAACGTACTTGCTCGTCCGCATGGTAAGAAGAACGCACAAGTGGGCCAGCTTCACAGTGGCTAAATCCTTTGCTAAGTGCAATTTCTTTAAGCTCTGCAAATTCTGCTGGTGGGTAATATTTAAGAACTGGTAAATGCTTCTTAGATGGTTGTAGGTATTGCCCAAGAGTTAAAATATCCACATTGTTTGCACGTAAGTCATCCATTGCTTCAATTAAATCTTCTCTCGTTTCACCTAAGCCCACCATAATGCTCGATTTAGTTGGAATATCAGGATGCATTTCTTTCGCTCGACGTAAAAACTCTAATGAACGTTCATATTTTGCTCTAGCGCGAACTCGGTCAGATAATCGACGTACTGTTTCAATGTTATGGTTTAAAATATCTGGTTTTGCATCCATTAACATTTTTAAGTTTTCTTCTACTCCACCCATATCAGATGGTAATACTTCGATAGACGTGAATGGGTTTTTACGACGTACTGCTCGTACTGTTTCAGCAAAAACAGCTGCTCCCCCGTCCTTTAAATCATCACGTGCAACCGCTGTTATAACAACGTGCTTTAAGCCCATTTGTACTACTGAATCTGCCACGCGTTCTGGTTCTTGTAAATCAAGCTCAGTTGGTAAGCCTGTTTTAACCGCACAAAAACGACAAGCACGTGTACAAACCGCACCTAAAATCATAAATGTTGCTGTTTTTCTTACAGCCCAGCATTCATGAATATTCGGACATTTTGCTTCCTCACAAACGGTATGAAGATTTTTAGAACGCATCATTTTCTTTAAGCCTGTATAGTTTTCATTCGTGTTTAACTTAATTTTCAACCATTCGGGCTTGCGCTTATATTCTGTTTGTTTTGTCATGGTTATCAACTCCGCACAATATGAAATAGTTTACCGTGTTCGCTTCTTTCAATGTAACATATCTATTCTAACGTATGAAAGCGATTTGCTCAAATGAAGATTCTAAGATTTTTTCCAATCGTTCCCTATAATGAAATACTCCGTATATCCCACACTAAAAAGAGTGATGTTGTGAAAGGAGTCTATTTCATGCTTCGAAAAATTTCTCTTTTGCTTTCTATTTGTTTTCTTCTCCACCAAAACATCGCTTACGGTGAAGATAATCAGCAAAGCATATACGAAAAGCGCATGGCACTATATAAAGAAACCGAGCAGTCTTCAGGCATTCCATGGTATTACTTAGCTGCAATGGATCAATATGAAAGAAATATACGGAGCGTAAGAAAAGATATTCCGAAAAAACCAGATGCCATCATTTCCCTTTATTTCAAACCAGAAATATGGGCTGGACCTATTAATAGTAACGATACTCTTCCCCATACAATTTCTCTATTTGGCGGAATAGGTTTAGATGGTGACAAAGATGGATTTGCAAATGCAAATAGCGACCGTGATCTTCTGCATACCGCAGCGACTATTTTAAGGAAACAAGGAACGTCAGAAGACCGTATTAAAATTATGCTCTGGGAATATTATAGACGTGCCAAAACAGTTGATTTAATTAGCGAATACGCCCAAATTTATAAACATTATGGACGTATTAATTTAGAAGGAAATGCTTTTCCTCTTCCGATCCGTAGTGACCATAGCTACCGTAGTACTTTCGGCGCTGGAAGAAGTTTTGGCGGCAGAAGGATTCATGAAGGAACCGATATTTTTGCCGGATATGGCGTGCCAGTAAGATCGACTTGCTATGGCATTATTGAAACGAAAGGTTGGAACCGCCTTGGTGGATGGCGCATCGGTATTCGCGACCTTCATAACAATTACCATTATTACGCTCATTTAGGCGGGTTTTCAAAAGAAATACAGCTTGGACAAATTGTTGAGCCAGGGAAAGTAATCGGATTTGTTGGTAGCACTGGTTATGGACCTCCTGGTACAGCCGGAAAATTTCCGCCCCACTTACATTTTGGCATGTATAAAGACAATGGCTATACAGAATGGGCCTTCGATCCATACATGCATTTAAGCCTTTGGGAGCGCAAAGAACGAGCAAATACAAAACGATAACCGTAGCTGCATTGCTACGGTTATTTTTTATCCAGTAAAAGTCTGACTGAGCCGGGTTTCACTTTATATGCAACTAACTATCTGTTTTCTTTTTATCAGGTACAGCAACACTTCCGCTTCCATAATACGTAGGCACTTCCCCTTGAACGATACGCGTCGCAATCGGAACATTTTGTTTCACCTTTATCTCTTTCGTATGAAATGGAATAATCACTTGCAATGTTACTTCCATTTCCATAACAATTTGAATCGCTGTAGTATTAATCCCATGCGGCTCAATTTTTTGTTTAATATCTGTATTCACATGTCCAACTGGCGTGAAATGAATCGGAATATCTGGTCCTATATTACCAAGAAGTGCATTATCAGTTACACGCCCAAAAGGAACTGCCATAGTCGCGCCGTTTTTTTCAGAAATACCTAGCTCCTTCAACTTCCCTTGTTCTACTTGCTGTAAATATTTTTCTATGTACGTGGTCGTTGATGTTACAATTTCATTTACTTGCTTTGTATTTAAATTAATTGTGGATACTTTTCCGTTTTTATCATTCTGTACTTTCATTAATGAATCTACATCGAATCCTTCATTAATTCGATCCTTTACTGCCTTCGTCATAATTGCCGTCGCCATTTTATGTGTCTCTACTTCCCCATATTTAATTAAGGTCGGCTGAATATTATTATTCACAATCCACAACCCTTGCGTAAGTAATATAACAAAAAGAATAAACGACATAAGCAGTATATACCGAAAGGCAATAGGTCCCCTTCGAAACCGCGAGTTTTTCGAGCGAAATATACTCATAAAAAAACCTCCTTCTTATATCATTTCTATGCAAGAAGGAGGGACGATATATGCTTATCTCATTTTTAATAATGCTTCTTTTCCAATCGTACCTGCTGGAATGCCTAATGCTTCAGCTCCAATCGTTACCGATTCTAGTGGCGCTTCAAGAAGTTGTTCAATCGTTCTTACACCAACCGCACGGCCAGCAATAATTCCTCGATCACCTAATTTCTCATTTAAAAGATCTACATCTAATGCACCACACATAATATATCCTTTATCGCTCATTACAGCTAGCAAATTCGTCTTTGGAAGTTTCACGCTAACTGCAATAAACGTATAATTATCAATTATAATTGGCTCCACATTAACCATAGTTCACACTCCTCTCTTTCTTATCTGTATGACAAGAGAAAAATGAGTGTTACAAGTTAACTAGCCTATAGTTTAACGGAAGATGTATAAGTTATTAACATATCTGTTAACACATCTCTAAGTAGTTCTGGCATGTAATATTGTTTGTCAGAAAGTGTGGATAGCTCTGGGTATAAGTAGCCAAATGTAAACATATCAATCGTTCCTACTGTATATATACGATCTAATTCCAGCGATTCCCCGTTAATTAATACATCTTCGAGTAAAATTTTATTCCCAGGAATCGTATCTGGAATGACTTCTACACCAGCGTAAATCATTTTCCCCATCACTTTTCCCCGAAATCCGAATCCTTTCACCTCAAGATTCTCCATATTCGGCTTACGTGCTTTCAAAATAACTTCTCTTAATATCTTTCCTGGAACTTTCAAAGCACACGGATTAATTGGATGTGGACAAATTCTGTGAATATCTCCGCGCGTTACAACACCCTCTTCTAACCCTTCAAGAAGTACACCAGCGTTCACCATGCCAATCTCTGCATTGCACCATGTTTTCAGCGCACTTGCTAACATGTGAGAAAACGGCGTCTCATGAAACCAATCAACCGGTAATGACTCTTTTAAATGAACGACAGACTCTGCCATTATATGCTCACTTTCTTCCTGCAGTATTTCAATTGTGGATAACGGCTCGTTATAAGCACCTAAACGTTCCGTCTTAATCGCTCTACCGTCTTTTTTCAGCAATTTCTTCATCTCTATATCCACAGTAAGCTGTACGTGACCAACGTAACGCCCCCACTTTTCACAACAACAAAGTAAAGTATTATTCAGTAGAATACCACGCTCAAATAAATGATGCGTATGTGCTCCTAAAATAACATCTATATCATAATGCTCTGCCATATACTCATCCATACTTTTTCCAAGGTGAGAAAGGACAACCGTAATATGAGCCTCATCTTTCACTTCTTCTAAAATAGACTCTAAATGAATAATGGGATCTTCAATATGCCAATCGAGCATCTGATAAAACTCTGGATAAGCTACCGTTAATCCGATAAAAGCAATGGTAATCCCATCCGTCGTTGTATGCAATTTATAAGGCCTTGCCCATGACGGACGTACCCCTTCTTTTTCAAATAAATTTGCGACAAGTATTTCAAATCCAGCATCATCATAGAGCCGATTCAAATGCTCCTTCGCTAACGTAATTCCTTCATTATTTCCGATCGTTACATAATCATATAACGCCTCATTCAAAAGCTTCGTATTCCCAAGTCCATTCGTCGCTTCCGAAATACTATGAAAACGATCCACATGATCGCCGATATCAACCGTCAAAACAGTCTCTCCCGCTTCCTGTCTTCGCTTTTTCTCCCCTAGAACAAACCGAGAAATTTGCGGCCAATTTTCAAAATGACTATGTATATCGTTTGTATGATAAAGGTGGATGATTGTTTCTTTATTTGTATTCAGAGAAAAAACCTCCTCTCAGTTCCTTACTGCCATTTACGCTATGCGCACACAATAATCCTGTAAATACTTTTCGTCTTTTCTTGCTATTTTACATTGTACTCGCATTGTGAGAAAAAGCAAAAGATTGTCCTTTTTATACGAGAAACTTTATTTTTGCCAGTGTGGGGATTAGTTGGTAGAGCGGGGATTTGTCAGAAAGTTAGCCGTGGGGATTTTCCCATAAGTTCTTTGCTGCATTTGTCATTATTTTAATCTAAATTACTTCCAGTCGCCCTCTTTATGTATAAATGCTCCTTTCCTGTTTGAAGGGTGCGGGGTATTCGTTCCTCTTGCTATGTCGTAATTTGTTGATAAGTCGATATCCCTTGTCGAATCGTCGATATATTGAAATAATCGCTGATATATTCCGAGTTATGGTCGATATATTTGAAAAATCGCTGATATATTTAACTGAACACCCACCCGGGTATCCTCTCCCAAGCCAAGACAAATCCGCAAAACAAAAAAGCGCCCTGCTGTGCAGGGCGCTTTCTTCATGCATATATTATCCAGCTTTGCCTCCTAGCCCCTCATGTCTAAGAACCTTCCGCACGAGAAGATAAAAAGCATCTTCTGTGCGAAAGAACCTTAGCCAACGGGTCTGAACAGTCGGCTCCGCATTTCTATTTAACCAATAGAACCTTCCATCTCAAACTTGATTAGGCGGTTCATTTCAACTGCGTATTCCATTGGAAGTTCGCGAGTGAATGGTTCAATGAAGCCCATTACGATCATTTCTGTAGCTTCTTGCTCAGAAATACCACGGCTCATTAGGTAGAATAATTGTTCTTCTGATACTTTAGATACTTTCGCTTCGTGCTCAAGTGAAACGTAATCGTTTTTGATTTCGTTGTAAGGAATTGTATCAGATGTAGATTGGTTATCCATGATTAACGTGTCACACTCGATGTTAGAGCGAGAGTTTTTCGCTTTTGGTCCGAAGTGTACGATACCACGGTAAGTTACTTTACCACCATGCTTCGCAATCGATTTAGAAACGATTGTTGAAGACGTGTTTGGTGCTAAGTGAATCATTTTCGCACCAGCATCTTGGTGTTGGCCTTTACCAGCAATCGCGATAGATAATGTTAAACCACGAGCGCCTTCGCCTTTTAAGATAACTGCTGGGTATTTCATCGTTAATTTAGATCCGATGTTACCGTCAATCCATTCCATCGTTGCGTTTTCTTCACAAACCGCACGTTTTGTAACTAGGTTGTATACGTTGTTCGCCCAGTTTTGGATTGTTGTATAACGGCAATAAGCATCTTTTTTAATGATGATTTCTACTACCGCACTGTGAAGTGAGTTAGTAGTGTAAACAGGTGCTGTACAACCTTCTACGTAGTGTACGTGTGCGCCTTCGTCTACGATGATAAGCGTACGCTCGAATTGTCCCATATTTTCAGAGTTAATACGGAAATACGCTTGAAGTGGTGTATCAACTTTAACACCTTTTGGAACGTAGATGAATGATCCACCAGACCAAACTGCAGAGTTTAATGCAGAGAATTTGTTGTCTGTTGGTGGGATTACTTTTCCGAAATGTTCACGGAAAATATCTTCGTTCTCTTTTAATGCGCTATCTGTATCTTTGAAGACGATTCCTAGAGCTTCTAGGTCTTCTTTCATGTTGTGGTATACAACTTCAGATTCGTACTGTGCAGATACACCAGCTAAATATTTTTGCTCAGCTTCTGGAATACCTAATTTATCAAATGTTGCTTTAATTTCATCAGGTACTTCATCCCAAGACTTCTCAGATTTCTCAGATGGTTTTACGTAGTACGTAATTTCATCGAAATCTAAGTCGTTTAAGTCGCCGCCCCATTGTGGCATTGGCATTTCGTAGAACTTATCCAGTGATTTTAAACGGAAGTCTAACATCCACTGTGGTTCTTCTTTCATACGTGAAATTTCTTCAACGATTTCTTTTGTTAAACCGCGTCCAGCACGGAAAATCGAAACGTCTTTGTCTTTGAAACCATATTTATAATCGCCGATATCTGGCAGTTGCTTCGCCATGTTGGTGTGTCCCTCCTTAGATAACCTCGTTTTTAGGAACCTTTAACATTACTTATCTTCGTTTAAGCCCTTTTCTAACGCTTTCCACGCTAATGTTGCACATTTAATACGTGCAGGGAACTTGCATACGCCTTGTAATGCTTCAATATCTCCTAAATCGATGCTGTCATCGTACTCTTTTCCTAGCATCATGTCAGAGAAAATTTTCGAAAGCTGAAGTGCTTCTTCAATTTTCTTACCTTTTACTGCTTGTGTCATCATTGAAGCTGAAGACATTGAGATTGAACATCCTTCGCCTTCAAACTTCGCCTCTTGCACAATACCTTCTTCTACTTTCATCGTAAGTTGAATACGATCGCCGCAAGTTGGATTGTTCAAATTAACGGTAACACTATCTTCTAATACGCCATGGTTACGAGGATTTTTATAATGATCCATAATAACTTGACGATATAACGTATCTAAATTATTAAATGACATTTGTGAAATACTCCTTTGTCTTGATTAGCGAGTCAACAAATGTATCAATTTCTTCTTTTGTATTATATAAATAGAAGCTCGCACGTGCTGTTGAAGAAGCTTTTAGCCACTTCATAAGCGGTTGTGCACAGTGATGTCCTGCGCGAACTGCAATGCCTTCTACATCTAATACAGTCGCTACATCGTGAGGATGTACGTCTTCAATATTAAATGTAACAAGACCAGCGCGATGCTTTGGACCATAAATTGTAACGCCATCTACTTCTGATAGTCTTTCTAAAGCGTATTGCGCTAATTCATGCTCATGCTTTTCAATATTATGAAGACCGATTTCTTCTAGGAAATCAATTGCCGCACCAAGTCCGATTGCATTACCGATAATCGGTGTACCTGCTTCAAACTTCCACGGAAGCTCTTTCCAAGTAGATTCTTGTAAATCTACGAAATCAATCATTTCACCACCAAATTCAATTGGCTCCATATTGTTTAGCAATTCTTTCTTACCATATAATACGCCGATACCTGTAGGTCCGCACATCTTATGAGCAGATAATGCATAGAAATCACAGTTTAAATCTTGTACATCCACTTTCATGTGAGGTGTACTTTGTGCACCGTCAACGACCATAATTGCGCCGTTTTCGTGTGCGATTGCTCCGATTTCTTTTACAGGGTTAATCGTTCCAAGTACGTTTGATACTTGCATAATAGAAACGATTTTTGTATTCGGTGTAACAGTTTGACGAACATCTTCTAAAGAGATCGTACCGTCTGGTTGAAGCGGAAGGTATTTCAAAGTTGCGCCAGTTTTCTTCGCAACTTGTTGCCACGGAATGATATTACTATGGTGCTCCATGTAAGAAATAACGATCTCATCGCCTTCTTTTACATTTTCAAGACCATAGCTAGCTGCTACTGTATTTAATGCAGTTGTCGTTCCGCGTGTGAAAATAATCTCTTCCATTGATTTCGCATTGATAAACTTGCGAACTTTCTCACGTGCACCTTCATACGCGTCGGTAGCTTTCGTACCGAGCGTATGAACACCGCGATGCACGTTAGAATTATATTCTTTATAGTAACGTTCTAACGTTTCAATGACTTGAATTGGTTTTTGAGAAGTTGCTGCACTATCGAAATAAACAAGTTGTTTGCCGTTCACTTTTTGATCAAGAATTGGAAACTGTTTGCGTATTTCATGAATATTCATTAGCGAACTTTCCTTTCAATTACCTCAACAAGCTGTGCCTTTACTCCTTCAATTGGAAGCTCATTAACTACAGGTGCTAAGAATCCATGGATGACTAAACGTTCTGCTTCGCGTTTTGGAATACCACGGCTCATCAAGTAGTATAGTTGGACTGGATCTACGCGACCTACTGAAGCTGCGTGACCTGCCATTACATCATCTTCGTCGATTAAAAGAATTGGGTTTGCATCACCGCGAGCTTTTTCATCTAACATAAGAACGCGAGAAGATTGTTGTGCATTTGATTTAGATGCACCGTGTTCAATTTTACCAATTCCGTTAAAGATAGATGTTGCACTATCTTTTTGTACACCGTGTTTTAAAATCCAACCTTCAGAATGTTTACCGAAGTGAACAACTTTAGTTGTAAAGTTTTGTGTTTGGTTACCACGGCCAATTGTTACTGTTTTCGTATCAGCATATGAACCGTCGCCCATTAAGTTCGTAACGTTCTCTGAAATTGTGTTTCCGTCATTCATAAGGCCTAGAGCCCAATCAATACGGCCGTCGCGTCCTACAACGCCGCGGCGGTTAACGTAAGTTGTTACGTCTTTTGCTAATAGATCAACCGCACCGAATTTCACTTGTGCGCCTTGTTCCACGATTACTTCTGCTACGATATTTGCAATACCTTTAGCATTTTCATTTGCAACATAGTTTTCTACATAAGTTGCAGTACTGTTCGCATCAGCTACGAATAGTACGTGATTATATACGTTAGCTTCTTCGCCGTCTACTAAGAATACAGCTTGAAGTGGAGTTTCAAGAACAACGTTTTTCGGAACATATACGAATGCACCACCGTTGATTAATGCAGCATGAAGTGCAGTTAGACGATGCTCGTCTACTTTCACGCCGTCTTTCATTAAGTACTTTTGTACTAGTTCAGCATGCTCAGTTGCTGCTGTTACAATGTCTGTAAAAATAACACCTTTTTCTTTTGCTTCGTCTGCTAAAGAAACGAATGCAGTTGTACCAGTACGTTGCACTAATACGCTGTTATTTTCATCGATTAAGTTTTTCACTGCTTCTGGAAGTTCAGTTAAAGAACTTACAGGCTCTTGCTTAGCAGCGTCGCCTTTTCCGATAAAGTCCCATTTGTCAATTTTCGTTTTATCAGGCGTTGGCATTGGAAGTTCAGTTGCTTGTGCAAGAGCTTGTAAGCGGAACTCAGTCAACCAAGCAGCTTCGTTTACTTCGCTTGCGCGTTGACGGATTGTTTCTTGATCGAAAGGTAATGTACCGATTGTCATGTTTATGCTCCTCTCTTACGCTTCTTGCTCTGTTGTTTCGTCTTCAATACCTAATTCTTTTTTAATCCAGTCGTAACCTTCAGCTTCTAGACGTTGTGCAAGCTCAGGGCCACCAGATTTAACGATACGACCGTTCATCATAACGTGAACGAAGTCTGGAGTGATGTAGTTTAATAAACGTTGGTAATGCGTAATCATTAGGCAACCGAACTCTTCGCCGCGCATTTCGTTAATACCTTTAGATACAACTTTTAATGCATCGATATCAAGACCTGAGTCGATTTCATCTAAGATTGCGATTTTTGGCTCAATCATCATTAATTGAAGAATTTCGTTACGTTTTTTCTCTCCACCAGAGAAACCTTCGTTTAAATAACGTTGTGCCATTTCTGGATCCATTTCTAGGAATTCCATGTTTTTATCTAATGTACGGATAAATTTCATAAGAGAAATTTCATCGCCTTCTTCACGACGTGCGTTAATTGCAGAACGTAAGAAGTCAGCGTTTGTTACTCCGCTAATTTCACTTGGATATTGCATTGCTAGGAATAGACCCGCTTGTGCGCGCTCATCTACTTCCATTTCTAATACATCTTCACCGTCGATGATGATGCTACCTTCTGTTACTTCATACTTTGGGTGACCCATAATTGCAGAAGATAAAGTTGATTTACCTGTTCCGTTAGGTCCCATAATTGCGTGGATTTCTCCACCTTTTACTTCAAGGTTTACACCCTTTAAAATTTCTTTGCCATCAATTGATACGTGTAAGTCTTTAACCGTTAATGTAGAACCAGCCATCTCAATACCTCCATTAATCCTATATATACATTTTAAAAATTCCTAAAACGTTCATATTCTCATTTTATTCTCATTCTAATCTTATATCAAATAAAATGATATCGCAAACGACGAAAAAAAGTAACAATTTTTTCACAAATGTATATAAGTATTTCATTTACATCTTTCTATGATACACCTTTCTTCTTATTTATATAAAGAAAAAAGAACTGGAAAATTACCAGTCCTTTCCTTATATTTATTCACTTATCGGAAGTACAGCACCTTTATATTCTTTAGTAATAAAGTCTTGAATTTCTTTTGAATGCAATACTTCTACTAGCTCTTTAATCGCCTTTTTATCTTTATCACCTTTACGAACCACTACTACGTTTGCATACGGTGAATCATCACCTTCAATTGCAATTGCATCTTTTTCTGGGTTTAATTTCGCATCAATTGCATAGTTTGAATTAATTAAAACAGCGTCGCCTTCTTTATTGTTATACACCTGTGGTAACAAACCAGGCTCAATATCCGTTTTGAACTTTAAGTTTTTAGGATTATCTGCAATATCTTTTGGAGTTGCACTAACTGGATCTACTCCGTCTTTAATTTTTAAAATGCCTTCTTTTTGTAAAATTGCTAAACCACGTCCATGGTCAGTAACGGAATTACTCATAATAATTGTCGCCCCGTCTGGAAGTTCTTTTAAGCTCTTATATTTTTGAGAGTATACACCAATTGGTTCAATATGAATTTTCCCTGCTATTTCAAAATCATATTTTTTATCTTTAATTTCTTTTTCTAAATACGGAATGTGCTGGAAGTAGTTTGCATCTAAATCCTTATCCGCTAACGATTTATTTGGCAACACGTAATCTTGGAATTTTTTCACTTCTAATTCAATTCCTTTTTTCTCAAGTAACGGTTTTGCTTTTTCTAAAATTTCAGCATGCGGTACGTTAGAAGCACCAACAACAAGTTTCTTTTCATCTTTATCTTTCCCGCCACAAGCAGCTAACCCAAAAATTGAAGTTGAAATAAGTGCCGTAAGTAATAATTTTTTCATTTAAAATATCCTCCCGTTTTTATTATCGTTTATCTATTCGAGTCGTTAAACTATCACCAATCCACTGGATTAAAAATACAACTAGTAATACACAAATTGTCGCAACGATTGTTACATCGTTATTCCCTCTCTGGAATCCTTCTAAGTAAGCAAGTGTTCCAAGGCCACCAGCACCAACAACTCCCGCCATTGCTGTATAGCCTACTAAAGCAATTGTCGTAACCGTAATACCAGATACTAATGCTGGTAATGATTCTGGAATTAACACTTTCAAAATAATTGTGCTTGTTTTTGCTCCCATTGCTTTTGAAGCTTCAATTACACCTTTATCAATTTCGCGAAGTGCAATTTCAACCATTCTCGCATAGAATGGTGCCGCTCCAATAATTAAAGCCGGCAAAGCTGCACTTGCTCCAAGAATTGTTCCAAGAAGAATCTTTGTGAATGGGATTAATAAAATAATTAAAATGATGAACGGTATAGAGCGGAATATATTTACGAATGCTCCAATCACCGTATTAATTGATTTGTTTTCCCATAAATTATCTTTCGCTGTCATGAAGAGTAACAATCCTAAAATTAGTCCTAAAACAAATGTCGCAAGAGCTGCGATTGCCGTCATATATAACGTTTCACCAGTTGCTTCTAACATTTGATTCCAATCAACATTTGCGAGTAACTTATCCATGTGCAATCACCTCCAGCTCTACTTGATCTTGATGAATTCCTTCTATTGCTTGCTGGATCGCTGTTTCCTCACCATTTAAATGAACAACTAAACTACCGTAAGAACCGTTATTCGTTTGTGCAATATTTCCTTGCAAAATGCTAACTTCTATATCACTGCGTTGCATTAATCGTTGAAGCACTGGTCTTTCTACAGCCTCACCGATAAACTGCAAACGAATTACTTTTCCATCTGGATATTTTTCAATTAAACTTTCAATTGTTTCATTTGTATCTTCAGAATCTGTTAACTGCTGTACAAATCGTTTCGTAATATCTTGCTTCGGATTACGGAATACATCAAGTACTGGACCTGTTTCTACAATCTTTCCTCTCTCCATTACCGCTACTCGGTTACATATCTTTCGAATCACGTGCATTTCATGTGTAATGAGTACAATTGTTAAACCAAGACGCTTATTAATGTCTAATAGTAAATCTAAAATTTGATCTGTCGTTTCCGGATCAAGAGCTGACGTTGCTTCATCACATAAAAGCACTTGTGGATTGTTAGCTAATGCTCTTGCAATCCCGACGCGTTGCTTTTGGCCTCCACTCAGCTGAGATGGGTACGCGTCTCCTCTTCCTTCTAATCCAACAAGATGAATTAATTCATCAACACGTTTTCTTCTCTTCGCTTTATCAACACCTGCAATTTCAAGTGGAAACTCAATATTTTCACGTACAGTTCGTGACCAAAGTAAGTTGAAGTGCTGAAAAATCATTCCGATTTCTTGCCTTGCCTTACGAAGTTCACTTCCTGTAATTGCTGATATAACACGATTCGCAATTGTAATTTGACCAGAAGTCGGTTTCTCTAACTGATTAAACAATCTGATTAAAGAACTTTTCCCAGCGCCGCTATATCCAATAACACCAAATATTTCACCTTTTTCTATTTTTAAATTGGCGTTATCTACAGCAGTGACATCACCGCTTTTCGCCTTATATATTTTCTTTACGTTCTCTAATAGAATCATGATGTTCACCCCTTTTTTAAATAAAAAGCGCAAGCGGCTCGTTTAGAACAAGAGGACGCCCGAATCCCTGACGTAGAGGCGCTTTTGGCCTCATAGGAAGGGATGAAACGACCGACTGTTCTAGCCGCTGGAGCTAGATTTCATAAAGATTTTAGATCGACTCCGCAATTTTTATGTTTAATGCGTGTAGTCCAACGTTATCACTACCTTTATTGTTTGAATGTCCTCCACATTCAAACAATAAAAAAACCTTTCTGCTTTAGAGAAGCAGAAAGGTTTATATGCGTATATAACAACATTATCCCTCTCTCTCATCTCTCAAAGCATTCGCTTTGCAGGAATTGGCACCATTTCAACATAAGTTGACGGTTGCCGGGCTTCACAGGGCACAGTCCCTCCACCTCTCTTGATAAGAGAAATCAGATTCAATTTTCGTCTGATTTGTAATTTATTAAATTGTCTATATTTTATGAATTGAATTGTATCAATATCCACACACCATGTCAACAAAAATTTTCGTAAAAAATGAACCTTCAGAATTTTAAGCCCCTACTGACATCGGTTTACATATGTGAAACATCGATTCCACTAATAACATCGTTCGGTACGTTCCCGAATATTGTACACGTCCATCGTTCATTAACATTTGCAATCGTACATTTCCATTCACCAATTGTTCTATATCCTTTTCATCTAAGCAAATGATTTGTTCCGTTCCTCTTTCCTCATGTACCAGCTCTATATAATCTCTTGAAATTTGTAACGAACAACTTTCATCTCCAAAGCGAAAATTAACAGTTTTTTCCTCTTTCCTTAAAAGCGGTTCTAAATGATATTGACCATTAGCGTAATTTACAAATGATTGAAGCAAAGAATATAATCTCACCCTAAATCACATCCTTCATATCACTTTCTATTACATACCATTCCCTCTCACTAAAGAGTAATCCTGTTATTTTCGCTCGACAAATACTGTATCCACCCTGCATCTCGACATATTTCCCAAGAAATATGTCGAGGCGGCAAAAATTTTGCCGCCTACTTTAATTCCGTATATAAATATTCAACCGAATGAAATGCGTATATCTTCTTCATCAGTGTCCCATTTTCAAAAACAAGTAAACAAGGTACACTTTCAATCCCATACTCTTTCGCTAAATACGGAGCATAATTTAAATCTAACATCCCAATTTTGAGGCCTTCAATTGTCATCTCAACGACTGTTAACATCTTTTTTGCTAATTGGCATGTTCCACACATTGGAGTATATACATATAATACTGTTTTTTCTTCGTTCTCTATTAGGGCTGTAGCTTCGGCTCCTGTCCAATCAATCACTTCTATCATTCCTTACCGTAAATATTCTGTATAAACGTCAATGTCGGCTCCCCATAATACATTTGCTAAGTGTGTAGATGGCGCAGTTGCCACTTCTCGGTACGAGCGATCAATATAGATATGCTCGGCTTGCGGAAATTCTTTTCGAAATTGTTTCCTTAACTTTTCTCCAGCATCATCAGCATCCACTAGCACATACACTTCCTTATCAAAAAACTGATCAACGAGCTCATCCATTTTCGACAAACCAATTGTACCATTTGTACAAACAATTTCCACCGGTTCACGAATAATAGATTCAATCTTTCTTCTATCTGATGTACCTTCTACAATAATGACTTTTTCTACATAAATCATATGTCATCACCCGATCACCATATACTATATAACCTTGAACTTAGTATATAGTATATTCGTTATTTTCATGTTGTTTCCTGTTTATTTTTGCAAAAGAAAAGCGGAAGCGGCTTGCTCAGAACAAGAGGACATTGGAACTCCTGAACTAGAGGCGCTTTTTGCCTCAAGTGAAGGAGTGAAATGACCGACTGTTCTAGCCGCTGGAGCTGGATCACAAAGAAAAGCGGAAGCGGCTCATTCAGATTGTGAGGGGGATGGAGCTTCTGACGTAAAGGCGTTTGCCTTGCAGGAAGAAGCGAAGCCACCGAACAATCTAGCCGCTAGAGCTGGATCATAAAGAAAAGCGGAACCGACTGTTTAGCCCTGTTGGCTAAGGTTCTTTCGCACAGAAGACGCTTTTTGTCTTCTTGTGCGGAGGGTTCTTAGACATGAAGAGCTAGGAGGTGGAGCTGGACAATGAAAAGCGCAAGCGGCTCGTTTAGATTGTGAAGACTTATGAAACCTTACCACAAAACAGTTTTTCTCATAATAGCTTATTTATTTACATATAACTTGAATTTCATTATTTCACACAAAATAAAAAAGGACAGCACAAAGGCTGTCCTTTAGTCGACTATAATTAGTCTTGGTTTGTCATTTCTGCATATTTTTCTGCAGTTAATAACTTCTCAACTTGGCTTGCATCAGAAAGTTCAACTTTAACCATCCATGCACCCTCGTATGGAGATTCGTTAACAAGTTCTGGTTGGTCACTTAATTCTTCGTTTACTGCTACAACTTTACCGCTTACAGGTGCGTATAACTCAGAAACTGTTTTAACAGATTCTACGCTTCCGAATGGCTCGTCAGCTTCGATTGTTGCACCTACTTCAGGAAGTTCAACGAATACGATATCGCCTAGCTCACCTTGTGCAAAGTGAGTGATACCGATAACAACTTCATTACCTTCAGTTTTTACCCATTCGTGTTCTTCAGAGTAACGTAAATTATTTGGAATGCTCATGACTGTACCTCCAGTGAATGTATTAATTATGTAAAAATACCTTATTGGTACTTTTTCCACACACTTTCAAACTGCTCTTCGTTAAAACCAAGTGTTACATTCGTTCCATCTGTTACAATTGGACGTTTAATCAACATGCCATCCGATGCTAAAAGCTCATACATTTCGTCTTCGCTTGCATCTTTCAACTTATCTTTTAGACCAAGTTCACGGTAACGCATTCCACTTGTATTAAAGAATTTTTTTAATGGTAATTCACTTTTTTCATGTAAATTACGTAAATCTTCTTTTGATGGTGGATTTTCAACAATATGAATCATCTCATATGCTACATCGTTTGCCTCAAACCATTTCTTTGCCTTTTGACATGTGCCACACTTTGGATATGAATAAAATGTTACTGTCATAAATTCACCTACTTTTTTACTAACCTTTACCTTTATCATATAGAAAACGTTTTATTATTTCAAACCATTATTCGCTAAACTTTTACTTATTTCGTGATAATTTTTAATAATCCTGCGAATTTTTCTTATTTTTCCGCCATTTGTTAAGAAAAAAATAAATATATAAATTTTTTAGATTCTGCACCAAACATATATCTTAAACAAGCGTTTGATTAATTCTCCATTTTTCTTTCTTAACCTTTGAACTACAGGAGTTTCTTCCTACCGAACATACAGCTTAAACAAACGTTTGATTAATTCTCCATTTCTCTTTGTTAACCCTTGAGTTACATCGGTTTCTTCCTACCGAACATACAGCTTAAACAAACGTTTATTTAAAAAAATAAGAAGCCTCTTTTACAGGCTCCTTCATCATCTATTCAAATAATCTGCAATTGTTTGAAATACTACGATATACATATTATGAATACTTTCTTCTGTGTTTCCACCATTTGATAAACCAATTGCCCATTGTTGCCCTTCACCACTTCCGATATTCGCAAAACCTTGCGTATACATCGCATTTACATCTTTTCGTGCACTGTTATACTCTATCCCTTTTGTAATAAAAATTGAATATAATTTATCTTGTAAACCGATAAAAAACACTGGTTTCTTTAGCGATGAAAATACATTTTTATACTGCTCTGTTGAGGCTTCTTGAAAGTGATCTTTCATTATTAGAAAACCATCCACTTCCTTAGATTTCTTTTCCAGTGCCTCTAACTTCATTTCCTCAAACTTTACATTCCTAAACGTATCTTTCGGCTTTTCTCCAACAACTCCAATTACGAGTGCTCTTCCGTTATATTCTAATTTCTCTCCTTCTTTATCCTTTGCACACCCAGCACCGACTAGGCATATCAATATAAAAAATAAGAAATACGATAAACGCTTCATTTAGCACCCTTCCCTTCTTTTTAGTCAAGTGACAAAAACGTAAGGTTAATTCAAGAAAATGTAAGTAAAATCGATAGCCCAATTCACGTTTCTATATTATAATCAATTGAATTTACTTACATTACTAAACATAGGAGATCAACATGAAGAAATTTAAACTTTCATCTTTTCTTCCGTTAAGTTATATACTTCTACTCGTACTCGTAAGTCCCCTTTACGACGTATTAAATAAATCGACTGTTCACGCAGTAGACGTTACAACTGTAGTAGATGATTGGATTCCATTTGTAAAAGCATTTATTATTCCTTATTTACTTTGGTTTCCATACTTATACGGCGCACTTATTTATTACTGCTTTGCAGACCGAAAGCAATATTATGTCACTTTAAGTAGTATTATTTTTGGAAAGCTTGCTTGTTTTTCTATTTATTATTTTTGGCAAACAACTGTACCGCGTCCGACTGTCGTTGGGACAGATGTATTTTCTGAACTAGTTCGCTATATTTATAGTATCGATCAACCTGTAAACTGTTTTCCTAGCATTCACGTTCTTACTACATTTGTAATTATGTTAGCTGCCTTTAAGCGTAGAGAACAGCATGCTTTTGAATATTACATCCTTACTTTCTTCGGTACACTTATTATTTTATCAACGCTATTTACGAAGCAGCATGCCTTTGTAGATGCCGTTTCTGGAATGACGCTTGCAAGCATACTTTACTTCGGCGTTCAGCTCTTATTGGCCAAAGAACCGATAAGAGTTCCAGTAAAACAAAATCATAGAATGTAGCATGACAAAAAAGCAGACTGTGGCTTCTCAGTCTGCTTTTATCTATTAGTAAGGAGATTTTCAACTTAAGATTGAGGTACAGTCATATCACCAGAGTGAATACGACCTGCTTTTTTAAGAGCAATGTAAAGTATATAAGAAACAGCTACTGGAATGACGATATAAGTAATTACCATCGCCGGGAGAACTTCCCACCCTTGGCTGGAAATTAAATTAATTGGTGCGATAAGAGAACTTAATCCAAGACCTGCAATTTCCTTTCCTGCTTCCAGTTGGAAAATTAATGCTGATACTGGACCGACTATAGCACTGGCGACGACAGTTGGAACGAGAATCATTGGGTTTTTAGTGATATTTGGCAACTGTACTTTCGGAGTACAAAGTGCTTGAGCTAATATGCCACCTAAATTGTTTTCTTTCGCTGAGATGACAGAGAATCCGATAAACTGAGCGACGCATCCGGCAAGCGCAGCACCACCTGCAACACCGTCTAAGCTAAGTGCAATTGCTAACGCAGCTGATGAAGCTGGAGAGATAAGTAATAGTCCCCAAACTACTGCAATGACGATAGAAGCAATAAATGGACTACCAGCTGAGCTATCTTTAATGAACGCTCCAACTGCATTTAAAACAGGAGTAATATTATGAGATAACCAAATACCAACTAAACCAGAACCTAATATTGCTGCAAATGGAACGAGCATCATATCTAACGCAGTTTTTCCGCTTAAACGTTTACCAATATATACAGCTAAAGTTGCTGTTAATAATGCACCGATTGGCTCACCTGTTTTAATAATTAGACCAGCTTCAGTAATTGAAATGGATCCGGCACCAATTGCTCCGGCTACCATCGCCGAGAAGATTACAAGACCGTTTGCACCGAGCATAAAAGCAATGCCGGCACCAATCGCCGGTGCCATAAGGGATTTTGCAACAACTCCGATTGTAATAAGTAATGGTATATCAACAATTCTTCCTATATTTTCGATCAGTAAACCAATTCCGAGGGATACGAAAATACCTTGTGCGATTCCAGCAGATGCTTTAAATACACGAGACATTATATATTCCTTCATTCGTTTCACCTTCTTCTATAAGTTAGTAACCAATTGTTTTCATATAATCACGTAAAATATCGTTTGATTTTGCGAATCGAGATTCTTCATCCTCTGTTAAATTGAGTTCTACAACTTCTCTTATACCGTCTCTAGTAATAATAGCGGGTACTCCTGTACAAATATCATATTCACCGTACTCACCATCTAAAATGGCTGATACAGCGATAACACGGTGATCATCATTAAAGATTGAACTCGCAATATATGCTAGAGAATTTCCAATTCCGTAATAAGTAGTACCTTTTCGTTTATAAATTTCCCATCCAGCTTTTGCAGTCTTCTCAACAATTTCATCTAAATCTATTTCACCAAATCGTTCTTTTTGTTCTTCTAAAATTTGCAGAACTGGCTTTCCACCAACAGTTACATGAGACCAAGCAACCATTTGAGAATCACCATGTTCTCCTAATGAATACCCATGGATACTACGAGGGTCTACATGTAGCATTTCAGATAAAATTGTTCTTAAGCGAGAAGAATCTAGTGATGTACCAGTACCAATTACGCGATTTCTAGGTAATCCAGATAATTTCCACACTTCATATGTAATAATATCAACTGGGTTCGATGCAAGTAAGAAAATACCATCAAATCCACTTTCCATTACGCCGCCAACAACACTTTCCATAATCTTCGCACTCGCTCCTAAAGTATCTAAGCGACTTTGTCCAGGTTTTGGTGCTGGCCCTGCTGTAATAATAACAATGTCCATATCTTTGCAGTCTTCATAGCTTCCTGCATATACTTTTGTTCTTGTATTTGTAAAGTTAATGCAATGTGATAAATCCATTGCTTCCCCAACTGCACGTTCATGATTTATATCAATTAATAATAGCTCTTCGCAAATTCCTTGATTTACAATGGAATACGCACAACTTGATCCAACTAATCCAGTACCGATAATTGCAATTTTTCTTGTATGTCTTTTCATAGCAATCTCTCCTAATTGATCATATAATCTATTTCTTTTGCTCTTTACACTCCTAATTATAGAGGTTCCCACGATAGAAACCATGGATACTTTGTGAAATATTGAACAAAATATTTGTCCTTTTTGTGAATTGTTATATTCCATTTTCGTCATATTTGTTACAACTGGAAAAATATTTATTTTATATTTATTGACATGCTCAAAACAAAAAACGAGCGACTTCATTCGCCCGTTTTTTGTCATCCCGTTATTCCGCACTTAATTGACTTTTTAATTGCTGCACAATCATTGGATTCGCAGGTGCTGCCGGTTTGTAATAACTTTTTTGCTTTGCGTACTCATACATATTACGTTGGCGCATCTCATCTTGATTACGAATTTGAATTAACGTTTGATGTAACTGCTCATTATCAGACTGAGCAATATAATTTGCATAGCTTGTTAAACTTGCATTTAATCCTGCTAAATAATCATTTACCATATCTTTTTCATTCATGTTCCGCTTCCTCCTATCCTAAAAAAGTCATTAATTGTTGCTTCGTATTTCGTGCATCTTGTGCATCCTTTTGTAGCATTTGTTTCAGTTGTGGATCTGTACACGTTTGTGCATACTGCTCCAACTTGTTAATAATTGTTGCATGTCCACCAATTAAATGACGTAAGTTTTCTACTTCAAGCTCTGTTAAATTTTGCATGGAATACTCCTACCTTTCTTCTTTCATTCTCCTTTAGTATTCTGTTCTTTTTAAATCGTATTCATGAAAAAGCTTTCTTACATTTCAAATCAGTCACATCTATTTATAAATACAAAAAAATGTTATAATTACAGAAAAATATAAACATTCAAAAGCTACCCTTATAATAACAGCATAATCCTCAAACAAACCATGGTAGGAAGGTGTGCTCATACAAAAATATGTTAAAGTTATCTTCTTTATCATTTACGCAATCCTCTATGTAAAACTGTTGATTGATATATTAACTTTAAAGCCATTACTCACTTCTATTCCTTTACATATGTTATTTCTCATTTGTTTTTTATTCATTGCGCTTAACAACTATAAAAACCGTAATACTACGTTTTTCTTAGTAGTTATTAGTGCAACTCTATTAGTAAGTATTAGTTTCATTAAACGTATTCTTATATAAAGGAGCAATAAATATGAAAACACATGACTTCCTTACAGAAATCCAGAAGGGCTCTGAGCCTAGTCCATATCAAGATCCTATCGTATTCAGTTTCGTTTGCTTTTTCTTAGCCATATACACATTTTTCAAACCTGCAAAATAATATCATTTAACAAAAAAGAGCCTCTAAACCACTAGAGGCTCTTTCTCATCTAATATCTTCTTTTCAAAACTACGATAGTTAAAGCATAAGAACAAAGTACTCCTGCTAATAAACATGCATTTGCTAATTTATACTGTTCGCCTGTTAACGAATATAGATTCCCAATTAAAAAGATAACTAAAAAATCACTTCTAAGGTTTTTGTTTGTCTCGCTTCTTATTCACGTAATCCTTTAATAAACGTTTCCAATAATACATGTAAACTTGTATCCAGATCTAACGGCAAACCAAATCCGCCTTGCTGTTCAATCGAAGCAAATCCATGACAAATACTTCTGAATCCGCGTGTCGCATGAAGTGCATTCTCTCCTTCTAAGCCATACTGTTGTAATACTTGAAGACAAAGCTTTACAATTCCGTCACCTGCTTTTCTTACTTCTTCATCTCGTAAAAAAGTTGCTTCATATAGTCCAGGATGTTTTCGGACAAATGCTACATACGCTTCTCCTAATGCATGAATTGCTTCATCCATACGTTTATCCTCGGCCGCTTCTTCCAGTTTGTTATGCAGCTGTTTTATTCCGTAAATACCAAGATTTTTCCGTACATCTTGTAACCCTTTTACATGATTATATAGTGAGGGCGAACGTATCCCTAACCTTTGCGCTAATGAAGCTAATGTCACTTCTTGTATTCCATTTGCATCTGCAATTTCTGCAGCTGTTTCTACAATTTTCTGTAATGTAAGTCCAATTCTCGGTGACATAAATTAACCCTCTTTCTTACTTTCTATATTCCGTTTCGCTTCCTTAATAGCAAGCTCTATGACAGTCCCTGGATCCTTTATCATTTCCCCATGCCCTGCCGCAAGTAAGGAAGGCTCATATTCGCTTAACTTCTCTGCACTTTGTACTGATATTTCTTTACTCCACGTTGCCATCGCAGGAAACGGAAACCAAAATTTCATTTGTCCCGAAACAGCCATACCTCCTCTTGTTTGAAATGCATCCCCAACAATAAGAGCTTTATTTCGTACATCAAGAAACGACATGGATCCTGGCGTATGTCCCGGTGTCATAATCGCAAGAAGCGATCCAACTCGGTCGCCATCTTCTAATAAAACATCAGGTACCGTTTTTACCTTTTTAGGTACACCGCCTTTTATCGGTATATTTGGTTCATCCTTTTGTAACGTCGTATCTCCTTCTAACAGCTTTGCGTCCCGCTTAGAAATATAGACTGGAACATGAGGGAGTACTTCCTTTAATGCGTCTAATGCACCGATGTGATCATCATGCGCATGTGTTAATACAATCTTAGTAATTGGTTTTCCTATTTTCTCAGCCGCCTGTAAAATACTTTTTGCGCTATATGGCAAAGCCGCATCAATTAAAGTTAAACCATCTTCTTCCTCCACAAAGTAACAATTCACAGGAAACACTCTTGGCAAAAATGACAATTGATATACCGTTTGTTCATGTATCATTCTCATATTTCCATCTCCCTTTTCACAAAAACTAATACCATTAGTTTCATTATACTAATGGCATTAGTTTTTGTGTCACTAAAAAATTTCTTTTTTTCAAAAAAAAAAGAACAGTAGCCGTATAAACGACTACTGTTCTTTAAAGATATTAAACTGTGTAACGCTCATCTTCTAAAATTTTCGCAGCGATTTCACGTTTCTTCGGAATTACGTTAAGTGGTGTGTGACGAGTTAATTTACGTAATGATGATAACATCATGCGCAGCATGTCGCCATTTTCAACTGCGATAAGTGTTTCTTTCGCATCTGCTTCGATTTCGTTGAATGCTTCTTGGCAGAATACTTCAGTGTATAACACTTTTTGTTTATTCTTTTCAAGACCAGTTGTTTTGATTGCTTTTTCTGTACGAAGAACAGCTGATTCCATTGCGTATAGATTACTTACGATGTCAGCGATATTCACAAGAATTTCTTGCTCTTTATCTAATGCTTTACCATATTTTTGAGCCGCTAATCCAGCTACCATTAAGCCGATTTTCTTCGCATTAGTTACTAAATATTTTTGAAGTGCCAATGGCTCATCGCCCACTTCTTCTGGCATCATCATCATTAACTCTTCTTGTAATTTTTGTGCTTTTTGAAGAAGTGGTAATTCACCCTTCATCGCTTTACGTAAGAACGTACCTGGTACGATTAGGCGGTTAATTTCGTTCGTCCCTTCGAAAATACGGTTAATACGAGAATCGCGGTACATTCTTTCAATCTCGTATTCTGCCATAAATCCGTAACCACCGTGAATTTGAACACCTTCATCTACTGTATAGTCTAATACTTCAGAACCGAATACTTTGTTTAAAGAGCACTCGATTGCATATTCAGCGATAGAAGCTGCTACTGCTTTACCGTCTTTTACTTCTTCTTCAGATAATGTGCTCATGCGGCTTTCGAATAAACCTACTGTACGATATACAGAGCTTTCAGCTGCATATGTTTTTGCTGCCATATTCGCAAGTTTCTCTTGAATTAATGGGAAGCGAGCGATTGGTTGTTTGAACTGTTGACGTTGGTTTGCATATTGTGCTGAAATTTCTACTGCACGTTTCGCAGATCCAACTGTACCAACACCTAATTTATAACGACCGATATTTAAAATGTTGAATGCGATAATATGACCTTTACCGATTTCACCAAGTAAGTTTTCTTTCGGTACTAACGCATCTTCTAAAATTAACGTACGAGTTGAAGAACATTTAATACCCATTTTCTTTTCTTCTGGGCTTGTAGATACGCCAGCGTAGTCTTTCTCTACGATAAATGCTGAGAAGTGCTCTCCATCGATTTTTGCATATACAACGAATACGTCAGCGAATGCAGAGTTTGTAATCCACTGTTTTTCACCGTTTAATACATAATGTGTACCTTCTGCATTTAAACGTGCAGTTGTTTTTGCGCCTAATGCGTCAGATCCTGAACCTGGCTCTGTTAATGCATATGCAGCTAATTTTTCACCAGTTGCAAGTAATGGTAAATACTTTTTCTTTTGCTCTTCGTTACCGAATAATACGATTGGTAAAGATCCGATACCTACGTGAGCACCGTGAGTAATTGCAAAGCCACCAGCGCGAGAGAATTTCTCTGCGATTAACGCTGAGCTTACTTTATCAAGACCAATTCCGCCGTACTCTTCTGGTACGTCAGCGCCTAATAAACCAAGTTCTCCAGCTTCTTTTAAAAGACGAACTGAACGATCAAACTCATGTTGCTCTAAATATTCAAGCTCTGGAAGAACTTCATTTACGATAAAGTCCTCTGTCGTTTTTGCAATCATTTTATGCTCAGATGAAAAATCTTCTGGCGTAAACACTTGATCAATCGTAATCTCATCTACTAAAAAGCTACCGCCTTTAACCGCATTTCCTACTGTTTTTTCCATGAAAATTTCCTCCTTCATATTTTCATGAGCCGCTTCTCTCTTTTTGAAAGAAGCTAGCTCTCCCTTTTTTTATAAACCTTTGTTGCTTCCATTCTTTTTTATAATCCAGTTCCAGCGGCTAGAATGTTCGGTGCCTTCGCTTCTTCCTGCGAGGCAAAGAACGCCTCTACGTCTGAAGCTCCATCCCCCTCACATTCTGAACGAGCCGCTTCCACTTTTTTTCATAATCCAGTTCCAGTGGCTAAAACAGTCGGTCGTTTCACCCCTTCCTGTGAGGCAAAAAGTGCCTCTTCGTCAAGGCTTCCAACGCCCTCCTGTTCTAAACGAGCCACCTGCACTTTTTAAAGTAATTCAAATACTCCCGCTGCTCCCATTCCGCCGCCGATACACATTGTTACGATACCGAATTGTTCGTTGCGACGTTTCATTTCGTGAATAAGAGATAGTGTTAGTTTTGCTCCTGTACAGCCAAGTGGATGTCCAAGTGCGATTGCACCACCGTTTACGTTTACTTTTTCTTCATCTAAACCAAGTTCACGAATAACTTGGATCGATTGAGAAGCAAATGCTTCATTTAGTTCGAATAAGCCAATATCAGATAACTCTAAGCCAGCTAGTTTTAACGCTTTCGGAATTGCAGCGATTGGGCCGATTCCCATTACTTCTGGTGGTACGCCAGCTACTGCAAATGAACGGAATTTCGCAAGTGGCTTCATGCCATCGCTCACTGCTTTTTCGCGATCCATTAATAGTACAGATGCTGCACCGTCACTCATTTGTGAAGAGTTACCAGCTGTTACAGAACCGCGAACGTTAAATGCTGGACGTAATTTCCCTAAAATGTCTAGCGTTGTCTCTGCTCTTACACCTTCGTCTTGTGCGAAAGTGATTGTTTCTTCTTGAAGTTTATTGTTTGATCCAACCGAGCGTAACGTCACATCTACAGGTACTGTTTCATCAACAAAGTTTCCTGCCGCTAATGCTTTCGCAGCACGTTGATGACTTCTTACTGCAAATGCATCTTGCTCTTCACGAGAAATTCCATATTTCACAGCAACTTGCTCTGCTGTATGTCCCATACCCATATAATATTCTGGAGCCGCTTCTACAAGGCGACTATTCGGACGAACAACGTGTCCCATCATTGGAACTAAACTCATTGATTCTGCTCCGCCTGATAATACAGCTTCAGAGTGACCAAGCATAATACGCTCAGCTCCGTAAGCGATACTTTGTAAACCTGAAGAACAGTAACGGTTAATCGTAATAGCTGGAACATCGTAAGAAAGTCCTGCTAATCCGCCGATATTACGAGCCATATTTAAACCTTGCTCTGCTTCTGGCATCGCACAACCGAAAATTAAATCATCGATTGGTCCTTCATAATTCGCACGCTTTAACGTTTCCTTTACTACTAACGCCCCTAAATCGTCAGGACGAACTGTTTTTAATGAACCCCTCTTTGCTTTTCCAATTGGTGTTCTTGCTCCCGCAACAATGACAGCTTCTCTCATGAACGATATCTCCCCTCGTTATTAGTTACGTAATGGCTTTCCTTTTACAAGCATGTGCTGCATTCTTGCTTGTGATTTCATCTCACTTACTAAGCTAATAAATGCTTCACGTTCTACATCTAATAAATATTGCTCATCAACTTCTGTTCCGTACGGCACTTTTCCGCCCGCAATGACATATGCAAGTTTCTTAGCAATGTGAAGATCGTACTCTGAAATGTAACCAGATAAATGCATTGCTTCAGCACCAAGTGCAAGAGTTGCATATCCTGTTTCCCCAACAACTGGTATCTTTTTACGGATCGGCGCTTTATAACCAGCTTCATATAAAGCAAGTGCTTTCTGTTTCGCATCGTATAGTAAGTGATCACCATTCACACTAATACCATCTTTATCACCTAAGAAGTTATGAGAAACTGCTTCTTGTCCTGAAGTTGAAACTTTCGCCATTGCGACTGTTTCGAACACTTTATTTGCAACTTTTTGCAGATCAAACTCTACACCGTTTGCCATTTTGTTTAAGTGTTTAATGTATAGCTCTTTATTACCGCCTCCGCCAGGGATTAAGCCAACACCAACTTCTACTAAGCCCATATACGTTTCACTAGAAGCTTGAATGCTCGCTGCTGGTAAGCAAACTTCTGTACCTCCGCCAAGCGTCATACCGTATGGTGCTGCTACAACTGGCTTAGAAGAGTACTTAATTTTCGTCATTGCATCTTGGAAGTTTTTCACAACCCACTCAATTTCAAAGTAGTTGTCGTCTTGTGCTTCCATTAAGATCATTGCTAGGTTCGCACCAACGCAGAAGTTCTTCGATTGGTTACCGATAACAAGACCTTTATAATTCTTTTCTACTTCATCAACAGCGTAGTTAATCATTTGCGTAATATCCATACCAATTGCATTGCTCTTCGAATGGAACTCTAAGCAAAGGATGCCGTCGCCTAAATCAATTAAGCTCGCTCCGCTATTTTTCTTTAATACACCATTTTTCGCTTTTAATTGCTTAAGAGAAATTGCTTTTTTATTACGCTCGATTAGCTTATATTCGCCATTATCGTAATAGTAGCTATCGCCGTTATCATGTTTATAGAAAGTAGTGAAACCTTTCTCTAACATTTCTTTCACCCAAGTAGGAACAACTACGCCGTTTTCTTCCATCTTTTGAACAGATTTTTCAACGCCGATTGCATCCCACACTTCAAACGGTCCTTGCTCCCAGCCGAAGCCCCACTTCATCGCTTGGTCAATTGCAACGATATCGTCAGCAATTTCTTTATGAAGTTTTGCAGAGTATAAAAGAGTTGGTGTAATGATGTTCCATAATAACTCTCCTGCGCGGTCTTTTGCGTATACAAGCGCTTTCAATTTATTCGCTAATCCTTTTTCTTGTTTACTTAACTCTACGGATGCAGCTTTTAATTTTTTACGCGCTTCATATTCCATCGTTTCAGGATTTAATTCTAAAATTTCTTTTCCTTGTTTTAAGAAGAAGCCTTGACCTGTTTTGCTTCCAAGCCATTTTTTATCAAGCATGTCATGCATGAAAGCTGGTACTTTAAATACATCACGCTCTTCTTCTTGCACATTTTCATATACGTTATTTGCAACGTGTACGAATGTATCTAAACCGACAACATCTAATGTGCGGAACGTTGCGCTCTTCGGACGACCAATAAGTGGGCCTGTTACAGAATCAACTTCCCCAATGCTGTAGCCGCGTTTTATCATCTCTTGAAGAGTTACTAATAAACCGTACGTACCGATGCGGTTTCCAATAAAGTTTGGTGTGTCTTTTGCGATAACAACGCCTTTTCCAAGAACGTCTTCGCCAAATAGTTTCATGAAGCTTAATACTTGTGGATCTGTTTCTTTCGTCGGTATTACCTCTAGAAGTTTTAAATATCGTGGTGGGTTAAAAAAGTGTGTGCCTAAGAAGTGTTTCTGGAAGTCGTCTGAACGACCTTCTGCCATTTTTTCAACTGAAATGCCTGACGTATTCGAGCTTACAATTGAGCCCGGTTTACGAACAGCGTCTACTTTTTCAAATAATTTCTTTTTAATATCTAAGTTTTCAACTACTACTTCAATAATCCAATCTACATCAGCTAGACGCTCAAGATCATCTTCTAAGTTACCTGCTTCAATCAGTGCTAGATTTCCTTTCACTGTCAGAGGAGCTGGTTTTTGCTTTAATAGTTTTTGCACAGCCGTATTACTAAAACGATTTCTCACACTTTTATGTTCTAATGTAAGTCCCTTCGCTTCTTCTTCTTTCGTAAGCGCAGGTGGTACAATATCAAGCAATAATGTCGGAATACCAATATTAGCTAAGTGTGCCGCAATTCCCGAACCCATTACGCCTGAACCTAGAACAGCAGCCTTTTTAATTTGGAACATCCAATTCTCCCCCTATTCTTGAATGAATGCTCATTCAATTTTTCGACATAAGTCGCAATCAATGAGTGAGCCTCTACTAATAAATATATGATACTGTTTAAATTTTCGCAATATATTTATTGATAAAATTTTCTGAAATAAATATTTTTCTTTCATTTGGCCATGCTATATATGTATTTTCTTCACTAAAATACACTTTCCCTTTTTATAATCTGACGAAACTGGAGGAATATATATGGCAAAACTTAAGAAGAACCCTTCAAAGGCTGGAATTAGTGCAGCTAGTGTAACTGGAAACGCAGGTCCGCATAACCACGGCGTGGAAAAAGGACGTCAAGGTAATAACCAACAATATAAAAAGCATAATATGGGCGAAAAATAACGCTATATTTTTGGGCAGAGAACGTGGCATAATGATTAATGGCTGCTTTTTCTGCCCAATTTATTTGTAACAAATGAGGGAATTATAATGAAACGAACAATAGTTATGATTGTAATGATTGCCACACTATTTACAGGGATGATTTTCTTCTCTTATGCACAAAGACAACAAGCTGTAAGAGCTGATCAACCTAACATTACTGGGCAATATGGGGTTACAATCGATGCAAACACAGGTGAAATTTTGTATGGGAAACGCGAAGACGAACGCTCTTATCCGGCTAGTATAGCCAAAATGATGACAACCCTTCTTTTACTAGAGAATGTAAAAGAAGATGAAGAAATTACGGTTACAGAAAACGCAATTAAAACAGAAAGTCAAAGCAAGAAAATTAAACTTCGTGCTGGAGAAAAATTAAAGCGTGATGAGGCATTAAAACTTATGCTTATCATTAGTGCAGATCCAATAGCTGAATCAATTGCAGAACATATTGCAGGATCAAAAAATGAATTTGTGAAAATGATGAATGCTAGAGCGAAGGAACTTGGTACAAAGCATGCGACTTTCAAAAACGCAAGTGGTGCTGATGCAATTGGGAATAAAGTATCACCATATGACATTGCTATTATTACGAAAGAAGCATTAAAGTATCCAGTTGTTTTAGAATATATGAATTCAACGCGTACAACTCTACATACTTCAGAACGCTCTCCAAACATCGCAAACTACGGACGAGAAGAACTATATGACGATCCATATGCGATTGGAAGTAAAAGCGGTCTATCAGCACTTGGCAAATATACAGTCGTAACAGTGGATGAAAAAGACGGTAAACGTGTCATTAATGTTGTATTATCTTCTACCCGCAAGCAACTGTATCCTGATACGAAGAAAATGGCACATTATGCATTTCAGCAATTAAAATAACCAAGGAGTATTTTCTCCTTGGTTATTTTTTAACCATACCTTTTAATACGAACGCAACGTTTGCTGGACGCTCTGCTAGACGACGCATGAAATATCCATACCAGTCGTTTCCATAAGGTACGTAAACACGCATTTTGTAGCCTTCTTTTACTAGCTCAAGTTGACGCTCATTACGAATACCATATAACATTTGGAATTCAAATTGATCCCTTGGAATGTTGTGTTCTTCAGCAAGTTTTTTTGTATATTCAATAATCGCTTCGTCATGTGAAGCAATTGCAGTATAATTTCCATTTAATAAGTGCATTTTAATAATTTTTTTATAATTGTCATCTACATCTTTCTTGTCTGGGAATGCCACTTCTTCAGGTTCTTTATAAGCACCTTTTACAAGACGTAAATTAGGATTATAAGCATTTAAATCTTCAATATCTTTTTCTGTACGATATAGGTAAGCTTGAATAACAGTACCAATATTATCGTATTCAGATTTTAATTGTTTAAAGATATCAATTGTTTTACCACAGCGTGTATAGTCTTCCATATCAATGGTAACGAACACACCATTTTCTTTCGCCGCTTCTAAAATACGGCGCATATTGTTCATTACGATTTCATCAGAGATATCTAATCCCATAGAAGTCATCTTTAAAGAAAGCTGCGAATCAAGACCTTCTCTTCCAATTGCACGGATTGCTTCAATCGATTGGTTAGCCATTTCATTTGCTTCCGCTTCATTATCAACGAATTCCCCTAAATAATCGATTGTTACACAAAGTCCTTGCTTGTTCAATTGCTTAATAGCTGCTGTCGCTAATTCAATTGTCTCCCCTGCGACAAAGCGACCTGCACCAAAGCGTAAACCGTACTTTTTAGCCAGTTTTGTTAGCGCTTTATTTTTAGATAAGAAAAGAAACGAATTTCGCATTAATTGTTCCATGTAATTCACCCCTATGACTTGATTTATCTGTTTTTTACCCCTCTTCAAAATTATATCATTGTTTAAAATTATTGGATACAAATAATTATTTAGATAATTTATAAAATACTATAAAAACATTTAAAACCCTATATTTCCGCTTATAAATATACCTGAAATATTTTTCGACATTTAGAAAAATGGAGTTTACTAGGCATAAAATAGGCATGTCGAAAATATTCGACATGCCTATAAAACCCTTAATATTCCATGTAAATTATATAAGGATATTAATACAGAAAACTTACGATTATATTTCCCTCAAGTTTTTTTATTGCTCATTTCGCTTCTCTTCATTCAGCCTTTTAATATCCGTAATTAACTGCACCATCTCTTCTTTCGCATCGGGATACGTCTCATTCCAATGCTTCACTAAAGCTGGCATCGTCTTCGCTATGTAAGAATAAAGTGCCCACTTCTGTACCTGTTCTTTTCTCTCTTCATTGCTCTCTCCAAGTAACAGTTCCGTGTATTTCTCTAACAACCCGTCAAATTGTTCGTTAAACTTTTCACTCATCTTATTTACCTCCTATATGAAAAAAGCAGCGAAAATCGCTGCTTTTCTTTATAATTTTGATCGAACAGAGTTTAATTTTTTCTCCATTGTGCTTACTTTATCACGACGATCATCAATACGAATTGTTGTTGCAACACGCTGTGCACCTTTCGTATATGGAACTTCATGCATTTGTTGAATTACTTCTAGAATGACAGGAAGATCTCCTTCAATAATTGTATTCATCGGTGTTAATTGATACTTCACGCGATCCGCATTTTTCTCTAGCACCTTTTGTACTTCTGCTACATATTCACTAACACTTGGATTACCTGTTCCTACTGGAATAATCGATACATCAACAATTGCCATAGTAGTCTTCCTCCTATAATCGTTTCTTATATATCCATTGTCTATTTTACCGAAATCCTCATCATTTTACTAATATGTTACTCTTCCACTTTAAACTGCTCGACTAATCTTTCTAAATCTCTCATATGTTCTGTCAAACTTTCCATCGTGTGAGCTACCTTTTCTAAATGATTCACCTGTGATTCCGTTGCAGCATGTACCTCTTCAGAAACAGCTGCACTTTCTTGACTCGTACCAGCAATTGTATGCATTACCGCTGTAATTTCCCCTTGCTCGTAACCTATGTTATGTACCTCTTCTACAATTTTTTCAACTGAAGTACTAATCGTATTTACGACTGACATAATTGTGCGGAACTCCATTTCCGCCTCTGTCGTCACTTTATTTTGCACATCTGCAATGTCTTTCAATTTACTTACAACTTCTACAACCCTTTTTACTTCTAATTGTACATCACCAATCATCGTTGTGATTTCTCCGGTTGCCTCTTTTGATTGTTCCGCTAATTTCCGAACCTCTTCAGCAACAACCGCAAATCCCTTACCTTGCTCACCTGCACGGGCAGCTTCAATCGATGCATTTAAAGCAAGTAAATTTGTTTGATCTGAAATGCCTTTTATAAGCTCAACAACATTTTGAATCGATCCAACTCTTTGTTCTAACTTATCCGATGCTTCTTCTGTATGAACAACAATCGAAGATGATTGTCCCCTCGTACGGATTAAATTCCTCATTGTATTTAATCCTTGCTTAGATGCCTCTTCCGCTTTGCCAGCCACTCCTTTTATCTCACCAACGGAGCTATTCATTTGTTCCACTGACTCCGCCATATTCTCGAGCTGAGCTGAAACTTCATCCACACTATTCGCAAGAGTAGAAGCTCCTCCACTCACATCATCCATTGCTCCTGAAACTTCTCTACTAGCCGCTACTGTTTCATTCGTTAAATAGTGTAAACTATTCGTTGATTGTTGCACCGTTGATACGCTGTTTTTAATTTTACTTACCATTTCATTCATTTGTTCAACCATATCATTAAAGTGCTTAGTCAACTCTCCAACTTCATCTTTACTTGTCACTTTCATTCGCAGCGTTAAATCGCCTTCTGCTACTTTTTGCACGTGATTCTTTAATAGTTGCAGTGGTCTTGCTAATCTTCTTGAGAACAAGTAGGAAGCTACGATTCCAACTAATAAACTAATACATGCCATTATAATAACTGTATTTCTTGTACTATTTAATAGCCCATCGATCGTTTCTTTCGGATAAAAGATTCCTATCGTCCATTTCATCGTATCAAATGATTGACTATAAACAACTACATCTTCACCTTTTATTGTAGTGACCGCATATTTTGTTACCTCTTTATTTAAGCTCTTTATAAGTGGCTCTTTAGAAACATCTTTTCCTATCTTTTCTGGATAAACAAGAGCCATATTTTTATCATTTATAATAAACATTTCTCCATCATTATTGTATTGAATATTGTGAAGCAACTTCTGAATCGTCCCAAGCGATACATCCATCGCAACAACGCCTAATACAGATCCATCTTGAGCTGTAATTGCTTTAGAAACACCTACACTTAACTTTCCTGTTGCAATTTCATAAGAAGGTTGTCCCCAATGGACCTTTTTTACATCAGCCTCTGAATCTTTATACCATGGTCTTGTCGTTGGATCGTATCCTTCTGGCACTTGCCCACCTTCAGCAAGATTGGCACTTAATGTTTTTTTATCTTTCGTACCAATATATAAATCTAAAATACCAGGATGATTCTTTTTATACTCCGCAAACTCTTTCGTTAAAAACGCTTCCTCTTCTGGAGTAACCCCACCTTGAAGTATATTACGAATCATCTCACTGTTCGCGTAATACCCCATATCTTCATCCGTTCTTTGAACAAATGTCGTAAGTTGCTCTGTTACAAGATCCATCGCATTTTGAGAATACTCGTCTAAGGAACGCACTTCCTTTTCTTTCTGTAATTGATACACAGCTGTACCCAATATTACGAACATCATAGAAATAAGAACTGAAAACACTACCGCAATTTTTAAACGTAAACTTCTTAACATCTTCCCCCCAGCATCCCCTTCGCATTAAATTAAAATCTTATTAATCATTATATTAAGTATAATAGATAAAATTAAAAAATTGAAATTAATTCTCACCTTAATACAATTAGAAAACGGACTACCACTTGTGCAAAAACAAATAGTTCATTATCCTTAAAATATAATCTCATTCGTTCGGAGGGAACTATGTTACAAAAATTCGGTTTCTCACAATATGAAAGCCAAGCTTATGAAGTTGTCGTATCAAGCAATGAACCATTAGATGCTACAACGATTGTGAAGCATTCAGGTGTTCCAAAAGCAAAAATATATGAAGTGCTAGCACGCCTAATCGATAAAGGAATGGTAATGGATTCTGTTTCAGAAAAGAAAAAACTGTATACAGCATTACCACTAAAGCTAGCAATTGAAAAATTAACGACAGAATTCCAATCAAATATTAAAGAACTGGAAACAAATATATCAAAAAAATCATTTACAGATGACCGTGTGTGGAGCTTAAAAATGCAATCTTCTATTCGAGTTCAAAGTAAGGAACTCATTGAAAGTGCAAAAGAATCAATCCGTATTTCAGCTTGGAATGATACTCTTTTAGAATATCTTCCTTTACTAGAACAAAAAGCAAAACAAGGTGTTCAAATTGAATCCCTTATTGTTGGAGAAGTAGAAACAGACTTAGAAAACATGCATTTTCTAATCCCAGCTGAAGAACCTAATGCATTAGAGCGCTATTTGCTACTCATCGTTGACGATCGTGAAATTTTATTTGCTGGCGTAGAACAAGAGTCATGGCAAGCGATGAAAACAATGTCACAACCTTTCGTGAAGTTCTTTACAGAATTTTTCTATCACGACGTTGCACTTGCAAAGATTACCCAGAAACACCATGACCTCTTTATGGAAGATGAGGAAATTAAGAGTTTGTTAATGAAATTAAGATACTAATTAAATAATAAAAAGGAGTCTAGTTTTTCACTTAGACTCCTTTTCGTTTTGTTCCTTTATCTCCATCAACAGCTCAATGATTTTCTCATTTTGCTCTACCTGTTTCTCTGAATTTTTATAGATGAAACGAACCCATCTAAGTGCAAGAATAATAAGAAACAAGGGGAGCATTGAAATTAGAAGACCAATAATTGAAAAATTCGTATACATATCCATCACCTCGCTATATACAACGTTCTCCATACATCTACTAAAACCTGCAATTTTTTACAAAAAAAAGAACCTATCAAACGATAGATTCTTCTTTTGCAAACTGAGTAGAACGTCCTCTTGTAATCGAGAAAATCGCACAAAGCAGAGCTAATATAATAAAGCCACCGCCTACCCAAGCGTTATATATAACAGATGATTTTTCAATAACAACTCCGCCTACTGTTGAACCGAGCGCAATCCCTAAGTGAAGGGCAGAGTTATTTAAACTTTGCTGAATACCAGCTGATTCTGGTGCAATTTCAATTAAATAGTTTTGTTGCGCTGGTGAAATCGCCCAGCTCAGCATACTCCAAAGTCCCATCATAATGATGAAGAGCGGGAATGAGAATGTCATTAATGGCAGTATGAAGATTGCACACGCAAATACGATAATGATAGAAATAATACTTTTCTTCGATCCCCATTTATCAGCAAGCCAGCCACCGAATCCGCCACCAATTACTGCTGCGATTCCGAAAATAAAGTAAAACACACTAATCCAGTTTGCTTCAACATGCATGACATCTTTTAAAAACGGTGTTAAATATGCATACAATGTTAAATGCCCTGTTAAAAACAAAAATGATGTTAACTGTGCACTTACAATTTTTTTATCTTTTAAAGTAGCAAGTTGTTCTTTTATTGATAATACCGATGTCGGTGGTACTTTCGTTAAGAATAATGAAATACAAGCAATTGCCATAACTGTTAATACCGAAATTAATACAAATGGTGCACGCCATCCGTATGCATTTCCGAGTACAAGACCAAGCGGTACTCCAAGTACGAGTGATCCACTAATTCCCATAAAAATGATTCCAATTGCACGCGCACGAAAATGCGGTTCTACTACACTAGAAGCAAGTGTTACCGATAGTGCAATAATTAATGAACCACTGGCCGCACAAATAACCCTTGAGAACATCAGCATTCCGTAATTCACACTAAATGCCGAAATAATATTTCCGATTAAGAAAATCGATAATGCTCCAACATACAATGTTTTTCTTTCAAACTTCCCTGTCAAAGCTAATAAAACTGGACCTGACAAAGCAAATACTACCGAAAATATTGTTATAAGCTGACCAGCTACACTAATAGATACTCCTAAATCATTGGCAACTAAATCGAGCGTTCCTCCTATAATTAGCTCAACCGTTCCGACTACAAAAGCCGCGATAGCTAAAATATAAACACGAAAATTCAAGTCTTTCCCCACGCTTTCTATTTTGGTTACTACGACTATAGTAACCAAAATAGAAAATGGACGCAAGTACAATTTTTTTACAGTAAAAAAGGTAGGCGTATAATACGCCTACCTTTTCATCATTCTGTTTCTTTCTTCTTATTCAAGTACCAATACACCGGAAGTCCCGTAAATACAATTCCAATCGATAAGAAACAACTTACTGGATCGTTAATAATCGCACTACCAATTACAAAGAACGAACCTAAAATCGCTACAATTGGTACGATTGGGAATAACGGTACACTATATGCACGCTCTTTATTCTTATTACGTTTTCTTAAAATGAAGACACCAATAAACGTCATTACATAGAAAATATAAATAATGAATACGGAAATCTCAGATAGCTTATTTGGATCACTAATAATCATTAAAATAATTCCTAAAATAATTTCAACAGTAATCGCATTTGCTGGTGTTTTAAATCTCGGACTTTCCTTTGCAATAAACTTAGAAAATGGAAGTTGTCCACGCTCTGCCATAGACATTGGGATACGTGGGAACGTTAAAATCTTTCCATTTAAACAGCCGAAAATAGAAACGATAATACCGATACTAATAATTTTTCCGCCATATTCTCCAAGTAACATGCCTGCAGCTGTCGCTGTTGCATTTTCTCCAAGGTCTACAATTTTTGCTGCTGGTAATACATTTAATAACGCCAAGTTAATTAATACGTAAGCAGCCGTTACGATTAAAATCCCTACTGTCATTGCTTTCGGTAATAACTTTGTTGGATTCTTCATTTCTCCACCAATCGAAGCAAGTAAAATCCAGCCGTCATAAGCAAATAACGTTGCTAAAATTGCCATACCGATACTTTGATTTTCCGATATCGGCACAACTACGTTAAAAATATCGCTATTCCCTTTCCAGAAACCTAGCACAACAATTAACACAATCGGAATCATCTTCCCAATTGTCGTGATTGTTTGAACGATACCTCCGTATTTTGTTCCCATGCTATTTACAACGCCAAGGAACACAACCGTTCCAATTGCGATTGGTAAATTCCACACTTTATCTAAATAGAAAAAATTAATCATTAAAGAACTAAAGTATAAACCTAATGTTCCGATAATAGCAGGTCCATAAACAATTGTTTGCATCCAACCTGATAAATATCCCCAAAAACTTCCGTAAATCTCCTCTAAATACGTATACAACCCACCATTTTTCGGGATTTGCGCTCCAATTTCAGCTACTGTTAAACCACTTGCTAGCGTCAACAGACCACCAATTATCCAAGCAAGAATGGCCATATTAGAACTCCCCGAGTAATCTAATACGCTCCCTGGTTTCATAAACACACCAGATCCAATAATCGTTCCTACTACGATAGAAAGTGCTACTGTTAAACCAATTTTGTTCTTCTCATCATGATGCATGCTGCGTATCCTCCTTCCAATCCTAGTGTGATGCAAAAATGAAATAAAAAAACACTCCTCCCTAAAAAAGGGACGAGTGTTGTATTCGTGGTTCCACCCTTGTTTCAATTCGTAAAGTAATACACTTCACCAATTTCTCAAGTCTAAATAACGGTTTTTGCCGGCAAGCAATTACTAGATGCTCGTTCACTGCTGCAGTTCAGAGGTGGTAATCCATTTTTCCGTATTAGGAAGCTCACAGCCAAAGGCTTCCCTCTCTGAGAATCGTAAAAAATTGATCGTGTCCTCATCATCACTTCTTGATGTCGAATTTTGTAGTTATTGTTCATTATATTGAATTGTTAGAAAAAATCAATATATTTTTTATATAACATAGGAAATATTTATCTTCTTATATTATAACAGAAGCTGTAATATTTCTCTAATTCCCTAAAATTGGTATAATTTATATAGGAGATGCACCAATAATGATTGCTGTTTTTTGTATCATTGCTACGTTTCTCTCTGTTCTATTCGCTATCATGCATAGGCACAAGTATCCTGGTTATAGCATTTTAGCGGTAGCTATTATACCAGCTGTTTCCTTCTACGTATTGGGTAAATATCAATATACGGAAGTGTTTATCGGTTTTGCAATCTTCTACTGCGTCTTCGGATACATACTAACTATGAAAAGAATTTTATTGAATCATTAAAAGAGACCGATTTCTATAAGTAGAAATCGGTCCTCGCACGTGCCTTCCGGTTGCCCCACGAAAGATACATAAATCAATTATTTATCTTCTTTTTTCATAAAAAACTTATGGTGCGGTAAATCAACATTCAATGCCTCTAATTGTTTCTTTTCATTGTCTAAAATCGCTTTTGCTTTTGTTTTTGTTGCTTCATCTAATCCTGCAAACATGTCTTCATGCTTCTCTTTCTCTGGAAGTTTCACACCTAATTTTGTTAATTCTTCTTTTGCTTGCTCATGCGTTAATTTTCCAGATTTCTTTTGCTCTAAAATTGACTTTGCTTTTTCTTTTGCCTGTTCATCTAAGTTAGCAAACATGTCTCCATGTTTACCTTTCTCCGGCATTTTCACGCCTAGCTTTGTTAATTCCTCTTTTGCTTGCTCATGCGTTAATTTTCCAGATTTCTTTTGCTCTAAAATCGACTTCGCTTTCTCTTTCGCCTGCTCATCTAAGTTAGCAAACATGTCTCCACGCTTACCTTTCTCCGGCATTTTTACGCCTAGCTTTGTCAATTCCTCTTTTGCTTGTTCACGTGTTAATTTTCCAGATTTCTCTTGCTCTAAAATAGATTTCGCTTTTTCTTTTGTTTGTTCATCTAATCCCGCAAACATTTCTTTACGTTTTTCTTTTTCTGGAAGCTTTACACCTAGCTCCTGTAACTGTTTCTTTGTATCGTCCATAATCGTTTTTACTTTTTGTTTTGTAGCGGCATCTAAATCTTTTTTCGCTGTTTTTGTCGCTTGCTCAGCTGTTGGAGTATTTGTTGCCGCGAATGCCGGAACACCGACTCCTCCAATGATTCCGAATGATAAAGCACCTGCAATCGCTAAATAACCAACTGTTTTCTTCTTCATAGGAAATTTCCTCCTTCATATTTCTAAAGCATGTACACTTTCGTATACAACGCCAATAGTAATATTGGTTTCTTAAAATTTCCTTAACGATTCAAATAAAAAACACCGCTCGTAATGAGCGGTGTTTCTCTATGCTTTTTGTAATTGTAACTCTTCACGTTCCATTATTTTTCTTAATACAATTGTTTGTGTCATTGTAAATAAGTTACCTGTTATCCAGTACAACACAAGTCCTGATGGCGCCGCAAACCCCATAAATAGAATCATTGCTGGCATCATAATTTGCTGTATCTTTAGCATCTGTACTTGTTCTCCAGGTGTAATATTCGATTGGAAAACTTTCATCTGAATAAATGTCGTTAACGCTGCAATAATCGGTAATATATGATATGGATCTGCATGTCCTAGGTTCACCCATAAAAACGAAGATGTGCGAATCTCTTCCGTTCTGCTAATCGCATAATACAAAGCAGAGAAAATCGGCATTTGTATAAAAATTGGCCAGCAACCAGCAAGTGGATTCCAACCGCCTGATTTCATTAGTTCTGACATTTCTTTTTGATACTGCTTTTGTTTTTCAAGGTCTTTGCTTACATCACCGTATTTTTTCTTTAGCTTCTGCAATTCAGGTTGCATTTTCTTCATTTTCGCTTGGCTGCGATATTGCGAAACAGCTAATGGAATCATGGCTGAACGAATAACGAGCGTCATAATAATGATAGCAACCCCGAAGCTAGCTCCCGGTATATGATGAGCAACAAATTGAATCATATACGAGATTGGATATACGAAATAGTGGTTCCATATTCCCGTACTATGTGAATCAATTGTGCCTGCATTACTGCAGCCAGATAAAACAAAAACAAGTACTACTGATAAACTAATGAGCGCAGCTCGGTATGATTTTAACATGTTCATTCCTCCAATGTTTCGTAATTATTTAGCGAAACATTGGTGTATACGGACCAACCTCATCATTCTCTTCACTTGATTCTTGTCTGCGTACAGAACGAATCATTCCATATTTATAAAAAATTGAAAATAGCGGTACATTTCCCGCACTATCTTCACATGTATCAACTAACGCAAAAGCTCTTTGTCTACCGCTTGATGCTTGTTGACGCACAAAGCGAGAAACATTAGCAAGGAAGAAAACTTCTAATAAACAAAGTGCTGTCGTTACAAACGATATATATAGAATTGCATCCTGCAATAAAAATTCCATCGCTTCACATCCTTAATAAGGTCATTTTAGCACATCGGGCAAATATTCTCTATTTCCTTTTATTTTCAAAAAAAGTATTTTGCATATTTTCTCAAAAAAACAATAATTAAGAAACGTTGTATTCGCTTTCTTTAGCATATTCACACACATCAATGAATAGGCTTGATTTATTAGAAATTTATAAAATTTTTGCATTATAATAAAACTATTGCCAGTTTTTGAAAAAACCTTTATTCTCTTCTTGTAATCAAAAATGAATATGGAGATGAAACATACTATGGGTCAACTAGGAGACGCCGATTACGTTCCCGACACCGCCTTTTTATCCTTCCCAGCAGCTAAAACATTTCACTTAGAATTTATGATACAGTTGGTTGTTATTTTTATAGCTTCTATTTTGTATGCAATTTCTATGAATATGTTTTTTATCCCGCATAATATGATTAGCGGTGGATTCGCTGGTGTAGGGATGATTATCGGTTATTTAATGCACTACAATATCGGTGCACTTATCTTTTTACTAAACATTCCTCTTCTTATTTTAAGTCACTTTTACTTAGGAAAGAAGACAACCTTTTTAACAGCGTACTTTGTAGCTGTTTCATCGTTAGCGATGAACATTATCCCGGTACACCAAGTTTCAGACGATATTTTACTTTCTTCTGTATTCGGTGGTGTTATCTGCGGAGCAGCTTCAGGAATTATATTCCGATTTGCTTCTTCAACAGGTGGTTTTGATGTTGTTGGATTGATTGTAGCGAAATATCGAGATGTTTCAATTGGAGCAATCATATTTGTATTCAACTTAATCTTACTTGTAGCAGCAGGTTTTATTTTCGGATGGGATATTACACTTTATACGTTAATTAGTCGATTTGTAGTCAGCAAAGTTATCGACGCTGTGCATACGAAACATATTAAATTAACGATAATGACTATTACAGAAAAAGGCGAGGAAATAAAAAGCGCACTACTACATCACGGCATACGCGGGGTGACAATGGTAGACGCTGTCGGCGGCTATACAAACCATAAGAAAAAAATGATTTACACTGTCGTGACTCGCTATGAGTTAGGCGAAATGAAACGTATTATCCGTCAAGTGGATAACAAAGCATTTATGAACATTACTGAAACAGTTGAAATTGTCGGCCGTTTCAAACGCATATAAAACAGGTTAATAAATTAAAGGGCATAACATATTAGTCATATATGTTATGCCCTTTGTTATTCAACTAACGTACCTTTTAGCATAATAAAATCACTAAGTTTATTACTACAAATCGGAGGATAGCATTCCATATACAATACTATCTGTCCATTCATCTTTATTCCAAAAATCTTGTATGAAATGGGCTTCCTTTCTCATGCCTATTCGTTCACACAATTTTTGTGAAGCTGTATTACGTGCATCAAGATTAGCCTGTATACGATGTACATTACATTCATTAAATAATTTCAATACCAAACTACTTACTGCTTCTGTTGCCAAACCTCTCCCAGCTACTTCATTTGAAAAACTATAACCAATCTCAACAGTGTCTTTCATATTTGTGTACCATACGGATAAATCACCAACTACTTTAGTTTTGTATATAACTGCCAAACTTAATATTGTTTCTTTAGTAAGTACATTATTTGCTAGCTTCTTATTAAATCTTTTCTGCATGTCTTCATGAGTCCACTTATTATGTAATAGGAACTTACATGTATCATCACTATTATAAATAGCAAATACATCCTGTAAATCAGTACTCTTAAAAGGTCTAATTATTAATCTTTCTGTTGTGAACTCCAAGTTAGCTCTCCTCCCTTACATTCATGCTATAAAACATTTTTTATAGTATTTAGGCCTCATTCTTAGATCTCACCTTGATTACATATTTCATCATAATAAATTAAAATCCTTCTTCCACTAAACTGCACCGTTAATGGTATTTCCTTACGCTTTTTATTTTTTACACTTATTACAAAATCAGATAATTCTATCATTATGTCCCTAAATGTGTTATAATGAAAGCAGACTCACAAAAAAGAGTATATAGACTTGGAAGTTTCTCTTATTTTACAAGCAAAAAGAAACGAGCAGTCGGGTATATTTCAGACACCATACACGTAACGGTTTAAACAACCGATCATCTTAGTTACTCTTCAATGATCTTTTTATAAAAAGATACGTACAATTAAAACTCACTTCAATATACTATACCTACCTTTTTGACTTCCAAATCATCTTATTACATAGGGAGATGAACATATGAATCAATATATACGATATACAATAGCTGTCCTGTTTGCTATTATCGGCGGAACAATCTGCTTCTGGACAAACACTCAGCTTGGAGAGAATATCATCTTTAATGGAATCGAAACACTTGTAAGCGCTTCAATTTTAGGCGGATACATTTACTTCCTCTTCAATCCAGAAGAAAATGCTCAAAAAACAATGTTATTAACAATGATCGGAATCGTTGGTGGATGTATTTCCTACTCAATGACAAACTATACATTACCACTTCAATTAAGCTCAGCTTTCTTCCACGGTCTATGGACTTGGTTCATTGCATTCTGCCTAGCAGACGTATTCAACCTATTACAAGACACTGAAGAAGATAGCGGTCGTCAAATTGAAAGTAACTCTTAAGCTGGAAGATACTCTTCCAGCTTTTTATATTGTTTTGCATATCCCCGCATCACGATAAAAAGAAGTTACCCTCACGGCAACTTCTTTTCCATATACCCCATCCAGTACCAACCGGATTATATCAACGATTTTTCAAATATATCGGCGATTTCTCCACTTATATCAGCGATTTTTTCATTATATCGACGGTTCAACACAAGATATCGATTTAACGACATCTTTCGACACTCGAAACGCACAACATACCCTATCCCCCAAGCAACTTACTGCCGAACTCTACGATTAAAAAGATAATTAATAAGATCGCGAGTATCTTTAATGCTACATATGCCACTTTAAAAACAACATAAATGAGCAAGACTATCAAAATAATTGATAAAATTTCCATATTTACTTCCTCCAAGCTTTGCTCTTCTTATCTCATTTTACTCGCCCCGGGCTATTTATGGAACGGCATAAGGCGACATAGAAAAAAGAGGATACCTCACCCATCGTAAGATACCCTCACCTTCAACTGCTCAAACCATTCTCTTTCTAATTGTAAATATCCCATCTCACTCTTCTCGGCGCTCTTTAATTCTTTATCAGCTTTCTTCATATAAGTATGGGAAGCTTCTAGATCATTCTCTAAATATTTGATAATTCCTTGTGTACGATAATATCCGTTTAAGTCCATTTTTGTAATAGCCTTTGCATGTTCCTTTGCTTCTTGCAAAGAAAGACTATCCATCTCATAAAGGGCTTTATATAAAAGATACCAACTATGAAAATTACTAACGAAAAACTTATTTTCTTTCGTTACAGGTAATTGAACAATTCGTTCTATATACGGTATCGCTCTTTTCATTCCCTCTTGATCTGCACGAGCAAGGAAGACAAGCATAAGTCTACTCATTATCTCTCTTATCCCTTTATTCTCTTTTATTTTCTCCTCACTCAATTCTACTAATCTTTCATCCCAATCTTTCGGTCTTTTATAACTAAATAACTCACTCGATATTTGAATCTCATATAAATGATTTCTAGCTCTTTCATCATCTTTAATTAAAATAAGAAATTGCATCCCATCACTCATAAGCGTTCCTTTTATCGGCACAATTGTAACCGCAAAGATTGCAAAATGGAAAAAGGAAAAATATAAAAGATATTGATAATAACTCACCATGTATATGTAACCGGAAGTAATACCAAACAGTAAACTCGTAATCGGTCCACCTAAAGTGAGCCATGCCCACTTTTTCGAAAGATTCGGTGTCTCTATAGAAGGTGGTACTAGTGTTGCAACGCCTCCAAAGTAAGCCCATAATTTATTTTCTCGAATGCGTAATTTTCCCTTTTCTTTTTGAATAGTAATGGGTCCTACTGTCATAAATTTAAATGTTAAACCACCTATTACACCAAATACTACATGTCCTAGCTCATGAATGGCTAACACTAATAAAAAAATTCCAACTATTGCCCATAGGTTCAAAATTACTTCTAATTTCCCAGTTCGGATTACTCCGTATAAAATGGACAGAATTAGCGCCACTGTCATTGAGCCAGCTGGCCTTCTTAAAATATCCACCTTTTTCTCCCCTTAATAAATCATTTTCCTCTGCATTTCGTACATGAACTTCCCAAGATGCAATATCCAAATAAATGAGATTAAGCCAATTAATACAAAATTGATATTACTAGCAGCTGTATATATAACGGCAGCCCACCATACATATGCCAATATTGTATTCGTAAATTCATATGCTTTATATCCAGCCTCATGCACAATGTGCTTTAATCCTTCATCTGCGTTTTTCGTCCACATTTTCATAGATTCCATATACGTTACACCTTGTTCAGGATATAGCTTATTATAACGATTTTTTGTTATGAGTCCGATAATTACTACAGTAGTTAAACAAGCAATAGAAGCTACTAAATTCCACACCGCAAATGAAACATTTGTATCCTGCAACAGTGCACGTCTACATGTAATAACTGCATATACAAACCATGCCTGCGTAACTATATCACCTACACGTAAATATATACTTATAATGCCTAATTTTCTGCCTTGTACGCTCTCTTCTTCATCGCGTGCCTCTGCTAACATACGTGTATTCTTCCAAGTATAGTACATCATTAAGATTCCAAAAATAGTACATATACCTATAAATGTATTGGATGATAATTTTCTCGGTTCATCCGAGAGTAAATTTAAAGCTATATAAGACGTTAAAAAGCCACCCATCATACTTAATGCTATTTTCCCCACAGAATCAAATTGTTTTTTTCGCTTACTCTTCATCGTCCTCTTCCCCCTCTACTAACGTAAATATTTCCTCCACCGGTACATTGAAAATTTGTGCGATTTTTAACGACAATACGATAGATGGTGCATAATCCCCACGCTCAATTAAACTAATCGTTTGCCGTGATGATCCAATCGCTTTCCCTAAATCCCCTTGTGATAAACGATGCTTTGCTCGCAATTCCCTCACTCGATTTTGAAGCTTCATGTCTTCCCTCTTTTTCATTTATTTAATTAAAATTGTAAATAATATCCTTATATTTGTCAATTATAATTGTCATTACGACTATAATAATTGACAAGACACTTATTTCTTATCCTGTATCAAATTCCTATAAAGAATGTAAAATGTGCATTAAACATAGTCTTAAAAATAAAATAAAAAAGGCAGTGCTTTTGCACTGCCTTCCTAAATTCTGACATAGAATGGATTTCATATTAGCTTGCGTTTTGTAGTAATACTCGTTTTAACTGCTTACGGAAACGAATACCTAACGTAACCGCTACAATCACAATAACTCCAAAAATAATTTTACCGATATGACCTTCTAGCACTCCAAAGATATCATGTAAGTTTCCACCTAACCAGTAACCACCGATTAAGAAGAATGATACCCAAAATAGAGCGCCTGAATAAATTGTAATGGCAAAACGACGGAATGGTAAATTAATAATTCCTGCAAAGTATCCTGTGAAATGACGTACACCAGGAATAAAGAAACCAATAAAAATTAGGAAGTACCCATACTTATCAAACCACATTCTCGTTAAGTCAATTTTTCTTTGTGTTAAAAATACGTATTTCCCATACTTTTGAATGAAAGGCATACCTAATTTATTTCCTAAAAAGTATTGAATCGTCATTCCTACACTTGTCCCAATAAAGGATAGAATAATTAAAATCGGTAAACTTAAATCACCCTTATGTGCTAAAAATCCCGCATATGCTAATGTTGGCTCTCCCGGAAACGGAAGTGCAATATATTCTAACAGCAAGCCGACAAGTACAACATAATACCCGTATTGCTGAAATAATTCATGAATCCATTCCATGTCATCTCTCCTTTCAATCCCGTACAACTTCTTACTATTATTGTATAAAAAAATTGTCGAAATAACTATCACAATAGCTTACATTTTTATTACATTTTTGTAAGGGTCACACTAATGATTTTCGTTCTTTATTAAATAGTAAAAATTATTTTCCAAGTCGAAATAGCGAAAAGACGCATTAATAACATGCAGATTTCATCCATTTTTTAGCACTAAAAAAGCTCTCTTATTTTGTTCTCAATAAAAAACCATCACAAACTCATGCTAACTTCATATTAGCTTCATATACGTATTGTAAGATTATATCGGAATTTGTTGAAAAATTTAACCAATATATGACTAAGCATTAATTTGAATAAATATAAGTCGTTTTTCGAAATTGAAAAAAGGGTGAATACGAAATGGAAGCATATAAAATGCACGATTTTATTAATACAAATGTTGAATCTCATCAAAATGAAACCGTTTTTAATTTACAAATATGTGAAACAAGTGAATTTGACGTAAGTTTAACAAAATCTACAACACTATCTTTTATCGTTTCAAAAAAGAATATTAAAATTGTCACGAAAAAATGGATTAATTCAAATCAAGAAAGCATGATTGGCAAAAGCTACATCATTCCAACAAAAGCTTTTCACTATTTCTTACCAATCATTTCTGAAAATGAAGATGAGCTAAATATTCAAGTTCAAAGTTTTGGCCTACGTGGTGAGCTTTTATTAAATGAAAGATTACTTATTGATAACAACAAACACAACAGCAAAATCACTACATTCTTTGAAACATTAGATGAAAATGTAAATAAAGCATTACGAGGATTACAACTTCATTGTATGTAAGACTATTACGATAGTAAAAGGAGAATAACAATGAAAAAATTATTATTAAGCGCACTATTATCATTAGGATTTTTAACTCTTCCATTCGCTAGTGCAGAGGCAGCTACAACGAAAGATCAATTAATCGTAGACACTCAGTTAAATAAAATGGATTATTATCAGGATGGAAAATTTATAAAAAGTTTTACTGTCGCTACTGGAAAAGCTGCAACACCTACACCTAAAGGCACTTTTCAAATCGTAAATAAAATTAAAAACCGCCCTTATTATACAGGCAAAATTAAAGGCGGCGATCCACGTAATCCACTTGGTGACCGTTGGCTCGGATTAAATATGGCAGGAACTTACGGAACAACTTATGCGATTCACGGAACTAACAATAATCAAGCAATCGGCAAATGGACAACACTTGGTTGTATTCGTATGTATAACAATGATATACACTGGTTATTTGAGCGCGTTCAGCAGCAAGCTACTGTCACTGTAAAATAGCCTAAAAACAAGATTTATGTGTAGCCAAGAATTTTATGTCTTGGCTTATTTTATTTATTCATTTACAGTAGCAAAACAACTGTATTTACATATATAATAGGAATAGATTTGATTAGCTAATATTTAAACATTGATAAACGTAGATATTAAAATTATACAGTTATAATATTTTATAAATTTTATAATACATACTATAATAGAACTACTGTAATTCTGAATTATTCAGTAACACTAAACTATTCCCCTTGCTACCTTCATGATTATTTTATAGCGGGGGCTTATTATATGTATAAACAATCTGAGTCACTCGAAAAATGATGAATTCGAATATTGCAGTAAAAAGCGTTATTTAGGAGGTGTTACTATGACGCATATACTGGTGATTGAAGACAACCCAGATATACAAGAACTGATTCGTGAATTTCTAATGGCACAAAACTTTACCGTTGATGTAGTTGGTGCCGGAACAGAAGGTATTCTTCTTTTCCAAAAAAATTCATACGATCTTGTCCTCCTCGATGTAATGTTACCAGATATAGATGGCTATAGTATTTGTAAAATTATGCGAGGACAATCTGATGTACCAATCATTATGTTAACAGGCTTACATAATGAAGAAAGTGAAATTAAAGGATTTGAGTTAGGTATTGATGACTATATTACGAAACCGTTCCATTACACTGTATTTATTAAGCGTGTAGAGGCTGTATTAAGAAGGGCAGCAACGAAGGAAGCAGAAGCTGCAACTATACTACAATTCCATGAATTGATGTTAAACTCTACAGCATATGCAGCTTATGTTCATGGTAATCAAATTGAATTGACAACAAAAGAATTTGAAATTATTTATACTTTACTGCAAAATCGAGGAAAAGTATTATCAAGAAGTGATTTGTTGAATAAGGTATGGGGCTATGAACATTATGGTGATGTAAGAGTTATAGATACACATATTAAAAACTTAAGAAAAAAATTAGGAATTCCTTATATTAAAACGGTGAAAGGCATTGGCTACAAAATCGAATCGTAGCAAAGACAACATCACCAAAAATATTTTCATCAAAACCTTATTATTTTGTATTCTTTTATCACTTTGTCTTTATCAAATTATTTACTTTCTAGCTTCAAACTACGATAAAGAACGTTTTGCGAAAGAAAATGGAACGCCGACTACAGAACAGGCCGATTCAGATAAGCAAAACGACGGAAGTAAAACGAAGCAAAATAAAGCTGTGTCAAAGGGGAGTATTTCTAATTTCCAATCTTCTATTATAGATTATAAATCTCTTTCTACAGCTATCAATCACCTTTTGCAGCCTAGCCAAACTGCAAAGGCAAAAGAACATACACAAAATCTTTCGGGGAAAAATAGCACTTCTAATCCGCCTACAGAAGCAGAAAAGAAAGCCGCTAATAATGATGCCTTACATACACAAAATGCAGCAAGTAAAACAAATGATACAAATGATAATCCAAAGTTAGCAGATGCGTTGCAGCAATTAGCTCCACATATTGGCGCGACAATGCTTGCATTATCACTACTCGGATCATTAATTTATACAAAACTAATTGCCAAACCTTTTCAATATATGAGTGATGCTTTAAAAGATATTATGAATCTTGATTTCTCCGATAAAAAGCTACTTAACAAAAATGCAGATCAAACAGATTTTAATTTGCAAGTAGCTGCTTCACAAGTACCAAATATTGTGAAGAATTTACATGCAAGCAATCAAGATTTAAGAAACGAGCTCAAGAAGGAACAACAATTAGAACAATCTCGTAAAGAATTTATGTCTATGGTGTCCCATGAATTAAAAACACCAATCGCAGCCGTCATGGGACAACTAGATGGCATGATTCACGGAATTGGAGCTTATAAAGATAGAGATAAGTATTTGAAACGTTCCTACGAGATGATGCAAGACATTAACATATTAACGGAAAAAATGTCGGAATTATCCAAAATACAAAACCCTCAATTTAAACCGAATTTAGAAGTCATTTCTTTATCTAATATTATTGAGGATGTTATGAAGAAAGTAGATTACTTTGTATCTGTAAAACAATTAAATGTACAATCTAATATTAAACACGACGTACAAATTTTAGCTGATCCTAAATTTATTCAAACTGCTATTTTTAACATTATTTCAAATGCAATTCATTATACAATTGACCATCAGCACGTATATATAAAGCTTTATGAAAAACCAAATGGTTACGCATTAGAAGTATTAAATACAGGTTCACAAATTGATGAAGATAAACTTGCTCATTTATTTGAGCCTTTTTATCGCGCAAACCCTGATAAACACGGTTTAGTACAAGGTAGTGGTCTTGGATTATATATCGTGAAACAAATATTAGATAAACATCAGTTTCCTTACGGGATACAAAACACAGCTCAAGGTGTAAAATGCTCCATTGTATTCCCAAAAGCAATGTAACATTCACTATAATTACATATCCCAAACTCATACTTCATGTGTGAGTGGCGGAATTTTGTAGAGTGTCTTACTCTGTTTCGTTCGCCCGTTATCCTTATTTGGATAGCGGGCGTTTTTTATTACTTAAAAGGAGGATTTTTTATGGAAAAGTTTAAATATTCATTGCTCGTTTTATTCGGTGCTTGCAGCTACGGCATACTTTCAACTATTTTCAAACTCGGATTCATAAATGGATTTTCAGCACATCAACTCCTAGGGGGACAATATGTCTTCGGATGGATTGGACTATTTCTACTCGTTCTTTTCTTTTCACAACATAAAGTAACAAAAAAACAATTTTTTTCATTACTAACCGTCGGAACAACAATGAGTATGACTGGGATTTTTTACGCTATTTCTGTAGAAGAACTACCCGCATCTATCGCTGTCGTCCTACTCTTTCAGTTCACTTGGATTGGTGTCATTATCGAAGCCATTGCAAATCGAACATTTCCAAGCCGCGATAAGATCATATCTATCCTTATTTTATTTGCTGGTACATTGTTTGCAGGTGGTGTATTTGAAGGCCTCGGACAAAGTTTTTCTACGAAAGGGATTATCTTTGGGCTATTAGCTGCGGTCTCTTTTTCATTCTATGTTTTTGCAAGCGGGCGCGTCGCTACGGATGTTCCGCCTTATACGAAAAGCTTTCTTATGACAACAAGTGCTACTCTTATCGTATGCCTATTCTTTCCGCCAACCTTTTTAACAGACGGTGCTTTGCAAGCTGGCCTATGGAAATATGCTTTCTTCCTCGGATTATTCGGCGTTGTTGTACCTGTCATTTGTTTTTCAATCGGTGTACCAAAGGTTGGAACAGGGCTTGGTACAATATTAGGTGCAGCTGAATTACCAACTGCTATTATCGCTTCTATTACACTTGTACATGAAGTCGTAACATTCATGCAGTGGATTGGTATTATTTTTATATTGGTTGGGATTTTCACTCCTCAGCTGCTTACGGCTAGGAAAGAAAGGAAACACAATCGCGTGCATAGCGCTTGAAAAAATACAGAATTTATATAAAAGATATAACTGCAATTAAAATAAGTAAATTTATCTGGAGGTATAAATGACTATTTTAAGCATCATATTTTTTGCTATTATGTGTATCTTCTTCCTAATAAGATATATGAAAGAAAAGAAATTTTACGATTTACTTCTCATTCCCGTTTGTATATATGCAGGAGCAGTGAAAACTCCTTTCGTAGAGTACTTAAACTTTAATACTACATTTAAAATAACGTATGATATTGCAGCTATTATTCTTGTAATCCTTGCTGTACTTTTCTTTTTGAAAGATAAGAAAGAGAATCATACTGCATAACAAAAGACCTTTCATTTACTTGAAAGGTCTTTTTCTCTATCTCATTTTACCGCTCCATACAGCTTCTCTATCTCATGCTCAATTTGTTTTACATCGATTCGCTCAAATAATGGCTGCACGCTATCAATTCTACTTGGCAACGTATTTTGTGGTTCCCAATTTCGGTTCACAATCGACAATGTGTTTCGAACTCTTTCACTTGAAAATGGTAAAAATGGTTCAAGGAGATGGGCAAAATTAGCGATAAGATACACACAGTTATAAATCGTTTCTTCACATGAAACTGGATCATCTTCTCTTTGTTTCCAAGGCTGCTTTTCATCAAAATATTTATTTGCAAAACGTACTGTATCAAATATTGTTTCTAGCGCCACCTTAAATTTAGTTTGCTCAATCGCCTCTCCTACACGCTTATATAATCCTCCTACTTTATCTTTCAGCTCTACCTCAATACTTCCCTTCGGCACGATACCACCATAATATTTTTCGATAAACTTTAATGTCCGGTTCACAAAGTTCCCGTATGCACCTAATAATTCACTATTATGACTGTAAATAAATTCCCGCCATGAAAAATCAGTATCGCGATTTTCTGGTGCGTTGACAGTTAAAAAGTAACGAATAGAATCTGGATCATAGCGTTCTAATATGTCAGGCACCCATACTGCCCAGTTTTTACTTGTAGATAATTTTCTTTTTTCAACTGTTAAATATTCATTCGAAACGATATGACGCGGGATTGCTTCCTCCCCTATTCCAAGTAATACCGCTGGCCAAATGACGGAATGAAACGGAATATTATCCTTTCCGTGCACATAATATGTTTTCGCTTCGCTATCCCAAAACTCTTGATCATCTTTCCCTGTTTCTTCAGCCCAATGTTTACTCGCTGAATAATAGCCTGTCACTGCTTCAATCCATACGTAAATTTTCTTATCTTCATACCCTTCTACTGGAATTGGTACCCCGATTGGTAAATCTCTTGATACTGCCCTATCTTGTAACCCTTCTTTTACATATCTTTCTGTTAATTGAATTGCATTATCACGCCATGTTCCTTTTTCTTTTGCGATTTCTACAACTTTTTTAATTTTCTGCTGAAATGTATGCAACGCAAAATAGAAATGCTCTGTTTCCTGTACGGATGGTGTACTACCACATAACTTACATTTCTTTTCTAACAAATCGAGTGGATCTAAAATAGCTGAACACGCATCGCATTGATCTCCTCTTGCTGCTTCATGGCAATGTGGACATATTCCTTCTACATAACGATCCGGTAAAAACTGCGTACACGTTTCACAATACGCTTGTTCCACTGTTTTTTTATAAATATGTCCTTCTTCTAATAAACGTAAAAAAACATTTTGAACCGTTTCATGATGGTGCTCACTATCTGTACGTGTATAGCAATCATAAGTAAAACCAAGGCTACGAAAACATCGCTGGAACTCTTCATGATACTTATCAGCAATTTCTTTCGCTGTCACACCTTCTTGTTTTGCCCTAATTGCAATCGGTGTTCCATTACAATCACTCCCTGAAACATACAGCACATTCTCACCTTTTGCCCTGTAATAACGCGCTAAAATATCTCCAGGTAACAAACTCGCAATATGGCCAAGGTGTAACGAACCATTTGCATACGGCCAAGCGCCTCCAATAAAAATACTCATCTTACATTCCTCCTTTTAAATATAAAAAGCCCCGCCCTTATCTTAAAAAAGATAAGGGCGGGGCTGTATAAACAGTCGCGGTACCACCTTATTTCGCCAATTACTCACATAATTAGCCTTAACAAGTACGGAGCTATATGCTCTTATACTGTGGTTTTGATAACGAGTACCAACTCTCGTCGCCACCTACTATTATCATTTGATAAGTTCAGGACGAAGCTCAAAGGCCATTGTTCAAATGAATATTCTTGCTTCTTCTCAGCTACCGAAGCTCTCTGGAAAGAATGTGTTCATCCTACTTTTCCTTTTCAACGCTTTTACGTATAAAAAGTATTGTACGACTTAATAACAGAAAAATCAAACTTTTATTCAGAAAGAAAAGGAAATCCCATCCCTCTGCCGAATAACTATACGTTCACAAAAGGAGTGATAACATTGAACCAAAAACAACTAAGCACTATAAATGAAAAAAGCTGGAATACAGTTGCTTATGAAGCTTGGACGAATCACCACGGGGCACCAGCTGATTATGCGAAAAAAATCATGAAAGATCCCACGCGCGAAGTAGCACATTATTTACCTTACATACAATCTCCAAAAGGAAAATGTATTATTAATTTACTCGGCTCAAAAGGAAATAAAGCTGTCGCACTCGCTCTTTTAGGAGCTGACGTAACAGTTGTTGATATTTCAGCAAGTAATGCAAAATATGCAAATGAACTTGCGGAAGCCGCAGGCGTCTCTATTCATTACATCGTTTCTGATGTACTAGATGTAAATCTCTCCAAATCATTTGATATCGTATTACTGGAACTTGGTGTACTTCATTACTTTCTAGATTTAAAGCCACTTTTTATAACAATCTCTCAACTACTAAAGCCCGGTGGAATACTTATCCTTCGCGATTACCATCCAATATACACAAAGCTATTAGGAGTAGACCATCCATCATTTCGAGCAAGTGGAAATTATTTCGATGAAGAATTAATTGAAGATGATGTTGCTTATAGCATCCTTCTTACAGAAGCACAGAAAGAATCGCTACCTAAAACAACCATCCGTCGCTGGACGTTAGGAGAAATTATTACAACACTCGCGGAAGAACATTTTAAAATTGAAAAACTAGTTGAAGAACACGGACCTCATCAAAGATGGCTCTTCCCTTCTACTGCACCGGAAGGAATCGAAGAACGTATCCCTGGTCTATATACAATAATTACGACAGCATGCAAAAAAGGATCCCTTCACGGATAGGATCCTTTTTGCATGCTCACGCATATAAGTTGAGGTTGGAGATTACCATAATTCTGTAGAATAGGACACAAGATATTTCAACATTTCGTCTCTGACTTACGTCGTCAAAAAGGGGTATGACCAACATAACGAAGAGTAATGTTTTAGTTGATACTGATAATCGTTATCAACTAATTAGAAGTATACATGATGTCATTTCAAATTTCAATAGCATTTCTAATATTTATTTATGAATTTTATGATATGCAAATGTATACATTTTAAGAACTTTTTCTAATACCAATCTGACTCCTTCCATTATCTGCTATAATTTTTATTGAACAGATTAATAACTTCATAATAATGTTTTTATTAATTTCGTTTTAAATATCCATAAATCATAATAAACAGTTTAAATGAGGGTAGGGGTAACGATGAAATATGTTAGTATTCGAAAAAAACTACTGTTCACACTCTTAAGCATTTCTTCTTTATTTAGCATTGCTCTTATAGTTATTCTTTCATTCGCCATGAATCAAGCAAGTGAAATCGAAACGTTAAAAAATGATGTATCAAAAAGAGCGACGATTTTAAAAGAACGTGGCGATTGGTTCCAAGCACAAGTTGCTGGTTTACAAGAATATTTACTATCACATGATCAAAAAGGATTAGATAAGTTCAACCGAGAAGGGAAAAAATTAGCTGATACTAGAGAGAAAGTAACAAGTGACAAGAAGCTCCCAGAAGGAATGAAAGAAGCTATTTTAATGGGGGGAAAATGGCGTAGCGTCATAGATAATGAGGTACTACCTCTTGCTCGTGAAGGAAAATGGGACGAAGCATCCAAAATTGCTTTAGCACAAACAGATTATGTAAATGATCTTTTAGATCGTTTTAATAAATATACAAATGAAGAGAATGAGAAACGTGACGCATTAATTGCTGACGTCGAGTCTTCTTCATCACTTATTCAATATATTATTTTCTTCTCACTCATTACATGTACATTAACGTCTATTTTATTAGCATGGTGGTTCTCTGGTAAACTCGTTAAACCAATTCGACAAATTGATGAGAAGTTAAAAGAATTAGCTTCTCAAGATGGAGATTTAACGGCTAGATTACACGTAACAAGTAAAGATGAAATAGGTGACATTGCAAATTCCTTTAATCAAATGCTCACTAACTTACAGCATATAATAAAACAAGTTCAACAAACATCAACAAGTGTAAAAGAAGCTTCCGAAAATGTATTTATCGAAACGACTGCTTCTATGGAAAATACCGCAAGGACCCAAGAAACTATGAATGCTCTTGAACACAATATTCGTTCACAAGTTTCTAGCATTGAAGAAAGTTCAACTGCAATGGATGACATGGCAACAAGTGTTCAGCGTATCGCTGAGTCCGCCTCTTCTGTTACTAGTTTAGCTGTCACAACTTCAGAAAAAGCAGATGATGGGAATAAAGTCATTGAGAAATCTATTACACAAATGCACACAATTAACGAAGCTGTTAACGCTACATCACAAGTAGTTGAGCGACTCATTACACATACAAATCATATCGATACTGCACTTCAATCTATTTCGAATATCGCCGAGCAAACAAATTTACTCGCTTTAAATGCTTCTATTGAAGCAGCTCGTGCTGGTGAACATGGAAAAGGATTCGCTGTTGTTGCTGATGAAGTTCGAAAACTTGCTGAACAATCTCAACTAGCCGCAACTGACATTAACCATTTACTGCATCAAATTCAAGCCGATACTAAAATAGCAAATGACATGATGACACAAGGTCAAGCAGAAGCTTCTGAAGGAATTACTGTTATTCGTACTGCCGGATCTTCATTCTCAGAAATTGTTAACCACATTAACAAAGTCTCTACGCAAATGCAAGAAATGTCTGCAACTGCTGAAGAGATGGCTGCAAGCTCTGAAGAAATGAACGCAGCTTTAAATAATATCGCCTCTATTTCAAATGAAGTTGCTGCAGAAACATCACAAACAGCACATTCAGCTGGTGATCAAGTAAACAAAATGAGTATCGTGGCTAACAAATCATCTGAAATGAAAACAATCGTACAAGAACTTGAAGTTCTCGTCTCTCATTTCAAAACAAACGCTTAAAGTGAAAATGACACGAGCTCAAAGGTATAGGAAAGAAAGTTTTACAGGTTCTCCTTTTTCACTTTAAAATATCTCTTTCTATCTCTCATTCCGTCTGCTATAATTCCTAAAGGAAATAAGAAAGCTTTATTCCAACTGGAGTAAAGCTTTCTTTCAATTTTTTACATTTATTAATTCTAATACTAAGATTTCACAAAGGAGGCTTTTAATTATATGAATTTTGTAAGTATCAGAAAAAAACTTATATTCATGATGGGAACGATTTGCGCTTTATTTGGCATCGCCTTAGCTTTTATTTTATTTTTTGCTATTGACCAATCTCGTAAAGCTGAAACATTACAAAAAGAAATTTCTCCACTGGCAACAGAATTGAAAGAACGTGGAGACGCTTATCAAGTACAGCTATCTGCTTTAAGAGGTTATTTACTACAACATGATCAAGTCGAATTAGACAAGTTTAATGAGATGAGTAAACGTCTTGAGGATTCAAAAGATAAACTTCTTTCTAATCCAAATCTTTCTTCATCCGTAAAAAGTACAATGGAATTAGGGTCTACTTGGAGAAAGTTCGTTGAAGAAAAAGTATTCACTCTTGCAAAAGAACAAAAATGGGAAGAAGCTTTACAAGTAGCTTCTTCAGAAAACGGAACGGTCTATAAAGTAATTGGTGACTTCACAAATTACAGTAATGAACAAGCTAAATTACGTGAACAATCTATTGAACAAATTGATCAATCTTCACTAGGAATTGAATATGCAGTCTTTCTATCACTTGTTATTTGTATTGTCGTTGCAATTATTCTTGCATGGTGGTTCTCTGGTAAACTTGTGAAACCAATTCAACAAATTGATACAAAACTAAAAGAATTAGCCTCTGAAGAAGGTGACTTAACGGCACGTCTACAAGTAAATAGCAACGATGAAATAGGTGCTATCGCAACATCATTTAATAAAATGTTAGAAAACCTACAACATATCATTAATCGTGTTCAAAAAACATCAGTGGAAGTACAAACCGCTTCTGAAAATATGCTGGAAAAAACGAATACATCACGTGAGGCGACATTAAGAGTCCAAAGCTCGATGTCCAACTTAAATGCAAGTATTCAATCACAAACTTCTAGTATGGAAGAAAGTTCAACTGCAATGGACGATATGGCAGTAAGTGTTCAGCGTATCGCTGAATCTGCTTCATCTGTAGCGGAACTTGCTGTTGCCACATCTGAACATGCTAGCGATGGAAGTACCGTTATCCAAAAATCTGTTTCACAAATGACAACAATACACGAAGCTGTAAATGCTACGTCAGAAGTGGTTGAACGTCTAATCACTCATACGAAATATATTGATACTGCTGTACAATCTATTTCTAATATTGCTGAGCAAACAAACTTACTTGCTTTAAATGCTTCTATTGAGGCAGCTCGTGCTGGCGAGCACGGAAAAGGATTTGCTGTCGTAGCTGACGAAGTTCGAAAACTTGCTGAACAATCTAAAACAGCTGCAACAGACATTAATCAATTACTACATCAAATTCAAAATGATACAGAAACTGCTAGCTCTATGATGTCTCAAGGCCGTTCTGAAGCATTTGAAGGTATCAATGTTATTCGTGAAGCTGGTACTTCTTTCACAACAATTGTGGAACAAGTAAATAAAGTATCTACTCAAATGCAAGATATATCAGCAACTGCTGAAGAAATGGCTGCAAGTGCTGAAGAAATGAATGCTTCACTTAATAACATCGCTTCTATCTCTACTGAAGTATCCAGCGAAACTGCCGCAACGGCGCAATCTGCTGAACAGAAAGTTATTGTTATGAATGAAATGACAGTAACTGCTAGAAAAATGAAACAAACAGTTGAAGAGTTAGATCAACTCGTATCTCATTTTAAAACAGAATAGATGTTCAAAAATATCCCTTCTTTGAAAGAGGGATATTTTTTTGAGCTCATTTCCTGCACATTATGCTCATTTCCGTTATAATGAGAATCGATATCATTAAAGTGTAGGAGGGGCTGCTTATGTCACAAGAAGCATTTGAAAATAAATTACTTGCCAATTTAGAAGCTGTTATTGACCCTGAACTAGGTGTTGATATCGTTAATCTTGGATTAGTGTATGACGTTACAGCAGATGAAAATAATAATGCTGTCATTACGATGACTATGACTTCTATCGGTTGTCCAATGGCTGGGCAAATCGTATCAGACGTTAAAAAAGTATTATCAACAAACGTACCTGAAGTTAATGAAATAGAAGTAAATGTCGTTTGGAATCCGCCCTGGTCGAAAGAACGTATGTCACGTATGGCGAAAATCGCATTAAGTATTCGCGACTAAATAAAGTGGAAATTTCATCATTTAGGGATAGCGGGATAAAGAAAAGACCTGACTAGGATGTCAGGTCTTTTCTCTTATTATTTTACACCTACTGCATCATAAGCTTTCGTTACAGCTTGTACAGCTTTAGAGTTTTTACCGTATAAATCTTCAGCTGACTGAAGTGCAGCTTGACGCATCATTTTGAAGTCAGAGTTTGCAGTTAAATATTTCGTAAGCGCACGGTAGTAAATTTTTTCTGTCGCTTCACGGCCCACTCCAGTTACTTTCACGCCGTAATGATCTCCGCCTTCAGATACTAAATAAGCAGCTTTATTATTAATACTACTGTTAATATGAACGCCGCCATTATCAGCTGTTCCAGTATAACGTTTACTATAGTGATCTGGGTAACCTTCACTTGGTTTTAATGGGTTTGGAATAGACGCTGGATCTTTTAATGAACGAAGTGCATCGCCTGGTTTATCAGGTGTATAAATGTCAGCACCTAAATCCCAGCTCTTCTTCTCAACCATAACGCCCATAATGTCAGATAACGATTCATTTAACGCCCCTGACTCATTTTTGTAAACAAGGTTTGCTGTATGTTCAGTTACAGCATGCGTTAATTCGTGACCGATAACATCAAGTCCAGCAGATAATGGAATGAAAGTTTTTCCATCTCCATCACCATACATCATTTGCACACCATTCCAAGCTGCGTTATTCCAAGCTGTACCTACGTGAACAGTTGAAATAAGCTTCGCACCTTTATCATCGAAAGAGTTACGATTAAATGTCTTTTTGTAGTAATCATATACTTTCCCTGCATTTACATGCGCATCAACTGCAGCTTTATCTTCGAAGAACTTAGATTTACTTTCAACTTCTTCTCCTGTATATCCAAGCCATTGTGAGAATAAATTAAACCAGTTCTCGTCCATATTTTCTGCATCAAATGTATGAACACCTTGTCCTCGTTTACCATCAAACAAGTTGAATTGTCCTGTTTTCGTATCTTGAGCAATTTCAAATGATTGTCTAGCACCTAATACTCCGTAACCAAATCCAGTAATGTTATCTACAGCGTTATATTTCTCAATAACATTTCCATTCGTTGCATCAACAAAATAATGCCAATATCCTGGAGCTGGTTTTGAAATCGATGCCTTAACTAAGTATGCAAGGTAGTAATTACCGTCCTTTTCATATACAAATAAATCTTTTTTCACACCGTCATAACTCTTTACTTTACCAATTTCTTTCTCAATATCTGCCTTTGCAATCGTTTCTGCTTGTTCCGCAGTAATGCTTGCAGCTGCAGGAATATTTTTATCATCTAAATTCGGAATAACTTGTCCGAAGAATGCTTTTACATTATTCTCTTTATCAAGTGTAACAGTTTGATCAGAACCGTACACAGGAATGTTATTATGTTTTTCAACTAGCTTCACATGTGTCGTATCAGATTCAGCGTCTTTTTCTTCCCCAACGATATTAAAATGCTTTTCAATATTTCCTGCTAATTTAAACATATCTTTCTTACTCTCTAAGTATTGAAAGACTGTCTCTTTTTTATCTAGTCCTTCCGGTGCTTTCCATTCTTCACCTATGTATGCAGGTGTTTTAAATTCTTGATGATATTGAATTTTTTGTTCTTCCGCTTTCGTTGTCGTTGCCCCAAACGCTCCAAATCCCCCTGCGATAACAGTTAACGCTAATGCTGATGAAATGACTTGCTTTTTCACTATAACATTCCCCATTCCCATAAAGATTTTTGACACTTTTATACAATTCTTATTTTCCCAGCCGATACCTCTACCAAAATTTTGAGAAACATTTTTCAGACAATTCCAATCAAAAAAAGAGAACATCTATCGGATGTCCTCTTTTCTATAAACCTTTTATTGTTTTTTCAATTCAATTGCTAAATAATGAGATTGCTCTTTTGCTTCAATATGAATATCTTCTTCTACCGCTTCTGCTGCATCACGCATAACAAGATTTTCACCATTGATTACACTGCTTCCTTCAATTTGTACAAGGTACAATTGACGGCCTTCTTTCACTGGAAAATGAATTTCTTTTCCAGCCTCTAATGATAAGGAATATAAATTCGCATCTTGGTGAATTTGAATTGGTGCATTTCCTTCTACTGAAGATACCATATGGAACCATTCATTTTCACGCTTGCTCCAATCAAATTTAAACTCACCATAGTTTGGTTTATGATCTGCACGGTCTGGTAAAATCCAAATTTGTAATAAACGCAGCGTTTTATCGCCTAAATTATGCTCGCTATGAAATACACCCGTGCCAGCACTCATATATTGAACATGTCCACGCTCAATCGTTCCACGATTTCCCATGCTGTCTTCATGTGTTAAAGCACCATCTACAACGTAAGAAATAATCTCCATATCACGATGTGGATGCATATCAAAACCAGTTTGCGCCGCTACTAGATCATCATTAATAACACGTAACGCTCCGAAGTTCATGTTATTTGGATTATAGTAATTGGCAAAAGAAAAATGAAAATGTGTATTTAACCAACCATGATTTGCTCTGCCCATATTTTTATGATCAACTTTTCTAAACATATCCTTCACCTCATACTATCTCGAATTCGAGATTTATTTCAAAATTTTTTCTTACTGTAACTTTTTTAGTAGTGTTAATAATTGCTTTTGTTCCTCTATATTTAAATTATGAAACTTCTCTGCTTGGAACGTTTCTTGAGGTGGGACGATTTCCTCATATAAAGCTCTTCCCTTTTCTGTTAAAGAAATATATTTCGTAGTACCCTCTTGTTCACGCAAAATCCACTCAAGCTGCTCCATTTTATTTAAAAGCTGCGTTACATTTCCTTTCGTAACAAATAGCTTATTTCCAAGTTCTTGCTGCGTTAAACGATTATGTCCTCCCACTTGAGCTAACACATCAAACTGGGCGGCAGATACATTCCATCTTTTCAAATGCTGGTTCGTCTCACGAATACTCTTATTATAAAAGCGTGACAAACGAAACCATAATAGTAGCCCTAGTCTATCTTCTGTTTTCATTTCATCACCTCGCTCGTTTCATATCATTAGTTTAGAACTAAACTTAATAAAAGTCAAATACTTATTTTTAATAAGTAAAAAGGAAGCACAGCGCTATTTCTCCACTATGCTTTACATTAACTTTCTACTCTTATATTCATCCAATTTCCTCTCCGCGAACTTCCTCGCATCTTTTTCAATCCATCGCTCTTCGTACCGTTCACTTTCCACATACAATATATCTCTCTTATGCTGCATCGCATGGCGAAATTCATGCAGTAGCGTTTTGAGAACTTGCTCATACTCTTCCCACATACAAACGAAAATTAATTGCTTTTCTTTATGATAAAAACCACCTACTGGGAATAGGAACTCTTCTTCCTCTTCCCCTAATGATAGAAGTACATCATTTGCATCACACGTATCACAAAAAATAACGGGTGTTTTACATACTTCAATAAGAGAACACAAATCCTCTCTCAGCTTTTTGACATCCCAAGGAAGCTCCGAATCCAACACATACCAATTCTCTACCTGTTGATATACATTTTGAAACTGGAGTTCCATTTCTCTTTATTCCCCTTTCCAAGCACCCTTTTTCTATATGTATGCCACAATATAGTAAATATTAAACGTATTCTTTCATCCTTGAAAAAATGCCAATAAAGAAGGGATCTATGTCGACATAAATCCCTTTTTTCATAAATATCTTGTACTTTGATTTAAAAAAATTCAGCTCTTCTTCATATCCCACTTAAAGATTTTATTTAAGAATTTATATACATTCTTCGACTCCTTTGTCAGAAGTGGGCCTAAAATGGATAGTATAAGCACGTATAGTGCTGAGAATGGTTTCAGTACTGACATTAAACCACCAGCGATACCGATATTAGCCATAATGATGGAGAACTCTCCTCTTGAAACGATTGTTAATCCGATATTTGTTGATGCTTTATGAGATAATCCAGCTTGTCTTCCTGCAATCATTCCTGCTACAAAGTTACCGATTATCGTAAGAAGGACAGCACCTAACGTTAACCATATCGCTCCGCCTAATGAGAACGGATCAATACTTAACCCGAAGCTGAAGAAGAAAATAGCTCCGAAAAAGTCTCTAAATGGAACAACAAGATGTTCAATTCGGTCACTATGCTCTGTCTCAGAGAAAACTAATCCTAGAAGAAGTGCTCCAATTGCTTCTGCAACGTGAATTGTTTCTGAAAAACCAGCAATGAAGAATAACGAAGCAAATACTACAATAATAAAGATTTCATCTGAGCTAATATTGAGCAATTTATTTAATAACGGCGTAGCCTTTCTAGCTACTATAAAGAATAGAAGCATATATCCTAAAGCAATTCCAATTGAAGTAAGGGCACCTAAGAAGGAAGCGTGATCCCCTAGTACTAAACCAGAAACAACTGATAAATATACAGCAAGGAATATATCTTCAAACATAATAATTCCTAAAATTAATTCGGTTTCATTATTACCAGTTCTTCTTAAGTCCACTAACACTTTAGCAACGATAGCGCTAGAAGAAATCGTAATAATACCCGCAATAATTAAGATTTCTAGTAATGGGAATCCCATTATAAATCCGTATAACAAACCAAGTGAAAAGTTAATTAAAATATAAATCGTTCCACCAATCGCAATAGAGCGTCCAGATTTAATTAGTTTTTTCATTGAAAATTCTAATCCTAGATAGAATAGAAGGAATAGAACCCCAATCCGTCCAAGGAAGGAAATTACACTTGCACTTTCAATAAATTTGAGATCGATAACACCTATTGTCGGTGCATGCGGTCCTACTAACATTCCAAGAACGATTAGAAAAGGAATTACTGAGAATTTAAATTTTCCAGCAATTACTGCTGCAATTGCCACTAAAACTAAAGCTGTACCAACTTCAAAAATTAACGTATCCATCTAATCAGTCCCCCCTATTTGAAAGTAATTCATTAATGATTTTTTTAATTTCTTCTCTCTCACCTGAAACTACAAGCATATCTCCTTCTTCAATTACTGTTTCTGGTCCTGGATTAAATAGCTTCTTCATGTTCTTCTTCATAACCGCGATTATTGTTACGCTATATGTTTTTCTTATTTCAAGATCGCCAATTGTTTTTCCGATTGCTGGAGCTGTATTCTCCACCTTGAACCACTCAATCGCTAAACCTTCAAAAACCATCTCAACATTTTCTAACGCCCTAGGCTTATATACCATTCCACCTAATATTGCAGCGATTTGTCTTGCCTCTGAGTCACGTAGTGAAATACTTGAGATGCTTTCTTCATGGTCTGAATCAAAATGATACATTTCTCTACGACCATCATCATGAATGACAATTACCATCTTTTCATTACCTTTCGTAACGATTTGAAACTTATAACCAATACCCGGAAGTTCACTTTCTCTAATATTCATTTTTAGCTCCTCCATAACTTGTTTATTTTAATTTTCTGTTTTTCTGTCTTTTATTCATCCAATCAACTTTAGAAATTCTAACCACTCAGGATATTTGTGATTTGGAAATCTTTTATTGTAATAATAAGTGGACCCTAAAAAGATACTTAAAGATGTAATGATAAAAAATATATTACTTCTCATTTTCAAACTCTGAAGGCTTACTTTCCATAAAGAATCTTCTTTCAAATTATCCCCACCTTCTCGCTTTAAATTTAGTTTTTTAAAATGTAAATAATTCTAAAAATATTACGATGTAACATAATCATAACATAAAAAAGTTTTAAGTAACATAATTTTTTAGAAAAATTGATTCTCGTATATTTTTTGCATATAATTTTCTTATTACGAAAAAAAGGAAGTGTATTATATGGTTGATATCTTTAGCAGATTCCTTGAGGTAACGAATAATATTTTATGGTCATATATTCTTATTGCAATGCTAATCGGCTTCGGTCTTTACTTCTCTTTTAAATTAAAATTTGTCCAAATTACTCATTTCAGTGAGATGGTCAGCTTAATTAGTAAAGGGTTTAATCGAAAAGAAAAAAAGAAAGATAGCATCTCACCATTCCAAGCATTTTGCTTAAGTGCAGCAGCACGTATCGGTATCGGAAACTTAGCTGGTGTAGCATTAGCAATTTCAATGGGTGGACCTGGCGCAATATTTTGGATGTGGTTTATCGCAATTATCGGAGCAGCTACTAGTTTTGTAGAATGTACACTTGCGCAAATTTATAAAGTAAAAGATGGCAGTAGGTTCCGTGGTGGACCAGCATATTACATGGAAAAAGGGTTAAACAAACGCTGGATGGGCGTCTGGTTTTCACTTCTTATTACAGTTGCGTATGGATTAATTTTCAATTCAGTGCAAGCAAATACAGTAACAATAGCGTTTGAAAATGCTTTTGGACTAGAGCGAACAATCGTAGGAGCTCTATTAGCCTTATTAGTTGCAGTTATTATTTTTGGTGGCATTAAGAGCATTTCACGTATTACAGAAATGATTGTTCCGCCAATGGCAATCGTTTATATCGGCGTGGCTATTTTTGTCGTTATTAACAACTTCAGTATGTTACCAAGCATTTTCATGGAAATCTTTAACGGTGCATTCGGTTTAGACCAAGCCATCGCTGGTGGTATTGGAGCAGCAATCAAGTTCGGAATTCAGCGCGGTTTATTCGCTACAGAAGCGGGAATGGGTAGTTCTCCTAATGCAGCCGCAACATCTGATGTATCTCACCCTGTAAAACAAGGGCTTGTTCAAGCGTTAGGCGTTTTCGTAGATACATTCTTAGTATGTACATCAACAGCATTTATCGTATTATGTTCTGGACTTTACAAAGGATCAAATTTAGAAGGTATCGAATTAACACAAAACGCATTAAGTTCACAAATTGGACCGTGGGCAAGCACTTTCTTAGCGATTATTATTTTCCTATTCGCTTTCAGTTCACTTCTAGGAAACTACTATTATGGTGAAACAAATATCGCATTCATTAAAGAAAGTAAAACATGGTTAATGATTTATCGTGTTGCAGTTGTCGGAATGGTATTCTTCGGATCAATCGCTGCTCTTAAAACAGTTTGGAGTTTAGCTGATTTATTCATGGGACTAATGGTATTCACAAACTTAATTGCCATCTCATTCCTTAGCAAATTTGCTTACGCTGCATTAGTAGACTATTTGAAGCAAAAGAAACAAGGAAAAGATCCTGTCTTCGTTGCAAACTCTATCCCTGGCTTAAAGAATACAGAGTGTTGGGATGGGCAAGATGTAGAAGAAAAACAAAAGGCTGTTTAACAAACAAAGGCCCTATTACTTCACCGTAATAGGGCCTTTTATTTACAACAGTTCATAATTTGTTCAAATTAATTCCAGCAAAAGGGTTGATTTATACAGATTACTAGATTATAATAATTATAAATTAGTAATTGATATCACATAACAACTCAAAAGGAGATTGATCATAATGAACAAACAAGTAATCGAAGTATTAAACAAACAAGTAGCAGACTGGAGCGTTTTATTCACAAAACTTCACAACTTCCATTGGTACGTAAAAGGACCTCAATTCTTCACATTACACGAGAAATTCGAAGAACTTTACACAGAATCAGCTACTCACATCGATGAAATTGCAGAACGTATTTTAGCAATTGGCGGCAAACCAGTAGCAACAATGAAAGAATACTTAGAACTATCTTCTATTCAAGAAGCAGCATACGGAGAAACTGCAGAAGGGATGGTCGAAGCAATCATGAAAGACTACGAAATGATGCTAGTCGAACTGAAAAAAGGCATGGAAATCGCTCAAGACTCTGACGATGAAATGACATCTGACCTACTACTAGGCATCTACACAGAACTAGAAAAACACGCTTGGATGCTACGTGCGTTCTTGAATCAATAATAATTAAAAGCGGAAGCGGCTCGTTCAGAACAGGAGGGTGTTGGAACTCCTGATTACGAGGCGCTTTTTGCCTCGAATGAAGGAGTGAAACAACCGACTGTTCTAGCCGCTGGAGCTGGATATCACTTAAAAGCGGAAGCGGCTCGTTCAGAACAAGAGGGTGTTGGAACTCCTGATTACGAGGCGCTTTTTGCCTCGAATGAAGGAGTGAAACAACCGACTGTTCTAGCCGCTGGAGCTGGATATCACTTAAAAGCGGAAGCGGCTCGTTCAGAACAAGAGGGTGTTGGAACTCCTGATTACGAGGCGCTTTTTGCCTCGAATGAAGGAGTGAAACAACCGACTGTTCTAGCCGCTGGAGCTGGATATTACTTAAAAGCGGAGGTAGCTCGTTCAGAATGTGAGGGGGATGGAGCTTTTGACGTAGAGGCGCTCTGTGCCTCGCAGGAAAAAGCGAAGCCACCGAACATTCTAGCTACCGGAGCTGGATATCATTTAAAGCGGAGGCGGCTCGTTCAGAGTCGCTTTTTTCTATAGATTGATCGCGCATGCTGGTACATGAAATTTATATCAGCGATTTTTCCAATATATCGGCGATTCCCCCCAACATATCAGCGATTTTTCAATTATATCGACTTATCGACAAATCACGACAATATTAACACGCCCCTCTCCCCTACTTTTATCAATATATTACAATCTCATCTATGTTAAAATATAGGCAACACCCTTTAGCTTTTCCAAATTCATCATTTACTACTTAAATGACGGGAGTGGTTCAGTTGAAAGGCTACTTAATTAGAGCATTTTTTGCGTTAATAACAGTTGGGATTCTCTTACTTATAGCTAATATTTTCAATATACGTGTCGAGGTTAAGGACTATGCTTTCCTCGTTGTCGTAGCAATTGGTGGCGGCTGGGGTGGCTGGTACCTGTATAAAAAACAAAGCAATCAAAATGATAAAGGCATTCCAAAGTAATATGGAATGCCTCTTTTTATTGCCTTCTGTAATAAATAATGAAATTCAGACCACTAATACAACCAATCGCAATAAACATGTTAAAACTCTGCACATCTCCGGCTAGATTATACTCATCAACGATGAATCCAGACATAAACAACGTTATCGCGGAAACACCGATACACAATACCGAGATAACTCAAAGTGAAAATTCATTAATCAACTCTTTCTTCTGTCTCAAAACAATTAGCATAACAAGAATAGATGCTGCTAAAATACTTTTAAAAACCGGTCTTAAATACACAAACTCCTCCATCTCTTTCTCCTTTTCCAAAAACATTACATCTAAAAATTAACATATTTAACCAAATTAAAAACACATGCCATCTTAAATTAAAACGACATGTGTTTCCGTATTTGCTATGATAGTTGCTTCCACTTCGTTCCCAAAACAGGACGCTCATAATTTTGGATTGCATGAATTAGTTTATCTGCTGTCTCTGCTGAAACGATCAATTCTTTATTTGATGGATTCATAAATCCTTCTTCTGCTGCACGTTCAACCATTTGCAAAATTGGTCCATAAAAACCTTTTATGTTTAATAAACCAACCGGCTTATTATGTATACCAATTTGTGACCAACATACAACTTCAAATAGTTCTTCAAACGTTCCGTATCCGCCTGGAAGCGCAATAAAAGCATCTGCAAGCTCTGCCATTTTAGCTTTACGTTCGTGCATCGTCTCTACTTCAATTAATTCTGTTAATCCTGTATGCACAATTTCTCCTCGGAATAGACCGCGCGGCATAACACCTGTTACACGTCCACCTAAACGAAGAACTTCGTTTGCTACTTCTCCCATTAATCCGACACATGAACCACCGTATACGAGCTCATAGTCGTTCTCAACAAACATTTTACCTAACTGAATTGCCTGCTCTTTAAATTCTGGTCTCTCCCCTAAATTAGAACCTGCAAACACACAAATCTTTCTCATCCCTACACCCCGAAACTATATATTGTTATGATACAATGAACATTGTACAACATATTGAGGAGATGAGGAAGAAATGGATATCGTTGCATTTCAAAGATGGGTTGAGGAATTTTACGAAAAACGAAGCTGGTCACAGTATAATGCCTTTATTCGCTTAAATTTCTTAACCGAGGAAGTTGGGGAAGTTTCACGAGTCGTTCGTGCTATTGAAATTGGCCGCGATCGCCCTGATGAAGATGCGAAAACAGAAGAAGAGCTAAAACAAGAACTAAAAGAAGAACTTGGCGATGTACTATCTAACCTTATTATTCTTTCGCAAAAATATGATTTAGACTTACAAGACATTATGGATGCACACGTCACAAAGCTTTCGAAAAGGTTCGAAGTATCTAAATGAGAATATTATCAATTATGGTATAATATTCTTGTCACAATACTAAGGGGGATTTTATGTTATCAAAAAAATTGCACGACGCATTAAATGAACAAATGAACTTTGAATTTTACTCTGCCCATGCTTATATGGCAATGGCTGCTTACTGTACAGCTGAGAGCTATGATGGATTCGCTAACTTTTTCCTTGTACAAGCTGAAGAAGAACGTTTCCACGCAATGAAGCTTTACAACTATATTAATGACCGCGGAGAACGCGCTATTATTACTGGATTTGATAATCCAAATAACGAATACGAATCTGTATTAAACGCTTTTGAAGTCGCACTTGAGCACGAGCGTGAAGTAACGAAACGTATTTATAACTTATCTGATATCGCTTGGGACGAGCGTGAACATGCAACAATTACATTCTTAAAATGGTTCGTTGACGAACAAGTTGAAGAAGAAGCTTCATTCGATAGCATCATTCAAAAATTAAAACGTATTACAAGCGATTCAAACGCACTGTTTATGCTAGATGCTGAATTAGAGAAACGTACATTTACGCCTCCAGCTGAATAATATTTCAATCACCTTAATACATGTATTGAGGTGATTTTTTTGTTTGCTCTCTATCTTAAAATCACCTTAAATTTCCTCATATTTGACATAGTGCCAGCTATAAAATGGTATTATTTTCAATATAAAAACGAATATACGAGGAGAGGAAAAATGAATCAACGTGTAGAAGCTGTTGATGCAATTCGTGGTTTCGCTTTGTTTGGCATTTTACTAGTCAATATGACATTAATTCAATTCGGGTTCTTCACCAGTGAAAAACCAACTTATCTATTCGGCGATCTTGATAAAGGCGCTAATTGGTTTATTCAATTCTTCGGCACACATAACTTTATATCCCTATTTTCTTTTCTATTTGGGCTTAGCATTATTTTGTTACAAAAAAGTATTATCGCAAAAGGAAAAAAATTCTTCCCCACATACATAAGACGTATTATCATTCTTTTACTACTCGGCTACATTCACGGCACTTTTGTTTGGGAGGGAGATATTTTATTTGCATACGGAATAATTGGGATTTTCTTAATGATGTTCATCAATCGAAAACCGAAAACTTTGCTCATTTGGGCGATTATTCTACTCGCACTTATTACACTTATGTCTTATCAAACTGATCCATCTACAAATATAAATGATTTTGCACCTTATACTGAAAAAGAACATAAAGTCCATCAAACTGGAAGCTATATGGATCACGTCAACTTTAGATTGACTGAAAATCCTTTTGATTACATGGGAATTGACGGTGCATTCGGATTATTTTTCATATCAGTTTTCGCAATAATTTTTATGTCTCCACTGTTTCTACTCGGAATGTATGTAGGGAAAAAAGGCTGGCTATTTGAGGTCAATAAACATATACCTGCTGTCAAAAAAATATGGTTTGCCACCGGTCTCTTTTCTTTTACAATTAAAATCTTAGCTATGTTCGTAAAGCACCCGCTTTTAATTATGTTACAAGATGGCCTTACACCAGTAACTATGACCTTCTTTTACGGAAGCACAATCATTTTATTATTCCATTACAAAAAAGCAACCCGTCTACTAACATACATGGCGAACATGGGGAAAATGTCCGTTAGTAATTACTTAGCGCAATCTATTATCGCAACAACCATTTTTTACGCATATGGATTTGGCTTATACGAGAAAATTGGCTATTTCTTTGGTATTCTTTTAACCATCGGAATTTATACGATTCAATTATTCGTTAGCACCTATTGGCTCCAAAAATACCGAATGGGGCCAGTGGAATATGCGTGGAGACTGGGAACTTATTTAGAGAAACCACGTTTTAAAAGAGACTTGGATAAAGCAAGTTAAACAAAAAAGCAATGAGCCTACGCTCATTGCTTTTCTTAATTTATTAAAGCATAACCCCAACGATAATCGCTGATAATATACTTACTAACGTTGCACCGTATACAAGTTTTAAACCGAATGATGATACAACGTTTGCTTGTTTGCCATCGATACTCTTCGTTGCACCTGCGATAATTCCGATAGATGAGAAGTTCGCAAATGATACAAGGAAGATAGATAAAATACCTACTGTACGAGCTGATAAATCACCAGCTACTTTACCAAGGTCAAGCATTGCAACGAATTCGTTCGTTACTAATTTTGTTGCCATAATTTGTCCTGCTTGTAGCATCTCTGATGTTGGAATACCCATTACGAATGCTAATGGTGAGAAGATATATCCTAAAATGCTTTGGAACGTGATTCCGAAAATTGAATCGAATACACCGTTAATTGCTGTAATTAATGCTACGAAACCGATTAACATCGCCGCTACTGTTACAGCGATTGAGAAACCAAGCATAATATATTCGCCTAACATTTCAAAGAATGTTTGTTTCTTGTCTTCTTGTAATTCTAAAATATCGTCTTCTTCTTTTACTTCATATGGATTAATGATATGAACGATAATGAATCCACTGAATAAGTTTAATACTAGTGCTGTTACTACATATTTTGGATCAATCATTTTCATATAAGAACCGACGATTGACATCGATACTGTAGACATTGAAGATGCACAAAGTGTGTATAAACGATTTTTCGGTAATTTGCTTAGTTGATCTTTTACTGTAATGAATACTTCCCCTTGACCAACGATTGCAGCTGCTACCGCATTATATGATTCTAGTTTTCCTAAACCGTTAACTTTACTTAATAGGAAACCGACTGCACGAATGATAATCGGTAAAACTTTAATATGTTGCAGAATCCCGATTAATACTGCTAAGAAAATAATCGGTAATAATACTGTTAAGAAGAATGGTGCTTGTCCATCGTTTGCTAGACCACCAAATACGAAATTAACCCCAGCTTCCGCAAATTTTAAAATAGCGCCAAATCCATCTGCGATTCCTTTTACTAATACGAATCCGACCTTTGTATTTAGTAAGAAATACGCAAGTACCAATTGAATGACAAGCATAAGTGCAATTGGTTTATATTTAATTTTCTTACGATCTGAACTGATAAGGAAACCTAGTACAAACACTACAAGTAAACCGACTAGAAACATTACGAACTTCATATGTGAATCCTCCACTTCTCCCACGAGTTATTGGTCGTATAACGTATAACGAATGACGTCTGACCATTGTTGTTAAAAAAATTTAAAACCCCTAAAACTATTCAACTGTCATCTAAAATCAGTAAGCGTTTACATAAATTGCAATTTATAAAAGGTAGCTTCTTCTCTCCTACCATAATTGAAAGTCTGAAATTGATACCACCTACAAATCAAATTGTAAGCGTTATCTAGACGAAATGCAATATAAATTTTAAAAGATTTTTATATGTTAATATATTCCTAATTAATTGGTTTTTTCATGCAAATTTACCATAAAAATAGCCCTAGCTATGAGCTAGGACCATCTTTTTTTATAACATAACACCAACGATAATCGCTGATAGAATACTTACTAATGTCGCACCGTACACAAGGCGTAGACCAAATGATGATACAACATTTGATTGATTTTCATCGATACCTTTCGTTGCACCTGCGATAATTCCGATAGATGAGAAGTTCGCAAATGATACAAGGAATACAGAAAGGATACCAACTGTACGAGCCGATAAATCACCAGCTACTTTTCCAAGATCAAGCATCGCAACAAACTCGTTTGATACTAATTTTGTTGCCATAATTTGTCCCGCTGTTACCATCTCAGCTTGCGGGATACCCATTACGAATGCTAATGGTGAGAAAATATATCCTAAAATAGCTTGGAATGTAATACCGAACATTGAATCAAACAAGCTATTAATTGCTGTAATTAATGCTACGAAACCAAGTAACATAGCTGCTACTGTAATCGCAATCGTGAAACCAAGCATAATGTACTCGCTTAGCATTTCAAAGAATGATTGTTTTTTCTTATTTTCTAATTTCAGTGTATCTTCTTCTTCTGTAATATCGTACGGGTTAATAATATGAATGATAATGAAACCACTAAATAAATTTAATACAAGTGCTGTTACTACATATTTCGGTTCGATCATTTTCATATAAGAACCAACGATTGACATCGACACTGTCGACATAGAAGATGCACATAATGTATATAAACGATGTTTTGGGATTTTACTTAATTGATCTTTTACTGTAATAAATACTTCTGCTTGTCCAACAATGGCAGCTGCTACTGCATTATATGATTCTAGTTTTCCTAGACCATTTACTTTACTTAACAACGTACCAATAGCACGAATAAATATCGGTAAAATTTTAAAGTGTTGCAGAATTCCGATTAAAACCGCAAAGAATACGATTGGTAATAGCGCTGTTAAGAAGAATGAAACCTCTCCTTTATTAACAAGACCACCAAATACGAAAACGATTCCAGCTTCCGCATATCCAAGAAGTGCGCCAAATCCATCTGAAATTCCTTTTACTAAAATATAACCAACTTGCGTATTTAATAAGAAATAAGATAATGCTAGCTGAATAATAAGCATAATTGCGATTGGTTTATACTTAATCTTCTTTCGATCGGCACTTATAAGAAAACCGAGTACAAATACAACGAGTAATCCTACAAGAAACATAACAAACTTCATTAATAAAATCCTCCATTTAACTCTTCATTAACGTTGAACGTCTGACCATTCAAAACAAGAAATAATCCGAACTTTCCATTTCTCCTCCGTAACCTTCGATTGGATAGGAAATGTCATGAAAACTCTTGTTTCAAAGGCATTTTCCATTCTAACATAAATCACAACTCATATCCGCACTTTTCTTTAAAAAATTACATTTAATTATGAAATGCTCATAAATGTTCGTCTTTTACCATCTATAAACAACTGGATAAAACAAAAAATGAGCATCAAGTTTCACTTGATGCTCACCTCATTATACTGCTTTTTCTTTATCAGCTACTGCTGACTTATCCCAGCACTCTGTATTTTTCAAACCTGGAATAGAATCCGCATAGAATACCGGATCTTTCCCTTGTTTCTTTTGCTTTACGTAATCTGATAATGCCGCAAAAGCATACTTAGAGAGGAATACAATCGCCACTAAGTTAATAACAGCCATAATACCCATGAATAAATCTGCTACATCCCAAACGATTTGAATTGTCGCTACAGATCCTAACATAACCATACCAAGTACAGCAATGCGGTACGCTGTTAATAGCACTTTACTTCCATTTAAGAATTCAATATTTGTTTCACCATAGTAGTAGTTACCTACTAATGAACTAAATGCAAACAAGAAGATTGCAACTGCTACAAATATAGAAGCCCATGGACCGATATGTTGACTTAACGCCTGCTGCGTTAATTGAATTCCATTTAAATCAGCTGCATTATGCACATCTGATAAAAGAATAATAAATGCTGTACAACTACAAATTAATAATGTATCTGTAAATACCCCTAAAGTTTGAATGAAACCTTGTTTAACTGGGTGCGTTACGTTCGCAGTCGCTGCTGCGTTCGGCGCACTACCCATACCTGCTTCATTTGAGAATAATCCGCGTTTTACCCCTAGTAAAATCGCGGCTCCTAGTCCCCCACCTACTACTTCTTTAATTCCGAAAGCATGTAAGAAAATCTCTTTAAATACATACGGAATTGCCGTAATGTTTGTCACAACAACGAATAATGCCACTGCTACATAAATAATTGCCATTACTGGAACAATCATTTCAACCGCGCGAGCAATTCGTTTTACTCCGCCGAAAATGATAACGGCAAGTAAACCAGCCATAACAAGACCTACTAACCTACTATCTGTTTTGAATGCCCCATCAAAGGCAGCCGCTACAGTATTAGACTGTACAGCATTAAAAATCAATCCGAAACTTACTGTTATTAGAACAGAGAACACAACACCTAACCAGCGTTTATTTAAACCCTTTTCCATATAATACGCTGGGCCCCCACGGAATGCATTCCCATCTTTCACTTTATAAATTTGCGCTAATGTGCTCTCTACAAATGCAGAAGCACCCCCAATTACCGCGATTAACCACATCCAAAATACTGCTCCTGGACCACCCGCTGAAATTGCGATAGCTACACCAGCTAAGTTACCAGTACCTACACGAGAAGCTGTACTCATACAAAATGCTTGGAATGATGATACGCCGCTCTTCTCTTTTTGTGCTTTCCTCGTTTTCGAGCTTGCTCCATCCCCAAGTAATCGAATCATTTCACCGAAGTAACGAACTTGGACAAATTTCACACGAAATGAAAAATAGAGCCCTAACCCAATTAACATCGCAATAATGACATATGACCAAAGGATATTATTTACATCCCCAATTACCCTAGCTAAAAAATCCATATTTGCATTGCCCCCTCTTCCTAACAATAAGAAAATTATATTCTAAAAACTTTTAGTAATCAAGAACTTTATGTTAGGTTTTATGACATGAATACGTTAACTATCTTAACATACGTGTTTTTTTCATAAAAATATAGCTATTACATGCATTTATCCAATACTCAATCTCTTATCCTCTTCGACCAGCCATACTTTTAAAACAGTACGTTCCCCACAAATAACGAGAGGAACAAACAAAAAAGTTATATTAATAATTACCCCTCACCCTTTTCATCATTTACTACAACAAAAAAGGCGAGCATCAAATTTACCTCGATGCTCGCCTTTTCAATTACACTGCTTTTTCTTTATCTGTTACCACTGGCTTATCCCAGCACTCTGTATTCGTTAAACCAGGAATAGAATCTGCACTGAAGACTGGATCTTTCCCTTGTTTCTTTTGCCTTACATAGTCTGTTAATGCCGCGTACGCAAATCGGCCAAGAAGTGTAATCGCAATTAAGTTCGTTATTACCATTAGACCCATAAATAAGTCTGCCATATTCCATACAACTTGAAGCGTCGCAACAGAACCGAATAATACCATTCCAACTACCGCAACACGGTAAATTGTTAACCACGTTTTACTTTGCTTAATAAATTCAATATTTGTTTCACCATAGTAGTAGTTTCCTAGAAGTGAACTGAAAGCGAATAAGAAAATAATAATCGCTAAGAAACTGCTCGCCCATGGGCCAATTTGTGAGCTTAATGCATTTTGTGTTAATTCAATACCTTCTAAGTTCGTTGCTTTATATGCACCAGAACATAGTACGATAAATGCTGTTGATGTACATACTAAGAATGTATCTACTAAAACGCCGATTGTTTGAATAAAACCTTGTTTGGCTGGATGCGTTACATCAGCTGTTGCTGCCGCGTTCGGCGCACTACCCATACCTGCTTCGTTCGCAAATAACCCGCGCTGAATACCATATTTCATCGCAGCACCGATACCACCGCCTACAGCTGAATCTAAACCGAATGCACCTTTAAAGATTTCTGTAAACACATCTGGTAGTAAATAGAAGTTTTTAATAACAACGAAAATCGCTACTGCAATATAAAGAATTGCCATTGGCGGAACAATCATTTCCGACATACGCGCAATACTTTTTACACCACCAAAAATAATAACCGCAACTAATACTGCTAATACAATCCCAACAACGTAACGCTCAATACCAAATGCATTTTTAAACGCTAATGTAACTGTATTTGCTTGTACTGAGTTGAAAATTAAACCGTAACTAATTGTAATCAGAATAGAGAACCAAATCCCCATCCAACGTTTATTTAAACCTTTTTCCATATAATAAGCAGGACCACCACGGAATCCACTGCCATCTTTTATTTTATAAATTTGTGCAAGCGTACTTTCGACGAAACTTGAAGAAGCCCCGATAATCGCAATAACCCACATCCAAAATACTGCTCCAGGTCCTCCCATAGAAATAGCTAACGCTACACCAGCTAAGTTACCTATACCAATACGAGCTGCAGAACTCATACAAAATGCTTGGAAAGAAGATACACTGCCTTTTTTACGCGTCTTTCCAGTTAACCCATCACTCATTAAACGAATCATTTCCCCTAAATGAGTAATTTGTACGAATTTCAATTTAATAGAAAAATAAAGACCTAAACCAATTAACATTGCAATAAGAATATATGACCAAAGAATTGTATTCGTTGACGAAACGAATTGTTCCAAAATATTCATACAATTAACCCCTCCTTTTCTCCATAAAACGAATTATATTTAAAAAACATTCAAAAATCAACATTTTTCGACAATTTGCAATTTCCAAATATTAGCCAGGTTCACAGTAACAATATCTTTATGACTGACTACCCTCCCTCTAACTGTGCATACTAAAACAAAAAATAAATCTACAAACTACCCCATTGACAAAAGCGTCTACCTGTAACTATAATGATTACATCAGGTTGTAACAAACCTTATTACAACACATTCATTTACTTTCAGATATACACTTTAACAAAACACTTTGGAGGGATTTATTATGAAAATCGGAATCATCGGAGCAAATGGTAAAGCAGGAAGTCGTATTTTAAAAGAAGCATTAGATCGCGGACATGAAGTAACTGCAATCGTAAGAAACGCTGCAAAAATTAAGGAAGACAATGTAAAAGTTTTAGAGAAAGATGTATTCTCTCTTACATCTAACGACTTGCAAGCATTCGATGTAGTTGTAAATGCATTCGGTGCTCCAGCAGGACAAGAACACCTTCACGTAGATGCAGGAAACGTACTAATTGAAGCGATGAAAGGTGCACCTAACACAAAATTACTTGTAGTTGGTGGCGCTGGAAGCTTGTTTGTAGACGAAGAGAAAACAACACGTGTATTTGAGACACCAGGTTTCCCGAAAGAATATCTTGCAACAGCTCAAAACCAAGGTAAAAACTTAGAAATCTTACAACAAACAAATGACATCACTTGGACATTCATCAGCCCTTCTGCACTATTCGCATTAGGAAAACGTACTGGTTCTTATAAAGCTGGTAAAGACAACCTTCTTGTGAACGCAAAAGGTGATAGCTACGTAAGTTACGAAGACTTCGCAGTTGCAGCACTTGATGAAGTTGAAAACCCAAAACATGTAAACGAACGCTTCACAGTAGTTTCTGAAGCTGAATAATAAAAAAATCTCGTAAAACATAATGTTTTACGAGATTTTTTTATTGTTACACTTGTTCTAAACCATTTGGAGTAACCTTAAAGGAAATTTCTTTAAACTTTTTCTTATCTCCTTTTCCAACGAACTCACTGTTTTTATACCAACTTAAACGATCTGACTCGGCATGATACACTTTCAATACGTCACCATACTCGAACGCCATACCATTTACTTGTTCTGCAAAATTCTGCGAAGTTTCTTGTCCTTCTGCGGTTACATGCTTTTTCTCATTTCCATTTTGATCATAAATCGTAAGGCCTATATACTGTTCATTTACAAAGCGATAATGAATCTCATCATTTGTAAATGTTGCATGTAATTTCTTTTCAGCGTGGTTTAACGTAATAATTGAACGTGTAACATCGGACACACCTTGATAGACTAGACTATCCCCATATGTCACTTCTACAGGAACTTCCGTCACTTTCTTATTTCCAAAACGATCTTTCGTTTCTACTTTCACTGTTTGCTGACCAATTTTTGTCATATCTATTTTCCCTACAAAACCTACTACTTCTCCACCCTGTACTTCAACAAAGTTCTTCACGTCTAGCGTTTCGCTATTTGTTCCGATTACTACTTGCTGCGGATTTGCTTTTACTGTTTGCTCACCGTCTAATCTTTCAAATCCATTTTCAGTTATTTTGAAGACTAATTCCTTTATCTCTTTACTTTTTCCTTCGCCCACATATACATCTTTTTGATACCAATGTAAACGAGAAGATTCCGCATGATATACTTTCACTACATCTCCATACTCAAATGCAATTCCATTTACTTCCTTAGCAAATTCTTGCGTATTCTCTAAACCTTTTACTGCTATATTTTTCTTCACTCTTCCTTCTTTATCGTACAATGTGAATTCAAAATACTTTTCATCTTTAAAGTAATCATGAATTAGGTTCTTTGTATCTGTCGCACTCAGTTTTTTCGTATCATGATGCAAAGTTACAATTGATTTTAAGTCACCATCTCTATAGCTTAGCCCATATACAAGTAGGCTATCTCCATATGTTACTGTTAGAGGAACTTCTGTCACTTTCTTATTTCCAAATCGATCTTTCGTTTCTACTTTTATTTTTTGTTCTCCGATTTTTGATGTATTTGGTTTTTCTGCAAAACCAACCACTTCTCCATCTTTTACTTGTACAAATTCTTTCGGATCTAGTTTGTCTACATCCATTCCGACTACTACTTTTTGCGGTTTCGCCGTCACTTCTTGTAAACTATCTTTTAATTCGAACCCTTGCTCAGTGATTTGGAATAATTTCTCTTTTTTATTTTTAGCCTTCCCTTGATCTACAAGTGTATTATTTTGGTACCACTTCAGACGATCCGGTTCTGCATGGAATACTTTTACTACATCACCATATTCAAAATCCAATTCATTTAGTTCCATCGCAAATCTTTTTCCCGTTTCTTGTCCTTCTGCAGATACACGTTTCTTTTCAATCCCATTTCGGTCATATAGCGTTAAGCCCATATATTCTTCTTTTTCAAAACGGTAATGTATTTCATTATTAGTAAAGTTTACATTTAATTTCTTCTTATTGTGGTGAAGTGTCACTGTCGACATTACATCATCTGAAAGTCCTTGAAAAACTATACTGTCATCATAAAATCCGTTAACTTGGACAGGAATTGAATTTTTATTTCCTTTCTCATCCCCAATTTCTACTAACACTTCCTGTTTACCATTCTCTAGTTTAGGCCATACAATCTTTCCTGTTACTTTTACATTCTCACCTAAATTTCGAACAAGTTTACTTGCTTCATTCTCGTCAGAATCTGTACCAACTAAAAGATTTTGTACTTCATTAGCAGGTTCACCATATGGAACCTTATACGGTTCAACTTGCTTCTCACGAATATCATTACTATCTGTAGCTTTCCAGATTTCCTTTTCTAATTTAGGTAACTTTGATTTTTCTATTTTCTCTCTAATATCATCATTTGGTGTTAATCCCCATTCCTCAAAGAAAGGAATTAAATTTTGCCCTGCCACTTGCGATGTCATATAAATAAATAGCTGCTTTTTCTCTTCATCAGAATGAGGCATTTCACTCTGAGGTAACAAACGATAAACTTGATGTAACCTAGGATAAAAATGTTCTCCATACACTACATTTAATTGCCAAAACATTGTAAGAGGATTAATGTCATCAATGAATCTTTCTGCTTTAGGCTTCTCTAAATACTCAAATGAGTTTTTATAGTGCTCATCCATTTCTAATTGATTCCCTAACGCCTTTTGAACAGCTAATGAGTAAATATTTACTGTTACTTCCCTTACTTTAGACCACTTCCACGGTTCTTGCTGATGTAAATGACCAACTTCATGCCACGGTCCCCATCCATCCTTCTCAAGTACCTCTATATCTAAAACTCTATTCATTGCAGTTGGAATATATCCTGTATGATAATGTTTTGCAAACATAAAGTCCCCTTTAGCAGGCTTCCGTTTTTCAACAAACTGAACATAATGAGTTGGAGATTTTGCAACCCCAACACTGTCCTCAGATAATCCTGCCACTGCGTTTTCTAAACGGATAATCTTATCATGCAATTTCATTAAATCTGTTGGATCCGTATTCTTCATATATTTCTGCACAGAATCGTAAGTAGTAGTAATTAAGCTTCTCTCACCTTTTAATTCAACTGCATAAGGATCCTTATATTTTTTTAACATTTCATCCCAATCTTTTTTTGTATGCTTACCTAAAATAAATAAAGGAAAGTGACTACCACCATTTGTAACGGAAGCTGTTACTTCTCCTTCGTTATTCATATTATAAAAATATAAAATACCGCCTCTTGAAGATGAAATAACATTTTTCCCTGGTTTTAAATCAAACTCCTCTGGGTCCTTTTCATCATAAGATCTCGTTCCAATAAAAGCTTGGATAGACTGCGTTCCTTTTATGTCAATTGTAATCTCTTCATTTGGCTCCGCATAAATTCCAGTCGGTTCATTAGCGGAAAGTTTCCAAGTAACTCTTAAACGATTATTTTCTTCTTCTACGCTACCTTTCCCCGGCAACTGAAATACTCTCTGCTCAAACTTATTCTCTTTTACCTCTTCTAATTTCCCACCTTTATTTTCTTCCAAAGGCGCCGCATACCCGTTCGATGCTTCGAAAGCTACTGGCGATAATAATGTAGATATACATATTCCAGCTACTAATACCCTACTCGTCTTTTTCTTCGACATAATCTGTGTCCCCTGTTCCTTTATTTAGATAAACTACCCTATATATTCATCTAATAAGTAATCCTATTATTTATATAAAAACATTTGATGAATGGACTAACACCTCGCGCACCTGTATATATTACTACCGCATTTCTCTCCATGCATTCGCTTTCTTACATTGTAAAATTTTTATGTAATATGCCCTCCTCACTTCTCTCTATTTGTGATGAGTTCTCTTGCTACATAAAAAAGAGAATAGTAAAAGATATTTTTCAGTATTGTCATCTATACATCTAAAAATAAAAATAGCAATAAAAACTTACATTTTCTTCATATATGACCATCTATAGGTAGTTTTTCCAAATGAATTTTACACGCTTTTACCTTCATTTAATAGCCTCCCTCCAAGAATAATATTACAATTTTGTGAATTTAATCTATTAATCGTAACGTCAGGATTTTATTATATTTATATTATTTTTAAATATAATTTAACCTTTAAAAACACTATTTCTATCCATTTTATTTTTTTCAATATAACTTTTATCCTCACATACAAAAAGCATTGGCATACGCCAATGCTTTTTTATTATCTTTTTTGATTCGGTTTATGCGGTTCATTTGGAGTATATGGCTTATTTGGTTTATTTGGAGCCTCAGCCTTTTTCCAACTTACCGCTAACTCTGGACTTGTTTTTTCTTCACTACGCTCAAGTAATACTACTGCATTTTGAATAGTCGGTGTACCTTTATGCGCAATCCCTTGTAATTTCGTTAAATTTCCTGATACTTTAAAGCTAAATCCACCAGCTGGTGTTTGTTTCGGAATTAAAATGCGGAACTTTTCTCCTACATTAAATTCTGTTTTTGTTTCGCCTTTTTCATTTGCAAATTTCACGCCCGCTGGTGCACCTGTTGCTTGCACTTTATACGTTCCGCTTTTTGCATTTGTTTCTACTGTATATAAACCTGTTTCAAAGAAATCATTTTTTAATACTGCTTCTTGTTCTTCTGTAGGAGTTACACTCATCGTAATTTCTTGTAACTCTTCACTAGCGCTTGCTTTTGCAACGATGTCTTTCGTTACTTTCTCTACATTTTTATTTCGGAAATCTAAATCATTAATATCGATTTGTTTTAACGCATTCCACACTGCAAGCTGCGTTGCGTAATGTGCTTCTCTCCAATCAGAAACACCTAATTCTTGTGGACTCTTTTGTGGATATCCATTCAATAGTACACGGTATACGTTAATATCCACTTTCCCCATTTCCGGTAAATCTTGACCGCTTGGAGATTTCAAATCTACATTTAAGCAAAAAGCAATTTTGCCATCTGCGGTTTTAATAAGCTCTGTTCGAATTGGTTTCTTCTTTGACTTACTATAACTCCAATTCATTTCATACTTTGTATGGTCCATAACTTCTGCAAATGCTTTTTGAAGCGGGAATAACACAAATAAAACACTTAAAAACATAGCTAAAATCTTGAACGATTGCTTTATATTCATGTTTACAGCCCCTTATCACAAACTTAATACTAAGTAGTATTTATTTAGAAACTATTTTTATGCACAAAAAAAGAGTGCTTTTACGCACTCTTCTTTCTTACTTTAATCTTAGAAATCGAAGTTATCAGGATCTGGACCAACGCGGTGATTTTGATTTAACGCATCGATTTTTTCCATATCTTCTTTCGTTAATTCGAAATTAAATATATCGGCATTTGCAATAATGCGGTGTTCTTTCGTTGATTTTGGAATAGTGATTACTCCATTTTGAAGATCCCAACGTAAAATAACTTGCGCTGTTGTTTTACCGTGTTTCTCAGCAATTTCTTGTAATGTTTCATTATCTAATAATTGACCTTGCATAAGTGGTGACCATGCTTCCATTTGAATACCTTGTTCTTTACAGAAAGCTTGTAATTCTTTTTGTGTTAAACGAGGGTGGTATTCTACTTGGTTAATCATTGGTTTAATTTCTGCATCTTTCATTACATCTTGTAAGTGATGAATTTGGAAATTACTTACCCCAATTGCACGTACGCGTTTTTCTTTATAAAGTGTTTCTAACGCTCTCCACGTATCTTTGTATTTCCCTTCTACAGGCCAATGAACAAGGTATAAATCTAAATAATCCAGCTCTAATTTTTTTAAGCTTTCTTCATATGCAGCAAGTGTCGTTTCATATCCTTGATCCGAATTCCACACTTTTGAAGTAATGAATAAATCTTCACGAGAAATGCCTGCTTCTTTTATACCTGCGCGAATTCCTTCACCTACAGCTTTTTCATTTCCGTAAATTGCAGCTGTATCAATGCTGCGGTATCCTGCTTTAATTGCCGATTTCACTGCTTCTACAAGTTCTGGTCCATCCTCTACTTTAAATACACCTAAACCGAACCAAGGCATTTCTACACCATTATTTAATACTGTTTTACTTTGTAAGTTTTTCATTTTATTTTCTCTCCTTTTATTTTACTTGATCTCTTTTTTCTAATGTCATACTCCACGCAGTTAAAACAACAGCACCTACTACCATAATTCCACCTACCCAAGCCGTATGAATTAATCCTAACGAGTTCGTTACAATACCGCCCAAGTAAGCACCAAGAGCAATTCCTGCGTTAAATGCTGCAATGTTAATCGCCGATGCTACATCAACAGCGCTAGGTACAAACCTCTCAGCTAATATAACAACATACACTTGTAGCCCTGGAACATTCATAAATGCGAATAGTCCCATGAAAATAATTGTGATGAATCCAGCGACTTTAAATGGCGCTGTAAATGTTAAAACAAATAATACAATCGCTTGAATAAAGAACATGTAAAATAACGCTCGAATCGGATTATGATTTGATAATTTTCCCCCGACCATATTCCCAATCGCAATTGCAATTCCGTATACTAACAAAATAATTGTAACGGTACTTGCTTTAAATCCTGTTACTTCTTGTAATAACGGAGATAAATACGTAAATGTTACGAACGTTCCCCCGTATCCTAATGCAGTAATAATAAATACAAGTAACAGTCTTCCATTCGTAATCAGCTTAAATTGATCGCGAAATGATACAGACGTACCTTTTTTTAAATTAGAAGGAATTAGCATACTATTGGCGATTAAAGCAACGATTCCAATGGCCACAATAACAATAAACGAGGCCCTCCAGCCAAATTGTTGACCGATAAATGTTCCAATTGGTACACCTGTAATAGTCGCAACAGTTAAACCAGTAAACATAAATGCTATTGCACTTGCACGTTTATTCTCAGGTACAAGCGCAGCCGCAATTGTAGATCCAATTGACATAAAAACACCATGCGCAAATGCAGATACAACCCTCGCAATAAGTAACACAGTAAAACTTGTTGCTACCGCCGCAATTCCATTACCAATAATGAAAATAATCATAATCCACATTAATAACGTCTTTCGCGACATACTAGCTGTTAATGACGTTAATACTGGAGCACCAAACGCTACTCCTAATGCATATAAAGAAACAGTTAACCCCGCTGTTGTAACAGAAACATGTAAATCCTCTGAGATAGATGGTAATAAGCCGACACTAATAAATTCAGTTGTACCAATTCCAAACGCACTAATTGCTAGTGCTAATAAAGCAAACATACTTCTCCGATTCGTCTGCATAACCGAAGAAGATACTGTATATGAATTCAATTGAACTCCTCCTTAATGCGAGAAATCCAATCATAATAGTATGATAAAAAGGCCTTTTTATCTTCTACAAAAATAACTTTACTGTTGATATATGCTATTATGAATGGCTTTACTCTTTTTTTGAAGAACGCACTTAAAAGTACGATAGGTACCTAAAAGTAACATAGGCACTTTTTAGTACCGTACTACTCATTTCCCTCTTACGTATGCTATTATGGAACATATTCAACATGATAAAAAGTACGTACTTTAAAGTGCTATAGGCACTTTTTAGTAACATTTAATTATTTAGCTTCTTTTGTTGGAGAACTTAAATCTACATTCATCAAAGGAGATTTTTATATGAAGAAATATAATATTCCCGTTGAAGCGACTTTAGAGGTTATCGGTGGAAAATGGAAGGTTGTTATCCTTTGTCATCTAACGAAAGGCACAAAAAGAACGAGTGAACTAAAACGTTTAATGCCTGGGATTACACAAAAAATGTTAACTCAGCAATTACGTGAATTAGAAGACGATGGGGTTATTCAAAGAAAGGTATACAATCAAGTACCACCAAAAGTAGAATATTCACTTACAGAATACGGTTGGTCTTTAGAGTCCATTCTTGATTCTCTTTGTACTTGGGGCGAATGCCATCTTGAAAAAAGCGGTAACACATCGATGCTAATTGTAGAAGGTGAATAATAGGAAAAAGGAAAAAACGAACATGAATTTGTTCATTTTTTCCTTTTTTTCTTTATATGTATATACATTTCTAACTGGAACAAAATATTTTATACGCTTTCATACCTTGTCAGCACTACGTTATACACTCAATATCAAATAATTAGGAATCATTTTTATGTTAACATAGGTGTATATAGTATATAATATAGGATATATATTATATACACTTTCCGGTAACGGAGCTTTTCCATTATGCGGACAAGCCATGTATCGGACAGTTCATAAATAATAAGTAAGACGTTATGGTTTTAGATTTATGTTTGCAGCTTACTTGCTGTCATAAATTTAAAGGCATTTTATTGTGTTTTGTGAAACTTTGTATAAAGTTTCGTAAACGTTTACTATCTTACTTATAAAAAATAAGAGTATTGCTATCGTAAAGGAGAATTGGAGATGCCAGAAACTATGACTCAAACAAAGCCAGAACAAGAAACTGTACAAATTTCTGCTAGCCAAGGACAACTTGATGTACTTGATCAGTTGTTAAAACCTGAGGTACAAGAATCATTAACAACACTAGTAGAACAGCTTCCAAAATTAACTGAGCTTGTTAACATTTTAACTAAGTCTTATGACTTCGCTCAAACTGTTGCTACTGATGAAGTATTAAAAAGCGACACTGTTGGTGCAATTACAGAGCTTGTAGAACCTGTAAAAGATACAGTGAAAAGCATGGCTGCAACTGCAATCGAAGCGAAAGATCGTGCTGAAGAAAGCAACGAAGTTATCGGCCTATTCGGTCTGTTAAAATTACTAAAAGATCCACAAGCACAAAAAATGTTCCGCTTTGTGAACGCATATCTTCAAATTAGTGCAGAACGTAACAATAAATAATTTAACTTATAACAACAATTAGTAAAGACGGGGGATATCATACTATGTCAAAACAAATTGTCATCTTAGGCGCTGGTTATGGCGGTCTTCTTGCCGCTTTAAACGTACGTAAATATTACAGCAAATCAGAAGCACAAGTTACAGTGATTAACCAATACCCAACACACCAAATCATCACTGAACTACACCGCCTTGCAGCTGGTAACGTGTCTGAGCAAGCAGTTGCAATGCCACTTACAAAGCTTTTCAAAGGGAAAGACATCGATCTTAAAATCGCAACAGTTGAGTCATTCTCAGTTGATAGCAAAGAAATCAAACTAGCTGGTGGCACTACTTTATCTTACGATGCACTTGTAGTTGCTTTAGGAAGTAAAACTGCTTACTTCGGTATTCCAGGACTAGAAGAAAACAGCATGGTATTAAAATCTGCTGCTGATGCAAACAAAATCTACAAACACGTTGAAGACCGCATTCGTGAATACGCGAAAACGAAAAACGAAGCTGATGCTACAATCGTAATCGGTGGTGGCGGATTAACTGGCGTTGAGCTAGTTGGTGAGCTTGCTGACATTATGCCTAAACTTGCAAAAAGCCACGGCGTAAATCCAAAAGAAGTGAAACTTCTTCTTGTTGAAGCAGGTCCAAAAATCCTTCCAGTATTACCAGACCACTTAATCGAACGTGCAACTACTAGCCTAGAAGCACGCGGTGTTACATTCTTAACTGGTCTTCCTGTAACAAACGTTGCTGGCAATGAAATCGACTTAAAAGACGGTCAAAAACTTGTTGCTAACACATTCGTTTGGACAGGCGGCGTACAAGGTAACCCATTAATCGGTGAATCAGGTCTTGAAGTTAACCGTGGACGTGCAACAGTTGATGCATACCTACAATCTACTTCTCACAAAGACGTATTCGTTGCTGGAGACAGCGCTGTTGTCTTCGCTCCAGACGGACGTCCATACCCACCAACTGCACAAATCGCTTGGCAAATGGGTGAGTTAATTGGATACAACTTATACGCAGCACTAGAAGGCAAAGCATTAGAAGAGTTCGCACCTGTAAACTCTGGAACACTTGCTAGTCTAGGACGTAAAGATGCGGTTGCTACAATTGGAGCAAGCAATACTCCACTTAAAGGCTTACCAGCATCATTAATGAAAGAAGCAAGTAACGTTCGTTACTTATCACACATTAAAGGTCTATTCAGCTTAGCTTACTAAGCTGAATATAAGCCCGAATCATGCCCTGCATGGTTCGGGCTATTTTTTATCCGTAATTTTCTCTAACTTATTTATTCGTCAAAAAAATTATATACCCTTTAAATTTATCTAAATATACTGACTTTTTATAATAAAAGCTGTCCCGTTCGGAACAGCTCTTATTGTCGCTTTTTGTCGGTAAATCGATATATTGGGAAAATCGCTGATATATTCGGATTTGCGCTGATATATTTCGAAAATCGCCGATATAATTTGAGTTACGGTCGATATATTCGAAAAATCGCCGATATATTTTCCAGCCTTACTTATTATCCTAATTTCACAAGACTGTAGTTCTTCTTCCCTTTACGAATAATAATAAATCTTCCATCAAATGAATTTTCTACAGTAACATCTGTACCCACATCTGTTACTTTCTCACCATTCATAGAAATCGCACCATTATTAATGTCCTCGCGTGCTTGTCGTCTAGATGGTTCAATCCCTAAATCGACTAGCCACTCTACGATGTTTTTCGTCTCTTTTGAAGACTGGAATGTTGGCATTTCTTTAAAGCCTTGTTCAATTTCATCAGCTGTTAACGATTTAATATCTCCGCTAAATAACGCTGCTGTAATTTTCTCAGCTTGCAGGAACGCCTCTTCTCCATGAACAAATTTCGTCATTTCTTCCGCTAACACTTTTTGCGCTTCACGTTTATGAGGCTCTGTTTCTACCTTCGCTGCTAATTCATCAATACGCTCTTTCGTTAAGAACGTAAAGTATTTCAAGTATTTAATTACATCACGGTCATCTGTATTTACCCAGAACTGGTAAAATTCAAACGGTGTCGTTTTTTCAGGATCAAGCCAAACCGCACCACCTGCTGATTTACCAAACTTCGTACCGTCCGATTTTAATAATAACGGAATCGTTAATCCGAATACTTTCGCCTCATGACCTTCTAACTTACGAATTAAATCTAAACCACTCGTAATATTTCCCCATTGGTCACTACCACCAATTTGAAGTTGAACATCCTCTTTCGTGTATAAATGATGGAAGTCCATCGCTTGCAAAATTTGGTACGTGAATTCTGTGAAAGAAATACCTGTATCTAAACGGCTTGCTACAATATCCTTCGCTAACATGCTATTGATGCTAAAGTTTTTCCCGTAATCACGTAAAAACTCAATAATATTTATTTCATGTGTCCAATCATAGTTATTTACCATCTTCACTTCGCTATTTCCACCAAAATCAAATAGCTTTTTCATTTGTGCTGTTAACGCATCTACATTATGCTGAACCACTTCTAACGTTTGAAGCTGACGCTCTGATTGTCGTCCACTCGGATCACCAATTGTTCCTGTTGCCCCGCCAATTAAAATAACAGGATGATGGCCAGCTAATTGGAATCTCTTCATCATCATAAACGGAATCAAATGTCCGATATGCATACTATCACCAGTTGGATCAACTCCGCAATATAGTGAAATCTTTTTCTCTTCTACTAGCTTACGTAAGCCTTCTTCGTCAGTCTGCTGATTAACGGCGCCGCGCCATTCTAATTCATCAATAATATTCATCTTTTGTCATCCCCTTTATTTTTTAAAAACAAAAAAGCCCCTATGTCTACGATAGACATAGGGACGATTATTCACCGTGTTACCACCCAGTTTGCATAAATAGCATAGCTACTCATACCACTCTTAGCAATAATATCGATTGCTAGTCCGCTTAGCATTACCTAAGATACTCCAGAGTGTAATTCGCAAGTTTGTTTGTGCTAGGTTCCAGCAACCCCTAGCTCTCTCGTTAACAGTGACAAACTGCTACTGGGCTCTTTCAACGTATGTTATTTGTTAAATTATTAGCCATTATATTGAATTGAAAACAAATTGTCAACAATACCCAAATGTTATTTTAAAATAATTCATATTTTCATACGTATTTCGTTATTCTTTATCTTCTCCAATAATCCTTACTTCTCGCTCCAACTTCACGCCAAATTTCTCTTCAACTGTCTTTTGTACGAAGTGAATTAAATCGATGTAATCTTGTGCTGTTCCGTTATCAACATTCACCATAAATCCAGCGTGTTTTAAAGAAACTTCTACTCCACCAATTCGCTTACCTTGTAGTCCTGAGTCTTGAATTAACTTACCAGCAAAGTTATTTGGTGGGCGCTTAAATACGCTACCACATGAAGGATATTCTAGAGGCTGTTTTGACTCACGTTTAAACGTTAAATCATCCATTTTGGCTTTAATCTCTTCATGTACACCTTCTTCAAGTTCAAATCTCGCTTCAAGAATAATGTAATGGTTGTTCGCAAATACACTCTTACGATATCCAAATTCAAATGCTTCTTTCGTCAAAGTACGTAGCTCTCCATCACCTGTCATTACGACAGCTTCTGTTAATACAAACGAAATTTCACCGCCGTATGCACCAGCATTCATATATAATGCTCCGCCAACTGAACCTGGAATACCACAAGCAAATTCAAGACCCGTTAAGTTATGGTCTAAGGCAATACGTGATACGTCAATAATTGCTGCACCACACTGTGCTACAATCGTCGTTCCTGTTACAGTAACACCTGTAATATGAATTAAACTTACTGTAATCCCGCGAATTCCACCATCTTTAATAATGACATTCGATCCATTTCCTAAAAACGTAACTGGAATATTATATTCGTTCGCATATTTAATAACTTCTTGAATTTCATCATAATTTGTAGGCGCAACAAAAACATCTGCTTTTCCGCCAACTTTAATATGCGTATGATTCTTTAACATTTCATCTTGTTTAACATGTCCTTCAGGCAATACCGTACTTAAATATTTATAAACCTCTTGCATATTCATTTTACGATTCCTCTATTTCTATATTCATTTTATCCCGTTATACGGGCCCATAATATCCCCACGTACATGAAAGAACCTAAAGTGGTGGATACAGTGTACCCAAAATCAATTCGAGACACCTATAAACCTCTTAATTTATAAGAGGTGCCAATCATATTAAAATATATATTGCATAATAAAGCAACCCAAATGGACTACTAAACTTGACATGTCATCAGAAAGACAACAATTTGTAAAATATGTGACTTTTTCAAAACACTATCCCTCAGTATCTTACTATACCATATAAAAAGAAAGTGGTATTTTTTTGTACTTTTTACTTTATTTACATCAATAAAAAAGAGCACATCCCACAGAATGTGCTCTTTTTATACTCTTTATATTACTTTTCGTTCTCTTCTTTTTCTTTATCAAACCATAACAGCTCATCGTTATCAACTTCACCATTATAATTGATTAAAATTTCTTCTCCTGCTTTTATATCTTTATAAGCATAGAAGTTAAATGTATGATTCTCAAAAACGATGTCATACGTTGCATTCGGTGTATATGAATGATTAAATAACATACCATATCCTAAAAGGATTGCCGTATGATTGATTCCATACTCAAATGCGTAATCAGCAAGTAACGTTTTCTCAATATGTTCATGCTGTTCATTCGGATAAGAGATAACTGGTGCTGCGTGTATCAACTCACCCTTTTTAATATCACGAGTTGCAAATACACCTCTATTAAATTCTCCATCACTAAGTTCAGAAGTCTTAACTTCGATCATATGCGTCACCTATATAATTCTTTCTTTGAAGTATTTTATTCCGCTATTTGCGGATAGCTTGATTGGTGAGGGCTAATAATCAGTATGTACTAGTCTCACTTTATCTCCTTAAGCTTGGCAGAAAACGCGCAGAAAAGCAATTAAATTCCTATCAAGTATTCGTTTCAATGAAAAAAGAGCACATCACTCGTGCTCTTTCTAAGCAATATTACTTTTCTAAAATATCTTCTAACAACTTCACTTGCTCGCTAACAGTTTGTAACGTCTTCACTGACGTATCATTTCGATGTTTTTCTTCTTCCACACTCGCTAGCACTTCTTCTGTAGCTGTAGAAGTTTGCTGAATTACGTTAGAAGCATGCGTAACATCCTTTACGATATTCGTCGTTTTAACTTGGAAACTTTCTTGTTGAACAACAACCTCTCGCATTACTTCATTAATCGCATCAATAAACTTCCCTAAATCAGTTACATTTGTTAAAACGCTTGCTAACATCTCGTTACATTCTTCTTGTACTCTTTCTGACTTCTCTACTTGCACTTCTACCTTACTTGCTTGATTACTAAACTCCTTCAAAATCCCTTGAATTCTTCCCGCAGAACGATTTGATTCTTCAGCAAGCTTTAACACTTCACTCGCTACAATAGCAAAACCTTTTCCATGCTCGCCTGCCCTCGCAGCTTCAATATTTGCATTTAAAGCTAGCAAACTCGTCTGACTTGAAATATTCGTTATTACATCTACAATTTCATTAATTTGTTTCGATTGCATCATTAAATCTCTAAATATAATTCCAGACTGTGAAACAACATCATTTAAACTTCTCATGTTAGTTTCAAAATTTCTTAGAGTATGTACACTACCTTTTGAAATTTCTAAGCTTTCATCCACATGAGCCGATGCAGTTCTTACTTGAGAGATGATTTTTTCAATATTTCCCTCCATATCATTCAATACTTCTACCGAACGATACATCATCTCTGATTGTGATTGTGTACCAACTGCCACCTCTTCAAAGGCAAAATTAATTTCACTCATCGATTCCATCGACGTGTTCATATTTTGTCTTAAATGATTGAAATTACTATCTAGTTTCACAACTGTTTCTTCAATAAGTCTTTGCGTCTCTTCTAACTCCTGAGCTTTTCTCATTACTTCTTGCTTCTCATCACTTAAACGAAGGAGCAGATTAGAACCGATTTTCGTGACGCCCCACATAGCGATTGTTACAATCGCTAACAAACTTGCGAAATTAGCAGCTTCAGACGAGGCTGTATAAGCAAAAAATTGCTCCGGCCAATAGCTACAAAGGATAAATGTGATCACAACAGCTATCCCGCCAAGAATTAAAATGAGGCGCTCACTTAAGTAAATAAGTGAAACAGCTAATGTAAAATAGACCATTTGAAATACAGCCGGGCTTTCATTAAAAGCTTGTACCATAATGTAAGACATTGTAAGCAACATAAATGTCATGATATATTTATACACTGATTCCATACTTTTTATAAAAGTAAAAAGCGTTCCAAATGCAACGACAGAAATACCACAAATCCAAAATGCTATTGCTCTCTCTGTAAAAATATATCCATAATACCCAATCGCGATTATCCCAAGGAAGAAACTACAAATCGTTATAAACAGTAATAAATGATTTTTCTGTGATTCTTTCTCAAGGTTAGAAAAACAAGTCCTCTTTAACCACTCCATATGAAGCCCCACCTTCTACTTATACATATCAATTACTTCAGTTTAAATACCGCACTTACTGGGTTATGATCGCTATTTTCAAACTTTAAATCTTTCCCTTGTACATTTACAATCTCTACATTCGGTGAAACGATAAAGCCATCAATAATAGTGACGAAATTTTCACCTTCTACATATTTCTTTACATCATCTCTTACAGTCATAACAGACGGATCTACAGCCCACTTAAAGCCACCGTCTGTAAAGTCCTTCGGTAACTCTACTAACCACTCAGGACGCTCTTTCACGAACTTCGGATCACTTAATTGAGCGTTCGAAACCAATTGATTCCAATCTCCACCCATTATTACGTAATCACCATTTTCATAATGCTTGTTCATATATTCTTTTAAATACTCTACTTGCTGTTTTCTAATTTTCCCGCCTTCATCATAAGCAGACAAATGTAAATTTACGAGTCTAACATGTTTTCCATTATTAACAGGAATTTTATATTCCACAATTGCTCGATCTAAATCAAACAAACGCTTTGGCCAAGGCTCCATTCCAGGCAGCTGGAACCTCTTCGCTTCTTGAACAGTGTATTTAGAAAACGTACTTAATCCAGCCTCCGCATATCCCATTGGATTTGTTATTGGCACTGGAACCCATTTCGTATCGTAGTTCTTGCCAAATGACGAAACATAATCAGGTAATCCTTTTTTCAAAAATTCATGTTCATTTACATCAAATGAACGAAGTGACTTTATATCAACTTCTTGTAATAGTGCAAAATCACTATTCTCATTTTGTAAAAACGAAAGCATATTCTTTAAATTAGTTTCCGTTTGCTCTTTACTACTTGAACCAGATCCCTTTCCACCATCCATAAAGAAATCTTGATCCTTATCTAACCCAGCATATCCAATATTAAATGTTGTAACTTTAAATTCATTTCCAGTCGCTAATACGCGCTCCTTATTATTCTCTACCTTCAAGCTTATAACATCAGCAGGCTGTTCTTTAGTAAGTGTCATATAAGCTAGAAATCCTCCTACAATGCCCGCTACTACTAAAACACATGTAAATACGATTTTTAAAAATTTCTTCAAATAAATGACTCCTTTTCACGCAAATTTATTTTTCTTTATTTTCAGTCAAATAAAACAAAACGACACACATAAGAAACATTTTATCATAATTAAAACCGTATATCACTATATTTAGTTTATAAGTAATCGATCCCATTTTAATTACTTAAAAAGCCTTCAGACATCAAAAAAAGAAAAGTTACACCCTCCTCCTCACTGGAAATTAAACGGTATATTTAGTACACTATATGTAATAATCATAGGCGATGGAGTTCGCCATAAACGCTGCTTAGCTAATGACTCCTACCAGTATGGATACTGGTAGGAGTCTATTTTTTTGAGCAAGCTATTTAAAGAGGTGAGAAAATTGATTTATATTATCGTCGGCATTGCTGGTATATTAGGAGCTCTTTCTCGTTATTATTTAGGTCTTAATATCAACACATTTTGGCATCATTCATTTCCATTGGCAACATTACTCATTAACTTAATCGGTTGCTTTTTCTTAGCGTGGCTAACTACTTATATCGCTCGGCTAAACATCTTACCTTCAGAGGTTATCACAGGCATCGGAACTGGATTCATCGGTTCCTTTACGACTTTTTCAACATTTAGTGTAGAAACTGTGCAATTGATCAATCATTCTGAGTGGAGCATAGCCTTCTTATATGTATCATGTAGCATACTTGGTGGCCTCATTATGTCTGGCCTTGGCTATACACTTGGAGATTTCTTAATTAAGAAATCTCTTACGGAAGGTGATTACTCATGATAGAAGCTTTATTAGTCGCAACAGGAGGATTTTTCGGTGCGATTACACGATTTGCAATTAGCAATTGGTTTAAGAAAAGAAATAAAACACAATTTCCAATTGCTACATTCCTTATTAATATAACAGGGGCATTTTTACTTGGATATATAATCGGCAACGGAGTTACTACAGGCTGGCAACTATTATTAGGTACTGGATTTATGGGCGCATTCACTACATTTTCTACGCTTAAATTAGAATCTGTTCAGCTTCTCAATCGTAAAAAGCTATACATCTTCCTTTTATATTTAAGTGCTACTTACATAATTGGTATCCTCTTCGCCTTCCTTGGAATGAAGCTAGGCGGAATATAAAAAAAGCGACTCTATTGAGTCGCTTTCTTTCATAAGAAATATGTCCCGCCATATGGAATGGAAAATAAACCAGCTGGATGTACATCGTAATGTACAATTTGCATCGGAAGTTGTGAATAGGGCATATACTGACTTTGCATCATTTGTGCAAAATATGCTTGTTGCTGCATTTGAATAGTTTGATTCACAGCATGAATTGTCCCTTGTGCCCCAGCCAGCGTAATAGCTGCCCCTACTTGTCTACCATTATAAAAATAATGATTCATCATGATTCATCTCACTTATTCTTTTTCTTCCATATGGTATGTTTCTATTTCATAGTGAGTGTTTTGTCCCTATCTATTGCCCTTTTTCAGCTTTGAAGTAATAAATCCAAATAGCAATATACCAATACCACTAAGGAACAATATATAACTTATCGGTACTAGGAAAAAGAAAGGTTCTTCAAGAAATCCATCCGCTCCTACTTTACTGTTTGAAGCATGTATCGTTAAAGAAATAATCGCTAAAATCATGAAAGAAATAGCTACTACGTATTTATTTTTCATTTCACATTCTCCTCTACTTATGTAATTCCCCTTAGATTCTTACCATCATATTATCTAAAAAATAATTATTGACTAAACAAATAACAAAAAGGTTTGCAAAGCATCTTAAATCACTTCGCAAACCTTCTAAATTATAAATATTTACACTTCAAACCTCTTGCTTAATACAATATACATTGCGCAAAATAGCACGAATATCCCAGCATAAATTAACAAAATCTCTACACTAAACATATCCGACAACGGACCAAATATTATCATTCCTAAAGGAAGCGCGCATGAATTCGCAATTTGTACAAGGCTAAACATCCGTCCGTGCATTGATGGTTCTACTTTCTCCTGCAATAACACAGTAACTGGTGTATTGAAGCACGGCATTGTTATACCAATTAAAAAATTAAAGACTAAATACATAATAAATATCGGTGCTATTCCGAGTCCAATCATAAGCAGTCCATATAATGCACAAGCTAGCGCTGTTGTATGCATACGATTACGAAAACCACCCCACGCTGCAATCAATACGCCACCAGCTGCCGCACCCGCACTAAAGGTCATCTCACTAGCAGTAAGTCTCCACATTTCGGCCCCGAAAGAACGAGTTACCATTAAAGGTGTTAAAAAAGCAGCTGGACTTATTAAAATCATGACGATAATTAATAAAACGATTAGCCTTTTAATAAATACATTTTCTTTTAAATAAGTGAACCCTTCTTTAATTCCTTGTAGATTAGATTTTTGCTTACTTTCTACATTCACATGTCCTTCCACATGAATGACAAACATAATACTAATTCCAATCATAGCTGTAATAACATCAATAAAAAATGTTGTTTCAATGCTGGCAATAGAAAGAATCGCAGCACTTGCTGCTGGAGAAAGAAACATAATTAAAGATGTAATACTGCTATTTATTCCATTTACTTTCATAAGATACTCTTTCGGAACGATTTGCGGAATTAATGCATTCACAGCTGGCGTTTGTACTCCTGTTCCAGCTGAACGAATGAGTAACACAGTAAAAAGTAACCAAATACTTTTATATCCTGTTAAAAATAAAATTGCTAAAACTAACGTCGCAATCGCTATAATTCCATCCGATAACATAATCATCTTTTTACGATCATAACGATCAATCCAAACACCTGCAAACAAAGATATCGCAATTTGTGGTAGAAAACCGCAAACAGTTGAAATAGTCAACATCACTCCTGATGATGTTGTAAGGGTGATATACCATATAATCGCGTATTGCACGAGAGAGGAACCGAACAACGAAATAGTTTGAGCGGTCAAAAATAATATAATTTTCGTTTTCCAATTGTTTTCACTCATATGTTTCACACCCCCTTAACTAATCCCGTCTCTATATGAAAGATGCTATCTGCCCAATCAAGATAAAAACTTGCTTCGTGAGATACGAGTATAATGCTGCCCTTAAACTTAATTAACGCCTTTTGCAAAGCTTCCTTCGCTTCTGCATCCAAATGATTTGTCGGCTCATCTAAAATTAAGAAGTTACAAGGTGATAGTAATAATCCACACAGTTTCACCTTCGATTGTTCACCACCACTTAACGTACGAATTTCTTGCGAAACGTGCGTATCCTTCACTCCACACGCAGCTAAATGATGGCGTATTTCCTTCATATTCAGTTTAGGAAACTGTTCTGAAATAATTTGAAGCGGCGTTAAAGAATCATTGCTCCAATTTAAATCTTGCTCATAATATCCAATCTTTATTTGCTCTGAAAAGTGAAACTCTCCAGAAATACTAGCAATATTTCCAACGATTGTTTTTAATAAAGTAGATTTCCCTACTCCATTGAAACCTGTAATGACAAGTTTTTGCCCACCCATTACTGAAAAATTCAACTTTGGTAAGAGAGCGAAGTCGTAACCAACTTCAAGATTATTTACTTCAAGAACTGTCTGAACTGAAATGGGAAGTTCCTGAAAATGAATAGACGGTTTATGAGTAAAACTTGGTGGCGCAATTCTTTCCATACGCTGTAATTGTTTTCTACGACCTTGCGCTATTTTTGAATTCACCCCAGCAATATTTCTACGAATATACTCTTCCGTTTTTTCAATTTTCTTTTGCTGTGCATAATATTGGCGAATATAATCTTTTCGCAAATGCTCCTTTTGTCTTACAAAATCTGAGTATTTGCCGTAATACTTCTTAACTGTTCCGAACTCTACATCACATATGCAAGAAGTTACCTTTTCCAGAAAATCAAAATCATGTGATACGACAATAAACGCTCCTTCAAAATTCATTAAATAATTAGTAAGCCACTCCACATGCTCCTTATCGAGAAAATTCGTCGGTTCATCTAGCAATAAAATATTAGGCTCTTCTAATAAGAGCTTCGCTAAAATTACCTTTGCACGCTGCCCTCCGCTTAATTCACCAATCACACGATCCATCCCAATCACATCAATACCTAAACCGGCTGCCACCTTATTCGTAATACTATCTACTGAATAAAAATCACGGGCCTCGAGCAGTTCTTGAATTTCTGCCGCTTTCAATAGTTGATTTTCATCTCCAGTCATCGCACTTTCTTCATATAACTTGTTCATTCTCTTTTCCATTGCATACAAATCATAAAAGGCTCTCTTTAAATATTGTGAAATGGTATAACCCTCATCAATTTCTGCGTATTGATCAAGATGTCCAATTTGAATATTAGGTTGCCACTTTATGTCTCCCTTATCAGAAATAATTTCCCCCACCAATATTTTCATTAATGTGCTTTTTCCTGCACCATTCTGCCCAACAATTCCCATATGCTCCCCTTTATGCAAATCAAAAGAAGCATTTTCGTATAATACTTTATCTATAAAACTATGTGATAAACTTTCCACTTTAAGTAAACTCATTTTTATTCCTCTTTTCCTGAAATTAAAAAAAGCAGAGAGATAGCGTCATTCGACACTAGCCCTCTGCTTCGTGGTTTTTCCTATACTACTCCAATTTACAGTAAAGACTCATCGGAATAATATACACAAAGGGCCATAGACAAAGCATTGTCTATGGCCCCTTAATCTATTTTATACACCAGCTGAAAAACCATAACGAAATAAGCATAGATAAACTATACTTTTTTAGAAAAATTATTCAGCCGATGAATATAGGGGATTTATGCCCCTTGATTAAGCTCCGTACAACGCTTCACCGTATACATTTGTGCGGAGCAAAGTTTTCTAATGAGTTTTACAAATTTTATATAAAGCATATTATGCACCTTCCTTAATACTTAAAAAGGATTTTAGCATACGGTTTTACGAAGCGTCAACATTACTTCCGAATCTTTCAACTACTTGTTTTCAAAATATTGCTTCTGAAACATACACATTCTTATTGCATTATGATAGTTACCATCAACGAAAAACTCATCGATAAGCTCACCTTCTACCATAAACCCAACTTTTTTATAAACATGTACTGCCTTTTCATTTTCCTTATCCACAACTAAATAAATCTTATGCATATTTAGTACGGAAAAAGCGTAATCCATTGCTAAACGCGTCGCATCCACTGCATAACCATATCCTTGATAATTCGGATCAATAATGATTTGGAATTCTGTTCTACGGTGAATATAATCGATTTCTACTAACTCAACTAATCCAACCATTTCATTGTCTTTCTCAACGATAAATCGGCGTTCGCTTTGATCATGTATATGTTTATCATATAAGTCTTGCAGCTCCACAAATGCCTCATACGGCTCTTCAAACCAATACGACATAATATGCGCATTATTATTCAGTTCGTGTACAAACTTTAAATCTTCTCGTTCTAATGGACGTAACTTCAATTCCTGATTCATTCCTATAACCTCCAAGTAAAAGAAACCTCTTCACTTAATTTCTCAATTTTTTTCGATTTCAAACGCCCTAATTTCATTGTAAACTTTCAAGCAACTTGAAGGTCAAGATGTAACAATATTATGCCGAAATTTATAACCAATTAATAAAAAATGTAGGTATTTACAGTAACTTAACGAAAAAAGAACAGTCTTTTTGCTTTCCAAAAAGCTCAGTAAGATAAAATAAAATTATAAATATATCATCGCTAAAAATTAAGAAAAGGAGATGAACCTATGAAAATACAATATAGAAAGTATGCATTACCTGTAATCTCGTTAGTCTTATTCACTCTTATTGGTTGTACTAATAATGAGCATAAAAACGATAAAAACGAGACATATACTTTTGAGGTTTCCAAAAAACGTGGTGATATTATTGAGAAAAACAATGAAGTTTATAACATAGAAAAATTAGATACTTTCGTAAAAAACTATAATTCAAATAAAGACGATTCAGTTAGAATTACTAAATTTAATAATAAGAACGAGCCTGTTATTATTGATTTGACTGTAAAAAAAGAAAAGGGATCTACCTCCGTCTATTATGACGTTGACCACACAAAAACACATGAGAAACATAATGAAAATCAAGAGATTCAATATTCGAATAACACATGTCAAAAGATAAAGAAAGATATTGAAGACAACAAAGTAACTTATAAATTAGAATGTCCTGACACTATTCATTTGATTACATCCCCAAAATCATAGGGTGGAAAATTACAAATAAAAAAGTAGTGCAAACTTATGTCTGCACTACTACTCTTTTCTCAAATCTCTCATATTTGATATGTATAAAGCAATAACTAAAACAAGAATTGCTCCTGCGTATAATAACGTCTCCATCGGTTCCTCATGAGACACAATAATTAATCGAATTAAGGCCGTAATTCCGATATAAATAAAATAACGTAACGGGAAATGATAATTCGATTTAAAATACTTAATAATTAATGCAATGAACTCGAAGTATAAGAAATAGACGATGATACTTTCAACCAATTTATAAGACGTATACTCTTTTGCCGAAAAAATATACTGCACGAACGTAATTGTCTCATTCACTAAGAAAATTGATAACACAATGGATAATATAATTAAGGCTATATTTAATATCCATTGCAAAACACTAGCTATAACATGATCGATATTAAATGACTTCATTTTCTCTTTAGACTCCCCTTCGTATAAGTACTTATTTATTATAGCAAAATTACGATTGGAAAGAAGTTAAATCATATATTCGTCCTTTGTTGTTGCCAGTGAAGGTGATGTTCATTGTTTGGAGGAGTCTTTTAACCGCAGAACTAGATTCCATATTAAGAAATTCCCTCAATTCGCTATTAGTAGTTATCACACTAAACAGAAGTGTGTAATCTTGTACAGCACGTAAATGAGCATGTTTAGACATACTATTGCAATTTGAACAACGCCATCCCTGCCTTTCTTTTAACATTGCCATTGTAAAACATTCCTCACACTGTACACCCTTTAGCAATTCCTCTTTTTTAATTTTATATTGCGCAAGAACATTTTGACGTTGCGGAATATGCTCATTCATAATCTGGCCTATAAGTCCATTTATATTATCAATCACTTTTTCTTTATATTGATTTTTAATCTGTTTTATTCTATTAGGTAAATTTGCACTGTGGATAATTTTACTAGACAGTATTTCATCTGAAGTTTTAATAATTGTACGAGGGGAACTAATTACAACGAGGGATTCAATTGGAATATTATGTAAATTATGTAGATTCAGCCATTTTCTCAGTTGCATCTCTTACCGTTTCAGTTGTAAAAGCGGATCTGGGAATCCTTCTTCCGTAGTACCATCTGCTATTCGAATAAGCTGATTGAAATTTGCATCAAAAATTAATGTACCAATAATATTTTTTATTTCAAGAAAAAGAAGAAAATAAGATGAAACTATGAGAGTATCAATTTGGAAATAATGTTTTTGATCAAATAACCTAATATCATGTAAAATATGGTATTCTGCTTCGGATAGAAAACTCAGCGGATACTCAACCGCCTGCTCTCCTTTATAGCCGGCCATAAATTTCGCTAGACTTTCAACCACCACATTCCTTTTTGGATAATGAGCAGGCAATCTTCTAAGTAAAGCTTCTAATTGCAGCAAATATACGGGCAGTTTCCGCTCTTTCACAATCATTTTTATCCCCCTCCAAAATATATCAGCGATTTTTCAAATATATCAGCGCAACTCCAAATATATCGGCGATTTTCGAAATATATCGGCGCAACTCCAAATATATCAGCGATTTTCGAAATATATCGACTTACCGACAAAAACCGACACAACATACACACATAAAATCTTATACACAGTATAACACCACATCTAAAATCGCACTGTAAGCATAATGTGTATACCCCAATGTGATTACGCCAGTTTCAAAATGAGAGACTTACATTCACCCCATGTAAAAAACCTTTTTATAAGTATGAAAAAATTTTAGGAATTAGTTTATCTTTTTTTAATGTTTTATTTAGAGGCAGTTTATAGTCGAGTATTAACATAAGAAACGTAGCAACTAAGTTCGTATATGACGCACTGCTACTATAATCGCTAACCGTACTACTTAAAATCATAAAATAAGGAGACGATAAAACATGAACAAAAAAACAAAAACACTATCATCCATACTGCTCGGATTCACATTAGCATTAACAGGGTGTGCTGGTACTAAAGCTGAAGAAAATCATGGGAAACAAAAGCAAGAACAAGTTGCTAAAGAAACAAAAAAGGAAAATAAATTAACTAAAGGGCAAAAAATGGCTAATATTCTTAGCGAGACAAATTGGCAAGGTACACGAGTGTATGACAAAGATAAGAATGACTTAACAAAAGAGAATGCAAACTTCATCGGTCTTGCAAAATATGATGCGAAGTCAGGCAGATATGAATTTTTTGATGCTAAAACAGGTGCAAGTCGTGGCGATAAAGGAACTTTCTTTATCACAAATGATGGAAAAAAAAGAATATTAATTTCAGAATCAATGAAGTATCAAGCTGTCGTTGACATGACAAAACTAAATAAAAATGTATTTACTTATAAACGAATAGGGAAAGACGCTAACGGTAAAGATGTAGAAGTTTTCGTTGAACATGTCCCATATAAAGAAAAAGAACTTTCTTTCACTGATCCGGACAAGCAGCTGAACACGACTACAGGAGATATTGTTAAAAACGTTGATGGAGATAAAATTTTAGGCGATACCCTTTGGCACGGAACAAAGGTATTAGACGAAGCTGGTAACGATGTAACACAGTTTAATTCGAATTTTATAAGTCTAGCAAAATTTGATGACAAATCTAATAAATATGAGTTCTTCAATAGCGAAACAGGTCAAAGCCGCGGTGATTATGGCTACTTCGATGTTGTACACGAAAATAAAATAAGAGCCCATGTTTCAATTGGAAATAACAAATACGGTGCTGCTCTTGAACTTACTGAACTAAATAAGAATAAATTTACGTATAAGAGAACTGGTAAAGACCAAGCTGGTAAGGATATAACTATATTCGTTGAACATGAACCTTATAAAGGTGATATGAAACCACAATTTAGCTTTTAAAAACGTTTGATTAAAGATCCTGTACTGAGTTACAGGATCTTTCTTATTAAGCAAGAGAACAAAAAGACGAAAAACATGTAGCTTTTCGTCTGCACAATATTCCCACCTTATAGTTGATGATTTACAAAACTTAAAAACATACCGATACAAAATAAAATTTGTGACCAAGTAAAAAGCGCCCTACTTATAGGGCGCTTGTTTTATACTTAATGACTAATACTAGCTGTTGGGTATAATGTTGTTCCTCCAATTGAAACTTTTATTTCATTTGTTAATGGAACGTTTTGTTCATTAATAATTGTTCTCCACCATTCCCATGCAAGACCTGTACATTCTCTTGCTACAATTTTTATATTTTTTGAATTTGGTGGGAGTGGGATAACTGTAGAGTAATGAGCCGTTTTATCTTTTCCGCTACCATCCCACGTTTTATGTGTTAGTACTTCGTTACCCTTTTGGTCAAATGTGAATTCATCCCAAGATACATCAAATTGAGCAACGTAAGCACCGTAGTGATCAAGTGTCATTTTAGCACTTGAATATTCTGTAGTTGTCGTCTCAATATAATCTGTATTGTTATGAACAGCAGCAGTTGCATTATCTTTTAAGAAAGTACTTGTATATGAAATCGGGTATGCTGGATTTTTAAGACTTAATTCAGCATTATCTTTAATGATATTTCGGATTTCATTGAAATCTTTAGTAACAACCTTGTTATGCTCTTTCGCATCTCCGCCTAATACTACAGCAGTAAAGGTACTTTCTTCAAAAATATCTTTATACTGTCCACTCGTTTCAACGCTGTTATTCTTAAGTAAGGCTTTAAAAGCAGCTTGTACATCTTTGCTCTTAGATGTTGTTTCTAATTTTACATAAATCGTTCTACCATAAGCTACATTTGAAACCATAACAGGTGGAGCCGAATTACTTACGCCTTTTCGAGTTAACTCGTCAAAAGTAACACTATTATCAAAAAGGTCAGATGGATTGTTAGGTAGTTCAGCACTTACCGTATAAAATATTTGCTTATACGCCGCTACCATCACTTTTTTCTCTCCATTTGCAACTGCATTAAAATCAATATTTAGACTGTTATCAAGATATTTAGCGTTAACATTAAGAGCACTTGCAATTTGTGATTTACTATAAACCATAGATTCCGTATACTGCATTCTTGCAGGTAACGTATGTGTTGTAGAATACTTTTCATTCCAAGTAGATACTAAATCATCTACCGCTCCAGCTACATTACCATATGTCGGATTTTGGACAGTGATTGTATTTTCTTTTCTCATGCCCGGTAAGTCTATACTAATATTCAAAGGCTTTCTCTTAGCCACTAATAAACTCGGTTGATTGTCTGCAAAAGCTTTATTTGCAAGTTGTACAGCTCCTGGATACGTACGATTCACTACAGAATCAATAATTGAAATATCGACTGGTGACGTTGTAAGTGATTTTTTTTCACGTTCCACTACTACAAATTTACCATTTGAATTGATACTTTCTTTCGGAACAAAACTTTCTACTTTATCACCATTTACAGCTAAAACCTCTTGATTATTATATTTAAGATTTGCTATACCAGTATTAATGCCACTAGCATTTTTGGTTACATCAGTTACATTACTTGCTTGTGTTTCTGCGAAGGAAATAGATGAATAATTAATAGTGCATAGACTAACTAATAAACATGTAAGGAACTTTCTTCTTTTAGTGTTTTTCTTAATATTCAGAAAAATCACCCCGTTCTTTTTTTAGTAAAATATGATAATGATTGATAAATGATAGGTAACTGATAAACTTACATAAATGCTTTTAAAAGTTCTTGAATTAACGGGATTACGCCACCTACAAATTTTAAAACTGCCATTGCGATTTCCATATTATTTCCTCCTTTTTATTGCTACGAAAATGTGATTTATCTTTATGCCCTCATTATAGTGACCCCTTACACTTTTATCAATACACTCTGATATGCAATATTACATATCAAAAAACAAGCTGAATTCTTTTAAAAAGTTATACAGGGATATTTTTTTCGTTTAGTACATACTTGAAAAGGTGAAGCATTCTTCTGCATTTTATGAGTAATCACATAAAAAAAGCTGCTGCCTATAAAATACAGACAGCAGCTTCAACTAGAGTAGCTTGCATAATCTACGCAAGCTACGGTATTTTTTACATTTTATAACTAATAAACTGCGATTGGCCCATAAGGACCATTAATAATTTCTATTTTTGTTTCAAAAATATCTGTCAAAAGTGTTGAGTCCATAACCTCTTCTACTGTTCCAAAAGCAGCAATTTGTCCATCTTTCATAGCACAAATTTTATCCGAGTATTTAGCTGCAAAATTTATGTCATGCATGACAGTCAAAATTGTTCTTCCAAATTCATTAGCTGCACGTCTTAAATGCTCCATCATTTGAACAGAACGAGCAACATCAAGGTTGTTCAAAGGTTCGTCCAAAAGTACATATTCCGTCTCTTGGCACAATACCATCGCTACATATGCCCTTTGTCTTTGACCACCAGAAAGCTCATCTAAATATCTATTCTCTAAACTAGTTAAATCTAAGAAATCGATATATTTAGAAATGATAACCTCATCTTCTTTAGTCAATCTTCCCTTTGAATAAGGAAAGCGCCCAAATCCAACTAATTGTCTAACTGTAAGCCTAGTTACAAAATGATTTTCTTGTCGCAATATAGTCAAAACTTTTGCTAAGTCTTTTGATTTGGATTCAGAAACATCCATATTTGCTACCTGAATTTGGCCTTCATCCATATCTAAAAGTCTGCCAATCATCAAAAGTGTCGTGGACTTTCCAGCGCCATTTGGTCCAATTAAAGAAGTAAAGCCTGCTTTTGGTATTTCAATATCCAAAGGTCCTATTTTTACCTTATCAGTATAGAACTTTTTAACATTATCAATTTTTATCATAAAGCCCTCTTCCTTAAAACTATAGTTAAGAATATAATTCCACCAAATAATTCAATAATAACTGAAACTACACCTTGAGCATGGAATACATGATACATTAAAAAGTATGCGCTCGTCATTATTAAAAATCCTATAGCAAAAGCCATCGGAAAAATATATCTATGATCATAAGTTGACGCTGCCTGATAACTCAAAGTTGCCACTAAAAAGCCGTAGAAAGTAAGTGGCCCAATTAGAGCTGTTGAAATAGACATCAAAATAGCTACTAATACAAGCGTATAAATTACACTAGGTTGATATTTAACTCCAAAAGAAGTAGCAACATCTTTTCCTAGTGACAAAACATTCAAATTCTTAGAATGAGCAAAAATTAATACCGCTACAATTATGATCATAGGAATTACAATAGGAAAATATGCAGGATCTGCATGATTAACAGAACCAAATAATCTTGCTTGTAAAATATCAAATTCTGAAGGCGCAAGTAGTTTTCTCATGAAAGTTGACACAGAATTTAGCCCGGTACCAATAATAATTCCAACTAAAAGCATAAGTTGTAAATTCCCGTATTTACCGGAAAGTAACCATCCATAAAGTATTAAACTCATGAAGACCATAACAACAACTTGGAATAAAAATGATCCAATTCCATTAAAATTTATTAACGCACTAGCACCAAAGAAGAATACTGTACTCGTTTGAATTGCTGAATAAAGTGATTCGAAACCTAAAAGTGAAGGAGTAATAATTTTATTATTCGTAATAGATTGGAAAGCAACTGTCGACAAGCTATGGCAAACCGCAGCAATAATCATTGCAACAATAGCTACTATCCTTCTCTTAACGACTGGGATAAAAGAAGGTGAATCTAGCGGAACTGGATTGTTATAAACTAAAAGTCCATATGAAGAAAGAAGACCTAAAGCAATCAATGTTATCAGTAAAATCCAATAACGTCTTGCTTCCTTCTTAGACCGAAAAGCGCTAGCTGATCTACTTTCATTATGAAGGCTAGAATCGATTTCGACATTTTCTTTTTTTCTATATTCTAATGTGATCATCGTAGCCTCCTTGGTTTTCTTTGTCTCAATAAAATAGTAATAAACACGACTGCTCCCACTGTTGCAAGTATTAAAGAAACAGGTAATTCAAAAGGCTGTATAATTGTTCGAGAAATGATGTCACAGGCAGTTATTGATCCCATTCCGATCACACAAACCCAAGGTAAATTACTCCTAAGATCATCACCTCTAAACATTGAAACGATATTTGGCACAATTAATCCTAAGAAAGGTAAGTGTCCAATAACAGCTGCAACAATTCCAACTGCAACAGAGATAAGAGCAGTCCCAAAAAGAACAATTCTATTGTAATTAACTCCAAGACTTGTTGCGACATCTTCTCCTAGTCCAGCTAAAGTCAATCTATTAGCATACATAAAAATAAGAAAAGTAATGATAACAATCAGCCATAAATATTCATATCTTCCCACCTGAATGTTAGCAAATGAACCTACAAACCAAGTTTCAATACTTTGCGTCTTTTGAAAAAGGAGTCCTAAAAAAGTAGACACTGCAGAAATTACTGCTCCAAGCATCAATCCAATAATCGGAACAATTAAAGACGAACGAAGCTTAACTCTTCTTAAAAATAGAAAGAAAATCATAGTTCCTATAAAAGAAAAAATGATTGCACCAGTCATTCTTTGAACTAAAGTCGGGGCAGGAAATAATAAATACACAAAAAGCAGGCCTAAGCCTGACCATTCAATAGTCCCCGTTGTAGTAGGTTCAACAAAGCGATTCTGTGTAATAAGTTGCATGACGAGCCCTGCCATCGCCATCGCAGCTCCAGTAAGCATTAATGCAAACGTTCTTGGAACACGAGTGATGAAAAACATCTCCATTCCGTCCTCTTGTCCACGTATATCATAAACTCCAGTAAACAGTGATATAATCCCTAAAATTATAACAACTATAACTGCTATTATAAAAGGTTTTGTCCATATTTTATTTTGATTATAAAACTGGGGTTGAGAAATATTCTCAACCCTAGAAATCATATTTTTTGACACTGTTTCGTACCCCTTTACACTACTTAGCTAAAGTTTTTGCCATATTTCCAAATAACTCTATATAAGTTTGAATTGATTCATTTGTGTAAGTATCTTCTGGTGCATAAATAACTTGTTTTTTAGAAACAGCAGTTGTGTTTTGAAGAGCAGGTGATTTAGAAATAACATCCTTAGCAGGTGTTGACTTAGCTGCATCAGATGTTGCAGCATCACGATCTAATACGAAAAGCCAATCAGGATTTGTTTGTGCAATAGCTTCAACAGAAACGTCATCACCTTTATGACCTGCAGTAGAATTCGAAACTTCTAATGCTGGAGTCCAACCGAAAATGTCATACATAGGTCCCCAAACGCGACCAGAGTGCGGCGCAGCAAAGCCAATATTTCCACCAGTAACGATAACACTCATAACTTTATCTTTTCCGTTATAAGCAGATTTTGCTTTTTCAATAGATTTATCAAAATCAGCTACTAATTGTTTAGCTTCTTTATCTTTAGCAAAGATTTTACCTAAAGTAGTTGTAGAATCTTTAAGTCCTTTTACTAAGTTTTCTCCAGGCTTAGTAGCCTTCTCAGAAACATCAAAATTAAGATCAATAACAGCTGCATTTGGCACTAATTTTTTGATTTCTTCATAATGATCAGCAAATCTTTGACCAACGATTACAAGATCAGGGTTTGCCGCTGCAATAATTTCTAGATTTGGTTCACGGTGATTCCCAATATTTTGAACTTTTTCATCCTTTTTATATGCTGAATCAGCAGGCATGATATCCTTTGGAGCAGCCGCTAATTTAATTCCCCAATCAGATAAAGTTTCAAAAGTTCTGTTATCCAAAGCAACTACATTCTTTGGGTTTACAGGTACTTTAACAGTTCCATGAGCATCAGTGATTTCAACCGTTTTTGGCTTATCACTACCATTATCTTTATTATTAGCCTTCGAAGTTTCTTTACTTGAATCTGAGCAAGCCACTAACATTAAAGTGAAAATTGCTAGAATACTCACTAATTTTAAAAGCATAGATTTTTTCATATGTATACTCCTTATAGTGTGATTTATTTCGAAAATGATGACATCCATAGATTGAATTAGAAGGTAACTTTTATTCAATTGAATCGCTATTGATAATCATTTTCATTTGAACATCCTGTTAATTAGTATAGTCATTAATTCTGTGAAAATCTTGTGAATCGTATGAATTCATAAAATCAAGCATAAAAAGTAATATGTGCGGTCAGGACTGTTGATTAACCTTCATTAAATACTTTCTCAACAAATACGGGACAGAGACCTTCCCTTACAAAATACGCGCAGTAATAGCTAATATTTCACAGAAACTACTTTATTATCTTATTTTTATCATTCAACCATTGAATAGCCTCTGCCATGTATCGTTTGAATATATCTATCTTTCTTCTCGCACTTTAGCTTTTTTCTTACATACCCAATATATAAGTCTACTACATTCGGATTTACTACTACGTCATATCCCCAAACTTGATTCAAAAGCATTTCACGGCTTAATATCGTATTTTTATTCTTAATTAAAAATACAAGTAAATCGTACTCGCGCTTCGTAAGCGAGAGATTTTTGCCACCTTTTTTCACAATATTGCTAGATGCATCAACAAAGAGATCTTTAAACTGAAAAAAGTTTGTCTCATTTTGCTGGTTATAGTCACTTCTTCTTAAAATAGCTTGAACTCTCGCTACTAATTCTTCCTTCACAAATGGTTTTCTAATATAATCATCTGCTCCTGCTTGTAACCCTGCTATGCAATCCTCGCTAGAAATATTGTTGGTCACAATAATGATTGGTGTCGTTTTAACAAGTCGTATTTGTCTACAAATTTCTGGTCCCGATATACTTAATGAATCCCAATCCAATATGATAATATCCCAATCTTGCTCATATGCTATATTTAAATCTTGGTTTTCATTGTGAAGTTTTAAAATGAAATGGCCCTCTTGCGTTAAACCGCTTACGATTTTCTTTGCTGAAGACCGTTCATTTTTAATCACCAACACCTGCTTCACCGATGGTTCACCTCTACTTCAATATAAATTATTTAGATAAAAAAATTATCCCGAAAAAATAATTTAAGATTTATAAATTTAAAACCCCTAAATAATCCATTAAAACAGTTTATTAGGAGAACTCTATATAATCTTACAATAGGTATGGATAAAAACACAAAACATATGAAGATTCGAATAAAGTAAAAAAATAATAACCACTTAACAATTGAGCGTTTACAATCTGCTATAGTATCTACCCGCTTATCATCAATAACCATTTTTTATTCTCTCTTTCAGGGATACCGTCCCATCAACTTCAGCATTCTATAAAACCACAAACAAAAAGAACCATAACCTCACCAACCTGGCAAAATTATGGTTCATATTATACAAAATAAAAAACCACCAAATATGTATTGGTGGAGACGGTGGGAGTCGAACCCACGTCCAAAAATATCGGCACTTAAGCTTCTACGAGTGTAGTCGATATATTAGCATTTCGCGAACTCTTCGGCCTATCGACAGGCTTCCAAGTTGCTAGTCTGGTTGTTCTCTTCCTTTGTCCTCAGACGGCGAACTCCGGCGTAGTCCACTTAGTTTGAGTCCCTTACCCTACCACATGGACGATGGAGGGAGGAACCTTTAGTGCAATTAAGCAGCTAAAGAAAGATTGTTTTGTTTGCCAATTATAGGCTTTGACGTTTTAACGAGGCCGATCCCCTCGACTCGCAACCTAAGCTCGAACTATCCCTGTCGAATCCGTAACGTCCCCATGATAAAAATGGAGCATACGAAGAAAATATCGTGATAGCTACTAAGAGCTGTTTTTCAATGTGCAACAACCTTACATAAGTTATTATAACATACGCGCTCCATTTTACAAATGTAAATATCTGTATTACATCTTTTGGCGATCACGGAACGCGCGTGCAATTTCACGTTTAGCTTCTTTCTCTTTTAAATCGTGACGTTTATCGTATTGCTTCTTACCTTTTGCTAAACCAAGTGCCATCTTTGCAAATCCATTTTTTAAATAAATTCTAAGTGGAACTAATGCGTAACCTGTTTCTTTCGCAGCGCCCGCTAGTTTATCAATTTCTTTTTTATGCAGAAGTAATTTTCTCGTACGAAGTGGATCATGGTTGAAACGATTCCCTTGTTCGTACGTATTAATGTGCATATTATGAACCCATACTTCACCATTATGTACACGTGCAAACGCATCTTTCAAGTTTACGCGTCCAGCGCGAATCGACTTAATTTCCGTTCCTTGAAGGACAAGCCCTGCTTCGTATGTTTCTTCGATGAAATAATCATGAAATGCTTTTTTATTCTGTGCAATAACCTTACCTGTACCCTTTGGCATATAACGTCCCTCCTCTATTTTTACTATTGTAACAAATGTTAATAAAAAGCGAAAGTGGCTCACTCAGAATCTTTGGACATTGGAACTCCCGACAGAGAAGCGCTTTTTGCTTCGGCCGAGGGAGTGAAATGGCCAACAGATTCTTGCCACTGTAGCTGGATTCCATTAAAAGCGAAAGTGGCTCGCTCTTAAGCCACGAAGAAAAAAGAAAAGGCCCCGCTTTTCATCAAAGCGAAGCCACTCTTTTCTTACTTACGCTTTTTCTTTTTCTTCTTGAATCCTGGTACATTTTCGAAGAATGCTTTTTTCTTCTTACCGTTACCATCTTTTTTTCCTGGCTGGCTAGCAGAAGCGGATGCGGATGCGGATGCGGATGCGGATGCGGATGCAGATCCTCTTCCTTTTCCTTTACCACCACGGTCAAATTTTCTACCTGTGCCACGTTCACCGCCGCGCTCATTACTGCGCTCGCTACGTCCACCGCGTTTCTTTCTGCCTGTTCTTGGCTGCTCGATAACGACTGGACGATCTTTGAACTTACGGCGAGGTGTGCCTTTCATGCCAACGATTTCAAAGTCGATTGCACGCTCGTCTTTGTTTACATTAATAACGCGAATTGTAATTTCGTCACCGATGCGGAATACGTTTCCTGTACGTTCTCCGATCATAGCGAAATGTTGCTCGTCATAACGGTAGTAATCATCCGTTAAGTAGCTAACGTGTACAAGACCTTCAATTGTATTTGGAAGCTCTACGAATAAACCGAAGTTTGTTACAGAGCTAATCATACCGTCATACTCTTCTCCGATCTTATCAACCATATACTCTGCTTTTTTCATCTCATCTGTTTCACGCTCTGCTTCAACAGCACGGCGTTCCATATTAGAAGAGTGCTCTGCAATCTCAGGTAATTTTTCACGCCATTTTGCTTGCGTTTCGTTGTCGACTTTACCATTAATAATGTATTCACGAATTAATCTATGAACGATTGTATCTGGGTAACGACGAATTGGTGATGTGAAATGTGTGTAGAACTCAGTTGATAAACCGAAATGTCCTAAACTATCCGCATCGTAACGAGCTTGCTTCATAGAACGAAGCATAACTGTTGAAATAACTACTTCTTCTGGCTGTCCTTGAACCATTTCAAGAATTTGTTGCAGCGCACGAGGGTGCACTTCATTCGCACGTCCTTTTACCGCATATCCGAAGTTCGTTACAAACTCGAAGAAACGCTCAAGCTTATCTTCTTTCGGATCTTCATGGACACGGTACATAAACGGTACGTTCATCCAGTGGAAGTGCTCTGCTACTGTTTCATTCGCAACAAGCATAAATTCTTCAATTAACTTCTCTGAAACAGAACGATCACGCATAACAACATCAGTCGGTTTTCCTTCTTCATCCACTAATACTTTCGCTTCTTTAAAGTCAAAGTCAATTGCACCACGGCGCATACGTTTTTCACGTAAAATTTGTGCCAATTGCCCCATCTCTTTAAACATCGGTACGAGCGGCTCATAACGCTTAATTAACTCTTCGTCCTCATCTTCTAAAATGCTTCTTACGTCAGCATACGTCATACGCTCTGTCGTTTTAATAACACTTTGGAAAATCTCGTGTTTAACAACATCACCTAAATTGTTGATTTCCATTTCACAAGATAACGTCAGACGGTCTACTTTCGGATTTAATGAACAAATACCGTTAGATAGACGATGCGGAATCATCGGGATTACACGGTCAACAAGATATACACTCGTCGCTCTTTCCGCTGCTTCAACATCAATTGGAGAGCCTTCTTGAACGTAATGACTTACATCCGCAATGTGAACGCCTAGCTTGTAGTTACCGTTCTCAAGCTTCGTTACTGTAACAGCATCATCTAAGTCTTTCGCATCTGCACCATCAATCGTTACGATCATTTGATCGCGCAGGTCGCGGCGATCTTTTAAATCTTCTTCTGAAATCGTTTCTGGTACACTGTTTGCATGCTCCATCACTTCCTCAGGGAATGCTAAAGGTAAATGATGTTTATGAATGACAGATAAAATATCTACTCCTGGATCATTTTTATGACCTAGAATTTGAATAACTTCACCTTCTGCACTTAAACGATTCTCTGGATAGCTCGTAATTTTCACAACTACTTTATGACCTTCTACAGCGCCCATCGATGCGCTTTTCAAGATAAAGATATCACTCGTCCAGCGCTTATTGTCAGGTATAACGAATCCAAAGTTTTTCGATTCTGTATATGTACCAACTAGTTCTTTCGTTCCACGCTCTAAAATGCGTACAATTGAACCTTCTTGACGCGAACCGCTCGATTGAGAACTAAGGCGTGCTAATACTGTATCGCCATGAAGTGCACCGTTTAATTCTGTAGGCGGGATGAAAAGATCATCGTCTCCCGTTTTCTTCTCGTCTGGTACAACGAATGCAAAACCACGTGCATGTCCAATTAACTTACCGCGTATTAAATTCATCTTTTCAGGAAGACCGTAACGGTTGCTACGAGTACGAATAACAAGTCCCTTTTCTTCCATCGTTACAAGTGCCTTTACGAAATCTTTAAAGCCCTCAGAACCTTCAATCCCAAATGCCTCTTCTAACTCTTGTATCGTTAGCGGTTTATACGCTTCTTCTCTCATAAATAATAACAACTTATCAATATGTTCTTGTATGATTTCTTCCAAGCAAAAATACCTCCTTTAAAACCTTATATTATTTAGTGTATCCGAAAGATAGGGGATGTATAAAGTGAAACTTCAATACTCCCCTTATGATTTTTACAGTTTTCACAAAAAATTCCTTATGAAAAAAAGAGGCAACTAGATCTTACCAATCTAGTTGCTCCAAGAAGTTATATACATCCTCATGTAGCTCGTCACGTTGTTTATCAAGTGTAATGACATGCGTAGAGTCTTCATACCATTTAATGTCTTTTAACGTAGATTCTACACCGTTATAAATAATGTTAGCACTATCTGTATTAATCATTTCATCATGACGTGCTTGTACAACAAATGTTGGTGCATAAATCATATCCACATTGTTACGTACGTCAGCAATTAATTGTTGTAATGCTTTTAATGTATTCATCGGTGTCTTTTGGAATTCCAACATTTCTTGTTCAATTTGTTCAGGTGATTTTTGCTCACGTTTTTTATATTCGCGGGCATATGCCAATATACCTTGGTACATCGTTTCTTCGCTCTTAATATACATCGGTGCACACATTGGTACTACACCTAAAACCGGTACTGTATAACCTAATTTTAAAGAAAATACGCCGCCAAGTGACAATCCAACAACAGCAATTTTCTCAAAACCTTTATCTTTTAAAAGCTGATATGCCTCCGTTACATCTTGCCACCAATCTGTAGGCCCTGTATGAACAAGCTCTTCTGGTGGTACACCGTGCCCTTTATAAATTGGCGCATGACAAGTATAGCCTTTCTTTTCTAAGAAACGCCCTAACATACGTACATCAGCTGAGTTCCCTGTGAATCCATGTAGTAATAAAACAGCGCGGTCTCCACCCTCAAATGTAAATGGTTTCGGAGATGCTAATTTCATCATGTATTTCTCCTCTTTCTCTTCTGTAATCTAGTCGTATTCTTTCTATATCTAGTGTACCATATTTGTATTTCTATAATCTAATTAGAAACATCTTTCAAATAGCAAAACAAAAAAAGAAGAACCATTAGTACCATTCACTAACGCTTCTTCTTTCAATTCTATAAATTGAAGTACGTAACACCAATTGTTAATACAAAGAACAATACAGCTAAAACAATTGTAATACGGTTTAATACCGCTTCAATTCCACGTGCCTTTTGCTTACCAAATAATTGCTCCGCACCGCCTGAAATTGCACCTGAAAGGCCTGAGCTATTACTAGATTGCATAAGTACCATAACAATCATTAAAATCGATACAATAATAAGTAAAACTGATAATAACGTATGCACTTGGCGTACCTCCTACAAAGATTCAGTTATTGTAACTGTAGCATAAATTCTATAGAAAAGCGAGAGCTATAGAGGCGCTCTCGCTTTTCTTCTATTACATAAACATCATCGCAAATAACGGTCCAAGTAAACATGTCAAAATTGCTGTTAATGTCATTGTTACCGATCCAATAACACCTTCATGCTCATTATTTTTCATTGCTCTCATCACGCCCATAATATGAGAAGCACATCCAAATCCGATACCTTTACCAACTGAGTTTGTAACACGGCTCCATTTTAATAAAAGGGGTCCTGTAATCGTTCCAGTAATACCTGCGATAACAACGAAAGCTGCTGTTAAGGAAGGTACACCACCAACTTGTTCAGAAACACTCATCGCAACTGGCATTGTCACCGATTTTGGTAATGACGATAAGATTAAGCTTTTATCTGTTCCCATAAGTGAAGCAATCGCAAAATCACTAGCGATTGCAACTGTTGTACCTACTAATACCCCGCCAGCAATCGGTACAACATATTTTTGCAGAACATGACGTTGTTTATAAAGAGGAATTGCAAATGCTACAACACCGGGTCCAAGTAGCTTTGCAATCCAGCCACCACCACTTTCCATATAATGTTGATATGGTATATCAAGCACGATAAATAGGAAAGCCATTAATCCAGTTGCTACAAGCATTGGAATGGTGAATGGTGTTGGAAATAATTTATAGATTTTTTTAGATAATTGATATAATAGCACCGTAAAAAGAACCCAACCAATTCCGATTAATATTTGGCTCATCGCGACTCTCTTTCCTTCCTATTCGCAAGATATTGTCCTGTATGTCCTGCGACAATAATAATTAAAAATGTACTCGCTACAACTGTAATGAAAAGAGAAATTCCTTTACTCATAAAAAAAGCACCGTAATTCATTAGGCCAAGCGTTGGCGGAATTAATAAAAACGGCATAATAGCAACGAGTGTTTCTGCTCCTAAATCGAACCATTTCACTGGAAGAACTTTTAGGCTAAGTAAAACAAGTAAGAGGAACATTCCAATCAAACTTCCTGGAATCGGAATATTTAACATTTCTTGCACCCAAGTTCCAACCATATAAAACACGTAAAGAGCAGCAATTTGGACAAGAATCTTTGTAAATTTCATGTTCATCATCCCTCATGTTTATACGATCTTCTGTTAATATCTTTATCATAGTATAAATTGTAAAAAGCTGCAATTTATCAACTTGATAGCAAAAACAGCCTATGTTATACGCTTACAACCTTGATATGACTGCATTTCTAAACAGAAATTACGTCAAAAACCTTGACCTAATATAAAAAGTTTTTATTTTCTGAATTTAAAAGACTATTATTTCAATAAAATAATCTTTTTATCCTTAAACTTACATATATATAAAGTGAAACTTTAATCATTGAGATTTTCCTCATCCCCATTAATTATTATCCCTCACCAAGCGGATTTGTACCGGATAAACAAGATAGGTGGTGAACATATGCCCAAAAAAGTTCTCATTTTTTGTGATCCTGGGATTGATGATACGATGGCTCTCCTCTTAGCATTCTTTATCGATGAAATAGAAATCGTCGGTATCGTTGCTGATTACGGCAATGTTCCAAAAAAAATGGCCGTAGAAAATGCTCATTTTTTTAATAACGAAACAAAGAATAGAAATATCAAGATATTCGGTGGTTCAGAACGTCCCCTTACAGGTGCCCCACCTGCGTTTTTTACGGATGTACATGGGAAACAGGGGCTCGGTCCAATTATTCCAAAGGTGAATGTGACTAACGGGGAAATGGAGAATTTTTTTGAAGTCATTCCTCTTATTGAACAGTATAAAGATGAATTAATCATTGTGAGTTTAGGAAGACTTACCTCCCTAGCAATTTTGTTTATCATGTGCAAACAGTTAATGAAACAAATTAAATCTTACTACGTAATGGGCGGTGCCTTTTTACATCCTGGTAATGTTACCCCTATTTCCGAAGCAAACTTTTATGGCGATCCTACTGCCGCTAATATAGTCCTTCAATCCGCAGTTAACATGTACATATACCCATTAAACGTCACTCAATACTCCATCATTACACCAGAAATGGCAGAATACATTGAGGCAAAAGGAAAAGCTCCACTTGTCAAACCGTTATTTGATCATTATTACTACGGATATTATAAAGACGCCCTACCACATTTAAAGGGGAGCCCCTTCCATGACACAATGCCAATACTCGCTTTATTTGATAACTCTATGTTCACGTATCATAAATCACCTATTGTTGTCATGACAGAATCCTCTGCACAAGGAGCAAGCATAGGGGAATTTCGCTCTCTAGTGAACCAGAAGCCATTTATTGATTGGCCGGTTCATCAAATCGCAATTGATTTTGACTATAACCGCTTCTTCAAACATTTCATGTCACTTATGACGGGTGAACAATTTTAGCATAAAAAAACAGACCGTGATTTCTCACGGTCTGTCGTTTATTTCCTACAATTATCGTTTGATGTTATAGAAAGATTTGATACCATCGTAAACAGCGATTTCGCCTAGTTCGTCTTCGATGCGTAATAATTGGTTGTACTTAGCAATACGGTCAGTACGGCTCATAGAACCAGTTTTGATTTGGCCAGCGTTAGTTGCAACTGCGATGTCAGCGATTGTAGCATCTTCAGTTTCACCAGAACGGTGAGATACAACTGCTGTGTAACCAGCACGTTTAGCCATTTCGATAGCTTCGAAAGTCTCAGTTAAAGTACCGATTTGGTTAACTTTAATTAAGATTGAGTTAGAGATACCTTTTTCGATACCTTCAGCAAGTTTTTGAGTGTTAGTTACGAATAAATCGTCACCAACTAATTGTACTTTATCACCGATACGCTCAGTTAATAATTTGTGACCATCCCAGTCGTTTTCGTCTAAACCATCTTCGATAGAGATGATTGGGAAGTCTTTGCAAAGCTCTTCATAGAAATCAACCATTTCTGCAGAAGTTAAGCCAGTACGGCCTTCGCCTGCAAGGTCATATTTACCAGTTTCTTTGTTGTAGAACTCAGAAGAAGCAACGTCCATTCCTAAGAATACGTTCTCGCCAGCTTTGTAACCAGCTTTTTCGATAGCTTCGATGATTACTTCTAAAGCTTCACGGTTAGAACCAAGGTTTGGAGCGAATCCACCTTCGTCACCTACTGCAGTGTTAAGACCTTTGTCATGTAATACAGCTTTAAGTGCATGGAATACTTCAGCACCCATACGGATTGATTCTTTGAATGTTGGAGCACCAACTGGTAAGATCATGAACTCTTGGAAGTCAACGTTGTTATCAGCGTGAGAACCACCGTTGATGATGTTCATCATTGGAGTTGGTAATTGTTTTGCATTGAATCCACCAAGGTAACGGTATAATGGAAGACCTACGAAGTCAGCTGCTGCGTGAGCTACTGCCATAGATACACCAAGGATAGCGTTAGCACCTAGTTTACCTTTGTTTGGAGTGCCATCTAATTCGATCATAGCACGGTCGATACCAGCTTGGTCAGTTACATCGAAACCAGCGATTTCTGGAGCGATAATTTCGTTAACGTTGTTTACTGCGTTAACAACACCTTTACCAAGGTAACGAGATTTGTCACCGTCACGTAATTCTACTGCTTCGTGCTCACCAGTAGATGCACCACTTGGTACGATAGCGCGTCCGAAAGCGCCGCTTTCTGTGTAAACTTCTACTTCTACAGTTGGGTTACCACGAGAGTCAAGGACTTCGCGAGCATAAACATCAATAATTGTTGACATAATAAATTCTCTCCTTTTTATATAAGCAAATTATTTAATAATTGTTTTACCTGTCATTTCTTTCGGTTGTTCCACATTTAAAAGTGTAAGCATTGTTGGAGCGATATCTCCTAAAATACCACCTTCACGAAGCTCTACATCATTTTTTGTAACGATGAAAGGAACCGGGTTAGTTGTATGAGCTGTCATAGGACCGCCATCAGCAGTTAACTCCTGATCAGCATTACCATGGTCAGCAGTAATAAGTGCTACACCATCTTTTGCAAGAATCGCTTCTACAACTTTTCCTAAACATTCGTCAGTTGCTTCTACTGCTTTAATTGTTGGTTCCATCATCCCAGAATGGCCAACCATATCACAGTTCGCAAAGTTAAGAATGATAACATCATGTTTATCATTTTCGATTTCATTTACTAAAGCGTCCGTTACTTCGTAAATGCTCATTTCAGGTTTCAAGTCATACGTTGCAACCTTCGGTGAGTTAATTAAGATACGCTCTTCTCCTGGGAATTCAGCCTCACGACCACCGCTAAAGAAGAATGTAACGTGCGGATACTTTTCAGTTTCCGCGATGCGAAGTTGCTTTAATCCCGCTTGCGCAACAACTTCACCTAAAGTGTTATCAAGGTTCATTGGCTTGAATGCCACGTAACCATCTACAGTTTCACTGAAGTGTGTCATACATACGAATTCTGGAATGTGAGGTACTTTTTCACCACGATCGAACTCACGGAAGTCTTCGTTTGTAAATACACGAGCAATTTGAATTGCACGGTCTGGACGGAAGTTATAGAAGATAACTGCATCATCATCATTGATTGTTGCAACTGGCGTGTTATCTTCGTTAACAATTACAGACGGCAATACGAATTCATCATAGATACCGTTCGCATAAGAGTCTTCTACACACTCTTCTGCTGATTTATAAGTAGGGCCTTCACCATTCACCATAGCACTGTAACATTTTTCTACGCGATCCCAACGCTTGTCACGGTCCATAGAGTAATAACGACCAGAGATAGTCGCGAATTGTCCTACTCCTGTTTCTTTAATTACTTCATTCGTTGCATCGATATAACCTTTTGCTGTTTGTGGTCCAACATCGCGGCCGTCTAAGAAGGCATGGATATAAACTTTCTCCACGCCTTCTTTTGCTGCTAGGCGAAGAAGAGCAAACATATGGTTCATGTGACTGTGCACACCACCGTCAGAAAGTAAACCGAATAAATGAAGTGCAGTACCTTTTTCTTTTACACTTTTAATTGCATTTTGGAAAGTTTCGTTCTTATCGAACTCACCTTCACGAATTGCAACGTTAACGCGTGTTAAGCTTTGATATACTACGCGGCCAGCACCGATATTTAAGTGACCAACCTCAGAGTTACCCATTTGACCTTCTGGAAGACCTACCGCCTCACCACAAGCTGTAAGCGTTGTGTGAGGGAATTTGTTCCAGTAACCATCAAAATTAGGTTTCTTAGCTTGTGCTACAGCATTCCCGTAAGTTTCTTCACGAAGTCCGAAACCGTCAAGAATGATTAAAGCTGTTGGCTTTCTCATTTTACCGCCCCCAGAAGACCTAAGAACGAAGCAGGCTCTAAGCTAGCACCGCCAACTAAAGCGCCGTCGATGTCAGATTGTGCCATATACTCTTTAATGTTTTCTGGTTTTACGCTACCGCCGTATTGGATACGAACAGCTTCTGCAGCTTCTGGAGAAACAGCTTCTGCAACAACTTTACGGATGTGCGCACATACTTCGTTTGCATCTGCAGAAGAAGAAGATTTACCTGTACCGATAGCCCAGATTGGCTCATAAGCGATAACAGTTGCTTTAACTTGCTCTTCTGTTAAACCTGCAAGTGCTTTTGTCACTTGACCTGCTACTAGATCAAATGTTTTTCCGCTTTCGCGCTCTTCTAAAGTCTCACCACAACATACGATTGGTGTTAAACCATGTTCAAATGCTGCGATAGTCTTTTTGTTTACTGACTCATCTGTTTCAGCAAACATTTCACGACGCTCAGAGTGGCCAAGTACTACATAGCCAACTTTTAAGTCGCTAAGTGCTACTGGGCTAATTTCGCCAGTGAATGCACCATTTTTTTCGAAGTGCATGTTTTGTGCACCTACTTGTAAGTCAGTTCCTTCAGTTGCTGCTACAAGGCGCTCTAAGAATAGAGCTGGAGAGCAAACTACTGCATCAACAGCTGAAGCTGCTGGGATTTGACCTTTAACTTCCTCTACGAAGCTAACTGCTTCAGATAGAGTTTTATTCATTTTCCAGTTACCTGCGATAATTGGTTTACGCATGCTTTGCACCGTCCTTTTTCTTTGGCTGCTACTTATTTGTCGTTAAGACAAACTACACCTGGAAGCTCTTTACCTTCCATGAATTCTAATGACGCACCGCCGCCAGTAGAAATGTGGCTCATTTTATCAGCCATACCGAATTTTTCAACAGCTGCTGCAGAGTCACCACCGCCGATAACAGAGTATGTATCTTCTGCATCTGCTAATGCTTGTCCTACTGCTTTTGTACCTTCTGCGAATGGAGTCATTTCGAATACACCCATTGGTCCATTCCATACAACAAGCTTAGAATTTTTAATTACATCTGCATAAATTTCACGTGTTTTAGGACCGATGTCCACGCCTTCCCAGTTAGAAGGGATAGAGTCGATACCAACGATTTTAGTTGTTGCAGTTTCAGAGAATTCCTCAGTGATTACAACATCAACTGGCATGTAGAAGTTTACGCCTTTTTCTTTTGCAAGTTGCATAAATTCTTTAGCTAGTTCGATCTTGTCGTCTTCACATAGAGATAGACCAATTTCATGACCTAAAGCTTTAACGAATGTGTAAGCAAGTCCACCACCGATGATTAAGTTATCTACTTTGTCTAATAGATGACGAATTACACCGATTTTATCTTTTACTTTCGCACCACCGATGATAGCTGTAAATGGACGTTCTGGGTTAGAAAGTGCTTTACCAAGTACATCTAACTCTTTTTCCATTAATAGACCAGATACTGCTGGTAGGTAGTCTGCGATACCTGCTGTAGAAGCGTGAGCACGGTGAGCTGCACCGAATGCATCGTTTACGAAGATGTCAGCAAGTGCTGCAAATTCTTTCGCAAGTTCTGCATCGTTCTTTTCTTCGCCCGCATAGAAACGTACGTTTTCAAGAACTAATACGTCGCCTTCGTTCATTGCTGCAACCATTTCTTGTGCAACTGGTCCGAATGCTTCGTCCGCTTTTTTAACGTCTTTACCAAGAAGCTCGCCTAAACGTGCTGCTACTGGAGTTAAACGCATTTCTTCTACTACTTGACCTTTTGGACGGCCTAAGTGACTTGCTAAAATAACTTTCGCACCTTGCTCTACTAAATATTGAATTGTAGGAAGAGCTGCACGGATACGAGTTTCATCTGTAATTTTGCCTTCTTTCATAGGTACGTTGAAATCAACGCGGCAAAATACACGCTTACCTTTTAAATCTACGTCACGAATTGATTTTTTGTTCATTGGATTTCCCTCCGACTACTAGTTAGGATTGACAAAACCCACTCAAAAGCTTAACACATTTGCTTTTAAAACGAAAGAAGAGAGAGAGGGAACAAACCCTCTCCCTCGTTTTGTCATTGATAACTTATATAATTAAGAATTAAAGACCTTTTGAAGTCATGTAAGCTGCTAGGTCTACTACGCGATTAGAGTAACCAGTTTCGTTATCGTACCAAGAAAGTACTTTAACCATGTTACCTTCCATTACCATTGTAGATAATGCATCGATTGTAGAAGAAGCTGTACATCCGTTATAGTCGATAGATACTAATGGCTCTTCGCTGTATCCAAGGATACCTTTTAATTCGCCTTCAGCTGCTGCTTTGAATGCTGCATTTACTTCTTCAACTGTTACTTCTTTGTCAAGTTCAACAACTAAGTCAACTAGAGAAACGTTAGCAGTTGGAACACGTACAGCGCCACCGTTTAATTTACCTTTAAGTTCTGGTAATACTAATGCTACAGCTTTAGCTGCACCAGTAGATGTTGGGATCATGTTTTCAGCTGCTGCACGAGCACGACGTAAATCTTTGTGTGGTAAGTCTAAGATTTGTTGGTCGTTAGTGTAAGAGTGAATTGTTGTCATCATTCCGCGTTTTACGCCGAATTTTTCGTTTAATACTTTAGCGAATGGAGCTAGACAGTTTGTAGTACAAGAAGCGTTAGATACTACGTTGTGGTTAGCTGCATCGTATTGTTCGTGGTTAACACCCATAACTACAGTGATATCTTCGTCAGAAGCTGGAGCTGAGATGATAACTTTCTTAACTGATCCACCTAAGTGTTTCTCAGCATCTGATTTTTTAGTGAAACGGCCAGTAGATTCTACTACTACTTCTACTCCGTAGTCGCTCCATGGTAATTGAGCTGGGTCACGCTCAGCGATAACTTTAATTTCTTTACCGTTAACAACGATGCTGTTTTCGTTAGCAGATACTTCTGCATTTAAAGTTCCGTGAACTGTGTCATATTTTAAAAGGTGAGCTAATGTTTTAGCATCTGTTAAGTCGTTGATTGCTACTACTTCTACCTCAGAGTTGTTAAGAGCTGCGCGGAATACGTTACGTCCGATACGTCCAAATCCATTAATACCAATTTTAGTCATTTGAATTTCCTCCTTGGGGGATTATATTAAAGGGTAAAACCCTTTGTTAACTGTTTTGCTGCACCTTCATCTGTAATTAGAATTGAAGTGTGCCCTTGTTTAATTACAGCCTGTATTGCTTTTGCCTTTGAAGAACCTCCAGCGACTGCAACAACATGAGATACATTTTGTAAGTCCTCTAGTTGCATACCAACTGTTCTTACTTTATGAACAACATTTCCTTCTTCATTAAAGTAGTAACCGAAAGCTTCGCCAACTGCTTCGCTTGCCTGAATCTTTAACCAATCTGCTTCTGAAGTACTTCTGCGACGTGCCATTGTTAACGCATCACCTATTCCATGAATGACGATATTGGAAGATCGAATCAACTCAAGAACTTCTTTCACGGAAGGCTCTGTCACAATAGACGCATATGCTTCGCTACTAACATGGTCTGGAACATACAATAAGCGATAATTACTCATCGTATTTTGCGCCATCTTGGCACAAATGGTATTGGCTTCTAATTCAACACCTTCTCCAATTCCACCACGTGCTGGGACAAACAGCATATGTAAATCTTTGCAATCAAGTTGCATCATGTCCGCAGCAGCAGCTAGTGTAGTTCCTCCAGCCACAGCAACGATATTATTCGCTGTCAGACGGTCTTTTATACAAGTCACACAAGCACGGCCCATCTCCAGTTTGACCCAAGGTGATTCATCACTATCACCAGGGACAACGAAAACTTCATCCAAGTCTAATGTTTCCTTAAGTTGCTTTTCTAAAACCTTTAACCCGGAAATTTCTTTCATAAAGTCTTCCAAAGCAAGAACTAAAGCTGTTCCTTCTTCTGTCAAAGTCATTCCAGAAGAAGCGACGTGAACTAAGTTTTGTTCTTTCAAAACTTGAACTTCACTTCGCAATACTCGTTCTGTCATACCGAGACTTGCTGATAAGTTTCTTCTTCCAATCGGCTGCATGAGCCTAATGTATTGAAGAATTTGCATTCTCGTTTGCATAACAGGTAGCAGATCAGGTAATAATTTTTTTGTGTTCTGAATCCATGAGCGCATATCTTTTCTCCTCACTACATCGGTTCATTTTCCCTCGTGGTCACTTTACGTCCCGTAGTGACATTTTGTGTCCCACATAGGTTAAAAAAATAATCCCTGCTACGTGTATTATTGTAACAGGAGATAGAAACTTATTCAACTCTTAACTGCATTCTTTATATAGTTTATTATGACACCTTTGTGAATGTTACCATATTCTACTTGTTTTCCGTCCATTTCTACAACCGGAATCATTAAGTGATATTTTTCTAAAAGGTCATTATCTTCATATATATCTATTTCCTCGATTTGAAAAGAATATTCACATTGTACTTCCTGTAAAACTTGTTTTGCCTTCACGCAAAGGCCACAATCTTTTTTAGTATACAGTACAACTTTCATCTTCTTCACCTATCCGATCGTTTTTCGTAATGACGAAGCTGGGATATGCATTTGTTCTCTATACTTCGCCACTGTTCTTCGAGAAATAACAATTTCATGCTCTTCTTCTAATAATTTTGAAATCTTTTGATCTGAAAGTGGCTTTTTCTTATCCTCTGCCCCAATTAGCGTTTGAATAAATTGTTTTACACGTTTTGTAGAAACTGCTTCATCTTCAGTCGTCGAAACGGCATTGCTAAAGAACGATTTCATCTCAAATAAACCGTGTGGTGTTTGCACATATTTATTTCGCGTCGCACGACTAATTGTCGATTCATGCACACTTAACTCTTCCGCTACCTCTTTTAAAGCGAGAGGTCTTAAATACTCTGGACCTTTCCAGAAGAAATCACGTTGTTTTTCCATAATAATAGTCATTACTTGCAGCAATGTCTGTTTTCTCTGCTTCAAACTGCGCATAATCCACTGCACATGCTGATACTTTTCTGATACGTAAGATGCTACTTCACTTTCACTATTATTAAGAAGCGCACTATATTCAGAATGAATTTCAATTCTCGGCATATTTCTCTCATTCATTTGTAAAACGAGGCGATCGCCATCTTTTTTCACCGCCATATCAGGTACAATGTAAAGTGGTTTATCTGAAGAAAACGCAAGACCTGGTTTTGGTTGTAATGACGTTATACAATTTACCGCACTCTGCAATTCCTCATTACTACACTTCAACACTTGAACGAGCTTTCGCCAATCTTTCTTCACGAAATAAGCGAAATGATCTTCTACAACCTCTTCTGCTAATCCATTACGTCTTTGTAAGCGCTTCAATTGCAAGGTTAAACATTCCTGAATATTACGCGCCCCTACCCCTGCTGGCTCCAGTGATTGGACAAGCTCTACAGAACGGTCGACTACATGAATATGTGCAGAAAGGAGCTCTGCTAACTCTTCATTCGTTTCTTGTAAATATCCATTTCCATCCATGTTCATAATAATGAAAGAAGCTACTTTTCGCTCTTCTTCATCTATTTTATAATACTGTATTTGATTTAATAAATGTTGCTGAATCGTTGTAGAATCCACACTGTAGATCTCCATCTGATTCTCGACTTGTTTGCTGGTACTTTTACTGTTGTTAGAGCTCTTTTTCTTCTCCCTCTCAAAACCACCTAACTCAATAAGGGGATTCTCTAACGATTGCTCATACAAAAACTCCGATAATTCTTGTACATTATACTGGAGCATTGTAATCGCTTGCCTTAACTCTTGTGTCATTGCCAAACGTAAGCTTTGTTCTTGTAAAAGACTTGCCTTCAAACTAATCTCCCCCTTGTTTCTATTGTACAATAAGTTTGGTAAAAGGAGAATCCTCACGCAGACACCCATTCCAAAATATTATTAATTTATATGTATTAATGCGATTTACAACTTACAACCGAAATTTGAATAATATTGAAAGAAAATAATAAAGTTAAAAATTATTATCAAGTACTAATAGTAAATCTTATTACTAGATATAACAAGAGGTAAATAAAAAAAGTCCTAACCTACAAAACGTAAGTTAGGACTTTTTGACGCGCCCAGAGGGATTCGAACCCCCGGCAGACGTGGTACCGGAAACCACCCGTTAATTTTTACGTGAAATATCAGTAAAAACAAGGTATTTCCTTATATATAATGTAGAAATAATCTTTTTAGACATGAACATACAACGTTATGTATGCTTGTATCTTTCGATTATAAAGGCTTACGTACCTTTTTACAATAGCGATTAATATACTGCCCGTCTTCGGCTGAAAATCATATTGTGTATTGTCGGAATACCCTACAAGGCAAACTAAGAGGGGCGTCCCCCATGGTGAGAGGTCTTTACCTTTATTCGATTAAATTTATATATATATTTTGTATGGAATGGATTCTTCAAGAAGGTTTGTTGACGAAGAAGTAATGAACGAAGAATTGAATATTAATAATCAAAATGAAGCAATTCAAACAAAGAAAATAATTCGGAAACTAGAAAAGGTTTTGATACAAAGTTATGAAACAAAATGAATGTTGATTTAGAGGGATTCAGTAACAGTGACAAATATTGTTTCATAAACGATGGAGTTATAAAACAGGTTAATAGTATTAGGTAATAACTATTACAATGTGGAATGGGATACGATATCCATAATGTTGTACGATAAGTCCAACGCTATGTGGCTGTGATTATGTGTTAATAAATAGTAATGAATTGGTATTGACGTGTGATTGTATATATAGTCGTCCTGCCGTGCCGTGTACGGTGCTGATGGTATTCATATACATCAATATAGCCCTAACGATTAACAGGGCGGCTTACAAAGAACGTACGCCGTTTTAAATGCATAGCCCCATTTGAAATGTATTGCCCTCTGTTAATGCGATGCCCCCATTAATTTGCGATGACCTTGCGGATACATTTACGAAGACAGGGCGGGGATACGATGCACCGCCCCTTTAATTTTAATAACAAGAAACTTGCATGTTAATATTGAATAAATGAACGACAATAACCTATGACAGAACCTTCAGTTTATTCATTCTGTAGCGAAGAAACTAAGGAATCCCTTCTTTGAAAACGTTGATTTAATGCCAATGTATAAAATAGTGCATGACGAGAAACTAACAGAAAAATAACAATCCATTGATATAATTGTATTTGTTCGCATTTCAGTTTACATAACCAATGTTATAGGCAGTCATTTTGAATACGATATTCAATTGTATGCAAATATGACTTGCAAGAATTCCCGATTTCTTTCACAATTCCCTTTATTCCTACCATTCGCGATTGTCTACAAATCTAGTAATGGTACGGATTCCTCGGCTTCTTCGCACAAACATCAAATTGAAATCTGTTACGCACTTGGGAGGGTTTGCGGGGATTGCATCGTCTATTTTAACGTGTCTAGCGTCACCATAACGACGCCCAAATGATTACAATATAAACTTCATATATACAAAAAAGAGAGGAACAACCGCTGTATGCCGTCGTTCCTCGTATATACGCCCTACTAAATCAAACCAACGGACTCAGCCTGTTCCAAATGTTCTAAACGCTTCATATCCGCTTCAAGTTTCTGCTTTGCCGCGTGTTCTTCGTTCGCCTTCTGTACTTTCGCTTCTAACTCTGCCAAACGCTTCATTCTAGCTTCAAGTAACTCTTGTTGTTGACGTGCTTCTCGGCGGGATGTGCTACTATCATATGCCGCACACATCTTAAGAAATGGATTTCCAAGCCCCATTTGTCTTTCTTTCGCTTGTTGTTCCTTACGTGCCGTTAGCTGTACAGCAGCTTCTGTCTTTTCTTCTGGTGTCAATCCGTTGTTGTAGCCGATTGATAATAGTTCTGTCGCTGATAATCTGTTATTCATAATTTTAATTCCCCCTGGTTAATATGCTTTACGCATGTTTGTAGTTTCATATTGTCGTGTCTCGTACGGCATAGCACCGTCATACGCCGTTTGAATCTCTAGTGGCGTTACATATGGCTGATAACGGTTATCCCCCGCCGCTACCGGATATGGATATACAATCGTATCTTTTTCGTTTATTGGGTTCTGATTGATGTAAGCCATGATTTCATTGTAAGAACTCACTTCCTCGAAGGTATCGTCTGCCTTCGCCTTCAACGCCATAACGTTCTTTAAATAGGTTACTTTCATACGCTTGATTTCAGCCGCAAAACCTTCTTGCTGGTCTTTCCCCGATTTCAGAACCGATAGGCGTTCCCGAAGCAAGTCGTCTCTCATTGATTTCAATTCAGATAGAAACACATCATTAAGACGATTCAATTCCGTTTCAACGGTTGTCTTCTCCGCTAAACGTTCATTTAACATTCCTTGAAGGCTTTCATTCCCCGACGCAATTTCACTTTGTAAATAAGCTATTTCACTGTTCAATTGAATAAGACGGATATGTAGTTTATTACGTTCCGCTGCAGTCTTTTGTACGACGCTTTCGGCTTGTGCTAATACTGGTTTATTAGTTGTTGTCATAGTTATTACTACCCCTTTAATAATTCATCAAGTTCGGCAAATATATCATCCGTTACGCCGTCCTGTACGATGTTAAGTTGTTGTTTTTGATGAACCTCTGATACATCCGTAAGCTTCCCTTGTGTTTTCAAGTACAACTCAATGAACTTGGGAGAACGTCCTTCAATCGCCCGACGAACCAACGTATCCATGACACTAAAATAAGCATCTGATATTAGTTTCTCTTTTAATTGACGTTCCATCTCAACCCACTCTTCAGATTTTCGCCAATTGTAGATGTTCCTTCGGGAAACTCCCATATCTTTTGCGATGGCTGTTAAAGTTTGCCCACTTCTTTGGCGTTCGAATACTTCGGTCAAGATTTCTAGTTGTTTTGGCGTGAGACGTCTACGTGGTTTCATTAACACCCACCCCCTTTATGTTTTACAAACGCATCTGCAATATAAATCTCTTCAACGGAATAGCCAAGACCCGTTAAAGCTTTCCATAAACGCACGTTCATTAAGTCTGAAATCGCTGTTTGTCCGCATTCTACTTTCTTTACCGCTGAATGACCGATAAACATCCTATCCGCCAATTGAGAAGCCGTGACACCCCTAATCTTTCGTAAAATACCGATTGTTTTATAATTCAACGTAACCGGCATTTTCAGTTCTTTCTGTTCCATAACGTAACCCCCATTTATATATATGAATTTGATTGTGTTAAAAAGAAAGGACGGAATGTGACTCCTACATCACGTTCTGCCCGACTAGACTATTAGGAAGAAATTTAAATCCAACATGTTAGCATTACTGTTTGAAGAAGTTCGGCTAAGACTTCCTCACCCTTAAGACAAGCTAACCCCGCCGAATACAAGAGATTTATGAAACTTTTTATATTATTTGTGAAAGTAACAGATACAAAAAAGAACCCCGCAATCCGATAAGGAATCACGAGGTAAAGGAGGGATGAAAAAGTCAGCGGTTATGAAGTGAAGAAAACAGCAACAAAACGTAAGAACATCCTAGTTGTTTTATTTTGTCTCTTGTAGTTTGTTGGAAATAGATAATTAATCTTTTCTCTTTTAAACAAACCAAGGGCGATAGCCCCAATGAGACCTTTAGGTCGAATTGTATCTTTTATTATATTTAATAACGGTCTATCGTGAGATGGACACACCTAGCCATTAAAGATTAAAAACATATTCTTCAAAGCTTTCGCTTTTCGAATCATTTAATAATTAATTATTTTATTATTGTCTAATCGTTATTATCGTTATTAAGTAAGTTCTAATAAATAGGACAACTGAAAGCACCTTTTACAAGAAAATAATTGTTAAGTTTTTGTAAATATTTTTTTATACGCTTTCATCGTTGTTATATCAACGTTTTAAACTACATTCAAAAAACGCGTTATTCTTGTGGGATTTTTGCCCATATTCCCCCATTCCCTCTTTCTAGTACACCCTTCCATTTTACCCCAAAGCAATCATAAAGGACTATGATTCTTAGAATGTTAGCGTCAAGGATAAATGCTTCTTCATTTGTAACAGGGAACCCCTATCGTGTCCTATAGAAATGTGAATAGGTCACGGGTGGCGTTACTTGACCTAACGGGCGATAGGTAACGGGCGGGGTGCTACTAAAAGAACTTAATTAATATCTTTAAAAGAATTATAATTAATTAAAGGGGAATCATTTTCATGATTGAATTAGGATTTATAGCGGCTTTAATTGTGGGCTTAAATGAAATGGCTAAACGATATGAATATATTCCAAAACGCTTTTTACCGTTATCGTCTGTATTACTTGGAATACTAGCTATGTTTCTGTTACACCAGTACCCTATTTCAGAATCTATTTTTATAGGCATAGCAATCGGTTTATCAGCGAATGGACTATTTGATATGTCGAAGTTAGTCACAAAACGACAATAGAATAAACAAGAAAGCACCCGCTAGACGTCATATTTTGGCTTCTAGCGGGTTTTTGTGCTTTCTAGTATATTTATATTCCGAAACTCTTAAAACGAACGATAGACGCCTTAAAACGACATTAGAGGTACAACAAAAGAAGGTAGAAAGAGACTTCTAAGAATTGTATAAGACCGTTTGGAGTAAGAAGACCATATTTTGTGACTATTAGCGTTTATATAATATTTATATTATATATTATTAATGTTGTTTAATGGTTATAGTTACATCCCAAATCTGTTACCTCATGAGTACCATTTTGTGTGACACTAACGTTTGTGATTATTAATTAAATCGGATTTTTTCCGCATATCCTAAAGCGATTCCTAGCATTTTTACTGGTACAAATATCCTTGATTGCGTTTATATCAGAATGAACCCCTTGCAACATTCTTCAAATCTATTGCATTGTAAAATGTATCAAAGTTTGTTTTATCTGGAACAAATAAACATAGACGTGTACAAATGCTAGTTTTGTTGTCTACAATTATAGATAAGAAATAAAAAACCTTCTCCGGCATTTGCCATTTCATGACAAAAAGCATTGTTAACTTTAAAAAAATAAAATAAAGTTTGTCGACAACTTTTTTGAAAAGCACTTTATTGACATGAGTTTTAGAATGTTGTTTCATAGTCTTTGTATTAAAAACCCCCATGATTATATCCAAAAATAAAAGTTAAAAAAAGAAAGAATTTATACATATATCTTGGGTCTTAGTTTGAAACGTAATATAATAAGAAGGCAACACCATCAATCCCTCTATTACTGATGAATTACCGATGAAATTACATATAAATATGAATGTTTTTATACAATCGAGAATTTGTTCTTTTTCTCAATCGGTATTTTAGGCTACAATAATAGAGAAAAGAAAAAAGCCTTCCGTATTCCCGTACGAAAAGCTTTTTAGAAAGTAGGTGAACGTATGAAACCACATCAAACCATAACTGCGTTGTGTGCCGTTTTAATGGTTATTTTTACTGTGATGTTTGGCGTGCTAAACCTTATCAAATAGTTTCACCCATATTTTATTAAAAGCATCATAAGTGTTCCCGCACTTAGGGTGCTTTTTTTCTTTACAAAATAAAATATTACCTGAGTAATATCCGAAAACGGATAGAAATAATCAGACGAACCTACCTATGTTACTCGGAAAACAAACGTTCGTCAAGACTGAATCAAAACCGATTTCACATCTTCATTATACATATAATGTTTAGTGTTTTTCAACATTTCAACTCAAAGTTTCCAAAACGAACATATATTTAAAAAGATACTTCCCATTTAATAGTCTAGCCAAAATTACTATTTTGAATCACCGAGATTCGCATTCTGACACTATTAACTTTTAATTTACGTACCATTGCATTGCGAAGAAGATTCTAGACCTTTTTGTTATACCAATTTGCTATTAGTTTAAGTCCGATTGCTGCGATTAGTACAATTGTTGATGCAATTCCAACGTAATCAGATAATCCGGGGTTTTTAAAACTTGTTGTCGATGTCACCAAGATAAGAAACAACGTTAGAACGATGAATTCACTATCTTTTCTTAATGGCTTTATACTTACTCCTTCTGTCTTTCTGTTCACTTCTCCACCTTCTTACTTTAGTTTTTAATCTACACATCGTTTACATTCTATATTACCACCATCATAAGTAATAGTTGCTTATATATTCCTATATCATAGCTAGATGTTTTTCTATTTCCACTTGTTTGCTGATTTTTCACCCGAATCCATTACAGGATACGTTACCCCGTCTGTTTCTCTCCAACCTTTCCACACTCTATCGTTATACCGCTTCTTTGCCCTTAATTCAGCACTTTGTTTTTCTTTATTACTCATTGGTTTACTACTGTTCTTTTTAGGCTTCTGTATATATTTAGCCTGTACCTTCTCTAATCTCTCTTTAGCTTCCCAATATGCTTTATTTTTCTTACTTATCGGTCTACCTGAACCCTTTTTCTTACTCATAATTCTTCATATCCCCCTTATAATTCTTAATCTACATATCGTATAAGTCCCGTTCTTCTCTATCATAGTTAGTAGTGTAATTCTTTAAAGTCTTTAAAATCACTTGACTTCACGGTCTTCAAACTGACAGTCGGTTGAACGGTGGACAACGGCTGGACATAATATACCCGTTGCAAGCACTTTTTACAGTGAAACAACGAGTATATTTGATACTGACGTGCCGTGTGTCACGTATTGAATCCGTATGTATCATTCCTTGTTAATATTGACCTTTCGTCATAGCTATCTTTCTATATTCATTGTGTCTGACAAATGCCATGAATACTAGTATCTGATAACTAACCCTGCACCGTAATGCAAGACAACCCACCCAGTCACGCTTCTTTTGGAGGTTTATTCCCTCAACAGGCATCAACAGACTTATGATTCCCATAACGTTCCTACTAGTCGTTAACAAGGCAAACGACGTTACTTGTAGGCAACGGACGAACTACACATTCCTCATGTGCTAGGCGTATACTAAGTACCCCCTGCATCGGCTTCGACAAACCATTTCAGTTTTTATATACGTGGTATCAGGCAAAATTCCACGTTCGGAATTATCACACACCAACGCTTACAATTTCCTAAAAAAGACAATAGGAAATCACACCCCTTGCTACCCATTTTCAAAAAATGGTATAATACAAGTGCTAGGTATGCGGAATATCCGCTATTTAGTTTTAAAACGTAATTTTCAATTTCGAGTCACCTACTGCAATAGGTGGCTTTTTTCTTTGTTCTAAACCTCTAAATCATCGTTATCACTAGCTTTCATATACTGTTCAACTACGTGAGTATCTGAATAACTTAGATATACTTGCGTGGTCGATAAATCACTGTGACCCAAAATAAGACTTAACGTTCGTATATCTCCACCGTTTTTTAAAAAATTAACAGCAAAAGTGTGACGTAAACTATGGGGTGAACATCTACATTCTTTCGTTAAACTTGCTTCCTTCCCGTAATAGTTCATTCTTTTTCGTATATGGTCAGGATTCAAAGGGTCACCAAACGAGTTAACGAATACAGATGTTCCTAGTCCTTCAAAATACTCTCCTGTTTCGGTTACTAGTTGGGCTAATTCATTTTGAACTTTTTTAGACATCGGAATTACTCGACTCTTTCGGTTCTTGTTTTTCCTACCCGGTAATAAAATAACCCCGTTATCAAAATCAACGTCGTCGATTTCTAAGGCATTAATTTCGTTAATACGTAAACCACATTTAAGCATTACTAACATGGCTACATAATCCCTATATCCTGCATAGGAGGTCTTATCGACCATCGCAAATAGACGTTTTATTTGATTGTCGGTCAAAGTATAAATCTTTTGTTCATCGACTTTTAATTTTCTAACACCCATCACGGGATTGTTTTCGATAACCGTTTCTTTTTCTAAACGATTAAAAATCGCCCTAATAGCAAACAAACGAATATTAACCGTTACAGGCGATAACTTTCTAATTTTCAATAGATGATTCACATATTTCCTTATATCTTCTTTCGTAACTTCGGTAATGAGTTGACGATTAATAACATTAATGAACTCCGACCAAAACATTCTATAATCGCTTATAGTACGTTCTCTATATCCTTCTGACACATAAATATCCATAACACGTTCTAACGCCCTATTAACCGTAATAGAAGGCTTAAAAAGAACGATATCTGTATCGATGTCACGACGCTTTCCAATCGCACGTCTTTTAACTCTTTTCATAACGAAAAAACCCCCTGTACACGATTATTTCTAATCACATACAAGGGGTTTCCCTAATCTTACTACTATTTTTTCTACGTGTTATTAACATTATTGAGTGACACTTACTTTATATCATAAACCTTTCCGTTTTAGACTAGAACGTGTCATATTAACGCAAAATATATGACGTTTATCCAAAAGCTTTCGCAAAGGAATATAGATATAGTAAGGCTTTCGCGGTATATAACGCACCCAGAGGGATTCGAACCCCCGGCAGACGTGGTACCGGAAACCACCGCTCTATCCGACTGAGCTATGGGCGCATGATTATAGAAAACACTTCATTTTCTTCTCATAATAATAGCAATAAAATCCATCTAAATCAATAAAAATATCCCCGTAATACCTTATGCATCTTAGCTAAGAGCATATAAAATCCATTCCACCCCTAAATTTTCCAATCATAAATTCTCCCCAACTCACAAATTATAATCTTTGAATTGATATTCCAAAGGGGGCTTCATTCAATGACTGTAATTACAAAATTAAAGCAGACTGTTTCTGGATTAAAAAGTGCCCAAGCTAGCTTAGAGGGATTCGCTCTTGATACGGATAACCAACAAGCTAAGCAACTTTTCCAAACAGCTGCGCAGCAAACACAAACGATTATCGATTCTTTAAACCCACGTGTTGAAGAAGTCCAACAAGAAGAACCACAATACTCACAGCAATAACGAACCAATCTTGCTGTGAAATAGAAAAAGGATGATATGCAGTCATCCTTTTTCTATCACATTACATATTGCAATAGAAATGGAATGATGATTATGCGAAAGATTGGACTTATAACCGCGTTATTTATACTTCTATTTAGTTCTTTTACCGGTTGTGATCATAGCCCATTAGATAAAAAGGTAAAGAAAGAAGAAACAAAACGAACAGAAAAAGAAAAGGGTCCAAAATTAACAAAGATGAGTACAGAATCCTTTAATCAATCTATATCGCAAGGAGCTAAGAAAAAGGCCCTTGCTATGGATGAAATCATAAAAAGCGCAGCAGTGAATTCAAATTTAGATCTCTACATAGCGGTTATACCTGAGCATCATGAAAGGTTTGGATTAAAACCTTTGCGCAAGAAACTTCAAAAGCAACTAAGTGATGAATATCCTACTTTCGATGTTCGTGTTAGTACAGATAAAAAAATCTTTATGTTACTCGAAAAGCTTGCAAACAAAATTAAGAAAAAAGAAGTATCTAAAGATGAGATCAAAAAACAGTTAAAGCTAATCGGATCAGAAATGGAATCTAACACTTAACGCTTTCGAATAGAAAAGGAAGGATTGCAATGTCAAGTAAAGATAAAAACTTAACCCCTGTACAACAGGAATACAAAAAATTTGAGCAAGAACGCGAACCGAAACGCCCTGTTCTAAAAAATTGTTTAAAGGCCTTTTTCGTTGGTGGTTTTATCTGCCTAATCGGGCAACTGATATCAACTTTTTATATTACGTATTTCGATTTTACCGAACGCTCAGCAGGAAATCCAACAGTCGCAACTCTCATTTTTATCTCAATGTTGCTAACCGGATTCGGTGTATACGATCGTCTCGGTCAGTTTGCAGGCGCTGGAACAGCTGTACCTGTCACTGGATTTGGTAACTCTGTTATCTCCGCGTGTATTGAACACCGAACGGAAGGTTTTGTACTTGGTGTTGGCGGTAATATGTTTAAACTAGCTGGTTCTGTTATTTTATTTGGTGTATTTTCCGCTTTCGTCATCGCACTTATTAAAACTATTCTCGTTCAATGGGGAGGGCTATAAATGTTACAAGGACACCGAACGTGGGTATTTGAAAACAAACCAGTCATTATTTCAACAGGGGTTGTCGGTGGACCATTTGAAGCAAAGGGGAACATCCCAGAAGACTTCGATATCCTTCATGAAGATTTATGGCTCGGACAAGATTCCTATGAAAAAGCACATAAGATTTTATTCGAAGAAGCTTGTAGTCGCGCTACTGAAAAAGCAGAACTTCGTAAAGATGATATTCAATTCGTACTCGCAGGAGATTTAATTAATCAAATTACTCCAACAAGCTTTGCTTGCCGCACACTTGGGACTCCTTATCTCGGATTATTCGGGGCTTGCTCTACTTCTATGGAAGGTTTAGCACTTGGGGCAAGTATCGTAAATGCAAAAGGTGCAAAATATTTATTAACTGGAGCTTCAAGCCATAATACAGCTGTAGAAAAACAGTTCCGCTACCCTACCGAATACGGTGGACAAAAGCCGCCTACTGCACAGTGGACAGTAACCGGAGCAGGAGCCGCTATATTAAGCGATACTGGACACGGTCCAAGAGTAACCTCTGCAACAATCGGCCGAGTGGTTGATATGGGATTAACGGATCCGTTTAATATGGGAGGCGCAATGGCTCCAGCTGCAGTTGATACAATTGAAGCCCATTTACGTGAACGTCAAATTGATGCCTCTTACTACGATTTAATCGTAACAGGCGATCTCGGACATGTAGGACGCGAAATTGCTTATGACTTACTACATAAACACGGCACGAAAGTAACGAGCGAACAATTTCAAGATTGCGGAATTATCATTTATAGAGAAGGACAACCTGTCATAGCTGGTGCTAGCGGACCTGGATGTTCTGCAACAGTCGTGTACGGTCATTTATTAAACCGAATGAAAAGAGGAGAGTTCAAAAAAATACTTGTCGTTGCGACAGGCGCTTTACTATCTCCACTTACATTCCAACAAGAAGAAACGATTCCGTGTATCGCTCACGCCGTTTCGATTGAATTTGGAGGTGCAACGCAATGATTTTTTTCTGGGCTTTCGTCATTGGCGGACTCATATGTGTAATCGGCCAACTTATGTTTGATGTCGGCAAACTAACACCTGCTCATACAATGGCAACACTCGTTGTTGCTGGAGCTATATTAGATGGATTTAATTTGTATGAGCCATTAATTGATTTCGCTGGAGCCGGGGCAACTGTACCTATTACAAGCTTTGGTAATGCCCTCGTTCATGGCGCAATGGAAGAAGCTGCAAAACATGGCATCGTTGGCGTTATTACCGGCATGTTTAAAGTAACGAGCGCCGGTGTATCAGCGGCTATTATTTTCGGCTTCATTGGAGCATTGTTATTCAAACCGAAAGGATAAGAGGTGTTTATATGACTGTTATCGCTAGCGTAAAAACTTGCCTTGCTAGTGTAAGGGGCGCTCAAGCAAGTTTAAGCTCCCTTTCATTAAATTCACAAGACGAAGAATCAAAACGCGTATTTCATGAATGTATGTTAGAAATGGACAGCGTCATCGCTGATTTAAAGGATAGAATTTCAGTATTAGAACGTGAAGAACCTCAATATAAAGGGTTTTAAGTAGACTGGAGGAAACGACTATGTCTCACCTGCCGGAATGGACACTTGTCATTCTTCGCTCTGTATTCATATTAATTATTTTATTCGCTATTACGAAATGGTTAGGGAAAAGACAAATCTCTCAGCTTTCCTTTTTTGAATACATAGCCGGAATGACGATTGGTGACATCGCTGCCCAAGTATCTACAGGGCTCGATTCAAAATTTTTTCACGGCGTCTTTGCGATACTCATTTTCGCTGTGGTACCTTTTTTAACAGGAATCCTCTCTTTAAAGAACAAAACAGCTCGGGACTTCTTTGAAGGGAAATCTACCGTATTAATAAAAGACGGAAAGATACTCGAAGATAACTTAAAGAAAGAAAAATATACGAGTGACGAATTACTGGAACTTCTCCGTGGAAAAAGTGCGTTCAGCGTAGCTGAAGTCGAATTTGCTGTCTTAGAACCGAGCGGAGAATTAAATGTATTATTAAAGAAAGATTCCCAGCCACTTACAGCAAAAGATATCGGTTTAAAAGTACCAAACGAGAAAGAACCACAAACTGTTATTATGGATGGAAATGTACTAGATGAACCTCTTTCAGCAAGCGGACATAACCGCGCTTGGCTACATTCAGAATTAGAAAAACTCGGTGTTGTTATTGAAAATGTCTTCCTCGGTCAAGTGGATTCATACGGACAACTTACTATCGACATTTACAATGACAAACTCCAAATGCCTTCTCCTCAAAACAAACCTTTATTATTAGCATCTTTAAAAAAATGTCATGCTGATCTTGAACTATTTTCCCTAGAAACAAAGTCGAAATCAGCAAGCGAAATGTATAGTAAAAACGCGAAACAAATCGAAAAGATTTTAAATAAAGTAACCTATCTTTTAAAAGACTAATTATCGAAAGAACGCTTCAGTTAAAAGGCGTTCTTTTCTTTTTTCTCCAGTTTTCATAACGTTTAAATTTATGTAATTCGGTTATGATGTTGAAGATACATAAGCAGGGAATTTCGAAAACATAGCGAATATTTCATGGTACAACTACATATTTTTTTGATTTAAAGTGGTTTCGTTTGACCTTTATTGACCATAATTGTATTATAAGACTAAGAAAGCTTTATAAGGAGGAAATAACAGATGAATTTAATTCCTACAGTAATTGAACAAACAAATCGTGGAGAACGCGCTTACGATATTTACTCTCGACTATTAAAAGACCGCATCATTATGCTTGGTAGTGCAATTGATGACAACGTAGCTAACTCAATCGTTTCCCAGCTTTTATTCTTGGAATCTCAAGATCCAGAAAAAGATATTCACATCTACATCAACAGCCCTGGTGGTTCTATCACAGCAGGTATGGCAATCTATGATACAATGCAGTTTATTAAGCCACAAGTATCAACAATCTGTATCGGTATGGCAGCATCTATGGGTGCATTCTTACTTGCAGCAGGTGAAAAAGGAAAACGTTATGCACTTCCAAACAGTGAAGTAATGATTCACCAACCACTTGGAGGAGCACAAGGTCAAGCGACTGAAATCGAAATCGCTGCAAAACGTATCCTATTCTTACGTGAAAAACTAAACCAAATTCTTGCTGACCGCACTGGTCAACCACTTGAAGTACTACAACGCGACACAGACCGCGACAACTTCATGACAGCAGAAAAAGCTTTAGAATACGGTTTAATCGATAAAATCTTTACAAATCGTTAATTAATTTAAAGCGAAAGCGGCTCGTTTAGAATCAAAGGGCGATGGAGCACCTGATTCCGAGGCGCTTTTTGCCTCGAATGAAGGGGCGAAGCGACCGGAGATTCTAGCCGCTGGAGCTGGATATAACTAAAAGCGGAAGCGGCTCGGCCAGAATCGCAGGGCGATGGAGCACCTGATTCCGAGGCGCTTTTTGCCTCGAATGAAGGGGCGAAACAACCGGAGATTCTAGCCGCTGAAGCTAGATACATAAAAAAGCGCCCTATTACAGGGCGCTTTTTTATTATCATGCACCTCCGTCCGGATACCCACCCTGGTATTCACCTAAATATATCAGCGATTTTTCAAATATATCGACCGTAACTCCGATTATATCGGCGATTATTTTAATATATCGACGTTTCGACACCACTTATCGACTTACCGACAATCCTCGACAAGCACATTCTCCTTAAATACCCCTCCCCGCTAATTCGCACAGACAACAAAACAAAAAAGCTATCGCATATACGCGATAGCTTTTTATTGTACATATGCAGCTAATGCTTCTAAAGCCTCTTCTGCATCTGAACCTTCTGTTGTAATTGTTATCATGCTTCCAGTTCCAATTGCTAAGCTCATAATCCCCATTATGCTCTTTGCATTTACTGTCTTTCCATCTTTCTCGATGAAGATATCTGCATGAAAGCGATTTGCCTCTTGTACAAACAACGCAGCCGGACGTGCTTGTAAACCGTTTTTTAATGAAACCTGAACTCGTTTTTGAACCACAGCTCCATTTCCCCTTTAACCTCTTATTTTTTTGCTACCGTTTCCCCCGCGCGTAATTTCTCTGCAATTTCATCGATTTTACGCAAACGATGATTAATACCCGACTTACTAATCTTCCCCCCGGATACCATCTCACCTAACTCTTTCAATGTTACATCTTGATAATCTCTTCGTAATTGTGCAATCTCTTGTAGTTTATCCGGCAATATATCAAGACCAACTGTCTCATCAATGTAACGAATATTTTCAATCTGCCTTAGTGCTGCACCAATTGTTTTATTTAAATTAGCTGTTTCGCAGTTCACTAAACGATTTACAGAATTACGCATATCACGTACGATTCGAATATCTTCAAATCTTAAAAGTGCATTATGAGCACCTATAATATTTAAAAACTCTGTAATTTTTTCTGCTTCTTTCAAATACGTAATGTACCCTTTTCTTCTTTCCAACGTCTTACTATTTAAATCAAATCCGTTCATCAGTTCACATATAGCATCATTATGTTCCTTATATAACGAAAAGATCTCTAAATGATAAGATGATGTTTCTGGGTTATTTACTGAACCACCTGCTAAAAATGCGCCGCGTAAGTACGATCGTTTACAACACTTCTTCTCAATCAATTCTTGTGATATATTTCGAATAAATGAAAAGTCATCTCGAACGATATGAAGATCAGCTAATATTTCACGAGACTTCTCAACAAGCCGCACAATATATACATTATTTTTCTTCAAGCGCATTTTTTTACGAACAAGCAATTCTACCGTCACATCATATCCTTTTTTCAAAAGCGTATAAATCCTTCTTGCAATTGCCGCATTTTCCGTTTGAATATCGATAGATAGACGACGGTTTGAAAAAGAAAGCGACCCGTTCATTCGAAGTAACGCTGATAATTCTGCTTTCTCACAGCATTCCTTCATCTCAAGATTCGTCAACTCTTTCTTTGTTTCTGATGCAAATGACACAGTCAACACCTCCTTATACGATTATTGCGGAACAAAATTCTTGTCCTATATGAATGAGGAGCGCTACCTCAAACGAGGCAACGCATATTTATAACAATGAATATAAAATGGAAGCTAACTTTAACGTATCATGCCTTACAACATGATCATCATACTTCGCTAATCCCTCTTGAATAACATCAATATTATTTTCAACAAAACGTTCTTCATCCACTACAACTGGTGTAGACATTTCTTCATCATATAACTTACGTAATTCACAAGGAATCTCACGGTTATTTACAATTGCAGTATTGATAAATGGTTGCCCTAAATGATCGTGTAACGCCTGCACATGATCAAAAGCAGTATATCCCATCGTTTCACCCGCTTGTGTCATAACGTTACATACATATACCTTCTTCGCCTTTGCAGCAAGAACAGCGTCTCCAATTTTGTTAACAACTAAATTGGGCAATATACTCGTATACAAACTGCCAGGACCGAAAACAAGTAAATCAGCTCGTTTAATCTCAGCCAATGTTTCATGCAATGGCTCTACATCTTCTGGAGTTAAAAAGACACGATTAATCTTCTTTCCGTAATAAGGAATCTTTGATTCACCTGTTACAATTTCCCCATCTTCAAGTTCCGCATGAAGTACCGCACTTTGATTCGCTGCTGGTAATACACGTCCTCTGACATTTAATACTTTACTTGTTTCTGTAATTGCATGGAAAAAGTCTCCTGTAATCGAGGTCATACCTGCCAATAATAGATTTCCTAACGCATGACCTTTCAGTCCGTCTCCTGTTGTGAAACGGTGCTGAAATAAAGCTTCCACCAGTGGCTCTACATCCGATAACGCAACAAGTACGTTACGGATGTCACCTGGAGGTGGAATTTCTAGCTCATCACGTAATCGACCCGAACTGCCACCATCATCAGCGATTGTAACAACTGCTGTAATATCAACAGGATATTGCTTTAATCCTCTTAATAAAACTGAGAGTCCAGTTCCGCCTCCCATGATGACAATTTTAGGTTTTCTCTCTTTTTTCATCCCTTAATGGCCCTTTCTCTTCTCCACATCACGATGAGATACATGAACACTATACTCTGGTTTCAAATGTTTCCCAAGGTATTCTGTAAGCGTAACAGAACGATGCTGTCCACCTGTACATCCAATTGCAATTACAAGTTGACTTTTGCCTTCTCTTTTATAATGAGGCAGCATGAAAGTAATCAGATCCGTCAACTTCTCTAAAAACTTATGTGTCTCATTAAATTTCAGTACATACGAAGAAACTTCTTCATCTAGTCCTGTTAATGGCTTCATGTGTGGAATGTAATATGGATTTGGTAAAAAACGAACATCAAATACTAAATCTGCATCAATTGGAATACCGTACTTAAATCCAAATGACATAACATTTACACGAAATGCTTGCTCAGTTTCTGTTGAGAACAAGTGAACAATTTTTTCACGTAATTCTTTCGGTTTTAAATCCGATGTATCAAGCACAATATTCGCTCGTGCTTTCATATCTGTTAATAAATTGCGCTCTGCTTCGATTCCCTTTAACGGCAAACCAGTTGGTGCAAGTGGATGCGAACGTCTCGTTTCTTTATAACGAGTTACAAGCGTACTATCTTTCGCATCTAAAAATAAAATATGAGGAATAATCCATGTACGTTCTGATAAATCATCAAGTGCTCCCCATAAATGTTCGAAAAACTCGCGGCCACGTAAATCAATACCAAGTGCCACTTTATTCATTTTCCCTTTTGAATCCGCCATAAGCTCAATAAACTTTGGCAATAACATCGGTGGTAAATTATCTACACAAAAATATCCTAAATCTTCAAAACTTTGTAAAGCTACTGTTTTTCCAGCTCCAGACATCCCTGTAATAATTACCATTTTTATATCATTATTCTCTGTCATCGTATCCTCTCCTTGACGGTTTAACTCGGATCTAATCGATATGAAAGCAACTCAAAATCTGGGGTATATACAAATGTACCGTAGATTATGCCATTTCCTTTAATTAAATAATCAATAATGTGATAATCTCCTGGCGCCATTGCTAAATCATCAATTTTATCAAATGTATGCCAACCAATGATGCCTTCTTCGCTCTCTAGTTTGTTTTCTCCTGCAAAATCTGTCGCTAAAAAGGAGAACATCATCCATTCAGAAACAACTTTATCACCTTCTTGGATGACAAAGGTGAAGACCCCCTTTAACGCTGGGTTTTTCAAATAAATACCTGTTTCTTCGCGATATTCGCGAACAACGGAATCTCTTACAGTCTCACCACGCTCCATTTTCCCGCCTGGTGCAACCCACCAATTCCGGCGAGGTTTTTGGAGTAAGAGTACTTCATTATCTCTAATTAACACACAGTTTGTCACTCTTTGCATGTTTCTTCACCTCAGCTACTTGCAGTAAAATTCCTCACTGCATACTTCTTTCATTATACTATCAAAAACAGTTTGCTACAACGAAGGAGCCAGTCCTCTTTCGCTAAGCATATGCTACTCAGCAATTTTAAAAAAGCTTTCTATAACAAGCAATGTAAATGCTTAGACTTTTAATGAATAGCATGAAAAATCCCCTTAACGATTTTTATCGCCAAGGGGATTAAAGCCCTTATTTCTTACCGAAATAAGTAACAATCGCAAATCCTAAAATAAAGGTAATGATTGAACTTATAATTGTAAATCCACCAGTCGGAATCCCAGGGAATACAATTACAATCGAACCGATTACAAGTCCAATAATTGCCGCAAATGTCATACTTTTATAACGATCTAATAAAAAACTAATGCCTTTACTACTTACAACAAATCCGACCATAACACCAGCACCGATAACCACGATTAAAGGTAAATTAAGTGTAGTTAAAGCGTTAATTGCTGTTGGATACACACCAATAATTAATAAAATAAACGATCCACTAATCCCAGGAAGCAGCATGGCCATACTAGCCATCCATCCTGCGAAAAATAAACCAATTGCATTTAAAATTGTTAAAGTCGTAATTGGATCTGCTGCCTTATCTGGTTTAAAGAAAGCTGTAATCGCAACAAGAATTGCTGCAACTATTAATAAAACGATGTGCTTACCTTTAAACGATGACTTTGCATCAGCTTCCTTCATTAACATCGGTAATATACTAATAATTAAACCGAGGAAGAAAAATTGAGTCGGTTCATAATGATTTGCAAGTAAATATTTAATAACGTGACTTAACGTTAAAAATGCAGCTGCCACACCAGCTGCAAGGGGAATTAAAAATCCTAAATGTTTTTTCCATTCACGACTAAAGAATCCACTAATTGCCGCAAGCAATTGTTCATAAATCCCTAACACAACAGCGATTGTACCGCCGCTCACACCAGGAATTAAATCACTAACGCCCATACAAAATCCACGATATATATTACGCCATTCCATACTGAATAAATTCCTCATTTCTTATAGTGATTTTTTCCGTAAAGTCCAGTATATCAATAAGAAAGCTTATAATCCTTATATTTTTTGACAAAACTTTGACATTTTCACACAAAAAAAGAAGAAAGCTCCTGTCGGTAGCTTTCTTCTCAAAAGGTATATTATCCCTTATTTTTCTGATACAGTTTTTAATTCCTCTAATAATTCTTCTACATAATGTTGTGCACTTTGCGCTGCAATACTACCGTCACCTGTTGCAGTTACAATTTGACGAAGCATTTTTTCACGAACATCACCAGCTGCAAAAATACCAGGAATTTTCGTTTCCATACGCTCGTTCGTTTCAAGGTAACCATTTTCATTTGTAATACCTAGTTCAACAAATGGTTTTGATAAAGGTAACATACCGATGTATACGAATACGCCGTCAGTTTTGACTTCTTTCTCTTCTCCACTATTTACGTCCACAAGTGTTACACTTCCTACTTTACCACTTGCTTCGTTGATTTCTTTTATAGTGTGATTCCAAATGAAATCTACTTTTTCGTTTTGGAAAGCACGGTCTTGTAAAATTTTCTGTGCACGAAGCGTGTCACGACGGTGAACGATCGTTACTTTTGATGCGAAGCGTGTTAAGAACACACCCTCTTCAACAGCAGAATCTCCGCCACCAATTACGATAAGCTCTTTTCCTTTAAAGAATGCTCCGTCACATACTGCACAATATGATACACCGCGGCCGCCAAGTTCTGTTTCACCCGGTACACCAATTTTTTTATACTCTGCACCGCTTGCAACGATAATTGCACGTGCTTTATATTCTTTTTTACCAGCAATAATTGTTTTGTATTCTTTACCATCGATGACTTCTTTCACATCACCGTATGCATATTCAGCACCAAATTTCTTCGCATGCTCAAACATTTTATTTGATAAATCTGGTCCTAAAATAGACTCATAACCTGGGTAGTTTTCTACTTCTTCCGTGTTTGCCATTTGGCCACCTGGAATACCACGCTCAAGCATTAATGTGCTTAAATTTGCACGAGATGTATATACTGCAGCTGTCATACCAGCTGGTCCTGCACCAATAATAACGACATCATAAATTTTTTCTTCTGACACACTATTCACTCCTATCCATTCCTACACAATTAAGTTACCCTCATTATACTGTTAGCATCATTTTTTTCCCAATGATTTGCTTATCTTATGTGTGCGTACGCTTAACAGCTTGCACATACTTTCGGACAGTCGCTACAGATACATTATATACATCTCCAAGCTCCGACTGTGTCATTTTATTTCCTTGTTCGCCGCGTACAATGTATTCAATCGCAGCTGACCAGCCGTACACATTTGTAAATATGTCTCCAGATGTATATAAACGTATGAACGTACAAAACCAAAAGTGTAAACACTCTTCAATTAATTCATCATCTTTTTTCGTATAATTGTATAATGCATCCGCAATTCTCGCGCACTGCTCAAATTGCTGTAAATCAGCTGGAATACTCTTATGACTATTAAGTAAAAAGAAGTACTTTGCAAGTTGCGATACGATGGGAACACCGTTCTTCGCTTGCGTTATATCAAAGAAGAATCCAACCTTCTCCGGCGTTGACAATTCATTCATTAAATATAAAGCTAGCATTTGTTCTTCTAGCGTCGCACTTTGCTGAAATGATTTTCGTAATTCTTCAAATAACACATTTTGCCCTTCATCTGCTAAATTCAGCGCATTCCACGGTTCTTTTCCCTTTTTATCAGGATGTAATTCCACGACATATTGCCACATTTTTTCAGCTAGTTGCTGGTCTTTCACCATATACGCAGAATATGCAAACCAATAATAAAAACTAACGTCTCCCTCATATCCTTGACGCTTTAATAGTTTGAACCACTTATATGCATGCTCGAAATAACCAATTGTTGCGAGTGTAGTTCCCAGTTTCAAACGATGTTCAAATGAAATCGGATATACCGAAACTAGCTGTCCCGCTAATGCCTCTACTTGTTTATGCTCTCCAATTGAATATAGAAAAATAAGCGTATTACAAAGCGCATGTATATTGCCAGGATTTTTCTCTAAAATCATTTCTGTTAACTTCAGTGCTTTGTCTACATTACCAGATTGAAAATGTGCAATGGCTAAATTATTATGACCTGACCAAAATTCCGGATAATCTTTCGTAACAATTTCTAATGTAGCAATTGCTTCTTCCAATTGTCCATTACGAATATAGCGATTCGCTTCTTCCTGCATAACAATTAAATCATCTTCATCTTCAATCTCTTCCGCACCCATTGCTTCTTCTTCCATAATCTCAAGAAGTTCTAACGTATCTTCTACGAATTCCTTCTCTTTTGCAACTTCTAAATAACGATCTGCATATTTCTTCGCCTGTTGAAATAACCCCATATATGCATAATTATTTGCAATAAAATAATAGCACTGTTCAAGTTCTGGATTAGATCTAACTAACTTTAAGAAGATTTGATTCGATTCTTGATATTCACCAGCCTCAGATAATACTGATGCTAATTGACATAAAATAAACGGCTCCTTCTCACTTTGTGCCGCTCTTCGAAAATATTTAATTGCATCTTGCAATTTTTGTCCTTTGTAAGCTCTCATCCCTTTTTTATAAAAGAAGTCCGCTAATTGACTAAAAGAGATAACTTGTCCGTTCTCCTTATATATCCTTTGATTTTTCCCCATATATCCTCCAGTTTTTTGTTTTCTTCGTTCACACATTCTTCTATCTATAAGTATAAACGATTCCGTAAAAAACAAAACAGTATATTATACTCAATTATTTCCTTTTTATTCATAAAAAAAGAGGAGAAATGTTACATTTTCACCATGAACCTTCTCTTGCGGTCATTTGCTCTTTCGTATAAATAATACGCATTGGATTTCCACCTACGAAAGCACCGCTCGGTACATCTCTATGAACAAGTGTGCCAGCTGAGACAGTCGCACCGTCTCCAATTTTCACACCTGGTAATATTGTTACATTCGCTCCAATCATTACTTCATTTCCAATGACGATTTCGCCAAGTCGATATTCACGAATTAAATATTCATGTGCTAAAAGCGTTGTGTTATAGCCAATAATCGAATTCTCTCCCACAGTTATCTTTTCTGGGAACATAATATCCGGCATTACCATAAGCGCAAATGATGTTTTCTTTCCTACTTTCATCCGTAAAAAAGTGCGGTACAACCAATTTTTTACGGATAAAAATGGCGTGTAACGCGCAATTTGGATAATAATAAAGTTTTTCATTACCTTCCAAAAAGACACTGTTTTATACACATTCCATAACGAATTTTCTCCTGAAACAGGATAGCGCGTTGTCCGTCGCACTTAGCTCGCTCCTCTACTAACTTACTTGGACCTTTATGAACGGTTCATATTAGACAAAATCGGTAACAAATCACTCATTTTATCTAGCATAAAGTCCGGCTTGTAAGCCTCCAAATACGCTCTACCTTTCAACGTCCATGAAACCGCAGCTGTTTTCGTCCCCGCATTTTGACCACCGACAATATCATGATGATTATCCCCAACCATCAATGCCTCTTCTGGTTTTGCATCTAATAATTCAAGCGCTTTTTGAAGTGGCTCCGGATGTGGTTTCACATGCTCTACATCATCAATTGTCACGACAACATCAAAAAATTCATCAAGCTTTGACAACTGTAATCCCATCTCAACGGTTTGTCTCGCTTTCGTTGTAACAATACCAACTTTATAACCTTGCTTCTTCAACTCTCGAACTGTTTCATATACAGTTTCATATTCTTCTACTAATTCATCATGATGATCATGGTTAAATTTGCGATAGCTAGTAATCATCTCTTCAACCTTACTTTCATCAATCTTGCTGAAAGTATCATGCAAAGATGGACCGATAAATGGCAACACATCTTCACGCTTATATTGATTTGGATAATATGTATTTAAAGTATGTAAAAACGAAGAAATAATAAGTTCATTTGTATTAATTAAAGTTCCATCTAAATCAAATAACACGGTATTTATTCTCATCGCCTTAGTCCTTTCGCCTTCCTGAATATGAAAGAAGCAGCATCTTATAATAAGATGCTACTTGTCTCTAATTTTCTAAATATCTTTTATCAGCTTGCCCCATTTTTCGTCTCACAATAATGAAAATAATAGAAATAACAACAAGTCCAATTGACATTACTTGTGCAATACGAAGTGGTCCTAGCATTAAACTATCTGTACGTAAGCCTTCTACGAAGAAGCGTCCTACTGAATACCAAATTAAATATGTGAAGAATAACTCCCCGCGACGTAAATTCACTTTTCTTAATGCAAGTAGTAAAATTACGCCTGCAAAATTCCATAATGATTCATATAAAAACGTCGGATGATAGTACACACCCTCAATATACATTTGATTAATAATGAAATCTGGTAAATGAAGACCTTCTAAAAACTGTCTCGTTACTTCATCACCATGCGCCTCTTGGTTCATAAAGTTTCCCCATCGGCCAATTGCTTGTCCTAGTAAAATACTTGGTGCAGCAATATCTGCCAACTTCCAGAAGGAAACCCCGCGTCGTTTCGCAAAAAGAACACCTGTAATAACAGCCCCGATTAAACCACCATGAATCGCCAAACCACCTTGACGAATATTAATAATTTGACTCGGATTTTGTGCGTAATATTCCCATTCAAAAATAACATAGTACATTCTCGCAAAAAGAATAGCGATCGGTACTGCAATTAATACAAGGTCAACAAATGTATCTTTTGGAATACCTAGCCTTTCTCCCTCGCGAGTTGCCAGCCAAAGACCTAATAGCACACCTGTACCGATAATAATCCCGTACCAATACACAGGAAACGGCCCAAGTTGGATAGCTACACGGTCAAGCTGTGGTACAGAAGCTAACAGCATATGTATATGACCTCCCTCTCCAAAGTTTACTCCTGATTTCCTAACTCAATTGCACTCATTAATCGTTCAGAGAACTGCTGTGCTGCATTGACTCCCATACGTTTTAAACGGAAGTTCATCGCTGCTACTTCAATAATAACAGCCAAGTTTCGACCAGGACGAACTGGAAGTGTAATCTTCGTAAGCTCTGTATCAATAATTTTCATCTTCTCTTCATCAAGACCTAAGCGATCGTAATTTTTCTTTTGATCCCAAATTTCAAGATTAATAACAAGTGTAATACGCTTATAATTTCGTACAGCCCCTGCACCGAATAACGTCATAACGTTAATAATACCTAGACCACGAATTTCTAATAAATGCTCGATTAAATCTGGTGAACTTCCGACTAACATGTCTTCATCTTCTTGACGAATTTCCACACTATCATCCGCAACAAGACGGTGACCACGCTTTACAAGCTCAAGAGCTGTCTCACTTTTACCAACACCACTTTGACCTGTAATTAAAACACCAACGCCGTAAATATCTACTAACACACCATGCACAGCTGTTGTTGGTGCTAACTTACCTTCTAAATAGTTTGTTAAACGACTTGATAATCTCGTTGTCGTTTGAGAAGAACGTAATAAAGGCATACCTGATTCACGTGATGCTTGTAATAACTCATCTGGTACATCTTGATTACGAGTTACAATAATACATGGCGTCTCCTCAGTACAAAGCGCTTTCATTCTCTCTTGTTTTTGCTCTGACGTTAACGTGTCAAAGAAAGTAAGCTCCGTTTTACCAAGAAGCTGCACACGATCTGCTGGATAATATGTAAAAAACCCTGCCATTTCAATTCCAGGTCGTGATAAATCACTTGTATCAATTGGACGATGAATACCTTCTTCACCACTGATTAACTCCAATTGAAATTGTTCAATTAAATCTTTTGTCCTTACTTTCGGCATATGTATAAACCTCCACTCCGCTGCGGGTTCAGTCTCGTTTGATGTAAAATTCCATTCTATCGGATATTGTACCATTTTTTTCTGAAAACAAGAAATACGGTTTCTAATAAATAGAAAAAAACATTTCATACGAATAATGAAATGTTTTTCTTTTTGTCACTTTCTCTTTTTTTCATATAGAGGCTCAACAATTGCCTTTTCAATTATCATATTAAAAATTGAAATACAAATTGCCGCAACAATCGCTACACCAAATCCTGATATATTAAAAGCATCTCCTAATAATGAATCTGCTATTTTTAACGTAATCGCATTAATAACAATTAAGAAGAAGCCGAAAGTTACAACAGTAATTGGTAGCGTAATTAAAATTAAAAATGGCTTTACGAACACATTTAAAACCGCCAATATAATACTCGCAATAATTGCAGTTTGTATATTTGCTACGTAAAATGCATCTGGTGCAATCCCTTTTAAAAGTCCCGATACAGCGATTAACACAACGCTATTTACAAGAAGTGATACAATCCATCTCATTTCGTTACACATCCTTTTAAACATATATATTTCATCATACGCTAATAGATAAGAAACGCAAGTATGATACGAACACTTATATCAACTTATTCTATCTTTCATGCTTGTATACCTACTAACATTTCTTAGTAAAATAAGGGCCGCACCATCTATGTTCATGAGTTTTTACAAAAGTCCAAGTGAACTCCTTATCTACAATATAGATGTCACCCTTATACATATCGTCCCTCTCACACAATATATCATCCATATGTAACAAACTCGCATCCTTTATTAACAGTACCTCATCACAGTGTTGGTAGAAAATGTAGCAATCCTTTTTCACTTCATTATGAAACGCGTTCTTTGCTTCTTTACCCTCTAAACACTTCTTTTTCTCATAACTAAATATGTGCCAAAGATACCCACATCCATACTTATCTCCATAAAGAAAAATGTCTTCTTTTTCTTCATCACTTAAATGATTTGCAAAGTTATCCTCCCAGCGCTTCCGAAAATATACACCCCAATTTTGAAACTCTCTTACCTTCATATTTTTCTTTCTTAAAACATCTACAAATTCCATTTTCTCCCCCTATGAACGAAAAACCGAGTGCCATTTCCACTCGGTTTTTCGTAATACACTTATTGAGATAACTCTACTTCTTTTATCTTCTCTTTCATTCTTGCTTTATCACGATTTAAAATCTCTTTTAAATATTTACCTGTATATGAACGCTCTTCTTTCACTACTTGCTCTGGCGTTCCGGAAGCAACGATTTGTCCACCTTTATCTCCACCCTCTGGTCCAAGGTCAACGATATAATCAGCCGTTTTAATTACATCTAAATTATGTTCAATTACAAGTACCGTCTCACCGCTCTCAACAAGACGTTGCAACACTTCTAGAAGACGTGCAATATCATGCGCATGCAAACCAGTCGTTGGTTCATCTAAAATGTATAACGTACGTCCTGTAGAACGACGGTGTAATTCAGAAGCTAATTTTACACGTTGTGCTTCACCACCAGATAACGTCGTAGCTGGTTGCCCTAATTTCATATAACCAAGCCCAACGTCTACAAGCGTTTGAAGTTTACGCTTAATTTTTGGGATATTAGCGAAGAACTCTACTCCATCTTCAATTGTCATCCCTAACACTTCAGAAATATTCTTATCTTTATATTTCACTTCTAACGTTTCACGATTATATCGTTTACCGTGACAAACTTCACACGGAACATACACATCTGGTAGGAAATGCATTTCGATTTTAATAATTCCATCACCACGGCACGCTTCACAACGGCCACCTTTTACGTTAAAGCTGAAACGTCCTTTTTGATATCCGCGCACTTTCGCTTCATTCGTTTGTGCAAACACATCACGAATATCATCGAATACACCTGTATACGTCGCTGGATTAGAACGTGGTGTACGACCGATTGGTGATTGATCAATATCAATTACCTTATCTAAATGTTCAAGACCTTTAATCTCTTTATGAGTACCTGGCTTCGCTTTCGCTTTATATAACTTTTGAGCTAGCGATTTATATAGTACTTCATTAATCATCGTACTTTTACCAGAACCAGATACCCCTGTTACCGCTACAAACGTACCAAGCGGGAATGACATCTTCGCATTCTTTAAGTTATTCTCTTTTGCGCCGACAATTTCCACTTTCCTTCCGTCACCTTTACGTCTTTCAAGTGGAACAGGAATAAACTCTTTACCGCTTAAATACTTCCCTGTTAATGAATTATCATCTTGCATCACTTCAGCCGGTGTACCTGCTGATACGACTTGTCCACCGTGAATACCTGCACCAGGCCCTATATCAAGTAAATAGTCAGCAGCCATCATCGTATCTTCATCATGTTCAACAACAATTAACGTATTACCTAAATCGCGCATTTCTTGCAATGTACGAATAAGACGATCGTTATCACGCTGGTGTAAACCAATTGAAGGTTCATCAAGAATATAAAGTACGCCAGTTAGACGAGAACCAATTTGCGTCGCTAAACGAATACGCTGCGCCTCACCACCTGATAAAGTTCCTGCGGCACGACTTAACGTTAAATAATCTAAACCAACGTTCACTAAGAACCCAACGCGCTCCTGAATTTCTCTTAAAATTAAATGAGCTATTTTTTGTTGCTTCTCCGTTAGCTCTACATTCGAGAAGAATTCTTGTACTTCTTGAACTGAATACTTCGTTACGTCAGCAATCGTTTTATTGCCAACAAATACAGCTAAGCTCTCAGGCTTTAAGCGTCCACCTTTACACTTCGGACAAGCTTGTTCTGCCATATATTTTTCCATTTGCTCACGAATGTAATCGGAGCTCGTTTCACGATAACGACGTTCAATATTTGGAATAACACCTTCAAATAAAATCTCATTTTCCTTTACTTGACCAAATTCATTTACATAGCGGAAATAAACCTTCTCTTCACCGCTTCCGTATAACACTTTATCAAATAAATCTTTCGGTATATTTTTCACAGGCACATCCATATCAACGCCATAATGATTACATACAGATTGTAAAAGTTGCGGGTAATATTGTGAGCTTGTCGGTTCCCAAGGTGCAATTGCATGTTCATTTAATGATAAATCCCAGTTCGGGATAACAAGCTCTAAATCTACCTCTAGCTTTGAACCAAGTCCATCACAAGAAGGACATGCTCCGAACGGACTGTTGAATGAGAACATACGCGGCTCTAATTCTCCGATTGAAAAACCACAATGCGGACAAGCATGATGTTCACTAAATAGAAGTTCCTCTTCTCCCATTACATCAATTAACACTCGGCCTCCGCCAAGCTTTAATGCACTTTCAAGTGAATCAGCAAGACGGCTTGCGATTCCTTCTTTTACAACAATACGGTCAATTACAACTTCAATGGAATGCTTCTTATTTTTATCTAACGTAATATCCTCAGATACATCAAGCATTTCACCATCAACACGTACACGAACATATCCTTCCTTCTTAATATCTTCAAGTACTTTCACATGTGCACCTTTACGCCCAGACACGATAGGAGCTAACACTTGTAATTTCGTACGTTCAGGATATTCAAGAACACGGTCTACCATCTGCTCTACTGTTTGTGATGTAATTTCAATCCCATGATTTGGACAAATTGGCGTACCAATTCGCGCAAATAATAAACGTAAATAATCATAAATCTCCGTTACCGTTCCGACAGTTGAACGTGGATTACGACTCGTCGTTTTTTGATCGATTGAAATCGCTGGTGACAATCCTTCAATCGTGTCCACATCCGGCTTATCCATTTGTCCTAAAAACTGGCGCGCATACGCAGATAATGATTCTACGTATCTGCGCTGCCCTTCTGCATAAATCGTATCAAATGCTAATGATGATTTCCCCGAACCAGACAATCCCGTTACAACGACAAGCTGATTTCTCGGAATGGTTACATCAATATTTTTTAAGTTATGTGCTCTAGCACCTTTTACAACGATAAAATCCTTGCTCTTACTCACTCTTTTCACCCTTCCGCTTTTAATTCTAATAGTAAATCTCTTAGTTCAGCTGCACGCTCGAAGTCTAACGCTTTTGCTGCTTCTTTCATCTCTGCTTCCATCTTCGCAATTGTTTTTTCACGCTCTTTTTTCGTCATCTTCTTAGCTGGTGCTGCTTCATATGTTTCTGTTTCTTCAGCTGCTGTCGTTGCACGGATAACATCACGAACGCCTTTTTGAATCGTTTTCGGTGTAATACCATGCTCTTCATTGTAAGCTTCTTGTATACTACGACGACGCTTCGTTTCTTCAATCGCAATCCCCATAGATTTCGTTATACGATCTGCATACATAATAACGCGGCCGTTTTCATTACGCGCGGCACGACCGATTGTTTGAATTAATGAACGTTCTGAACGCAAAAATCCTTCCTTATCAGCATCTAAAATAGCTACAAGTGATACTTCCGGAATATCTAATCCTTCTCGCAATAAGTTAATACCGACAAGTACATCAAATTTACCGAGGCGAAGATCACGGATAATTTCAATACGTTCTAACGTTTTAATTTCAGAGTGAAGATAGTTAACTTTAATTCCTACATCTTTTAAGTAGTCCGTTAAATCCTCTGACATTTTCTTCGTTAAAGTCGTAATTAATACACGTTCATTTTTTGCAATGCGATCTTGAATTTCTCCTAATAAATCGTCAATTTGCCCTTCAATTGGTCGTATATCAATTGGTGGATCTAAAAGCCCTGTTGGACGAATAATTTGTTCTATTACTTCTGGTGACTGCTCTAACTCGTACGGTCCTGGCGTTGCTGAAACGTAAATAACTTGATTCGTTTTCTCCTCAAACTCATCAAACATGAGCGGTCTATTATCTAAAGCTGATGGCAGACGGAATCCATGATCCACAAGCACTTGTTTACGTGCTTGGTCACCGTTATACATCGCTCTTACTTGCGGTACTGATACGTGCGACTCATCCATAACGATTAAGAAATCTTTCGGGAAATAGTCTAATAACGTATACGGCGTTGCCCCCGCTGGACGAAGTGTTAAATGACGGGAGTAGTTTTCAATACCTGAACAAAAGCCCATCTCGCGCATCATTTCTAAATCATAACGTGTACGTTGCTCTATACGCTGCGCTTCTAACAACTTACCGTTATCATTTAACTCCTTTAAACGTTCTTCTAATTCTTTTTCGATATTTTCAATAGCGACCTTCATTTTCTCTTCACGTGTAACGAAGTGAGATGCTGGGAAGATTGCTACATGATCACGTTCTGCTAATACTTCACCTGTTAACGCATTTACTTCACGAATACGATCGATTTCATCACCGAAAAACTCAATTCGAATACAATGCTCATCAAGTGATGCCGGGAAGATTTCAACTACATCTCCGCGTACACGGAATGTACCACGCTTGAAATCAATATCATTACGTCCATACTGTACATCAACAAGTTCACGAAGCAATTGATTACGGTCTTTTTCCATACCAACTCGAAGCGAAACAACTAGCTCGCGGTATTCTTCTGGAGAACCTAAGCCATATATACACGAAACACTCGCAACGATAATTACATCGTCCCGTTCAAATAATGCAGACGTTGCCGAGTGACGCAATTTATCAATTTCATCATTAATCTGCGCATCTTTTTCAATAAACGTATCTGTTTGTGGTACATACGCTTCTGGCTGATAATAATCGTAGTAACTAACAAAATATTCAACTGCATTATTCGGGAAAAAGTCTTTCAACTCACTATACAACTGCCCTGCTAACGTTTTATTATGAGCCATAACAAGTGTTGGCTTTTGCACTTCTTTAATGACATTTGAAATCGTAAATGTCTTACCCGTTCCTGTCGCTCCAAGCAACACTTGCTTTTTCTTTCCACTATTAATTCCCTCTACAAGCTTCTCTATAGCTACCGGCTGATCACCTTGCGGGGAATACGCTGAGACAATTTCAAATTGACGTTCCAAGAAAATCCGACCTCCTCATAAAAATCTGTATTATTATTTTACCACGAATACCTATAAAAAACCTAAAAAAACGAACAGATATTCGGTAAAGTTTTCGACAATATACACATAAAAAAAGGAAGGAGTAAATACCTCCTTCCTCTACTAGTTCTATTTTTTAGGTACATATACTAAGTCATATCCATTGCGCCCAGCTTCATTCATACAATCTATTAGCCGATAAGTACTTTCTGATTCGCGCTGCTCTTTAATAATACTTTTACAACTATCTTTATATAACCCTTTATCCTTCCCAGCAAATTTGTCTTTTCTATTATCTGACACATAAAATATATCGTTCCCACTATACTCTAACGTTTGAAAAATCGGATCCCCTTCAAGGGTATACTGTACAATTCTTATTTTATCAACTTCCCTTTGCTCGACATTCAAAACGAACTTTTCAAATTTATCTAGATTGAGAATTCCTGCTCCCTTTACAATGACATCATTCTTCTTATCAATTGTAGTGCTAGATGGTGAACATGCTACTAAACTAAAGAGAAATAGACTTATAAAACTGGTTCTTTTTCCTATTGTCATCCTCTCCTATAAAAATTATTTGTATACCAGAAAAGCTATTTTCAATTATGAAAGTAGCTTTTCTTTTCCTTTCTCCTTCTTCGGAAAAATCACATATGAAAATGAAATCGCTGTATCAACTAAAAATATAATCGCCCACACTTGACTCACGCGACTTGCAGCTTTATTTAAAACGATTCCCGATTCTAACCAATTACCCCATTGTTCAAATGGAATAAATCCATACGCGAAGAAAAAGAATATGTGCACACCAACGAATAAAACAAGATGTAATACCCAATTTTTTATTTCCTGCTTTGCATAGGCCATACCTGTTAATTCTACCTGTTCTTCAATAATAGGCGCCGGTTCATTACGCCATTTCGCAACTGATTTTTGTACAAATATATCAAGCTTCTTTAAATCCTTTTTCCCGTAGAAAACTGCATACAATAAAATGATTACAGTAATAATCTGAAAGTTAGAGAACTTTCCTGTTTGATAATAGTCCACTACCCCTAAAGTTAAAATAAACACTTCATTTATGAGTAGTACAATCCCCATAATAAAGCTTGCTCTTTTCAAACGGAATCCGTAGCGAAGTAAAAAGAAACCGATAGCTGATAACCAAAATACAATTTCTGCCCCAATTAAAAAATACCAACGATATTCTGCAAGTATACTCATTTATCCTTCTCCCTTTCATCATAAATACGAAAAGCCTCATCCATATATACTAAAAGTTCTTCTTCAATTGGATACATGCTCATTTTCTGTGAATCTTCCTTCGATTTTCTAACTTCCCATAACTTATCTAAAAATGCTTCATCACCATTGGCCATTTCTAAACACTTCTGCATTAATCTCTTCGTTGCCCGTTGTACCTCATCATTTGCAGTTTCTTTACAATCTTTCATAAAAGTGCGAAATTGCTTTAATAAATCTACCCATTCTAAAACATTCGGATCTTCCTCACTCATATTTGGCAAATTCTGAAGCAATTTTTGTTCTTCCTTTGAAAATACTTCATTTTGAAATATTTCACGTATACGAGGAGACTGTTTTGAAAGCTGAATAAGTTCAAACATAACTTTCCAATCAAGTTCTCCCTCTACATCTACCGAATAAACAACTGCTTGTAAAACACGCTCCATTCGATTAAATTTCTTTTGTTCTTCCTGTACAAACCGAAGTTGTTTTTCAAGCGAATTTTTTAAATCCAGCTCACCTTTTACTAACATATTCGCAGCTTCTTTTAATGAAAATCCCATTTCCTTTAAAAATAAAATTTGTTGGAGACGTATTACGTCAGCTTCACTATATAAACGATGACCGCCTTCTGTTTTCCCGCTCGGCTTTAATAAATCTATTTGATCATAATAACGTAATGTACGTACTGTTACCCCTGTTTCTTTCGTCAATCGTCGTATTGAAATCACTACCATCACCTCTTCCCCTTCATTATAAAAGATGACGTAACGTCACTTTCAATACTTTTGTTAAAAAAATACAAAAAGCTGTTTATACTCTTCGTATAAACAGCTTTTACGGAAGTAATCCTTTTTGTACAGCGCGCCCACAAAATAAAATAAGTGCTCCAACGACAACACTCGTTGCTGTTTTATGATAATGAGCTGACACTAATAAATAATATGATAAACCTACAGTGCCAAGCATAATACAAATACTCGGTACTGGATTACGAGAAAAGTTTTGCATTCCCCAAAGAAGCGAAAATATAGCTGTAGCGACACATAACACCGGTAATCCCATCCCAGTTCCCCTTTTTCTATCTATTATTCCTTGTTGCTAACACGCTCGTTGATGCGATGCTAATTAATAAATCAAAACCAATCCTTATATATTTAAACGTTTACTCTAATTGAAATCTCTCAAGCTTATCATTTATTTTCTTTCTCCTTACTCCAGCGTAAATATTTCCTCCACCTTCACTCCAAAATACTTGGCGATTTTTAAAGATAACTCTAGACTCGGATTGTAATGATGGTTTTCAATCGCCACTATCGTCTGCCGCGTCACCTGCATCGCCTTTGCCATTTCAACTTGCGTTATATGATTTTGCTTTCTTAACTCTTTTATTTTATTTTTTACACCCATAGGCTCCACCTTCAAAAGTAAAGATATCTTTACTTAAATTATAAATATTTTCCAGTTATAAGTAAAGATATCTTTACAAATTTTAGAAAAATGTTTCATTAAACATCTACTCTAACGAAGTACAAGAGTAATTCAATTTATATCAGCGATTTTTTAAATATATCAGCGCAACTTAAATTATATCGGCGATTTCCCAAATATATCAGCGCAACTTCATTTATATCGGCGATTTTTCAAATATATCGACATCCGTAGCGCTACTATAATCATAAGAAAAAGCTGTCCCCAAATACCTTCGGGAACAGCTTTCTCCTCTACTACATAAATCCTAGCGCATATACAAGAACGTATCCAAGAACCGATAAGCAAACCGAGCCAATCAGCCCCGCCACGAACGCTTTGCTTCCTAACTTACGGAACGTTTTAAACTCTACATTTAAACCAAGTCCTGCCATCGCCATTGCGATTAGCATATAAGCAATGACAACAATGTATCCCGCAACAACTTCTGGAATAATCCCGAGCGAATGCACGGCACTCATCGCTAAAAATCCGAAAATGAACCATGGAATTGGAAGGTCGCGCCACGATCTTTTTTCCTTGCTTCCTTCACTCTTTCCAAACCATAATCCAATTAAAATTGCTACTGGTACGAGCATTGCAACGCGCGTTAGCTTCACGATAACTGCGATGTCTATAGCCGTACTTCCTCCTGGCGCCGCGGCTGCGATAACATGAGCAATTTCATGCAGCGTGGCCCCTGAGAATACACCGTAACCATATGGAGATAGGCCAAGCACTGGATATAATAACGTATAAATAAGCGTAAATATCGTACCTAAAATAGCAATAATTGCAGCCCCAACTGCCGTTTCATCATCTTTTGCTTTCACTTGCGGCGCAATTGCCACGACCGCTGCCGCCCCGCAAATTGCTGTACCACATGCTGTTAAAATCCCAAGTTTCTTTTCTACCTTAAATACTTTCGTTAGTCCATATACAACGAAAATCGTAAATGTAATAACAACCGCTGCGATGACCAATACTTTCGGCCCTGCCTTCGCAATATCAACAAGATTTAATCGCATTCCAAGTAAGATGATTCCAAAGCGCAGCAACTTCTTACTCGCAAAGTTCGTCCCTGCAATCGCATCTTGAGGGACTCCAATTGCCGCACGCCAAACCATCCCAATTAGAATAGCAATTACTAATTGTCCCATAATATTTAAAAATGGAAGCTCTGCTAAATATTTCGCGGCAATTGCGATTAATAATGTAATCCCAATTCCTTGCGAAAATCCAAAACGCTTCTTCTTTTGTATAACAAGTGTTTGTTCCATTTTGAACCACTCCAATAATCGTATTGGAACATGCATGTTCTTTCTACTTACATTATAAGAGAGTTTCTATAATAAGTTTAATACCAATACCAAATCTCTATCATTAGAAATACTTATGATAAGATAATAGAAAAAGAAAGGAGCCCATTATATGAACGTAGACATTTTAAAAATTTTTGTTACTGTCGTTGAACAGAAACACTTCTCCCGTGCAGCAGAATTATTAAACCTTTCACAGCCTGGAGTAAGTATGCATATACGCAACTTAGAAAACGAATTTGGCACTACACTTATTCAACGCTCCCCGAAGCACGTCCAAGTTACTGAAGCTGGAAACATATTATATATACATGCAAAGCAAATGCTCTCTCTTTACGAAGATGCTAAACAAGAAATTAATGAACTACATAACGTTGTAACAGGAACACTTCGCATTGGTGCTAGTTTTACAATTGGCGAATACTTACTTCCAAAAATACTGGCTAACTATGCGAATGAAAATCCACACGTCGAAGTTCATACTTTCATCTCAAATACAGAAGACGTTTTGCAAAGCCTTCGCTCTAATCAAATTGATATCGGCCTAGTGGAAGGACAAGTCGTATACGCCGACGTAGATGTTGAAACATTTATGCAAGATGAAATGAAGCTCGTCGTCCCGCCAAATCATCCATTGCTCCGCACAAATGAAATAAATGAAAGTACACTCCAAGATCAAGTATGGGTATTAAGAGAAAGTGGTTCTGGTACACGCGCTTATAGTGACCGCTTTATTCATCAACACCATTTAAAAATGAAACGATTCTTTACATTCAGTAGTATACAAAGCGTAAAGGAAGCTGTTAGTGCCGGGCTTGGCATCGCTATCCTTTCTGATTGGACTGTACGGAAAGAGCTATTGGCAAAAGAACTATTCCACGTCGAAGTTCCCAATGAACAACTAATCCGTCCATTCTCCATCGTGCGCGGTAAATATTTCATTCCATCTAAAGCCATTCAAGTGTTCTTAAATCATGTACATTCTTTTGCAAAAAAACAGAGTTGACCTTCACATTAGTGTGAAGGTTTACAATACATGTAAAAGGAGTGAAATACATTGCGAATTGGAGAATTATCAAAAGAAACTGGCGTTAGTGAAAGATCACTAAGACATTACGAAGAAAAGGGATTACTCCCTTCGAAACGCCTTGCAAATGGCTACCGTGATTTTGATGAAATTGCCATCGAAAAAGTGGAGCTTATTCAAATGTACTTACAAATTGGCTTAAATTTAGAAGAGACGGCAAGGATGCTGCGCTGCCTTGAAATTGAACCGCACCTGTACGACAATCCGTGCAGCAGTATCCTTACACTTTACGAAGATAAACTCAATGAAGTAACAAAGCAAATCTCATTGCTTTCCAACATCCAAACAAATTTGCAAAAACACGTTTCACTCCTAAAACAAGCAAAAGAAAAGGGATGATTACATGTTTGTTATACATGGCAGTTCAAGACAAAACGGAAATACAGAAGCTTTAACACATATGATGATAGAGGGCATTGAAACAGAACAAATTTATTTGCGTGATCATACCGTCTATCCTATTACAGACCAACGTCATGATGCAGCAGGATTCCAACCTGTAAATGATGACTATAAGCAGTTAACCAACCGCATGCTAGAGCACGACACAATTATCTTTGCTACACCATTATATTGGTATGGAATGAGTGGACATATGAAAAACTTTGTTGATCGCTGGTCACAAAGCTTGCGCGATACATCCCTTCATTTCAAAGAAAAAATGAAAGGCAAAAAAATGTACGTTGTCATCGTTGGCGGGGACAACCCAAAGCTAAAAGCATTACCGCTTATTGCTCAATTCCAATATATCTTTGATTTTGTTGGCTCTTCATTTGAAGGTTATGTTATTGGGAATGCGAATGGACTGGATGAAATTAAAAACGATGCTGAGGCGCTGGCAAAAGCACAATTGTATAATAATAAATTCAAAAATAGTAAATAGAAATTAGTTTGACAAACCCTTTTGTATGCGCATACAATAAAAGTAATATTATGAAAGGAAGGTACTTTGACCAATGAAGTTCTAATTCTCTTATTTATTTCATCCATCACAAATAGTGAACAAAAATGATGAAAACTAGCAGGGGATTAGTCTGTCCATTTGTCGATACTTTCTTTCGAAACGATCATGTAAAAAATCGTTTATTTATGTACGATTTTTTACATACAAGGGCGACGTTTATCCTCTCTAGTGAAACTAGGGAGGTTTTTTTATGACTATTTTATTCGCAAGTAATATTGAAAAGAGCTTTGGTGATCGCACACTATTTACATTACCATCACTGGAAATTCAAGCACAGGATCGCATAGGAATTGTCGGAGTCAACGGAGCTGGTAAATCTACGTTATTACAAATATTAAGTAAAGAAATAGAAGCTGACAGAGGCATAGTAACTCATCATAGTTCTATCAGCATCATTCCTCAGCTTAGCGAAGAACTACCGGAAACTGCTTCTTCTCTTGCAAAAGGAAAATGGAGTATTTCAAACGTTACCGACGCAATGAGCGGCGGTGAACGAATGCGGCTAAAGATCGCCCATGCTCTCGAACAAAATGCAGGCATTTTATTCGCTGATGAACCAACAAGCCACTTAGATATGGTCGGTACAGAGCAATTAGAAAAGGCACTTTCATCTTATAAAGGAGCACTTGTTTTAATATCGCATGATCGTGAATTTCTAGATAATATATGTACCAAAATTATTGAAATTGAAGACGGTACTATTCAAGAGTACAAAGGGAATTATTCAAACTATCGAAAACAAAAAGAACGTGAACGAATACAAAAACAAGCAGAATATGAGCAATATGTACAAGAAAAAAATCGTTTAGAACAGTCCATTCTACAAAGAAAGCAACGTGCTTCTAACATGACAAAAATCCCAACGCGGTTCAGTTCATCTGAATCTAGACTTTATAGGTTAAGTGGGGCTCATGGCCAAGAACAGGTTAGCAAAGCAGCGAAGGCATTAGAGACACGTCTCGAAAAACTAGAAAAGAAGGAAAAGCCAAAGGATCTTTCTCAAGCTCAATTTGACGTGCAATACCATACTCCCATTCATAGTAAGGTGGCAGTACAATTCAATAAAGCAACAAAGAAAATAGGCGACCGCACACTATTTAAAAATATGAATGGAACTATTGCCCCTGGTGCAAAGCTTGCCGTTTTAGGGGCAAATGGAAGCGGCAAAACCACTTTGTTCAACATGCTTCTCACAAACGAGCGTGGCATGCAGCTATCGAAAAGTTGTAAAATTGGATACTTCGAACAAACATTATCTATTTTAAAAACAGATAAAACCATTTTAGAAAATGTTCTAGAAGAAACAAACTATACAGAAGCATTCGTTCGCACAATACTTGCACGACTTCTATTCCGCCGTGAGGATGTTCATAAACCTGTGCACGTTCTAAGCGGGGGTGAACGAATGAAGGTTGCACTCGCAAAAGTATTTTTAGGAAACTATAATATGCTTCTGCTAGATGAACCGACAAACTATTTAGACTTAGCGACGCAAGAAGAATTAGAAACCATGTTACAAGAATATCCTGGCACAATACTTTTCATTAGCCATGACCGTGCCTTTATTCGCTCTGTTGCAGACCATATTCTACAAGTAGATGAGAGTGAACCAAGAATCTTCCACGGTAATTACGAGCAATACACAAAAAGAACCACCGGAGCTTCTGTAAACGTTACTGAGCAAGAATTGTTACGATTACAAACAAAATTAACAGAAGTCATCGGCCGGATTTCCATTCCAAATCATCACGATGACATCACATCTCTCGAACAAGAATACGCAAAATTATTAACTCAAATTCAAAAATGTAAAGAAGCGCTCTAATGTCTTCCCTATATATCGACGGGGCCTTCCACATTTCCCAAGAAATATTGAAACTTCGACATATAAAGTAAAAAGCCGTGCATCAGCACGGCTTTTTACTTTATATGCGGACAGCAGTCCCGCTCACCGCAACCATTAACATACCTTCGCGAACTACTTCGTAATCCACGTCGATACCAACAATTGCATTTGCATTTTTTTGTCTTGCGAAAGTTTTCATCTCTTCCATTGCGATGTCGCGTGCTTCTTTTAATTTACTTTCATAAGCGCCAGCACGACCGCCGACAACGTCACGAACAGAAGCGAAAAGGTCACGAACGATATTCGCGCCCATAATCGCTTCTCCATTGACAATATCAATATATTCAATAATTTCTTTTCCTTGAATTGTAGACGTTGTTGTTACAATCATACTTTATAGCCTCCCATATGAGATTTTTACCTACTTATGGTGCACTAATTCAGTACAAATTATATTTACGAACTAAACTGAGCTTCGTATAACCTACTGTATCCTCCACCTTGCTCAATTAATTCATTATGTGAACCTTGTTCTGCAATGCCATCTTTATTTACAACGACGATGCGATCTGCATTTTTAATCGTTGCAAGTCTGTGAGCGATAACTAATGTTGTACGACCAACAGATAGTTCAGCAAGCGATTTTTGAATCGCAAGTTCCGTCTCTGTATCTAGTGCAGAAGTTGCTTCATCCAATATTAAAATTGGTGGGTTTTTTAAGAACATACGAGCAATAGCTAGACGCTGCTTTTGTCCACCTGAAAGTTTCACGCCGCGCTCACCGATAACAGTATCTAAACCGTCCGGCTGTGAGTAAATTAAATCTTCTAACTGCGCACGTTTTACTGCCTGCCAAATTTCAGCCTCTGATGCCTTTAAATTTCCGTAAGCGATATTTTCACGAATTGTTCCTGAAAATAAGAACACGTCTTGCTGCACAATTCCAATTTGCTTACGAAGTGAAGATAATGTCATATCTTTCGTATCAATTCCATCAATTTGAATCGATCCAGATGATTGCTCATAAAAACGTGGTAATAGGCTACATAAAGTCGTTTTCCCAGCTCCTGATGGTCCAACGAACGCAACCGTTTCACCTGCATGTATTTTCAAACTAATGTCATTTAAAATTGGTTCTTTGTTTTCATATCCGAACGTAATGTTGTTATATTGAATATCACCATGTACATGTTTAACTTCCATTGCATCTTTAGAGTCTACAATGTCAGGCTCTGTTTCAAGAAGCTCTACATATCTTTTAAAACCGGCGATTCCCTTCGGATAGCTTTCGATTACCGCGTTAATTTTTTCAATTGGGCGGAAGAAAATATTCGTTAATAGAACGAATCCGATAAATCCACCGTACGTTAATTCTCCTTGCAGAACAAACCATGTACCGCATATTAAGACGAAGAGCGTTACGAGCCGCATGAGCATATAACTAATCGATGAATTTAACGCCATAATTTTATACGCCATTAATTTCGTTGTACGGAAACGAGCGTTGTTGACAGCAAATTGCTCTTTCTCAAACTTTTCATTTCCGAATGCTTGTACAACACGAATTCCCCCAACATTGTTCTCAATGCATGCATTAAAATCAGCAACGTCTGAGAATAAACGTCTAAATGTACCTGTCATTTTTTTATTGAAGTAAAGTGCTAACCATAATAGGAATGGAATGACGAAGAACGTTAATAACGCTAACTTCCAGTTAATCATCATCATAAATGAAAATGCCCCAACTAAAGTCATTACGGCGATAAATAAATCTTCCGGTCCATGGTGAGCAATTTCCCCAATTTCCATTAAATCGTTTGTAAGGCGTGAAATTAAATGACCAGTTTTATTATTATCAAAAAATCTGAATGATAGCTTTTGAATATGATCAAATAATTTCTGCCTCATATCTGTTTCAATGTTAACACCAAGCATATGTCCCCAATATGTAACGACATATTGTAAGCCTGCATTTAACATATAAACTGCGAGTAAACCGAAACAAGCCCATAAAATAAGCGTCCAGTTTTGCCCTGGCAATAACTTATCAATAAATTGATTTACGATAAGCGGGAAGCCGAGTTCTAATAATCCTGCGACAACCGCACAAGAAAAGTCGAGTATAAATAAACCTTTATACGGTTTATAGTACGAGAAAAATTTACGCAGCATATCTTACCTCCATTTTCCAAAATTAAAAAGACTCCCTAAATGATAACCATTATCAAATAATTATTCAAGTTATCCGTCTATGAAACTGAAAATAAGCTTTGCGATAGTTGTCGTTTTTTGCTGGAAAGTCGATATATTCGAATAATCGCCGATATATTTCGAGTTGCGCTGATATATTTGCAAAATCGCCGATATATTTCAAGTTGCGCTGATATATTCGGATAATCGCCGATATAAATTTCATTTACTAACTACTCTCCCCTCCCCCAAAAATAAAAAAGGTACCACCACAAGGTGATACCATTCCTTCTATTACATCGCTTCCGAATCCCACTCATGCTCCTGTTCAACGAATACAATACCTAATTCGTGATGTCCACCAGCATATAATGCAGTTTGTGCAAGACGAAGCTCACCATTTGTATCTAATACTTCTAATTTACAAAATGCTCCTGTCGTCTTCGTTTGAAGCGCATCATAAAATTCCTCGGCGCTTTTTGGAATGACTCCATTTACTTTCGTAATAATTTCTCCAGGCAGTAATTTTAGCTCTGCTCCAATTGTATTTGGAATTGTATCTAGTACAACGAGCCCATCATTGCGTGCAGCAAAATATGCTGGTCTTGTTTCATCGGCAATTTTCTCTTGCATCGAGATTGTGAAACGCCCAAGCATTGCGACTCCCATCGCGATAATTGCAAGTACGTGCCACCAATAACTTGCGATTCCTAAAACGAGCACAAGTCCTGCTAATCCATAAACACGTCTTCCTGTAAATAATAAAGCTTCCGTCGGCTCATAACTTTTAATCTTTCTCATAAATCCAATTAAAAATGGAACGAGGAATAGAGAATATGTATTTGAACCGATTGAAACGACAGGCCACCATGAAATAAACTGCGTTACCGCATCACCCGGTACAAGAATAAAAATAGGAACGATCCATAAACGCTTTGATTCGTGTAAACCAATCTTTAATCCACGCTTCCCCTTCCTAATCCTCGGCGTCGAATATCCTACTGCGTTTTTAGAAATCAATAAGCCTTCTACAATAAGCATAACGCCTAGTAAAATAACAAGGGATACAATGGTACTCTCTTCACCTTCTCGAAGCTGTAAAAAGGAAACTGGTAGCTTAGAAGATAATAGAACACATACAATCGCAATGCTAAATGTATAAGCCGCCGATAAATATCGATACATAGCCGTTAATCCAAATAGTAACGTCCAAATTAAAATGGCCCATAAGCTCGCTTTAGAAACAACAAGTCCAAGCCCAATTGTAACAATAGATACTACTAATCCGTATCCAATCCCTGCAAAGAGAGAGGTTCGCAGTTCAAACCAAATATCATAAACTTTAAAAGAAAAATCTTTTCGTTCTCTTAACATACGTAAGTATCCAACGAAGATACTACTTATTACAAATATATAGACAGCAGGGTGTAAGAAAAAACGTCCAACTGCCCGCATTATTTCAAAAATCCACGCCTCCATGAACTCATTCACCACCATTTATATCATTCTTTCTTTTTATATTATCATAACTAAACAAACGTTTGTTTAACACAAAAAAATACAGGCAGCAAACTGCCTGTATTTCTTCTTATTTTGCCATTAATTTTAATGCTGACTGTAATTGTAGATCATTTTCTCCAGAACGAATTTTTTCGATAATTTTAGTTTGAATCGCTTCAGCTGTCTTTTTATCAAGCTGTCCTGTCGCTTCCATCTCATTTGCATTTTGGAATGCTTTCAGAGCCGATTCTGTCTCTTTACTAAAGTATCCATCTTCACGACCTGGTACATACCCTAAGCTCTTAAGCATTTCTTGAGCATGTTTTACTTGTACATCATTTGAATTGTATGAAAGTGTTTTTTCAATTTGAATTGGTGTCGCATGATAATAATTTGGTTGCTTCACTTCTACTGTTGGCGCGATTCCTTTTTTATGAATCCAGTTCCCATCCGGTGTTAACCATTTAAACATCGTTAATTTAATGTTGCTGCCGTCTTTAAATGGAACAGCTTGCTGGACAGTACCTTTACCAAATGTCTTTTCACCAATTAAATCGTATCCTTCTCCTTCTTTTAGCGCACCCGCTAAAATCTCTGAAGCAGAAGCACTTCCATTATCAATTAATACTGAAATTGGATATGGTTTTCTCTCTTTCAGTTCCGTAGAGAATTTCTTCTTCTCACCATTTCGCTGCTCTACTTGTAGCATCGGCTTTTTATTCGTCATAATTTCCCCTAGTATATCTTCTACACTATTTAAATAGCCACCAGGATTACCACGCACGTCAATAACTAAGCCTTTTATATTTTTCTTCTCTAACTCTTTTAACTGATCCTTAAATTCTTTCGCTGTATTTTCAGCAAAAGAAGTGATTTGCATATAACCGATATCTTTTCCACTCTCTTGCTTCACAGAACTAAATACTGTAAAGATTGGAATCTTTTCACGCTTAATTTTAAATACGATCGGATCAGTTACTCCCGCACGTTTAATTTCAATTGCGACAGTCGTTCCCTTTTTACCACGAATTTTTAATACTGCTTCTTCACGTGATAAGTCTTTCACACTGTTTCCATCTACAGATAAAATTTGGTCATTCGGTTTAATTCCTATCTTTTCTGCTGGTGAACCTTTAATTGGCGATACGATAATAAGCTTACCGTCCGTCTTGTTCACCTCAGCCCCAATCCCCTCTAATTCGGGATCAAGCGATTCACTAAACTGTTTGGCTGTTTCTTTATCCATATACGTGGAATAAGGGTCCTTCAGCGTAGACAACATACCTTGTATTGCACCTTCAACTAACTTTTCATCTTTCACGTCTTCCACATAACGTGAATCAATTAGTGCATACGCCTCATTAATTTTTGCCAAATTCCCTTGCGCAGTGCTAGCATTCCCACTCGAAATTGTTTGCGTTACTTCTGATGGGTTAACCCCAAATACAGACATGCCTGCAAACATTCCGCCAGCACCAATTAAAAATGCAACAACCATTCCAATAATTGCAACTCTACGTTTCAATGCGGAATTCCCCTTTCCAAAACACACAGGTGGTGTAGCAAAAGGCATCACACAGTGTGTGATGCCTTTACCTATTTCTACTATATGATAAGCTTGTACGAATTATGTTTGCAACTTTTTATACTTTTAAGAAGCGACGAATTGACATTACACTTCCCCACATACCGATTAAAGCACCGATTAACACTAGTAAACCAGCTAATTGGAATACGAACGGACTGTATGGTAGAAGCTCGAAAATTGTTCCGCCAAGTTTTTCATTAAACACACCTTGCAACGAATTATACGTAATTAGAATTAGGCCAATTGGAATAATTGATCCTAATACTCCTAAGAATAATCCCTCTAGCAAGAATGGCCAACGAATAAACCAGTTTGTTGCACCAACAAGTTTCATAATTTCAATTTCTGTACTACGAGCATAAATTGTAATTTTAATTGTATTAGAGATTAAGAACATCGCTGTGAATAAAAGACCAGCAATTAACGCAATCCCAATGTTACGACCAGTTTTTACAGTATCAAATAATCGTTCAACTTGTCCTTTTCCGTACTGAACATTACTAACAAACTGCATTTTTTCAACCTTCTTCGCGATTGTCGCTGTATCGGTTGGTTCTTTTGCTTTTACAACGAATACGTTTTTAAGTGGGTTATCTTGTTCAAATAACTCAAACGTTTTTCCACTATCACCTAAGCTTTTAATTAAACGTTTTAACTCTTCTTCTTTAGAAGAATATTTAATAGAATCTACTTTTGCAATCTTACTCATATCTTCTTCTAATTTCTTTTGATCCGCTTCTTTTGCAGCTGGATCAATGTGTACACGAATCTCTACATCTTGCTCTACTTTCGTGGCAAAATGGTTCATATTCATAATCGCTGTTAAAAAGACACCTACAAGTAATAATGTAACTGTTACTGCACTAACAGAAGCAAATGTCATCCATCCGTTACGTGATAGATTCTTTACACCTTCTCGCAAATGTCGACTAAGGGTCTTAGCCTTCATATCCGTATCCTCCCTCAATCTCATCTCGAACAATTTTTCCGCCTTCAATCGCGATTACACGATGACGGATTGTATTTACGATATCTGCATTATGCGTCGCCATAACGATCGTTGTGCCGCGCTCATTAATGCGAGTAAAAATATTCATAATATCAAGAGCTGTTTCAATATCTAAGTTACCTGTTGGCTCATCGGCAATTACAACCTTTGGTCTATTTACAATTGCTCTTGCAATAGCCACACGTTGTTGCTCCCCACCTGAAAGCTCACTTGGAAGTGCGTCTGCACGATCTTCAAGGCCTACAAGACCTAGCACTTCTGTTACACGCTCACGAATTGCATCCGGTTCTTCTTCAATTACTTCTAAAGCAAACGAAACATTCTCATATACCGTTAATTTAGGTAGCAATTTAAAATCTTGGAAAATTACGCCTAATTGACGACGAAAATACGGAACGTCTCTTTCTGCCAATGTTTCGATAGTAAGTCCATTTACATTAATAGATCCTGTAGATGGTTTCTCTTCACGATACATCATTTTAATAAATGTAGATTTCCCGGCTCCACTCGGTCCAACTACGTATACGAATTCACCTTGTTTAATGTTAACTGTAAGACCAGCAATGGCTTTCATACCATTCGGGTACTCCTTATAAACATTCGTCATTTTTATCATTATTTATCACCCAATACTTAATGATTTTTTTCGAAATACTTTTCTGTACATCTGAAAATAAAAGACATCCTTCATTTTCATTTAGTCATCCTTGTTGAAGGTAGTTTACTTATGCTTTCTCATAAGCAATACCACTCTATGTAATATATTTCAGCAAAATTCTACAAACCCCATTGTAACATCAAACGGTTTCCAATTTGGATACATTTTTGTTACAGTTATGTTACATACCAGAAAAAAGGAAAACGAGCTGACTATATTATCAACTCGCCCATTTCACCTTTTTATTTATGTTCAGCTAACCATTCAGATACTTTTTTCGCATCTTCACCTTGAATAAGTCCTGGTGACATTGAACCACGGCCTTTTTTAATAATCTCTTCAATATCTGCAGCGTCGTACTTACCGCCTACTTTTCTTAAATCAGGTCCAGTTGCCCCTGATAAATCTGTTGCGTGACATCCCGCACAACTTCTTTGGAAAATTTGTTCTGCGCTGTCTGTGCTTGCAGACTGTTTCGAAGACTTACTCTCTTCTTTATTTCCGCATGCTCCTAAAGCAAAAACAACCGATGTCCCTAGCGCAATAGCCAACAATTTCTTTTTCACTTCTATCGCTCCCCATTGTTGATATTCTTTTTATTCCTAACACACTCATTTTCATTATAAGCATTATCTTTATATAGAAAAACTAAGGTGTATTTCATATTCCTCAAAAATACAGTGAGAACCTTGATAAAATAAAGCTTTCATAAGTTGTTTCAATTCTGTGAACAACTTAAAAAACTTCTATAAAGTATCCTTTTTAAAAGAAAAATTAGAAAAGTTCTATATAAATCTTTACCCTATTACCGCTCTATTTTATTATTCTCTACTTTTTACAAAACAATATACAGCATTGTAATCTACATATAATCCCATCAAAAAGAGAAGTTGTCGTTTCCAACTTCTCTTCCTCTTTACTTCATCTATAAAAATAGAATCAAATTCTTTATATCCTCTATTGTCCTCAGCATGCGCCAACAATTTCGTTGGCTTTTTTTCGCTTATTAGATACGAGAACGTAAGTAAGCATCAATAAATGGATCAATCTCTCCATCCATAACAGCTTGTACGTTACCAACCTCCGTATTTGTACGATGGTCTTTTACAAGAGAATACGGGTGGAATACGTAAGAACGAATTTGGCTACCCCATCCGATTTCTTTTTGCTCTCCGCGAATTTCATCTAATTCTGCTTGTTGCTCTTCTAGTTTCTTTTGATATAATTTCGCTTTTAACATTTTCATCGCATGCTCACGGTTTTTAATTTGAGAACGCTCCGACTGACATGTTACAACCGTATTTGTCGGTGTATGTGTAATACGAACTGCTGAATCTGTCGTATTTACGTGCTGCCCACCAGCTCCACTTGCTCGGTACGTATCAATTTTTAAGTCTTCTGTACGTACTTCGATTTCAACTTCATCATTGAACTCTGGTACAACTTCACAAGATACGAACGATGTATGACGGCGCCCTGAAGAATCGAATGGTGAAATACGTACAAGACGATGTACACCTTTCTCTGCTTTTAAGTAACCGTAAGCGTTATGACCTTTAATTAATAAAGTTACACTCTTAATACCAGCTTCATCACCTGGTAAATAATCAACCGTTTCTACTTTGAATCCACGTTTTTCAGCCCAGCGTGTGTACATACGTAATAACATAGAACCCCAGTCTTGTGACTCAGTTCCACCTGCACCTGGATGTAATTCTAAAATCGCATTATTTTTATCATAAGGATCACTTAATAGTAACTGAAGCTCATACTCATTCATTTCTTGAATTAAGCCTTTTACTTCTGATTCTAATTCCTCATGTAAATCTTCATCATACTCTTCTTTTAAAAGCTCATGCGTGATTTCTAAATTTTCGAACGTCTCATCTAACTGACGGAACTTTCCAACCATATCTTTTAACGCATTCGCTTCATTAATTACAGCTTGTGCGCCTTGTTGGTCATCCCAAAATCCTGCGCCCATCATTTTTTCTTCTAATTCTGCAATTTGTTTCTCCTTAGTAGGGAGGTCAAAGAGACCCCCTAAAAGCCGCTAATCGCTTAGCCATTTTCTCTAATTCCTGTCTAATTTCTACTAATTCCATTTCCTTCACCTCTATGTAATTGCTATTACTTTCGTATGAAAACAAGGGAAACTCTCTCCACTTATTACGGAGAGAGTTTAATCCTTCTTAATTATACATTTTTGATATAAAAGTTTGCAAAACAGCCAAAGCTACCGTCCTATATTACTGAACGATACCACAGCAGTTTTTATATTTTTTACCGCTACCACATTTACATAAATCGTTGCGGCCCACTTGGTCACCTTTTACAACTGGCTTTTTCTTTGCTTCTTCGCCATCGCTAGAAGGATGAACAGCTTCACCTTGAACAACTTCTTGACGTTCTAAATTTTGTTCAATTTCAGCTTTCATAATGTAACGAGAAATTTCCTCTTCAATAGAGGCAACCATTGACTCGAACATCGCGAACCCTTCCATTTGGTACTCACGAAGTGGATCGATTTGACCGTAAGCACGTAAATGAATACCTTCACGAAGGTGATCCATCGCATCAATATGCTCTGTCCATTTCGTATCTACAACGCGGAATACAACAACCTTCTCAAACTCACGCATTTGCTCTTCTGGCATAAGCTTTTCCTTTTCATTGTATCGCTCTATTAATTTCGCGATAATCGGTTCGCTCATTTCCTCAGGAGCAAGGCGACGTAATTCTTCTTCTTTTACATCTCCGTCTTGAAGAAGGTTTGTATTTAAGTAGTCAACAAGACCTTTAATGTTCCAATCTTCTTCAATTTCCTCTTGTGTATGAAGGGCAACAGCACGTTCTACTGTAGATTTCATCATACCTTCAATAATGCCGCGTAAGTTGTCAGACTCCATTACCTCTTGACGCTGTTTGTAAATAACTTCACGTTGTTGACGAAGTACATCATCATATTGCAGTAACTGCTTACGTGCATCATAGTTATTTCCTTCAACACGTTTTTGTGCAGATTCTACCGCACGAGAAACCATTTTACTTTCAATCGGCTGAGAATCATCCATACCAAGGCGGTCCATCATTGCTTTCATATTATCTGAACCAAATCGGCGCATTAATTCATCTTCCATCGATAAGTAGAACTGCGTAACACCAGGGTCCCCTTGACGACCAGCACGACCACGTAACTGATTATCAATACGACGACTTTCGTGACGCTCTGTACCGATAACTGCTAAACCAACGTTTTTCACATCGTCTCCAAGCTTAATATCTGTACCACGACCTGCCATGTTCGTCGCGATTGTTACAGCACCTTTCATACCAGCCTCTGCAATGATATCTGCTTCACGAGCATGGTTTTTCGCATTTAAGATGTTATGACGTACACCTTTACGCGTTAACATTTTTGAAATAAGCTCTGAAGTTTCAATTGCAACTGTACCTACAAGAACAGGTTGTCCTTTTTTATGACGATTTACAATATCCTCAACAACAGCATTGAACTTACCTTCCATTGATTTAAAGATTAAATCGGCACGATCGTCACGAATAATCGGTTTGTTGGTCGGAATTACAATAACGTTCATATTGTAAATGTTACGGAATTCCTCTTCCTCTGTTTTCGCTGTACCAGTCATACCAGATAATTTTTCATACATACGGAAGTAGTTCTGGAATGTAATTGTTGCAAGCGTCATGCTTTCATTTTGAATTTCTACACCTTCTTTTGCTTCAATCGCTTGGTGTAATCCTTCGCTATAACGACGACCTTTCATAAGACGACCAGTGAATTGGTCTACAATTACGATTTCGCCTTCTTGTACAACATAATCTGTATCACGGTGCATAACAACGTGTGCACGAAGTCCCTGATTAATATGGTGAAGAAGTGCTACATGTTTTAAATCGAATAAGTTTTCAATATGGAAAGCTTTCTCTGCTTTCGTAATACCATCTTCTGTTAGCATTACATTTTTCGTTTTCACATCAAATGAATAATCTTTTTCATTTTCTAACGTACGAACAAATGCATTTGCAAACATGTATAGCTCTGTTGATTTTTGAGCTTGTCCTGAAATAATAAGCGGCGTACGTGCTTCATCGACTAAAATAGAATCGACTTCATCGATAATAGCAAAGTGAAGTGGACGTTGAACGCACTGCTCTTTATATAAAACCATGTTATCACGTAAGTAATCGAATCCAAGCTCATTATTTGTGCTATACGTAATATCAGCAGCATAAGCTTCTTGTTTCTCTTCGCGTGACATACTATTTAAGTTAATTCCTACCGTTAAGCCAAGGAACTCATGAAGTTGTCCCATTTCGCTCGCATCACGTTGTGCTAAGTATTCATTGACTGTAACAACATGAACACCTTTTCCTGTTAAAGCATTTAAATATACAGGTAATGTAGATGTTAACGTTTTACCTTCACCCGTTTTCATCTCAGAAATATTCCCTTCATGTAAGGCAATACCACCCATTAACTGTACGCCATATGGACGCATTCCAAGAACACGAGTTGCCGCTTCGCGAACAACCGCAAAAGCTTCAGGTAGTAGATCATCTACTGTTTCACCTTTTGTTAGACGTTCTTTAAATTCAAGCGTCTTTCCTTTTAATTGTTCATCAGTTAGTGGCTTAATAGATGACTCTAATGCATCAATTTGCTCAACTGTTTTCTGCATACGTTTAATTTGGCGTTGATTTACATCAAACACCTTTTTTAAAATACCGATCATAGGAAATACGCTCCTCTTTTTATTAAAATAAAACTTCCGATTGTTTTTCTTTTTCTCTATTACAATCAGTCGTTATAAAAATCAAATGTATGTTATGCCAATTTTTCTCCTAATTAAAAAAACTAAAATGTATATACCTAATGATAATTGTAACACTTGTCTTATAACTATGACAACAATCGGCAAGATGTCGGGCCTTATATTCAAAAAAAGTTTTTATTTCATTTGTTACGTTCCTTTTCTCTGTCTCGCTATTTCAATTTCACGTTACAAATTTCGTATTAAATCTAAGTCATATTCTTTCAAGTTTCCTTTTAAAGAATATGACTACCAGAAGTTCCTTAATAAAATCTAAATCAACAATTACAAAAAGCCGGAAACTTTGCAGGTGCAGCATCCATAGATACTTACACCTACAAAAAAACTCCGACTTTAAAAGATATTGTTATGTTGCAAGATCTACAAACACCATTAAAATATAGCTGTATCAATCATAAATTTTATTAATTTATCGGTATTTCTAATTCATGATATTTCCCTTTCTTATCCTTTATACAAGAAATGAATTTCACTTTAGTTGATTCATTTGAAAAGTTTTTATAATTTTCATAAGGGTCATCTCCTATAAAATAATTTGTCCCTATATACCCTCGTACTGTTTTACCAGCAGGTATTACAAGATCAAACTGATATTTTTTAGGTAATTCCATTGAATAAGGGATTAAATTATAAAACTCACCTATTTTAGAATAAAACATTGTATCGGAAATAGACTTATTACTAAGCAAGTTAATATCTCGATTTGTTGTATTTGTAATATCTAAAGGTAAAACATACGTCACTACTTCACGGTCTTCATAGGGATCATAAACTTTTGTAGGATCAAGAGGATTGAGTGCATGAAACGTAACTCCTTGCCCATCTTCAAAAGTTCTATTAGATAAAAACTCATCTTTTACCACTTTATAAGATTCATTATTAAGATTTAATGTTTTAAATCTTAATAAACTAGCAAATATACATAGCAACAGACACAATCCAATACTTATTAAGATATGTTTTCTCGTCACTCTTAATCTACCAACTTTCCATTATTAACATGTACAATACGATCTACCATTTCATTATCTAGAACATGCACATCATGACTGGCTACAACAATAGTCGTTCCCTTGGCTTTTTCTACTTTCAAAATATCTAAAACATCTTTTATCCCATCACTATCTAAAGCATTAGTTGGCTCGTCTAATAACAGTAATTTTGGTTGTTCCATTAAAGCTTGCGCTATCCCTAAACGTTGTTTCATACCTAAAGAGTATCTTTTATACTTTCTCTTATCTGTTTTATCAAGTCCAACCCTTTGAATAATATTATAAATCTCCTCATCGGAGATTTTATTGTTAATCGATGATAAAAATTTCAAATTCTGAAAACCAGTATACCCTGGAATAAAACTTGGATATTCAATCAATATTCCCATAGAATCAGGAAATTGCTTTTGTTTTCCGATTATTTCATTATCTATATAAACAACTCCAGAATTCAAACGCATTAACCCTGATATAGCGCGTAAAATCATCGTTTTACCAGAGCCATTATGCCCCTTCAAAACTAAAAATTCGCCTTTTTTTACTGCCAAACTAATATTATCTAACACAATATTTCCTTTTAATCTTTTCGTCATACATTCACATTTAATATAATTGTCCATAAATTATTCACCTATCACATCTAGTTTTTTAAAACAAAAACTACCTAATAAAATCATTACAACAACAATTACTACTCCCATTAAAAGTAAATCATTATATTGAATAGACTGATTATTACCTAAAGTCAATTGAATTGAACTGTGATCAACAAAATACCAACGATTTGGCATAACAAAAGAGCCTAAAAAATAAATACTATGAAAGAAAATAGACAAAAATAGGTACAACAACATTAGTACAAAAACAATAGTTATCGGTATATAAAAAGTTAAGAACTCAAAAATCAAAGCTAATAAAAAGCTTATAATTATTTGAATTAGCATAGTACCTAATATCTTATAAGGAAATTGACTATATAAATTTAAAAAATTATACTCGCCTAAAGAAAGCAAATAGTAAGCGCTAAACCAAATAAAATACATACCAATCCAAATAATAATTATATAAAAAAACAAAGATAATATTTTCGTTAACCACAGAAAATGCTTCTTCTTAACACGAGGAAATAAATAAACACCATTCTGTTGAATATCTGAAAAAGCAAAATCCCCTACAAGCAACAAAGGAGTGATTTGAAAGAATATCCAATAAAAAGGGATAGAAAATCGCCCCTCCTTATAAAAATAAGATAAATCCACAAAGTCTACTCCATGAAAAAATTGATAAAAGGTAACATCTACTAATACAGATTCTTTACCATTACTAAGAGGCTGATTGTATAAAAAAGCAATTGCAATAATAGCGTAAATTAAGAATAAAAAAACCATTATCTTGATGGAATCTCGAAACCTTACATATAAATCTCTTTTTAACAAATAATATAAGATCATAATGTAAACTAGACCACCTCTGTCTCATCATTCATAGAAATATAACTTTTTTTAGATAAAATCCATACACTTATAAAAAAGATAAAAAAACAGCCAAATAAGCGTATAAATAAACCAGTAGCATCTTCAAAGACATTTATATAAAAAGCATTTGTAAATAAAAATCCATGTAATATAAATCTATCTAATAAAACAGCAGTAATCATACATATTATTACAAGTAAACTAGGTAAAAATAATTGCAATAAAGCACTTATCATACATATAAAAACACTCGCAAATAATTGAATGCAAAATAATAATGGATAATTTACATCAACACTAGTTACAGCCATCATAGTTGACATCAAAAACAACTGTAAAATCATACTCCCAGCAAAAAAGTAAACAAAAACGAATAATTTTAAATAATATATAGAAACTAATTTCAATGCATTATTCACTCTGTAAACAACATAAATACTAAAAAAGTTCGACATAGAATATACAGAAAAAACAATTGTCAAAGGAATAAATATAGTCGACAAATTATACAACGACATAACCTTATACAAAGCTTCCAATTCGTTCATTTTCTCTTTTACAATTCCGGGTTCAAAATAATTGAACAAGCAACCAATGATACTAACATTAAGTACAAAAAGAATACTTAACCAAACATATTTCATCCTTATAGTTTCTTTCATAACATTATAAAAGAACATGCTTCCTACTCCCCCGTAAATAAAGAACTACAGAACAAAACCAAATACATAACAGTACACTAAGAAAAATTTGTAATTCAAAAAAGCCAAAATCTTTAATTAAATAATCTTTAGGATTGAGAATCCCTTTTCCAATACCAAGCCAAAAAATATGTAAAATAAATGGAACTAAATAAATAAAATAAACTCGTTTTATAAAAAACGAAACTGATAAAGCTAAACTCGAAAAAACCGCACCGTATAAACCATTTAAAAATACATACATTAGAAAATATAAAGTAGGGTACTTATAATAAACTATATGAAATTGAGCTGTTGGCGAAACAGTAGAAGCCATATAATTTAATATTGGATGCGGAGCAACTGTTGGATAAGTCATCACATATAAATAAAAATTAAATAGTAAAGGGACACTTATAATAAAAAAAGATACAATAAAATTAATAAAATAAAGCAGCTTAAAATAATAACATGTTCCCATCTTAGAAATAACAGGATAAATAAATCCATAATTTTTATCAATTCTATAAATCCCTGCTACAGCCATTGCGGAAAGCATAGGAAATATAAGTAAATAAAACTCACTATAAAACGATAATCTATTAAAATATAAAATATTAGATAAATATGGGGATACCTTTATAATCCCAGCATCGTTAAATCCTTTAGTTGTCACAAACATAGCAATATATTGAGCAATAACAATTACTAACATAATAAATAAAGACAACCAAAACATCCTACCTTTTAAAATCCTTCCTAAAAAGTAACTCATCTATAGCTCCTCCATAAACCATTAAATTTAAATCTTTTTTAATATGAACAATTGATCCGCAACACCATAACATTTCTTTTCTTTATTTAACCAAATGTAACGAAAAGAAACATTTGCTCTCTCTCCTTCAAATTTAGGAAACTCAACTTCATACTGATAAACATCATTTGTGCCTTTTCTTTTTACACTCTTAACTTCTTGTTTCCACTGAATTACTTCTCCATCAGTTTGTTCAATCCGTCCCAAGAGATACGTTGGTTTTTTCTTATTCGTAACACCCGTCAAAAAAACATAATAATTTTCTGGTATAACTCCTAATTTCAATTTTTTATTTGAAAGCTTATCCTCTATTAAACTATCATTTTTTTCTATTTGTCCTTGAAAGAAATCATCACCATTTTCACTTTCCAAAAACACTTGTTCAAAAATAGTATTTTTGTTAATTCCTTTTAATTCAATACTTTTCAAATTATCTTTTTCCGTTAAAGTATCTTCAATATGTACAATAGGTTCATCTACTTTCTTTTGACAAGAAACTAAGAAACTAATACTCAATATAAAAAAACAAACTAAAATATATTTTGAAATAAACCTCATTACAGCTCCTCCTATTTTAAAAATGAAATAGCAGGAAAAGTCGTATAATCCGGATTTGAAACTATACGACTTTTTCTAGTACTATAAAATAAATAATTTCTAAATCAATATTCAATGTAAGGTCCACTAGGTCTTACACTATCAGGACTCCAAGCAGTAGGATAAGCATTATTTTCTCTAGAATAACCACCAAATCTCACAGGCACATTTTCCCCATGGATTTCATATGCATAATTTTGAAAAATATATGTTCTACCTGGTATCACTGTTCCTTCATGCTTACCTGAAACATTTACCCATTTTCTATCTTCTGCATTTTTATTTTTATCTGCTTCTGTCCAAACATTGAAAGAACCTCCGCCCTTCTCACTGCTCTTCACACGCATATACATAGAGGTAGGCGTCTCTTTAGGACGTGCATTAGTATAATCATATGGACTCCAAAGTCTAAAGGTAAAATTCACATGGTCATCCCTTGTACTAGCCTTAGCCGGTTCGGTTAAAGCGAAAGTACTAGCTAAAATACCTAACGATAAAACAGATCCAAACATAAAACGACTTTTTTTCTTAATTCCCACTAAAAGCACCTCCGATAATTTGTAGCATTATATTGATTGTATTTTTCCACTGAAGGAACAAAATCAATATAATACAATATTATGGTAACAACACCTCAACACACCTTCAATGGATTTCAGAATATTTAATATTACTTTTACACTTGCGAACATTTCGTTAAATTTTTAAAAACAATACTATATCCCTAGCAAAGAATTACTTGTAAAGGTAGCTATATTCCTATGCTTGTTCCAAATAATAAAGAGTAACTCACCTCTCTAAATTTCGAATTTTCTCCTGCTGTTTTGAGGAAATACCGCCTAAAAATCATTTCTTAATGAAATCGGCTACTTATAAAACTTTTTTAACCTTGCTGCGAAAAATACAAAAAAAGCGCAGCCATTTCGGCTGCGCTTTCGAATTATTATTTAGTTTCGATTAAACCGTATTTCCCATCTTTACGGCCATATACAACATTAGTTTCGTTTGTATCAGCATTTGTGAAGACGAAGAAATTATGTCCTAGCATATCCATTTGTAGGATTGCCTCTTCAACGTCCATCGGTTTTAAATCGAATCGTTTTGTACGTACAAGTTCTAATTCATCTTCTTCTACCTCATCCAAAACAGCTACTGCTTCTGGAAGGATAAAGTTCGTTTTCATAGAACCTTTCTCACGTAACTTACGATTTACTTTTGTTTTATGTTTACGAATTTGTCGCTCAATTTTATCAACTACTAAATCGATAGCAGCGTACATATCGCTATTAGTTTCTTCTGCACGAAGTAATAAATCAGTAAATGGTATTGTTACCTCGACACGTTGCTTGTCAGAGTATACTTTTAAATTAACTTTAATCTCTGGGAATGTATCAAAATAACGCTCTAACTTACTTAGTTTTTTCTCTACATATTCCTTTAATGCTGGAGTTACTTCAATATTTTCACCACGAATGTTGAATTTCATAGATGAATTCCTCCTTTCAAGCCTATGTATTATAATTTCGACATTGGCTTAAAAACTCCTTCTAACTTTTTTAAAAAAATTAGTAGAATTGCAATTTTTTTATCGTTTTTTGTTGAAATGAAAAGATGCATCGTTTCTATCTTTATTTTATCCTATTAACATCGTGAATAACGAATGTTTCTGTGGACAATTCGTTACAGAAAAGAAACAACTTTTTGACAACTTACCCTATAACAAAAACCCCTTGCGAAAAACAAGAGGTTCTACTACATATATATAACGTTGCCACAAACGCAGCTTTCTCTTCCAAAAACAATATCCCCTACAGTTTCACAACATTAGCTGCTTGTGGTCCACGTGCTCCATCTACAATGTCAAACTCTACTTGTTGCCCTTCTTCTAATGACTTATATCCATCTTGTTGAATAGCAGAAAAATGGACAAATACATCGTCACCATCTTCACGCTCAATAAACCCAAATCCCTTTTCTGCATTGAACCATTTCACTCTTCCTTGCATGTTCATTCCATTCCCTTCACTCTAAAAATCAGGGCATTCGCCCCATATTTTGACTATAACGAATGACAACATATGAAGTCAAAGAAGACTTATCGCCTTTTTATTATCCCTTTCGACACTGCCATATTAACTTCTACAAAGTGTCAAACTAGATACTTCTCTTGCCCCTCTTTCATATAACAAACTTCCGATTTGCCTAACTGTAATCCCTGTCGTATACACGTCATCAACGAGTAAAATATGTTGCCCAGAAAACATCTCTTCTCCCTGAAAATAAAAAGGATTGCTTCCTGACACCCTTTCTTTACGTGTCTTCTTACTTTGCTTTTCTGTTTCCCTTCTTCTTAATGATGGATAAGAAATTTTGACAGGCAAACAAGTTGCTAATAACTCAGCTTGATTAAAACCACGTTCAATTTCCCTTCCCTTACTAAGCGGAACAGCGATAACAGTTGAAACATTGGCAAAATGCTTTTGAAATAAATTTTGAAAAGGACGATAAAAAATGTGCACTAACTCTGCATCCCCCCGAAACTTAAACTGCGCTACTATTTCTTTCATCTCATCATCATACATATATAACGAACGGTTTTTAAAAGAACGATACTCCTCCTCTTTCATCCACCTTATACAATCTATACAAATACCGTCTTCTTGAAATGAGGCAGGAACAAATTCTAAAGGCCGCCCACATTCCATGCAAATTTTTCCTATAATATAGGAAAGTTTCTGCTCACATCTATCACATATATATATTTTCTATGACACTTTACAAAAAAAAGTGTACCAACTAATCTTTTCTACAAAACACTCATCACAAAGTAAACAATGCATTAATCGATCAATCCTTGTTCTTTCGCATTTTTATTCATACCTTGAATATGTTTTTTCGCGCGCACCATCGCCTCTGTCTTGCCATAGTGAAAATAAATGACTTCTCCATACGGTGCTTCAAAGCTCCGCCCTGCTCGGCCCGCGATTTGTACGAGCGCACTTTCTGAAAATATTTCTTCTTCCGCCCCTAAAACTGCAACTTGCAAATTTTTCACCGTTACGCCTCGCTCTAAAATTGTCGTTGTAACTAATAATGGGATTTCGCCCTTTCTGAAAGCCGCTACTTTTTCTTTTCTCCCTGGATCTTCTGCATATACACCTTCAATTCGATTGTTTAATGGTTTTAACAACAAGCTTATTTCTTCTATATATCGCACATGGGGGACGAATAAAAAAATAGGGAATTTTTTATTTAAGTATGTTTGTAACCACTGTAGTAAAACTCGAGGAATTCTTTTATGAATGAGGTTTTTTTTCCAATTCCCGCACCAACAAAATAAAGGAACTGGCAAAGGATGACGATGATATCGTCCAGAAACAATAACACCTTTTTGTTTACCTTGTTTAAGTTTTCGCTTCCACGTTTCATCTGGAGTCGCAGTTAAATAAATACGCGCCGCTTTTTCTTTCATCGCTTGTTTTACCGCGTACTGTAACATTTGATCTGCACAATATGGAAAAGCATCTATCTCATCTACAACCATGACATGAAACGCCCTATAATAACGTAATAATTGATGCGTAGTCGCAACGACTAGTACTGCATCTTTTTCTTTATCCACACTCCCTCCATATAAAGCCGCTACCTTTATATATGGAAATACTTCTTGCAATCTCGGTGCTAATTCCAGAACAACATCCGTTCTCGGCGTTGCGATACAAACTCTTTCTCCTTTTTGAAGCGCTTCGTTAATTCCGTAAAACAACATCTCTGTTTTCCCAGCCCCGCATACAGCCCAAATAAAAAATGATTCTTTTTGCTTAATAGCCTCTATAACCCCTTGCGCCGCCAAATTCTGGCCAGTAGACAACGTCCCGTTCCACTGTAACAAATTTGAATTCTTTTCTCTCTTTCTTTCAGCAATCCCGCGAACAAGTACAGCACATTCACTTACTCTCCCCATCGTTATACACTTCCGGCAATATGCGCACACTTTACTGCACCTTTTACATAAAAACGACGCAAATAGCCGCCGATCTACATTTCCGCAGCGTTGGCACATATATTTAGAATTCTTCTTTTTTACACCTTGTACACATACGATCTCTCCCTTCTTTTTCAAATCGTTTAATTCCCTCTGTAAATCTGAAGAAAGTTCTTCTAATAGCAACTGTTTCCCCGCTAGCATCAACAATCACCTCCAGCACTACTATAAACCTTTCTCATCATCTCGTAAAAACTTAAAAAAGCCGATAACCTACTTATAAAATAGTAAGCTATCGACTTTATACACATGTTTTATTCTTTTATAAATCCTAGAATCGACCGTATCCTAAGAAATGTTTTTTGTTATACGAACTGTTAATATCACCGTACGCAATTCCTTTATCGCTAGCATGGATCATTTGGCCATTACCAACGTAAATACCGATGTGAGATGGACCTGCTTTATAAGTACCTTGGAAGAATACTAAGTCTCCTGGTTGTGGGCTATCTACTTTAGAAACTGAGTTCCAGTAACCCCTAACGTCTTGACGACCTACACCAAAGATGTAAGAAATGAATCCACTACAGTCAAAACCACCGTTTGATGGAGATGCACTTCCCCAAACATATGGTAAACCTAAGTAGCTTTGCGCTTTACCAATTACGCCACCCACATTTGGAGCTGGTTTTTTCTCTTCTTGTTTAGGTGCTTCTTTTTTAGGCTCTTCTTTCTTAGGCTCTTCCTTTTTAGGTGCTTCTTTTTTAGGCTCTTCTTTTTGAGCTTGTCCACCATTGTTTGCTGGTGCAGCTTGCTCTGCAGGTGCTTGTGCTGGTTGAGCTTGCGCAGCTTTAGCAGCTTGCTCTGCTTGTTTTTGAGCAGCAGCTTCTTGTGCAGCTTTTGCTTGTGCTTCTTCTTCGGCAATACGTTGTAATTGTAATGCTTGTTTCTCAAGCTCTTTCAATTGACCTTCCGTACTTGTCATTGAAGTTACAACTGTATCCATTTTACCGCTTAAATCGTTTACCGCTGTTGCTTTTTTCTCTTTTTCAGCGTCAAGTTCTTTCTTAGCAGTTTCAATTTGAGCTTGTGCTTCTTTTAATTCTTTTTGTTTTTCTTTTACCGTTGCAACATCTTTTTTTACACTAGCTTGGTCTTCTTGTTGTGTTTTCATGATATCTTCATCAGACTCAAGAATTTTAGAAACAGAAGTTAAACGATCAACTAAATCTGCAACGTTTTTAGAGTTTACAAGAACTTCTGTTACAACGTTCGTATTTGGTTGTTCTTGAAGTGCAACTAAACGCTTTCTTAATAACTCTTCACGTTTTGCAATCTTTGTTTGTAATTCTGCAATATCTTTATTTTTCTTTTCAATTAATTGCTCAGTATCAGCAACTTTTTTCATTGTTTCATCAAGCTTTGCAGCATTCTCTTGAACAGATTTATCTAAACCTTGAATTGTTTTGTTTAAGTCATTCATTTGTTTTTGTAATTCATCACGTTCTTGTTGTTGTTTATGTAAAGTGTCATTTTGCGTGTTAATTTGTGATTTCACATCAGAAATTTTATCTTCTGCAAATACATTTGGTGTTAGCCCAGAAAACATTAATCCTGCAACTAATGCACAAGATGCCATTTTTAGCTTTTTCATTTTATTTTTTACACCGCTTTCTTTTTTCTTTTTCCGTATATAACCTATAAAATTTATACCATAATTCGGGATTTTTTTTGCTAATGTTACGTTTTTGTAAAACAAATGTAATATTATATGTAGCTCTAGCGCAAAATGCGTATATTTTTGTATGTATGTGTAGAAATTTATATACTTTTCTCACTTCTATAAACAAAGAAAAAACGTAAGGAATTCCTTACGTTTTATTAAATATACGAATACAGATGAAATGCTACTTCATCCATTTCTCAGCCCAATTTTGGACCTCATCCATAACACTTTCTAACGCTTTTCCCTTGTCAGTTAAGCCATACTCGATTCGAACTGGTACTTCTGGATAGACATTACGAACTACAATGCCCTCGCTTTCCAATTCCTTTAAACGCTCTGACAACATACGATCGCTCATATTTGGGATAATATCTGCGATTTCTCTAAAACGTTTCGACTCTTCAAGCAAAGATTTAATAATTAAGCCAGTCCACTTCTTACTAAGCAGAGTAAAAGCTGACTCAAACTTTGGACATAAACAAGAATTATGCTCCATATGTTTCACCTCTCTTCTATTATAATATAGTTTCTTGTAAAAAGTAAGTTATAAAACTTTCCTCATTATTTTATTTTACGTACATTTTACCATTTCCAAATATTAACTTGTCAACTAAACGTAACATATCCGTAAAAAAACCCTCTTAAAAAGAGAGCTTTTATATCTTTATTACTTCGTATACCATCCAAGACCTAATGCACCTTCACCTAAGTGCGTACCAATTACAGCTCCAAAATAACCTGTACGAATTGTGACGTGAGGATATTTTGCTTCTAATTCTTTCTTCCATTCATTCGCTTCTTCTTCACGTTGCGCATGAATGATAACTGCTTCCATAGGTACACCTTTACTTGCTTGCTCATCAAAAATTTCAATGATACGTTTTAATGCTTTTTTACGTGTACGAATCTTTTCAAACGGAATAATGATTTTATCTCTAAAATATAAAACTGGCTTCACTTGTAACAGACTGCCGATGAAAGCTTGCGCGCTATTTAATCGACCACCACGTTGTAAATGATGTAAATCATCAACTACAAAATAAGCGTCCATCGTTTTCTTCATTTCATCAAAACGAGCGATAATCTCTTTCGGGTTCTTTCCTTCACTTGCTAACTTTGCACCTTCACGCACATAAAATCCTTGTACTTCACAACTAATTTCAGAGTCATACGTGTATACATCAATACCTTCTACCATCTGTCCAGCTGTCGTTGATGTTTGATATGTACCACTAATTCCACTTGATAGGTGAATACTAATAACTGCATCATAATCTTTAGCTAGTTCTTCATATAGCTCAACAAACTTTCCGATTGCTGGTTGAGAAGTTTTTGGAAGTTCCTCTTGTTCACGTACTTTCACATAAAAATCATCTGCTGAAATTTCAGCTTCTTCTTGATAAGATTCTGTTCCAAACACAACGTTTAATGGAATCATATATATATTGAGTTCATCACGAATTTGCTTCGGTATATATGCCGTACTATCAGTAACAATAGCTATTTTCATTTTCGTACCTGCCTTATAAAAAGTTTTATTTCCTAATTTTACACGAAAACTACAAATGGTGCATCCATACATGAAAATGCCGGTTGAAATTATACCTACCATCTCGACAAATTACAACAAAAAGATAAAATACTCACCAAAAACTTCAGCATATTTAGAAAAAATGTTTGAATATAAAAAGGCTCGCTTTTAAAATGGAAAGTACTAGTCATTTTGATAGATAGGGGCGTACACAAGTGCTATTACAATATTTAACAATCAAAGACTACGGCGAACACGAAATCGTCATTCAAAAATCAAGATTTATTTGTTATATTAGCCGAGCAACGACTGAGGAAGAGGCTCAAGAATTTATACAAAAAATAAAAAAACAACATTGGAATGCAACACATAATTGTTCCGCTTATTTAATTGGCGAACAAGATCATATTCAAAAGGCAAATGATGACGGTGAGCCTAGCGGTACAGCTGGCGTACCAATGTTAGAGGTACTAAAAAAACGCGGACTAAAAGATACCGTCGTCGTCGTAACACGCTATTTTGGTGGCATTAAACTTGGCGCAGGTGGATTAATTCGTGCATATGGAAAGTGTACAAGCGAAGGCATTAATCATGTCGGTGTTGTCCAGCGAAAACTAATGCGTGTGATGCAAACCGAGATTGATTACACATTACTTGGCAAAGTGGAAAATGAATTACGCAATTCAAAATATGCCATTAAAGATATTCATTATCTAGAAAATGTCACATTTGATACGTATGTAGAAGAAGACGGCAAACAAGCATTTACAGATTGGATGATTGAATTAACAAACGGGAAATGTACAATTACAGAAGGAGATATGTTGTACTTAGAACAAGATGTTATCTAAGCATAACCCATTTATCACCTTCAAAGATTAATGTAGTGAATTACTTCCCTACAAATGAACTAACGAACTAAGGAGATTATATATGGAAGAACGTTATTATCATCTCCAAAATAGCAGAATAAAAAAGAAGCGAAGAAGGAAACTTTTCTTCTTCCTTATTTTCGCATTTTTATTTGGCAGCATAGGAGTTTATGTGTTAAATTCTTACTCTTCTCTTATGGGGATGTATAGTGGTTTTACTCGTGAAAAATCGGATTTAAGAAACGAAGATGTAGAAATTACAAAGGAACCTTTTACAATTCTCATTATGGGTATAGAAGATTATGCGACAGATGGTCAAAATGGTCGTACAGACTCATTAATGTTTGCAACAGTCAATCCGAAAACTAAAAAGATTTCGCTTATGAGCATTCCTCGTGATAGCCGCGTTCCGATTGTCGGAAAGGGAAAAGAAGACAAAATTAATGCCGCCCATGCTTACGGTGGAGAGGAAATGGCAATCAAAACTGTAGAAGGTTTTCTAAAAGTTCCTGTAGACCATTATATTAAAATTGATTTCCAAGGCTTTAAAGGTATCGTTGATGCTGTTGGCGGCGTTACCGTTGACGTACCCTTCGATTTCTGGGAGCGCTCTGACGTGGATTACTACAAAAAAATTCAATTTAAGCAAGGACAGCAAAACTTAAACGGTGAAGAAGCACTTGCTTATGTCCGTATGCGAAAGCAAGATCCAAATGGCGATTATGGTCGAGCTGCTAGACAAAGACAATTACTGGCCGCTGTTGCCCAAAAGCTAAACTCCACCTCTACTGTATTTAAAATTAAAGATTTAACAGCTGTCGTTGGAAAATATATAAAAACCGACATTCCTATTTCAGACGGACTTGCTCTTTACAATAAACTTTCTGGATTTGATCCTTCTACAATGCAAACGTTAAAGCTTGAAGGCGAAGACAAAAAGATAGGTGGTATTTATTACTTCCTTCCAGATCCAATCAGTGTAGAAACGGTGCGTAACGAAATTGAAAAAGAATTAGGAGAAAAAGCAAAAAAACCAACTACAAAAAACAACTCAAGTCCTGATTCAAATTCTAATTCTAACGAACAAACAAAAAAAGCAACAAACCAAAATAAAACACCAACTGATCCGCCACCTTCTACAAATGCTCATGCAGAGTGGATTATGCGCAATCAGCCGTAACAAAAAGGCCCAATCTATGCGATTGGGCCTTTTTTATTTACTTATTAAAGTGCTGTAAAATTGCTTCTACAATACGCTCTGATGCACGACCATCACCGTAAGGATTAGATGCTTTCGCCATCTTATCATGAGCTTCTTTATCTGATAACAGCTCATCAGCAAGACCAAAGATTGTCTCTTCGTCTGTTCCTGCTAATTTCAGCGTACCTGCTTCAATACCTTCAGGGCGCTCTGTTGTATCACGAAGAACAAGAACTGGTACACCAAGTGATGGAGCTTCTTCTTGTACACCACCAGAATCCGTTAACATTAAGTATGAACGAGCTGCAACATTGTGGAAATCAATTACATCTAGCGGCTCAATTAAATGAATACGGTTATGTTCACCTAAAATTTCATTTGCTATTTCACGAACAACAGGGTTCATATGAACAGGGTACACAACTTGTACATCTTCATGTTTGTCAACAAGACGCTTAATTGCACGGAACATATTACGCATCGGTTCACCTAAGTTTTCACGGCGGTGAGCTGTCATAAGTACAAGACGATCATTTCCAAGTTTCTCTAGTACAGGATGACTATATGTTTCTTTTACAGTCGTTTGTAGCGCGTCAATCGCTGTATTTCCTGTGATGAAAATACGTGACTCATCTTTATTTTCCTTCTGTAAGTTCGTTGCTGATTTTGCTGTCGGTGAGAAATGAAGATCCGCCATTACACCTGTTAATTGACGATTCATCTCTTCTGGGTATGGAGAATACTTATCCCACGTACGAAGGCCCGCCTCAACATGACCTACTGGAATTTGATTATAAAAAGCAGCTAAACTTGCAATAAATGTTGTTGTTGTATCACCATGTACAAGTACAATATCCGGCTTCGCTTCTTTCATTACTTTATCCAAACCTTCTAAACCACGCGTTGTAACATCAATTAAAGTTTGGCGGTCTTTCATAATATTTAAATCGAAATCTGGCGTAATTCCAAAGATACTTAATACTTGATCTAACATTTGGCGATGTTGTGCTGTTACAGTCACAATCGATTCAATTTTTTCTGGGTGTTTTTGCAACTCTAATACAAGAGGTGCCATTTTAATTGCTTCTGGACGTGTCCCGAAAATTGTCATTACTTTTAAACGTTCAGTCATGTGATTGCCTCTTTTCTTTCACTAATTACAGCTTCTATTATGACATATAAAAATATACATGAGTACATCCCTTTTTAACGCATAACAGAAACTTTTCTATTACAAATACTTTTTCTTCCCACCGAGTAATAATCTATCTTTTGTTTCTTAACATCTTCATCAGTATAACAATTTCTCCCATCAAATAAAATAGGCTCCCTCATAAGTTGTACGTACTTTTCTAACGGATAAGTTTGAATATCTCCCCATTCTGTTACGATAAAAACCGCACTCGCATCTCTAATCGATTCATCTATACATCTACTATATTGTATAGCATCTCCAAATATATTCTTTACATATTGAATTGCTTTTGGGTCATAAAGAACAATATCTGCACCTATATTAATTAATGCTTCTATTATAATAAGAGATGATGCCTCTCTAATATCATCCGTATTCGGTTTAAAGGATGCGCCAAGAACTGCAATCCGCTTTTTATTCATGTTCATAACTTTTTTCGCTTTTTCAATCAATAGCAACTGTTGCTTATTATTTACTTCAATAACTGCTTTTAACAAACGAAAATCATGAGCAACATTTCCCGCAATTTGCACCAGCGCTTTCGTATCTTTCGGAAAACACGATCCTCCGTAGCCAATGCCCGCATTTAAAAAAGATGCACCGATTCTCTTATCCATTCCCATCCCTTTGGCAACATCCAATACATTCGCACCTACCTTCTCACATATATTTGAAATTTCATTAATGAAACTAATCTTTGTAGCTAAAAAGGCATTCGACGCGTATTTAATCATCTCTGCACTTTTAATATCTGTAACATACGTTTCTAAACATAATTCACTATACAAACTCTCTACTCTTCTTGCTACTTCCTTACTATCCGCTCCAATTACAATACGATCTCCATGAAAGAAATCATAAATACCTGAACCTTCACGCAAAAACTCTGGATTCGATACGATATGTACTGTATGCCTCCCTTTTAACTTCTCCTCAATCCATCCCTTCATTACATCATTTGTGCCTACTGGAACTGTACTTTTCGTAACAACAATAATATCGTTCGTCGCATATAATCCAATATCGTTACAAGCACTCTGAATATACGTTAAATCTGCCGTCCCATCTAATAACGGTGGTGTTCCAACTGCAATAAATATAAACTCTACATCATCAAATGCCTCTTCTTTATTTGATGTAAAAGTTAAAGCATTATTCTCATATGCATAATTTATTAATTCATGTAATCTGGCCTCATAAATAGGTAAATCCCCTTGTTTTATCCGTTCAATTTTTTCATCATCTATATCAAAACATGTAACTGAATGCCCTAATTTTGCCAATCCTACTCCTGTAATCAATCCAACATATCCAGTACCTACTATCGTAATTTTCATTTCCTTTTCGCACAGGAATTTACAATAGAAAAGATATGAAATATAGAACTCTCCCTGTGCTTCCCCCTCTCATATTAAAAATGAGAAAACCCTTTTCCTTCTTCATTATATGAATTACTTCCCTTATTTTTTTTAAAGTTTTTGTAAAATTAAATGCACTATAAAGTAAAACTTAATCAGTGAGAATCCGGCTGCCAGTTCACGCGTGATAAATTCCCACATTTTAACACGAAACTTACTCATTTCTACGTGCAACACTTATAATACTGAAATAAAAGTATTCACTATTGAAGAAAAAGAGGAAATGTTACATTCCAAAGCCCAGTAAGATTAACCTTCTTATATGATTCAACATTCTATATACAATTGTCATATATTCTATCCGCTTCCATTAACCGTAAAAAGAAAAAAAGATTGAATTCTAATCTTTTTGTGATACCATATGTTATGAGCCTGTAAATAAACATCATAATTTTCAGATAAATATATTTTCAAAAAAAATTACGTTAGACTATAAAGGGTGGGGTATTAATGGACTCACAAGTGATTTATGCCATTTTGGCATCTTTCATCACTGTACTCGTCGTTACTCCTTTAGTTATTAAATTAGCTTTTAAAATAGGAGCGACAGATAAGCCAAACGCACGTAAAGTGCACCAAAAGATTATGCCACGTCTTGGCGGGTTGGCAATATTTATTGGTGTAGCAGTAGGATTTGTTGTCGGCGGCTTATATGAACAAAGAATGTTATCGATAACGCTAGGTGCGATTATCATTGTAATCATCGGAATTTTAGATGATATGTACGAGTTATCTGCGAGAGTAAAATTCGGTGGACAACTGTTAGTTGCCATTATGATTGTAAAAAGTGGATTATTAGTGCAAGTATTATATATCCCATTCCTTGGGGATACTGAACTTGGATGGCTTGCTTATCCAATTACAGTATTTTGGCTTGTAGGTATTACGAATGCAATCAACTTAATTGACGGCTTAGATGGATTATCTGCTGGGATTTCATCTATCGTACTTGCAACGCTAGCATATATGGCCTTCACTAGCCCATGGGGTACTGGAACAGCTATTATATTGCCACTCGCATTAATTATATTAGCAAGTACAATTGGATTTTTATTCTACAACTTCCATCCAGCAAAAATTTTCATGGGAGATACAGGAGCACTATTTTTAGGATACTGTATTTCTGTTATATCGTTACTTGGATTATACAAAAGTGTAACGTTATTCAGTTTTATCGTTCCAATTATCATTTTAGGTGTACCTATATTTGATACGATATTTGCAATCATCCGTCGTATCGTAAATAAAAAACCTATTTCAGCACCAGATAAATCGCATTTACATCACCGCTTACTTGCAATGGGGTTCTCTCATCGCAAAACGGTACTAATTATATACGCATTCGGTATTTTCTTTAGTGTAAATGCCATTATTTTCACTAGTGCAACGTTATGGCTATCCATTATTCTTCTTTTCGCTTTGATTTTCTTCACAGAAATCATCGCTGAAATAATCGGGCTTGTACATGAACGCTACAAACCAATCATTTCCTTTTATAAAAAAGTGAAAAAACGAGAAGACTAATTGTAGTATAGCCTTTTCAATTATGAAATATTCAAATAGCATCCTCTTTCTTATAAGAGGATGCTATTTTTTATTCTCATTTTATATTTCCAAAATATAGATTGTTTGAGAGTTCCTCTATTGGAGAAAGATATACATAATAAGAAAAGTATCAAGTTTTCTTTTTTACATCTTGATTGTCAAACTGAGGGTGAATGTTATGATCAAGCGAGTATTTCAATGTATTATTTTATTTTTAACGATTACTATGTACGTATCATCTAATACTGAAGCAACAACTGTTATTCCTGCTGAATATCATCCAAATACTGAAACAACTTCTCCTACACAAAAAATTGCGTACTTAACATTTGATGACGGGCCAAACAAATATACTACACAAATTTTAAACATCTTAAAAGAAAAGAACGGAAAAGCAACTTTCTTTGTTATTGGCGGAAAAGTGCCACATTACACAAAAACGATGCAACGATTAATTAAAGAAGGACATTATATCGGGCTCCACAGCATGTCACATGATGTAAAACGCCTTTACACTGGTGACCCTTCCACTTTAATTGCAGAAATGGAGCAAACACAAAGCATTGTCCAGCAAGTTACGAAATTAAATACACATCTCGTTCGCGTTCCATATGGTAGTATGCCTTACTTAAAAAAGAATTACCGTGACGCACTTGTATCGGCCCAGTATAAAATGTGGGATTGGACGATCGATACATACGACTGGAAAAGCTATGACAATCCTTCTGCCATACTCGAAAGAGTACGTAATCAAAGTGATGAACAAGTCGAAGTCATTTTAATGCATGATTCGAGTGTAACCGTACAAATACTGCCAAAAGTAATTGATTATTTACAGTCACAAGGATACAAACTTCTTCCCTATAATCCTTCTTCTCATCTCAAGGTGAATTTTTGGAAAGACACAAGATTGTAACAGCTTTAGTGCCTATGTGCTAAAGCTGTTTTATTTTTCTCTTCCCACCCTTCCCATTTTTGTGTAAAATTTTAAATAGTGATGAAGTTTCGAGGTGAATAGAAATGAAACGAATAAATCTCATTTTTAACGCAATACAAAAAGGCAATTATACAGAAGGTGTAACCGCATCAGAACTCGCTACATTTCTGCAACTAGATCGTGCCAATGTAAGTAGCGATTTAAACAAACTTGTAAAAGATAAACGTTTATTAAAAACAAATACGCGACCTGTTCGTTTTTACATAGAAACGAACACTTCGTTGGAAACGCATTCAAAAGACATAACTTCATTAGATACATTTGCAATTGAAAATACGAGCCTTAAAATTGCAATTGAAAAAGCGAAAGCTTCTATTCTCTATCCTCCAAACGGTATGCATACTTTACTACTGGGAGAAACAGGGGTCGGAAAGTCTATGTTTGCTTCTTTAATGCACGAATATGCAATTGAAGTTGAACAGCTTCCCAAAGATGCACCATTTATCGTCTTTAACTGTGCTGATTACGCAAATAATCCACAGCTACTACTCGGGCAATTATTTGGGATTAAAAAAGGAGCTTATACAGGAGCAAGTGATCAAAAAGGGTTAATTGAAAAAGCACATGAAGGAATTCTTTTCTTAGATGAAGTACATCGCCTGCCTCCAGAGGGACAAGAAATGCTTTTCACCTTTATTGACCGCGGAGTATACCGCCGCCTTGGAGAAACAGAGAACGAACGTAAAGCACAAGTATTAATCATTACTGCAACAACAGAAGAACCAAATTCATTTTTATTAAAAACATTTACAAGACGTATACCAATGACTGTTACGCTGCCACCACTTCGTGAGCGTACACATAAAGAGCGCTTTGCTTTACTACAGCTATTTTTCACAAATGAAGCAATTCGTCTACGAAAAGACATTCACGTTAGCCCAAATGCAATGCGTGCTTTCGTCTTTTACAATTGTCCCAATAACATTGGTCAATTAAAAACAGATGTTCAAATTGCCTGTGCGAAAGCCTATTCTGATTTGGTCACAAAGAAACGTGATTCTGTCTATGTTTCAAGTACAGATTTACCTTGGTATATGAAAGAAGGGTTGTTCATTGAAAGGAAGAGCCGTCACTTATACCAAATACCAAATGAAACATTTGTATTTACAGGTGAGGAAGGTTGGAGTAATCATAAAACAGAAGATGAAAAACGCTCTTCTATTTACGATTATATTGATTATAAATACGAAGAACTTCAAGCACGTGGTATTGAAGAGGAAGAATTAGAATTACTAATAGAAAATGATGTTCAAAGCTTTTTCGTACAATATTTTAACCAAATATCAAAAAAAACAAGCCATGAAAATGTTTTTAAAATTGTGGATCGTAATATCGTTTCCGTATGTGAAAAAATAGCGGAACTTGCTGAAAAGCATTTATCTAAGACGTTTGATGAAAAAGTATTTCTCGCTTTAAGTTTACATGTACAGACAACTCTACAACGTTTACAAAGCGGAAAACAAATACATCACCCACAATTAAATCAAATTCGTACGAAATATAAAGAAGCTTTTTCCGTAGCTATGCAATGCATTCAACTACTGGAGGAAGAATTACAAATAACAATGCCTATTGATGAAGCTGGCTTTTTAACAATGTTCTTCGTTGTTGATCCAATTCCTGCCTCACAAACAGAAGTAAAAGTATTAATATTAGCACACGGTAATGGCATCGCAACTGAAATGGCAAACGTTGCAAACGAACTTCTCGGCATTGAGGAAGTAACCGGTATTGATATGCCGTTACACGAATCACCGAAAGATTTCTTGGAACGTGTGAAAGTGTATATGAAAACACTACAAAATGTAAATGGGCTTCTCTTACTTGTTGATATGGGTTCACTTGCTTATATCGGTGACATATTAGAAACGGAATTCAAAATTCCTGTACGTGTTCTCTCGATGACGAGCACACCACACGCACTAGAAGCAGCTCGAAAAGCTCAGCTCGGTTATTCATTAGATGCGCTGTATGAAACAGTAAAAAATTTAACACCATTTTACTTAAACGTACAAGAAGAAAAGAAAAAACCTCTCTCTCCAATGAAATCTGTTATTTTAACAGCTTGCTTAACTGGTGAAGGAAGTGCTTTAGCTATTCAAAAAATGTTAGAGAACTATTTACGATTTGATAAAGACTTAATTGAAATTATTCCGATTAGTATCGTCCATGAAAAAGATTTAACGAAAATGATTGAGAACATAAAAAAAGAGCGTAACATCATTTGTATCGTCACGAATTTCGATGTGCAAGTACCATGCTTAACATATCATTTCCAAGACATCGTAAACTACACAGCGATTCAGCCCATTCAAGAATTAATTACGTATGAAGAAACATATGCAAAAATGGCGGATATTCTTGAACAACAAATGCAGCGTAACGATGGAGCATTACTAATCAAAACAATTCGTTACGCATTAAATACAATCCAAGAATTAATTTCCTTACAGCTAACTCCTGATAGCTTAATGGGTGTTATTCTGCATATGAGCTGTATGGTTGACCGTCTTCAAAAAGGAGAAAGCCTTCTTCCTCACCCTGATAAAGAGAAAAGAAGACAAGATGAGTACTGGATGTATATGAAAGTAAAAAAAGCGTTGCAACCAATTGAAAATACATTTGAAATACAAATACCAGATGACGAAGTATTTTACGTTATGGACTTCTTTATTAAAAATCAACCTGTGAAAAATTAATCGAGGCAGTTTTTAAAAATATCGACCGTAACGCGAGTTATATCAGCAATTATTGAAATATATCGGCGCAACTCAGATTATATCAGCGATTTTCAAAATATATCGGCGCAACCCAGATTATATCAGCGATTTTCAAAATATATCGGCGCAACTCAGATTATATCAGCGATTTTCAAAATATATCGGCGCAACTCAGATTATATCAGCGATTTTCAAAATATATCGGCGTAACTCAGATTATATCAGCGATTTTCAAAATATATCGGCGTAACTCAGATTATATCAGCGATTTTCAAAATATATCGGCGCAACTCAGATTATATCAGCGATTTTCAAAATATATCGATTTACCGACAATAATTGCTAAAACTAGCACCTTATATAATGAGAAAAGGCTGTTCCAACATATGGACAGCCTTTTCCTCTATTTCTTTACTTTTCTAACTCGCCCTCTTATTTCTCCTCTTTTTTGTGATTTCGTATGGACATTAACATATACATTTGCTTGAATAATTTCTTGAAGTAAATGTACAAATGATTTCCCTTGTAAAGGTCCCTCAAAATCCTCCACATTCACTACACCAGTAATACTTCCCTCGTTCAAGCTAATCCCTTGCTCCAGTGGACCATACAAATATAAAACAACAGGACCAATTTGAGTAGACTTCCCTAAATGAATTTGACACGATGTAACCTTTTCTATATTTTTTAGTATTACTCTGTAATGCAATTTCGTTAAATCATCACTAAAAATAAACTCTGCTACCCCAAAAGCTTCTGTATTTACAGGAGGCACTTCCCTCTTACCTGTTAACCTGGCAAAGAAATGTGTTGTCATAAGGCATTCTCCTTATATAAATTTCCCAGCACTACTTCTACTACTTTATGGTTTAGACATAATCATTTATGACTTTTTCAATTTTAATTACAAAGAAAAGATTCACAAAATCTTTACATTAGATTTGTTCCTTTTGCTTTACCACTTCTTGTATAATGCACATAGCAAAAACATTCTAGGAGGTTATTTTGAAAAAAAACAAATACACCTTTCACACATTATTAGAGATTTTTCTCGTCTCATTTAAATTAGGACTTACTTCATTCGGCGGTCCTGTCGCTCATCTTGGTTATTTCCACCACGAATACGTGCAAAAAAGAAAATGGATGGATGAACGAAGCTATGGAGATTTAGTAGCACTATGTCAATTCCTTCCCGGTCCTGCCAGCAGTCAAGTCGGTATGGGGGTTGGATTATTACGGGGCGGTCTATTAGGAGCTATTATTTCATGGATTGGATTCACTTTACCGTCTGTCCTTGTTTTAGTTTTCTTCGCCTCATTCCTTAATCAGTTCGATCTTGGAAGTGCTGGCTGGATTCATGGACTAAAACTTGTAGCAGTCGCTATTGTCGCTCATGCCATATGGGGAATGGCGCGAAAGTTAACTCCAGATCGAAATCGTGCAACGATTGCGATTGTAACTGCCGCAATCGCCTTATTATGGCCAAGTAGTTGGACACAAGTCATCCTTATTATAATATGTGGCTTTATCGGTTGGTTTTTATATCGCAACCAACCAATTAGCCAATCTCAAAATATAAGAGTACCTATTTCAAAAAAGATAGCAGTTTCTTGCCTCGTCTTATTCTTTGGACTATTACTACTGCTACCAATATTAAGGCCGTTCTCTTATTACATCGCTTTATTTGATAGTTTCTATCGCTCTGGCGCACTTGTATTTGGAGGAGGACACGTCGTGCTGCCCCTTCTTGAAGGTGAGTTCGTACAAAACGGCATGATGACGAAAGAACAGTTCCTAGCTGGATACGGATTAACACAAGCAGTACCAGGACCACTATTTACATTCGCCTCTTATATAGGAGCAGTGTTAAACGGGACGCTTGGGGCAACAATCGCAACAATTGCAATTTTCCTCCCTGCTTTCTTACTCGTTATTGGTGTTTTACCATTTTGGAACAGCGTGAGAAAAATATCATTCATACAAGGCGCACTACTTGGAGTCAATGCCGCTGTTGTCGGTATTTTAATTGCCGCTTTTTACGATCCCATTTGGACGAGTACAATTATAAATGCTTCAGATTTCGTTTTCGCTTCGCTTCTTTTTTGCTTACTAGCTTTTTGGAAAACACCACCTTGGGTTATCGTTATACTTGGAGCTTTTGGCGGATATATTCTATCCATTTTGTAAATAAAAAACGACGGCATGATGTAGCCGTCGTTTTTCTATTAAAACTTCACAAGTTCTATCCCTTCAGGCAACTCACTCTCTGTTAAAATACGCAATTCCTTCACACGATCCATTACGTAAGAAGAACGCTTCACAAGCTCTGGATCAATATAAGCTGGATGAACCATAATTTCTACCGTTTGTTCACCTTGTACTCTTTCTTTTAACTTCACAAAGTAATCTTCCGTCACACCATCCGCATAAAAGTCACTGTAAAATACATCAGAAAATGGATGCACCGCTCTATCTTCCCCACAACGACGAATTGGAACATTATATTTAGCTGCTAATCTCTCAAGAACATCGTGTAAGATCGGTAATCCGTGTACATGATGATGACTATCTAAATGAGTTGGTGTTAATCCGTAAGATAGGAATTTCTCAATTTGAGCAGTCCACTCTCTCTCAACTTCTTCTGGATTTATATTCCCTTCCCTTACAACACTTTGTTTATGAAACGATCCGTCGCTACCTACAAGTGATGGTACGTCTCCAAGAAGTGGCTCCCCTGCTGTTAATACGAGATGTACGCCTACTCCGAGTAGGTTATACTCTTTCGCTAAGCGTACCGCATGCTCTGTTCCTGGCATATTCATCATCATCGTCGTTGAATTTACAAGTCCATTTATATGACCATCAATAATGCCGTAATTTGTACCTTCTGTAAGACCGAAATCATCTGCATTTACAATTAACTTAATCATCATAATACCTCCTAATAGAATAAAAAAAGCGGGCTAAATAGCGCCGCTTTTACTTCTCTACCTTTTTAAAGAACTGTGGAAGATACTCTTTATGTGCTTCCAACATTTCATCTAAAATTTGTTTTGCAACTTTATCTGATGGTACAAGCGGATTGATTGTCATAGCAAGCAGCGCCTTATGATAATCCCCTGTAACAGCAGCTTCAATTGTTGTGCGCTCGAATGATTTAATTTGTTGTACTAAACCGCGAACTGGTACTGGAAGATCTCCAACTGCAATTGGTTTTGGGCCTTCTTTCGTAATAATACAGTTCACTTCAACAGCTGAATCATGTGGTAAGCTTGCAATTGTTCCGTTGTTTCGTGTATTAACAGGCTGGATATCACCTTTATTATTGTAAATAGACGTAATTAAGCTACATGCTGCATCACTATAATAAGCTCCGCCACGTTTTTCTAATTGTGGTGGTTTAATATCTAAATTCGGGTCTTTATATAACTCAAATAAATCATTTTCTAATTGTTTTACTACTTCTGCACGTGTACCTTTTTCAACAGAAGCTTCTTTTTCTTCTTCTAACATTTCACGTGTTTTGTAGTAGTAACGATGGTATGGACATGGAATCGCACGAAGTCCTCGAATAAAGTCTGGCTCCCAGTTAAGCGCTGCGATATTTTCCATCGTAATTTGTTTTTCTGGATCTGTCACAAGCTCTAACACACGGTCCATTACACTTACGCCATCTAAGTATACATCTAGTCCGTATACCATATGATTTAAACCTGCGAAATCAACGTGAACACGACTCGCATCTACTTCAAGTAATCTTGCAAGACCCATACGAATTCCGATTGGAACGTTACATAGACCAACTACTCTTTGAATATTTGTATAACGAAGAACTGCCTCTGTTACCATACCAGCTGGATTTGCAAAGTTAATTAACCATGCATTCGGACAGAGCTCCTCCATATCTTTACAAATATCTAAAATAACAGGAATCGTTCTCAACGCTTTAAATAAACCACCAGGACCATTTGTTTCCTGACCGATTACATCATATTTTAATGGGATTGCTTCATCTTTTGCACGTGCTTCTAATAAACCAACGCGAAGTTGTGTTGTTACGAAGTCTGCATCTTTTAATGCCTCACGGCGATCAAGTGTTAAATGTACCTCGATTGGTAAACCTGATTTTTTCACCATACGTTTCGCTAAGTTACCAACTATTTCCAACTTTTCTTTTCCTGCCTCAATATCTACTAACCAAATTTCACGAACAGGAAGCTCATCATAACGCTTAATAAATCCTTCAATTAACTCTGGTGTATAACTAGATCCACCGCCGATTGTAGCAATTTTAATTCCAGTCATGCTTTATTCCCCTTTCGCTTCAAGCTTTTTATAAAGATCGATAAACTCTGCTGCTAATTCTTTCACTGTAATCGCATTCATTAAATGATCTTGTGCGTGAATTAAAAGAACACTAACCTCTGTTTTTTCTCCTCTTGCTTCTGATTGTATGAGCTCTGTTTGGAAATGATGCGCTTCATTAATCGCTTCTTTCGCCTTTACCATCGCTTCATCTGCTTCTACCATTTTCCCCTGTTTGGCAAATTGAAGTGCCTCCATCGCAAAGCTTCGTGCGTTACCACTATTTAAAATCAATTGGAATGGAATTTGTTCTGCTGTAGTCATCATAATTACCGCCCTCTCTATAAGGTTCAACCGATTTAAATACCCCTTCAGTTTGAACATGTCTATTAAAGTATGAATTTATTAATGATAGTTTAGTGTTCATATAGATGTTTTTCATCTTTTTGAACATGATATAAAGGTAATTATTCTGACGAGCTATAGGAACTCGCCAGAATAATATTTTTTAAAGTGATACTGAATTGTCGCTTCCTTTTGTTTCAGCTTTTGCAGCCTGTACATAAGTACGGTCACACATTAATACGAATGGATAGTAAATTACTACCGCAATAGCAAAGTTCACCACTTGTAGTGCTGCACCAGCGATGCTTCCGCCCGATACAAGATAACCACTAAAGATTGGTGGCATTGTCCATGGAACTAACGCAACTGTTTTTGGTACCCATCCTAAAGTGATTGCTGTATAAGAAGTAATAACTAATACAACTGGTGTAAGTACGAACGGGATAATTAACGTTGGGTTTAATACAATTGGCGTACCGAAAATAACTGGTTCGTTAATATTAAAGAAACCAGGACCGATAGATACACGGCCTACACCGCGAAGCTGCGCACTTTTCGCTACAAGCATTACTGCCACTAAGAATGCTAACGTTGCACCCGATCCCCCGATATATACGTATACATCAAAGAATGGTTTTGTGAAGATATGCGGTACGTCATATGCAGACATACCATCATTAAATAATTTCATATTTTTCTCTAATGCTGGTAAATAGATTGGGTCAATAATCCCCCCAATAATATTTGGACCATGTAATCCGAAGAACCATAATACGTGAATAAGTAGAGCAATAATAATTGCACTTGGTAATGTACCCGCTAAACCTTGTAATGGTAATTGAATTGTTTCAAATACCATTTTATGAATGCTTGTTCCCGCAAGTTTCACAGCTAATTGAATACCTGCTGTTACAATCAAAATAACGAATGCTGGAACTAACGCTGCGAATGATTTCATTACTGCCGGTGGAACACCATCTGGCATTTTAATTGTAATATCCCTTTGAACAAAGAATCTAAACACTTCTGTTACAAGAAGAGCCACTATAATGGAAACGAATAGACCTTGTGCCCCTGTCCACGCTAAATCAATACCGCCTTCTTTTGGCGTTGTCGGAGAAATAATAATTAATGCACCGAATGTAATGATTGCTGCTGACAACGCATCGACGCCGTAAGATTTCGCTAAATTGTAACTTATCCCAACTGCGACTATGAGGGCGAGTATAGCAAAGGAACCAGTCCACATACCGCCACCGACATCTTTCCAAGCGTCACCAAATGTGCCCTTCATAAAGTTTTGGAAAGCATCAATTGGTAAGTTATTTATAAGTACTGCAAATGATCCAACTAAAATAAGAGGCATAACTGCGATAAATCCGTCACGGATTGCAACTAAGTGGCGCTGCGATCCAATTCTACCTGCGACTGGAACTAAATATTTCTCCATAAATGCAATAAACTTTTGCATTTCGCTTCCCCCCTAATTATTTTTTAAGTGTTAATGCGTGATCTAAAACTGCTTCTCCATTCATCATGCCGTAGTGCATTGGATTGATAACGTCGATTCCAACATTTTTCTCGTCAGCAAGCGTTTTCATTGAAGAGAGCATGTAACGAACCTGTGGTCCTAGTAATAACACATCTGCTTGGTCGATATTGTTTTTTACTGCATCCCCAGATACAGCCCAAATCTTTCCTTCTAGACCGCGAGCTTTTGCAGCCGCTTCCATTTTTGTAACTAGTAAACTTGTAGACATCCCTGCTGAACAACATAATAAAATATTCATTTGAAAATCCCCCTTGTGTAGTATAAAAAATTTATGTTTATTTATTTTTCTTTACGCTATTTATTAATGCAATTAGCGTGCCAACTTTTTAAAACCACTAAAATCAGTGCTTTTTCGAGCATTTTCTTTGTGTGTTAACGCTTTCAATTAGTGTGTCGTCCAAAAAACACACAGTGTGTTATAAAACAACACGCTTTTAACACATAACTGTATGAAAATAGATTAGTGTTTAGTCGTCTAGTTGTGTTTAATATGAAAAAACACTAAAAAAACTTTTTCAATGAAAAATAATTCATTATTTTAACCCACTATTTAGTGAAATAAAAAAACCTTGCATAAGCAAGGTTCATTCATCCACCGACATCTTCCTATATAACTCTACAAACTCACTCGCTAATTCTTTCACCGTAATTGCATTCATTAAATGGTCTTGCGCGTGTACCATTAAAAGAGTAACTTCGGTCTTTTCGCCACCAGCCTCTTTCTGGATAAGCTCCGTTTGTACACGGTGCGCCTCCTTTAATTCCTCTAGTGCTTCTTGTAATTTAGCTTCAGCTTCTGTAAACTCCCCACGCTTCGCACAATCAATTGCTTCCATTGAACAACTTCTCGCGTTTCCCCCATGCAAGATTAAATGAAAAGCTTTCGTCTCTATCGTATCCATTGTAGTTCTTTACTCCCCCTTTTCTTCCGCCAGTTTTTGTTTATCCCATATTTTTAAGAACGGTAAATAAATGAAGAATGCTAGCGCAAAGTTAACAAGTTGCAAAATAACACCTGAAATTTTCCCGCCCGATCCTAAATATCCACTAAAAAGAATAGGTGTCGTCCAAGGTACAGCGGCCCCACTCGGACGTGCAACCCATCCCCATTCCATTGCAAAGTAAGAAACAATTGTTAGCACGACTGGAACTAATATAAATGGAATTAGTAAAAGTGGGTTCATCACAATCGGCATACCAAAAGTTACCATCTCATTAATATTAAATATACCAGGTGCAATTGACAATCTCCCTAAACTTTTTAATTGTTGACTTCGCGCAAATAGTAACATTCCGACAACTAGAGCAAGCGTTGCACCAGAACCGCCCATATAAATCCATAAGTCAAAAAACTGTGCCGTAATCGTATTTGGTACATCTTGCCCAGCTTGAAAAGCAACTCGGTTTTGATCCATTAACGATAACCAAACGGGGCTCATTACACCACCAACAATAGTAGCACCATGAATTCCACAAGACCAAAGAACATGAACGAGAATAACTGCTATTATTGCGCCCCAAAGACTAGCACCAAGTACACTAAGCGGTTCCTGTAAAATTTGTCCTACAATATTATGGATACTGCCAAAAGAAGTATTTTCTATAATTAAGCGTAAAATCCAAATAACTGTTACAACAATAAATCCTGGAACAAGTGCTGCAAATGAACGCGTGACAGCTGGTGGAACTGTCTCTGGCATCTTTATAATTATCTTTTTTTGTACAATAAACCGATAAAGTTCAGTAGATATAAGTGCAATAATCATTGCTACAAATAACCCTTGGCTTCCCATTAATGCAGCTGGGATAGCGCCTTCTACAAGTACACTTTCTTTTGTACTTGGTATAATATATGCAACTTGAAATGGAGTCGCAAGTAAAAACGTCACAAGCGACAATGCCCCGGATGCTAAAGCATCTACTTTATAATACTCTCCAAGTCTGTAAGCGATTCCAAAAACAGCTATTAAAGCCATTATATTAAAAGTTGCACTAACTGGATACCCTAAAGCTCGCTGCCAATTCTCCCCAAACAAACCTGCCATAAAATCGTTATATCCCGGTATCGGCAGTGCACTAATAATGAGGAAAAACGATCCAATAATTAAGAAAGGCATCGTTAAAATAATTCCATCTCGAATTGCTTGTAAATGCCTCTGCTCTGCAACCTTCCCTGCTACCGGCATCACATACTTCTCTAAAAACCGTATCATCTATCCCACTCTCCTCATGGTTTCATTAACAAAGCTGCTTGCAAGATAGCTTCTCCATTACAAAGTCCGTAATGAACAGATTGAATGACATCAACAGGTATCCCTTTATCCTTACATAGTTCTTTCATTTTCGGTAATAAATAACGTACTTGCGGTCCAAGTAAAAGGACATCAGCTTTATCAATATGACTATTCACTTCAGAACCTGATACTGCCCAGATTGTTACTTCTATCCCTCTTGCCTCTGCTGCTTTCTCCATCTTTGTAACAATCAAACTGGAAGACATTCCCGCTGCACAGCAAAGTAAAATATTCATCCCGCTTCCCTCCCCCTTTTTCTCTACCTAAGTTATGGTGCACTCCTTGCCACCACTAGGTTACAAATATATATGTCTAGATTTCCTGCTGTATGCCGAGCTTAAAAACAAAAATTTCTTGATTTTCACGCTATTCCATTTATCCGTATTCTCCTAGTAAAGGGGCCCCTAACTCGCTATAATGATTCAGTATGATTTTTTTAATTGATAGGAGGATATATTTATGAAGGCATATCGCTTTCCACTTATTTTATTATCTTCTATCCTAATTGGTGGTTTCATTGGTTATTTCATGGGTGCCGATGCAGTTGCTTTAAAGCCGCTTGGTGACATTTTCTTAAACTTAATGTTTACGATTGTTGTACCTCTAGTGTTCTTTAGCATCGCATCGTCTATTGCTAATATGGATGGATTAAAACGTTTCGGTAAAATTATGTCTAGTATGGCTGGGACTTTCTTATTTACAAGTATTTTAGCTGCTATTTTTATGATTATTGTCGTGAAAGTATTCCCGCCAGCACAAGGTGTTGTACTAGAACTAACACAACCTGACAAAGCCGGCAAAGCTGTTAGTGTTGCAGATCAAATCGTCGGTATTTTAACAGTATCTGACTTCTCGAAGTTACTATCTCGTGAAAATATGTTAGCTCTTATTTTCTTCTCTATCTTAATGGGGATTGCAACTTCAGCAGTTGGCGAAAAAGGAAAGCCATTTGCTACATTCCTACAAGCTGGTGCAGAGATTTCAATGAAGGTTGTATCTTTCATTATGTACTACGCTCCAATCGGACTTGCTGCTTACTTCGCAGCATTAGTTGGCGAATTCGGACCACAACTTCTTGGAACTTACTTCCGAGCAGCAATGGTATACTATCCTGCTTCTCTCATTTATTTCTTTGTATTCTTCACATTCTATGCATACCTTGCAGGTCGCAAACAAGGTGTACAAGTATTTTGGAAGAACATGGTCTCTCCTACAGTTACATCACTTGCAACTTGTAGTAGTGCCGCAAGTATTCCAGCAAACTTAGAAGCAACAAAGAAAATGGGTATTTCTTCAGACGTTCGTGAAACAGTTGTCCTTCTTGGTTCTACTCTTCATAAAGACGGCTCTGTTTTAGGCGGCGTATTAAAAATTGCTTTCTTATTCGGTATTTTCAACATGGAATTCGAAGGACCGAAAACATTAGCAATCGCACTTGTTGTTTCTCTATTAGTAGGAACAGTAATGGGCGCTATTCCAGGCGGCGGTATGATTGGTGAAATGTTAATCGTTTCTTTATATGGCTTCCCGCCAGAAGCATTGCCAATTATCGCAGCAATCAGTACAATCATTGATCCTCCTGCAACGATGTTAAACGTAACAGCAGATAACGCTTGTGCCGTAATGACAGCTCGCCTTGTAGAAGGTAAGAACTGGATCAAAAACAAATTTGCTTAATAAATACAAAGAGGATGCTCCAAACGAGCATCCTCTTTCTTTGTTGTTAATCCATTCCGCCACAAATTTGTTAAAACCTTCACAAATATTCCACATCCATTATCCATTCTCCGTACTATAATCATGTATGGAACAGGAGATGGAAATAATGACACAAAGCGCACCAGAATTTAAAGTTTTGCAAAGCATTGCATTTCTCGCTGTCGTTTTGCAAAGTTCCTTATTATATACAATGAATCAAGGAAATGTCTTACTTGAGCAATCCCTCATTATGGGCATGCTATTTAATCTTGCAAAATTCTCAGCACCAGCATTCATATTTATCGTTGGATTTCACTTAATTCGTCACTATACAAAGCAATTAGTATATAAAGAATATATTTCCGAAAAAGCGATACACTTACTCATTCCGTATTTCTTTTGGTCTATTCTTTACTTATTAACAACAAACGATCTTATTACATTACAAAGTGGAATAAAAAGTTTATTACTCGGAACAGCCGCTCCCCATCTTTGGTACGTTATTATGATGTTCCAAATTCACTTATTGTTCCCTTTACTATGCACACTTTTTTATTGGTTTCAAAAACGAACAGAAAATAAAAAAGACATATATAAATATATGACCTTTTTCGCTTGCCTATATTTTCTATTAATGTGGTTCTCTTCTCACTATATTTTTAATGGAGAAAAATTAACAAGTTCAACAATTTTACATTATACAGATCGATCATTTCTATTCTACTCATTCTATTTCGTTATGGGCGGCATTGCCGCTGTAGCACTAAAAACTTGGCGTCTATTCGTCATGAAACATATCCCGCTTATAACAATATTATTTTTCATCTTATTTTTATTCATCAATTATGAGTTGTTTAGTTTTTACGGAGCAAACTCTATTCATTTAACTGTTTCTACCTATTTAAAACCATCTATGTTTTTATATATCGTATGCGAAATTATCATACTGTATGTGTTATCTATTATGATAGTACAGCGTCGTGGTTTCTTATATAAAACGTTACGTTTCATTGGTAATTACACGTATGGTGCTTATTTAGCTCATTTATTCTTCTTGCAACTATGCACAAAACTTCTTTCCTTATTCACACTGCAAGAAAATACTATATTATATGCCCTATTACTATTTGTGTTAACGGCCATTATCTCTATTTCAACAATGGTCATTTGTAGCACAATACCATTTCATACTTGGATTACAGGGCCTTCTCCTACAACAAAGATGAAATGGACGAAGGTTGTATTACGAAAAAATCATAAAAAACTATTCAAGCCATATATTTGATATAATAATACGCATATAAAAAGAAAGCGAGAGACACCTATGATTAATCAAGTTGGACAAATTATGCTATATGTAAATAACCAAGACGAAACAGTACAATTTTGGACAGAAAAAGTAGGGTTCCAAATCATTGCGGAAGAAAATAACGGAAACGGATTCCGCTGGATTGAAATTGCACCGGCGAAAGAAGCAGGAACAAGCATCGTCCTTCACGATAAAGCGTTAATCGCGAAGATGCAACCTGAACTAAACCTAAATACGCCTTCACTTATGTTCTTCTCAAATGACTTAGACCGTCTATATAAAGATCTTTCTGAGAAAAATGTCACAGTTGGACAGGTTGTAGATTTACCTACTGGTAGAGCATTCAACTTTGCTGATAATGAAAATAATTACTTTGCAGTAATGGAACGCAAATAAAAAATAAGCTATCCGAAAAAATCGGATAGCTTATTTCATTTTAAGAAACTTGTTCTGCATTCGTTTCTCTATGCTGTATATGGCTCGTGACCCAAGCAATTCCACCGGCAACAACGAGATAACATAACAATATTAAAATTTGCATTTGTAATTGCGACCAATCTCCTAAAGAGATAACATCTTGTAATCCTCTAAGAGAATGAGACATTGGGAGAAACTGTCCAATTTTGCTAAGAACAGCTATGTTTAATTCTCCTGGGAAAGTACCTCCGCTCGTCGCTAATTGCAGGACAAGAAGCGTTACCGCTAAGAACTTTCCAACAAGACCAAATACTGTTACTAGCATAAGAATAAATGTCATAAACGTAAAGGAAATAACAATACTTGATAAAACAAAGAGTGGCACACTTGCGACTTCTAATTTCATAACACCTAGCACAACTACATCTACGAGTAGAGCTTGAATAAGTCCAATTAAATATACCAATCCTAGTTTATTAATAAAATGTACCGTTCCGCTTACCTTCATGTTTTGTCTGCGGCCAAGAGGTAAAATATTCGATGCCATAATTCCGCCAACATAAAATGCAAGTGATAAGAAATATGGTGCAATGCCTGAGCCGTAGTTAGGAACGTCAGAAACTGTTGACTTCACTAACTGAACTGGCTCTGAGAACATCGTATTGCGTGCATCATCATTACGAACATCCGCTATCTTCTCTGCGCCCTCTCCTAATTTCGTAGAAAGTTCTTTCGCACCATCATCAAGTTTAACAAGTCCATTTGTTAATTTACTAGCACCGTTATTCAGCTCCGTTCCACCACTCGCAAGCTGGTTTACACCTTCTTGCAATGATGTAAATCCATTTCCCCACTTCGTAAATCCATCAGCCAAATTCGATGCACCATCTGCTATCTTTTTCGTTCCAGCAGTAGCTTCATTTAACTTAACTCCGAATGTATTCATGCCTTCTTCAATCTTATGTTGACCATCAGTTAGCTTCTTCGCACCTTGTGTCAATTGTTGTTGACTATTATTTAAAGTACTTGTTGCTTTAGCTAGTCCATTAGACGTAGCAACAATTTTTTGAAAAGCGGGATCTTGCTGCACTTCCGGATGATTTTTCACGTACTCTTCTAATTGTTGTTTTACACTATTTGCCGCATTGTCCGCTTTCGCTTGCCCTTCAGCAAGTTTTTCATTTCCATTCACCCATTCATTTGTACCAGCACTTAATTCACTAATTCCTGATTGTAACGTTTTTTCACCTTGTGCTAATAACTCCATACCACTATGAAGTGATGTCGCTCCTTGACTCAGCTCATTTGCTCCCCCGGTTAAAGCAGATTGACTGGATGCAAGCTTTTCACTTCCTTCTTTCAATTTCGATGTCCCATCACTTAAACGATCAATACCATCCGCAAGCTGATTCGCTCCATTTTTTGCATCGGTCGTTCCTTCATGTAACTTCCCAGCACCATTACTTGCATCACTCAACCCTTGTGCCAAATCTTGAAACTTTGAAAAGACACCTTCTGTATAAGATTTCGTAATACTGTTTGAGATTTTTGTTTTCATATTTTCAACAGCTGTCGTTCCAATTTGAGCCGCTACAAAGTTTTTACCTGGATTTACTTTGTACTGCAACTTTGCTGGCTCTGGTTTCTCATTCATAAGTGTACTTACCTTTTTAGAGAAATCTTCCGGAATCGTAACAACCATATAATATTTATCTTCTTTTAACCCTTCATCCGCATTTTTTTCTGATACGAAATGAAAAGCCAATTCCTTATTCTCTTTTAAATTTTTAACAAAATCGTCTCCTGCATGAATTGTTTTTTCATCCATCGCAGCACCCTTATCTAAATTCACAACCGCAACAGGTAATTTATCTAATTTTCCGTACGGATCCCAATACCCAGCTAAAAAGAATCCTGAATAAATTAACGGAACGATTAATAAAAAAATTAAAGCGATACGTCCATGTTTATGGTGCCACATCGCTTTCCAATCTTTAAATATAAGTTTAATTCCCTTCATGAAACATACTCCTCTTCTAATTTAACACCCTTCGAATGGTTTAACAGATTTACTATACACGTCACTTTACATACTGTATAATACATCTTTAATTATTAATTCATTCCTTTTGGTCTATAGAAAGGAGACTCGAAATGGAACTGCTCCAGTTAAAATACTTTCAGACAGTTGCACGACTAGAACACATGACAAAGGCAGCTGAAGAATTGCATATCGCGCAACCTTCACTCAGCAAAACAATCGCTAGACTTGAAAAGGATTTAGGCGTCCCTTTATTTGATCGCCAAGGCCGACAGATTACTTTAAATTCTTTCGGAAAAGTATTTTTAAAACGAGTAGAACGTATTTTTCATGAATTAAGCGAAGGGCAACGAGAAATTAAAGATTTAGCCGAATTACAACAAAGCTCTATTACGCTGGCCGTTTCTATTCCGAGAATATTACCAGAACTACTTGGCTCTTTTTTACTAGAACATCGTAACGTTCGATTCCAACAATTTCTTGCATCCACTCCTTCTATGAAACGACAACTAGATAATATAGAAATTGACTTTTGTATCTCCTCTGTGCCAATTGAAGGTGAGGAGATTGTTTGGGAACCACTTATTACAGAAGAAATTTTCTTAGTCGTCCCTTCAGGCCATCGTTTATCAGGCCGAGAAAATATCCACCTGCATGAAGTAAAAAACGAACCGTTTATTAGTATGAACACTGGCTACGGATTTCGACACTTAACGGATGGATTTTGCAAAGAAGCTGGTTTCACTCCGCATATTGCTTTTGAAGTAGATGAACCGACCGTGATTAGCGACCTCATTAAGCAAGGTCTCGGCATCGCTTTTGTTCCAAGTTTAACTTTATTAAAAAACTCTACTTTAGCATCAAGCAAGTTGCGTATTATTGAACCCAATTGTCAGCGAACCATCGGATTAAGTTGGTCAAAAAAACGCTACTTATCAAAAACAGCTCAGCAATTCCGTGAATTTGTGATTGATTACTTCTCCAACATTAGGACGTAAAATTATATCAACAAATAAAAGTTGCCACCCTCATATGGTGGCAACTTTTATTGTTCACTCTTTTTTAATTCCATTTCAGCTAAAAGTGGTAGTACATTATCAAAAATATGCGTATTATTATTTTCACCTGTTACATATCCACCGTAATATCTACTAAATACGTTATCATTTCGGAATGTGGCCATATGATCATACAATTCTTTCGCAAACTTTTTATCACCTGTTTGTAGTACGTACAAAATCGTTAATCCGTATGCGGCTGGCGATTCATAATTCACAGTTTGTTTTCCCGTTTCTAAATTGTAACGACCGTATAGCTTTCCATCCTCCTGGAATTTCTTCTTTATAAATTCCAAATAAGCAGCTGATGAAAGACCACCTAAACTTCGATGATATGCAACGTATGATTGGTCAATAAGATTCACTTCTTTATCGTACGTAAATGTACCATCTTCTTTATACTCTTTCGGGAATGCCCAGCCATGCCTTGGATAATCCGCTAAAAATTGAACGACTTCCTGATATTGCTGAGCAGAAACTTTGTCGTACTTCTTCATATAGGAGAATGCACGTGGATTTATGTATGATGTTGTTACAAAATTATTTTGTTTCCCTGCATCTGCATCATAATAATCAACATAATAATTATCTTTTTTATTATAACGAAGTACAGCATCACTTAATTGATCGGCAAGGTTTTTATAACGCTCTTCCTTATACATTTCATAAGCACGATATAATTGTTCTATAATACGAAGATCATCTATAAGTGCATTTGTAGCTGACTGCCTCTCTCCCTTTTCAGAGAGTTTCCATAAAACGATATGATTCTTATATACGAAATTATCTTGAATAACCTTTACTTGCTCATCAAATAACGCCTGATCATCTTTATCAAGTGTATATTGTAACCATAATCCCGCTGATTCTGATAAAGCTTCACGTCCCTTTGCTTCACCCGTACCTGCCTTAGTATCTACTAAACGATACGTGGCAAGCGTTCCATTATCATTCACCATATGCCTTAAAATAAAATTTTCTGTACGGTTTCCTTGTAAAGCTGACCAAAATACAATTCCACCTAAAGCGATTAAGAAGATAACTCCAATCCCTATATATAAACGTTTCCGCAATCTTTTCACCTCCCTAGTAAGGCTAACCTTAATTTTATCAGAACATACATAAATTTAAAAAAGACAATCCACTAGATTGTCTCCCCCATTTCTATCCCTCGCAAACCTCTTTAGAAGGTTTATATAGCGATTGTACAAGTCGATCATATTCACGACGTGTAATCTCTTTATTATATAGCTTCAATAATAAATCTCTATGCTCTTTTGAAAATGCCATCTTTTTAATGACTTCAGGATACATAAAACACCCTCTCCATTTCACATAAACTTCTTCTTTCCGAAAACAGAACTTATGTTCGCATAAAAGATTATAAAAGATTCCTGTAAAAAAAACAAACAAAACATGAGAAACTATTTATTTCTTTCTATTCAAAATATTACAACATTATATTATTATATTCACTTTTTAAATACGTATATATTTTTGGTAGTTTTTTTGAATAAATCTTCCAATTCAATCAGAAAATAATGGCAAAAAAGAAGAGGAGTTTACATATGGATACGGTAACATTAGCAAGAGCATTTTTTGGTTCTTCATTAGCATTCCACATTATTTTTGCAACACTTGGCGTCGGACTTTCATTGATGATTTTTATAAGCGAAATACTCTATCACTGGAAGAAAGACTCCGACTATGCCATTATGGCGAAAAGATGGACAAAAGCGTTTGCTATTCTTCTCGGTGTAGCAATTCCAACTGGAACAATTGTTGGTGTGCAAATCTCACTTCTTTGGCCTGGTTTCGCCAAAATTGTTGGGCAAGTTATTTCTGTTCCCTTCCAAATTGAGATTTTCGCCTTCTTTTTGGAGGCTTTATTCATGTCGATTTACGTATATGCAGCCGATAAACTTCCTCCATTTATGAGATTAATCTCGCTATTTTTCGTCATGCTTGGTGCCACGGCATCCGCCGTGCTTATTACATCAGCAAATACATGGATGAATACACCAGCAGGCTTTTCAATGAATCCAGATGGATCTGTTTTTAACGTTGATCCGTGGAAAGCTTTCTTTAATCCAAGTTTTGGTACAAGTGCATTTCATGTCGTTATTACGGCTTATGCAACTGGTGCGGCTGTCATTGCTTCTATTGCTGGATTTAAATTATTGAAGAAAAATTTAAGTACACGTGAAATTGCTTATCATAAAAAAGGGCTGCTATTAGGGCTTGTCGTTACATTTATTACAGGCGCTACGATGTGGCTTTCAGGACATGAATCAGCGATTGCCTTACATAAACACTCACCTGAAAAACTTGCATCTGCTGAAGCTTTATTTGAAACGACATCACACGCACCGCTATCCATTGGCGGAGTTGTGGATCCTAATACACTTGAACTAAACTATGCACTTGAAATTCCAAACATGCTTAGCTTATTAGTGGGACTAGACCCTAGCACTGTCGTAAAAGGACTAAACGAATTCCCACAAGAAACATGGCCACCATTTTATACACATACACTATTCAACTTAATGGTCGGCACTGCTGCGTTTACCTTTGCTGTTGCAACAATTGCACTCTTATATTGGTATTTCGTGTACCGAAAAAAGGGAACAGAACTACCGAAGTGGCTACTTTGGGGGGCTGCCGCATGCGGACCAATTATGATGCTCGGTATTGAATTCGGATGGATTTTCAGTTGTAGCGGTCGTCAACCATGGACAATTTATGGTATGCAACGTACCGTCGATGCATCTACACGCGCCGATTTCGTCGGTCCTTTATTTGTTTTGTTCATCATTTTATATATTGGACTCGCTATTTTAACAGTCATTGTTCTACGGACATTCTTTAGAAGACATCCATTAAAGAATGATTTACAACACCAAGGAGGCGATTCTCATGCATGAGGAAAGTATTGCAATCATCATCTTATGGGCCCTTATTTTCGTATACAGTATACTAGGGTCCATTGATTTTGGCGCTGGTTTTTGGGGCATGGTATACGCAAAACATCCGACGCTCGCTGCTAAACTTGCGAATCGATACTTATCACCAACTTGGGAAGTAACAAATACGTTTCTCGTTTTCGTCGTTGTCGCATTTCTCGGCTTCTTTCCGAAAGCGGCCTTTACTCTTGCGACAGTAATGTTCGTACCAGTTATGTTAATTTTAGTGCTCATTGCAGTACGTAGTACATTTATGGTATTTGCTTACTCCTTGCCAAAATATCAATACCTTCTTCGGGTTATTTCAGGTATTACTGGTCTATTAATTCCAGCACTATTAATTACCGTTTTACCCGTTACAGAGGGAGCCTATATTACAATGTCTGAAGGAAAGGAAGTACTCCTATATGGAAAACTTCTTTCTAGCCCAGTTATCTATTGCTATATGCTCTTCGGAATAACGTCTGAACTATTTCTCTCCTCTCTCTTTCTTGCTGATTTTGCGAGAGAACAAAGTTCAGAAGATACGTATAGAATTTATAGAAGAAATGCCATCATCCTTGGTCCTGCAACGCTCGTTACGGCGATCATCGCCCTCGTTGTAATGGATCCTGAAACACATTGGCTTATGCAAGGATTAATAAAGCAATTCCCGTGGTTTACAGTTTCTATTGTTTTATTCGTTATCGGATACTCGTCCCTTTGGTGGACAAACAAAAAGTACAATACACTAGGATATCCTCGTATTGCCGTTTTAGCTGTCGTCGCTCAATATGCATTTGCAAGCTACGCTTACGGGGTCGCGCATTTACCGTATATTATTTATCCTGACGTAACGGTATTTACAAGCTTTACAACGAAAGAAACGTTCTATGCACTGCTCATTCTATACGCAATTGGGATTGCAATTTTATTACCAGGATTTATTTTCTTCTGGAACTTATTCTTGAAGGATCGTACTTTTTTGAAAGAAAAATAATATAGTCTTGGGGTCTGTTCCAAAAGGCATTTTGGGATGGGCTCCTTTTGTCATGTTTTGTCGATAAGTCGATATATTTTAAAAATCGCTGATATATTTTCAGTTGCGCCGATATATTTCAATAATCGCTGATATATTTTAACTTGCGCCAATATATCTCAATAATCGCTGATATATTTTAACTTGCGCCGATATATCTCAATAATCGCTGATATATTTTAACTTGCGCCAATATATCTCAATAATCGCCCATATAAATTTCATTTACTATCTTACTGCCCAATAATTTATAGACTCCTCTCATAATAGTTATTTCACTATTCGTGACACTTGTCCTTTAGCATGAAAAACACATATTCGGTTCATCTCGTTATACGTCTAGTTCTTCTTATTTTTTGCTGAATATACTACAAATATAAACTTGAGACAAGCTACATCTGTTCAAGGGAAAATAGAAAGGTAGGCAAAATATGAGCATTGAAATATGGATTACTATTATTGTATTTTTCTTAACGATGATCGTTATCTTTTGGCGACCTCGCGGCTTAAATGAGGCATGGCCAGCAGCAATCGGAGCTGGTATCATCATAATTACTGGACTTGTATCAAAACCAGACATCATGGATATTATAAGTAAAATTGGCGGTGCTTCCATAACAATATTAGCAACTATTGTTATGGCAGTTATATTAGAAAGCTTCGGCTTCTTCCATTGGTCCGCAGCGAAACTGGCAAATCTAGCGAAAGGTTCTGGACGCCGTCTATACTGGTATATTCAATTATTATGTTTTCTTATGACTCTTTTATTTAATAACGACGGTAGTATTTTAATTACAACTCCCATTTTAATTCTTCTTCTAAAAAACCTTCAATTAAAACCACATCAACAAATTCCTTATTTATTAAGTGGTGCTTTAATCGCTACGGCATCTAGTGCACCAATTGGTGTAAGTAATATCGTAAATTTAATCGCATTAAACATCGTCCATATGACTCTTTATATGCATACCGCTATGATGTTTGTACCTGCAACATTAGGCTTATTATTTATGTCATGGCTCATGTATACAGTTTTGAAGAAAAAACTTCCGAAAAAATTACCTGTTTCTTCATATGATATTGAAGAAATTTTCTTCACGAAAAACTTCCATCCACTAAAAGGAAATAATTCTGTCGATACGAAACAAAAACGGACAAGATTCATGTTAAAAGTATTAGGTTTCGTCTTCCTTATGCGCTGTCTTCTATTCGTTGCATCCTTCTTATCCATCCCAATTGAAATCGTTGCGGTACTTGGTTCACTCGTTCTGCTCATTTGGAGATGGTACTACTTACGAACAAATCCTGTCGACATTTTGAAAAAGACACCGTGGCACATTTTAATTTTCGCCTTCTCTATGTACGTCATTATTTACGGACTACACAACGCAGGATTAACAGCTGCACTTGTACAATGGCTCGAGCCAGTTGTGAATCAGCATCTACTCTATGCTAGCTTTGCAATGGGCGGACTTGTATCCATCCTCTCTAACGTCTTCAATAACCATCCTGCCCTTATGATTGGTACAATCACATTAACAGAAATGGGACTAGATCCAGTCACATTAAAAACTATCTATCTTGCAAACATCATTGGTAGTGACATCGGTTCACTATTACTACCAATTGGTACGCTAGCTTCACTCATTTGGATGTATATTCTGAAACAAAACAAAATTAAAGTAAAATGGAAAGACTATTTAAGTGTATCCCTTATCGTTATCCCGCTCACAACAGTCGTCACACTATTCCTCTTATTCTACTGGGTACATCTCTTCTTCGCCTTATAAACAACAGAAGCCCCATTTGCTACCGTCTTAGCAAATGGGGCTTCTTCTATAATAAAGTTAGGTACTACAGTGTGATCAATTAAGTAAAGAGGTGTAACATGTTATTGATATAAATGACTACCAGCTTCTTTAAATTCTTCTGCTTTCTCTTTCATTCCTTTTTCAATTGCTTCTGTCGTTTCTAAATCATTTTCTTTTGCATATTCACGAATATCATGTGAAATTCTCATACTACAAAACTTCGGTCCACACATTGAACAGAAGTGAGCTGTCTTTGCCCCTTCTGCAGGCAACGTTTCATCATGATATTCCATCGCACGTTCAGGATCTAAAGATAAATTAAATTGATCGCGCCAACGGAATTCGAAGCGTGCTTTTGAAAGTGCATCATCACGCTGATGAGCCGTTTTATGTCCTTTCGCAAGATCAGCCGCATGCGCTGCAATTTTGTACGTAATAACACCCGTGCGTACATCATCTTTGTTTGGCAAACCTAAATGTTCTTTAGGCGTTACATAACAAAGCATCGCTGTTCCAAACCAGCCAATCATCGCAGCTCCAATTGCAGATGTAATATGGTCATAACCTGGTGCAATATCTGTCGTTAGTGGCCCAAGTGTGTAAAACGGCGCGCCCTGACAAATATCAAGCTCTTTCTCCATATTCTCTTTAATTAAGTGCATCGGTACGTGTCCAGGTCCTTCAATCATAACTTGCACATCATGTTTCCAAGCAATTTTTGTTAATTCACCAAGTGTTTCAAGCTCAGAAAACTGTGCTTCGTCATTTGCATCTGCAATAGACCCTGGACGTAATCCATCTCCAAGAGAGAACGAAACATCATACTGCTTCATAATTTCACAAATCTCTTCAAAGTGAGTATATAGGAAGTTTTCTTTATGATGGAATAAACACCACTGTGCCATAATCGAACCACCGCGCGAAACGATACCTGTCGTACGCTTTGCCGTGATTGGAATATAACGAAGCAATACACCAGCGTGAATCGTAAAGTAATCAACGCCTTGCTCCGCCTGCTCAATTAACGTATCACGATATACTTCCCACGTTAAATCTTCTGCAATTCCGTTTACTTTTTCCAGCGCTTGATAGATCGGTACAGTTCCAACTGGTACAGGCGCGTTACGAATAATCCACTCACGCGTCGTATGAATATTTTTACCTGTAGATAAATCCATAATCGTATCCGCACCCCAGCGCGTTGCCCATGTCATCTTCTCTACTTCTTCTGCAATCGAAGAAGATACAGCTGAGTTTCCGATATTCGCGTTTACCTTCACATGAAAATTACGCCCGATGATCATCGGTTCAGCTTCTGGATGATTAATATTCGCTGGTAAAATAGCGCGGCCTTCTGCGATTTCCTTACGAACAAACTCCGGCTCTACCCCTTCACGAATCGCAACATATTCCATCTCAGACGTAATAATGCCATTACGTGCATAGTGCATTTGCGTAACATTTGCACCTTGCTTTGCTCTAAGTGGCTGGCGATCCATTTGCGGGAAAACAGGTGTATGCTTCGAAGCTACTTTCACACCGTCATCCTCTGGTTTCACTTCACGCCCTTCGTATGCTTCTACATCACCACGCCCCATAATCCAAGAGTGGCGCGGCGTTGGAATTCCTTTTTCCAACTCGACCTTATACGCAGGATCTGTATAAGGACCGCTCGTATCATACACACGGATTGGTGGATTTGGAACGCCATTCGTTTCGCTTTGTTCAATCTCACGCATCGGCACTTTCATACCTTCTCGTGGTCCATCCACATATACTTTCTTACTCCCTGGTAAACTCGACTTCAATTCAATTTGCTCAGCTGAAACAGATTGTTTCATAAATTTTGTTGCCCCCCTGTTCGTGACAAGGACAAGATATGGCCAGCGCATGCCAAAATAAAAAGAGCCAGGTCCATAAAAAAATAAGGACCTGGCTCATAAAGACATCATTATGTAAAGCCGTTAACTTCCCTACGCTGGTACGAGCCAGATCAGGTCCAAAGGGTTAAGAAGTTCACGCGCTTCTCTCTCAGCCTACGCATACGTTAGGCACCCCTAGTTTATCACTGATTTAATTTTCAATACTTTCCCATCATACACGATAATCTGAAAAATGAAAAGTTTATTTCTTTTGCTCTTTACGGAATCATCCACGTTAAATAATACGCTTGCACATACGTCATAATACCAACAATAATTACGAAGAATAAGCTATGCTTCACTGTAAAACGGAACAAATCCGATTCTTTTCCAGCAAGACCAACCGCCGCACAAGCGATCGCAATCGACTGCGGGGAAATCATTTTCCCTGTTACACCGCCTGTTGTATTTGCTGCAACAAGAAGCACTTCAGATACGCCGACTTGCTGCGCTGTAATGGCTTGTAAATTTGAGAACAGTGCATTCGCAGACGTATCAGACCCTGTTAGGAATACGCCAATCCAGCCTAAGAATGGTGAGAAGAACGGGAATAGTCCGCCAGTTCCGGCTAATGCTAACGCTAACGTAGAAGATAGACCAGAATAGTTTGCGATAAATGCAAACCCTAGTACGAATCCGATAGATAGAATTGGCATTTTTAATTCGCTTAACGTTTCTTTAAATGTCACTACTGCATCTTTTACATTCATTTTCAAAATAAACATGGAAATGATACAAGCAATTAAAATCGCTGTTCCAGTTGCCGATAATACATCAAACTTCAAAATTGCCTCGTAAGGCGTTGGTTTATTTACAATTGGCTCTGCTTTCATTACTAAATTATGCAGACCTGGAATTTCAAACTTAAATACAAGACTTTCTAAAGCCCCTCCTGGAGCGAATAATGCCTTAAAGAAACTTTGGCTCCAAATGACTACCATAACCGTTAATACGATAAATGGAGACCATGCTTTCACTACTTTTCCAAACGTTAATTTCGGCATCGATGCCGCTGTCGTTGTTACTGCTACTTCACTATTTGCTTGCCCGGATTGATAAATTTCTTTCGGCTGCCAAACTTTTAAGAATAGCGCTAAACTAATTAAACTTACAAGTGCCGATGTAATATCCGGAAGTTCCGGTCCTAAAAATGTCGCTGTAATGAACTGCGTAATCGCAAATGAACTACCCGCTACAAGTAACGCAGGCCACGTTTGTCTTATACCTTTAAATCCATCCATTAAAAATACGATAAAGAATGGAACAAATAATGATAGGAACGGTAATTGATGCCCAGCCATTTGTCCAATTTTATGTGGATCAATACCTGTTACTTGTCCAGCAACTGTAATCGGAATTCCCATCGCTCCGAACGCCACTGGTGCAGTATTTGCAATCAAACAAAGACCTGCTGCGTATAAAGGATTTAACCCAAGACCCGCAAGAAGCGCTGCTGTAATCGCTACTGGTGCCCCAAATCCTGCCGCTCCTTCTAAAAATGCTCCAAATGAAAATCCAATTAAAATAACGAGTAGACGATGATCGTTCGTAATCGATAATACCGATGCACGAATCACATCAAATTGACCTGTTTTCACAGAAATTTTATATAAAAATACGGACATAATGATAATCCAAGCAATTGGCCATAACCCATACAAAAAACCGTACCCGGTTGCTGCCATTGCCATCGTGAACGGCATTTTATAAGCGAATAATGCTACTAAAACTGTAAGTACAACTGTAATAAATCCTGCCACATACCCCTTCATGCGGAAAACTGCTAAAGCTAAGAAAAAAAAGATAATCGGAATAAGTGCGACCGCTGCCGAAATCCAAATGTTTCCGAATGGATCATAAACTTGTGTCCATGTGTTCATTGTTCTCTCCCCCTAAAGAATCCCCTTTTAAATAGAATAACCTCATCAATAGACTATCAGGTCATCATACCTTTAAGCCTAAAATAAAAAAACGTTTAAGAAAACGTTTTCAACAACTTTCATTTATACTGTACCATAACAATTTCTATTAAAAAAGATTTTTTTGAAAATTTTATTATTTAACAAAAAATCTTACAAAATCGTCACGTTCTTGTAATGTTCATCGATAGGAAGTTTGCTAAAATTATTGCATAATAATAGTATAACAACAGAAATTATTCATGAGGTGATATATATGAACGGAAATAAAATATTAGCTGCGTTATCATACTTTAGTGTACTATTTGCCCCTATCTTATTCCCTATTATCGTTTGGATCGTGGGAGACGCTGAAACAAAACCACATGCAAAACGTGCTCTATGGACACACATCATTCCAAGTATCGCTACATTCATTGGCGTAACTATTCTAGGAATTATGGGTCTTGGATCTGATCAACCAGATGTAACACTTGGAATTGGATCAATGATTGTCTTAGCTATTTGTGGAATCATCAGCTTATACTACTTCATCTGGAACATTGTAAAAGGAATTAAAGTGCTGAAAGCTTAATTTTAAACAAATGTTTGTTTAAAAAGGGCCCCTTGCAATTTGCAAGGGGCCCTTTTCCTAATTCGTTCACTTTATCTTCTGCGTTTCTTCTTTTTTCTCATCATTTTCTTTCGGCGCGTATTCACTTTATCCGCTATAATGTGGAGCGTACTTGCCACAACAATTCCCATTAAGAACGTTACAATTTCAACCTCATGCTTCTTCGCAATTTCTATTAAATTACCATCCAGTGCGATTACATTTAATAGTAATAAAAATGGAGAAAAGACGATTAACATGTACGCAATACGAATTACATCACCAAGTATAATCGTATGTGTAAAGAAAGATCGATGCGGCATTACTTTCTTATAAGGATACCAAAATATACGTAAGAAACCCCATTTGTTATAAGCATTACTGTACGTATCTAAATCTGGTGTTAAAAATGAAGTACCTACTAAAAAACCAATCGCAAAAGTTAATAAAAAATCAAAATTTGTTAATCCATACGAAAAGAGCAAAAACAAAACAACCGGAAGGGATATTAAGTTTATTTTCGTATGCGTTCTTCCTGATGGCATAATGCACTTCCTCGCTTACGTTCGTCCTGTCACCTTATGACAGGTTTCACCTATTGACCTAATTTCTGATCGATAAATGTTGTGTCTATATCCGAACCAAACCATTCTGCCAACTTCACTCGTGCCTTATCTTTCACATCTTCATTGACGTATAACGACACCTGTATTAGTGCGGCCGTTAACGCCCCCAAATCATCCGTATAGCCAATTCCAGCAATGAAATCTGGAATCGCATCAATCGGTGCAATAAAATAAGCGAGTGCTCCAATTACAATAATTTTCACTCGTTTTGGAACATCGGGTCTTTGCAAAACGTAAAACAGTAATAAACTTGCATAAATGACCGATTGCCCTGCTTGCTTTGCAACATGTTTTACTTTCTTCCAAAACGCTTCAACTGAAAATTTTTGTTTCATGTAAAAAGCCTCCCTATTTTTAAAAAGAAATAAGCTACAATATGTTATCAGTAAAAGTTCATGGAAATTACACAAAACCTATCAATGAACTTTTATTGTAACAAACAAACCAAAAAAGAACAAGTGTTCGTTAATTTTCACACTATTTCCTTCATATAATAGATTTCTAGATAACCCTTACCCATCTTCATTTCTTATTTCTCAACAAAGAAAATTTTCACTTCCACTTAACATTCTGCTCTACCTTTGTTATATTTTCTAGTTGACGGACATATAAACGAATGTTAAAGTTTTCTCTGGTAGTGACAAATCTTATACAAAAAATGTAAAATGTTATAGTGTTTCTCAGAAATGAATTTTGTTGTATAATACAGAAATGACGTTATGCTTATGAGCAACAAAAGAAACCAAAAGGGTATGCATAGTTATAGTCGTATATGGGTGAATATAGAACCTTTAATTATGGCCAAGAAAACTATGTATTTTTTATTTTAGCATTTTTCGCTCCAAAATCGACCAAGCCTGATAGAGAAAGGGTGGAAATGAATGAAAGAAACCTTGAAATCACAATTTCAAAATGTGCGTTTCACTGTATTCGTAGCTTTAGCCTTATGGCTGAAAACTTACCTTATTACACGCACAAGCTTTGATTTAAAACTTGAATCTTTCATGCAAGAATTCATTTTATTCCTTAGCCCATTAGCAGCATCATTACTGCTTGTTGGTCTTGCATTATTTGCAAAAGGGAAAAAACGTAACTATATAGCACTTGGAATTAATTTTGTCTTAACAATCGTTCTTGTTGGTAACGTAATGTTCTACGGATTCTACAATGACTTCGTTACATTACCGGTGCTAGGACAAACATCTAACTTCGGAAGTTTAGGTTCTAGTGTGAAAGAATTATTTAACTACAAAATTATTCTTGCATTTGCAGACATTATCGTTTTCTTCGTTCTATTAAAGAAAATGAAGAACTTTGCACCTACAGAGCGTGTAGCACGCCCGATGCGTTCTCTATACTTCGTATCAACAGTTGCTATTTTCTTCGCAAACTTAGGACTTGCAGAAGCTGAACGCCCAGAACTATTAACACGTTCATTCGACCGCGTTATGCTTGTTAAAAACTTAGGATTATATGTACATCAAGTATACGATCTTGGCTTACAAGCAAAATCAAGTTCACAAAAAGCGTTCGCTGACGGTAGTAAATTACAAGAAACAGAAAACTACGTAAAAACAACACAAAGTAAACCAGATCCAAATATGTTCGGTACTGCAAAAGGGAAAAACGTAATTGTTGTCTCTCTTGAGTCATTACAAACATTCTTAATTGGTGCAACAGTTAATGGACAAGAAGTTACACCATTCTTAAACCAATTTACGAAAGAAAGTTATTACTTTGATAACTTCTTCCATCAAACTGGTCAAGGTAAAACATCTGATGCTGAATTCCTAGTAGATACTTCGTTATATCCACTAGACCGCGGTGCTGTATTCTTCACACACGGTAACAATGAATATACAGCAACTCCAGAAATTTTACGTCAGCAAGGGTATCACACGTCGGTATTCCACGCAAACAACGCAACATTCTGGAACCGTAACATTATGTATCCAGCACTTGGTTATGATCGTTACTACAACGAGCTTGACTACAAGATTACGCCAGAAACAAAATTAAACTGGGGATTAAAAGATATCGAGTACTTCGATCAATCTATTGATATGTTAAAACAAGTGAAGCAACCATTCTATACTCGCTTCCTTACTTTAACGAATCATTACCCATTCACTTACGATGACAGTACAAAATTAATCGATGAATACAATTCTGGTGATGGAGTATTTGACCGTTACATGGTAACTGCTCGTTACTTAGACGAAGCAATGAAACACTTTATTGAGCGTCTAAAAGCAGAAGGTATTTACGATAACTCAGTAATCGTATTCTACGGTGACCACTACGGTATTTCTGAAAACCATAACCGTGCAATGGCACAGTTCTTAGGAAAAGAAGAAATCACTGCATTTGACCATATGAACTTACAAAAAACACCGATGTTTATTCACGTTCCAGGTCAAAAAGAAGGTAAAACAATTTCGAAACCAACTGGTGAAATTGACATTAAACCAACTATTCTAAACTTACTTGGTGTAGATTCTACAAATGACGTTCGATTCGGTCATGATGTATTCTCACCTGATAATAAAGGATTCGTTGTTCTTCGTGACGGTAGCTTCGTTACAGATAAATACATGTACACAAACAGTACATTCTATGACCGTGCTACTGGCGAAGTTGTACAATTACCGAAAGAAGAATCCCAGCCACTAATTGATCGTGCCCAAAATGAATTGAACATGTCTGATAAAATCATTGAAGGTGACTTACTTCGCTTCTCTGAAAGTAATAAGATCAAAACTGGTGAAGTAAAAACAGTTATTAAAGAAGAAAAGAAGAGCGCTGAGTAATCTCAGCCTCTTTTTTATTTTCTTCCATACAACTACTTATATTCATTAACTTTAAAATTACATAACCTTTACCAAATATTCACATAGTGTTAATGAAGAATCTCTATAATAAAATATGTAAACGAGGTTCTACATATTTCTTATCTCTCATCTTTCGTAAGATCCCTTAAAGAAATGTGTAAATCTTTTGTTTCTACTTTCTTATAATTGTCTTTCAACTTGTTTTGTTTCCATACACAAAGCATTCAACGAGACAATGTCCCTATGAAAGATAGCTACCCTCCTTGTGCAGCATTCCATAAGAATGTTGCTTTTTTTTATTTAAAAGCAGGATTCTTATTTCTTATTTTCGAATTTGTATATACAAAATGCTGTAAAGTGAAACTTTAATCAGCCCTCATCAATCGGGCATTTACGGGCAGTGATTCGCCCACTTCACTTCTTTGCTCTACCCGAATTTGTAAGTAGCGGCTTTACTGCCGTTAATGCGGGGTAGATCATCCTTATTTCTCTATGATTTACAAATACATATATGGTCATATGTAGAGAATTGCTCACATAAAAATTACTATAGTGATTTTTATCTCGCATGAATGAAAGTTTCACGTTACTTACGTACTTACGAAAGGATGGGACGGAAATTGGCATACGAAAAATTTGTACTTTGGAATGATGAAGTTATTGATACAACAAAACAACAAACGTACATAGAGCTTGAAGAGAGAGGTTCGCAGTTCGGAGATGGTGTCTATGAGGTTATTCGCCTATATAAAGGGAACTTTCATTTATTAGATCCGCACATAACGAGATTATATCGATCCATGGAAGAAGTAGAATTATCGCTCCCTTTCTCAAAAGCTGAGCTCATCACTTTACTTTACAAATTAATTGAACGAAACCATTTCCACGAAGATGGCACCATTTATTTGCAAGTATCTCGTGGTGTACAAGCTCGCACACATGTATTTTCATATGACAACCCTCCGACAATTTATGCCTATATTACAAAAAAAGAACGACCAGCTTTATGGATTGAATATGGTATACGCGCTATATCAGAACCCGATACTCGATGGCTACGCTGTGACATTAAATCATTAAATTTATTACCAAACGTACTAGCTGCTACGAAAGCTGAACGGAAAGGCTGTAAAGAGGCACTTCTCGTAAGGAACGGTATTGTAACGGAAGGAAGCCATTCCAACTTCTTTTTAATTAAAAACGGAACGCTTTACACACATCCAGCCAATCACCTTATTTTAAATGGCATTATTCGTCAATATGTCCTTTCTTTAGCGAATACTCTTCACATCCCTGTGCAGGAAGAACTTTTCAGCGTTCGTGACGTTTATCAAGCAGATGAATGCTTTTTTACAGGCACAACGATTGAAATTTTACCAATGACCCACCTTGATGGGACCGCGATTCAAGATGGGCAAGTTGGGCCTATCACCAAAAAACTGCAAAAATCTTTTAATCAAATCTTATTACAATCCAATATGGCATCTTCTTAAACACGAATAATTTCTGTCCTTTCATATTCAATATATGCATTTAAATGGAAATCAAGGTGTAATTTTATGCCTTGATTTTTTTCTTGTAATCTTTTTGTCATATTCAGATTCCTATATAAGTCTTGACAGTAATCGACATGCTCTTTAGAATTTTTAACAGTTGGTAAATATTTCTTCACTACATTACAGACAGAAAGGAATCGACAAATTATGAAAAAGTATCTTGCCGGTCTTGCGGCAGTGTCTGTAGCAGGAGGAGCAGCACCTACACTTGATAGTGTTCAAGCTGCACCTGAACAAAATACACAAAAAGCTGCTACAACTGTCCAAGCTTCTGCATCAAACAGCTCATCTTATAAGGTAAACGCGAGCGTATTACATGTTCGTGCGGGATCAAGCACTTCTCACGACATCATCTCACGCGTTTATAACGGTCAATCACTAAACGTGATTGGCGAAGAAAACGGTTGGTTCAAAATTAACATTAATGGACAAACAGGCTTTGTTAGTGGCGAATTTGTATCAAAAAGTGGCGCAGCAAACAACAATGTAAGTACAGGTGGCAACAATAAAGTTACCGCTGATGTATTACGTGTACGTACAGCTCCTAACACATCTAGTTCTGTTTCTGGGCGTGTATATGAAGGACAAACATTAAACGTAATTGGACAAGAAAATGGTTGGGTGAAAATTAACCATAATGGACAAGTAGGTTATGTAAGTGGCGAATTCGTATCTGGCGTTTCTTCTAATGCAGGTTCTTCAAACAACAATACGAATAATAACAACCAAGAAGTAAAACCAGCAAGCGGAAACTATACAGTAAATGTATCTTCCCTTCGCGTTCGTACAGGTCCTAGCACTTCTCACACAACTGTAGGTTCTGTGACAAAAGGACAAGTAGTACAAGTTGTTGGAGAAGTTCAAGATTGGTTCAAAATCAATTACGCAGGACAAACTGCTTATGTAAGCAAAGACTATGTAACAAAAGGCGGTTCTAACGAAAACGTTACAGAAGGCAACAAACAAGAGCAAAACAATAATAATGGAACTATTCAAACTGGCGGTTCTTACGTAGTTAACGCTACATCTTTACGTGTTCGTACAGGCCCTGCCGCTTACCATAGTGTAATTGGTGGCGTTTTAAATGGTACAACATTAAACGTAGTTGGATCTGAAAACGGTTGGTTTAAAGTAAATTACCAAGGAAAAACAGGCTTTGTTAGTAGCGAATTTGTAAAATTCGTTAAAGGTGGTACTACTACTCCTGAGCAACCAAAACAACCTGAAAAACCTAACCAAGGTGCAATTGGCGACTACTACATTAATGCTTCTGCACTAAATGTACGTAGCGGCGAAGGTACAAATTATAGAATCATAGGCGCACTTCCACAAGGACAGAAGGTTCAAGTAATCTCTGAAAACTCTGGATGGAGCAAAATTAACTACAACGGTCAAACTGGTTATATCGGAACACGTTACCTATCTAAAACACCAGTTGGAGGCGCAGTAGATAATAAGCCTAACAATAACCAAAATAACAATCAAAACAATAGCAACAATAATAATACAGGCAACAATAGCGGCGACAGTTCTTCCGTACTTGCATATGCAAAATCAATGCAAGGTGTACCGTACGTTTGGGGCGGAACTTCTGCTAACGGCGTAGACTGCAGTGGCTACATCTACCACGTATTTAAGAAATTTGGTCATAACATTAGCCGCCAAAGTGTTGCAGGATATTGGAGTAGCCTACCAAAAACTTCAAGTCCACAACCTGGTGACCTAATTTATTTCCAAAACACTTATAAATCTGGTCCTTCTCACATGGGTATTTACCTTGGGGGCGGATCATTTATCCAAGCTGGAGATAAAGGTGTAGCAATCGCTTCATTAAGTAACTCTTATTGGAAGAGCCACTTCTTAGGATACACGAAAGCACCTTAATTAATAGTTTCAAAGCCTTCTAGTTTACTAGAAGGCTTTTTTGCTATGAGTTCAACATATTACTCCCTTTCTCCTACCTTCTCTCTACAAAAATAATGTATCCATTCTTCCATTTCATACACTTTATTCTACAAAAACAATGCATAACGTTATCATAATGTATATATTTTCATAAAAAACATAACCTATTTCATGTCTATTTATTTTATATGTGTTTTTTTGAAGAATTTTCTTTTTATTTAAACTTTTCATTAGACGTTTGACCTCCGATGTCCATTATGATAAGTTACTAAAGATGTTATATTCGCAAACGTATAGACAACTGGTTTATACACTGTTTTTACTATGAGGAAGGAGCATACACTGCATGAATCTTTTATGGGGAATTGGCGGCGTGATTGGAGTATTAGCAATTGCTTTCTTACTATCTTCCAACCGCAAAGCTATTAATTGGCGCACAATTTTAATTGCGCTAGCATTACAAATGTCATTTTCATTTATCGTATTACGATGGGACGCTGGTAAAGCAGGTTTAAAACACGCTGCTGACGGTGTTCAAGGATTAATTAATTTTTCTTACGAGGGAATTAAGTTCGTTACTGGGGATTTAGTCAACGCAAAGGGACCTTGGGGATTTGTATTCTTTATTCAAGCACTACTTCCAATCGTATTTATTAGTTCATTAGTAGCAATCTTATATTATTTCGGTATTATGCAGAAATTTGTTAGCATCGTTGGTGGTGCATTAAGTAAACTTCTTGGAACTTCTAAAGCAGAAAGCCTAAACTCAGTAACGACTGTATTTTTAGGACAAACTGAAGCTCCAATTTTAATTAAACCTTACTTAGCACGCTTAACAAATAGTGAATTCTTCACTATTATGGTAAGCGGTATGACAGCTGTTGCTGGATCCGTTCTTGTCGGTTATGCAGCAATGGGTATTCCGTTAGAGCACTTATTAGCAGCTGCAATTATGGCGGCTCCATCGAGCTTATTAATTGCGAAACTAATCATGCCAGAGACAGAAAAAGTAGATAATAACGTTGAACTTTCTACAGAACGTGAAGACGCAAATGTTATTGATGCAGCTGCACGCGGCGCATCTGAAGGTATGCAACTTGTTATTAACGTAGCAGCAATGTTAATGGCTTTTATCGCATTAATCGCTTTATTAAATGGATTATTAGGATGGGTTGGTTCTCTGTTAGATATTAAACTTAGTCTTGATTTAATCTTTGGTTACTTATTATCACCATTCGCAATCTTAATCGGGGTTTCTCCTGGTGAAGCGATACAAGCAGCAAGCTTTATCGGTCAAAAACTTGCAATCAACGAATTCGTTGCATACGCAAACTTAGGACCACACATGGCAGAGTTCTCTGACAAAACAAATCTAATTTTAACATTTGCAATCTGTGGATTTGCAAACTTCTCTTCTATCGCAATTCAATTAGGTGTAACAGGAACGTTAGCTCCTACTCGCCGTAAACAAATTGCACAATTAGGGATTAAAGCAGTTATCGCTGGTACATTAGCGAACTTCTTAAACGCAGCAGTTGCAGGTATGATGTTCCTATAAACTTATATAGAGTCTTCTCTTTCTACAAGAGGAGACTTTTTTCATGCAATCCAAACGTCTTTTATGTATCTATTAATCAATTTATCCTAAATATAGGCACATTATGATACAATAATGTTTAAGTCTTTTTATTTTTCTTATGAAAATAGAGATACTACTTGTTGTTATCCTTCAAAAGAGTTTAACGACATGGTCAATTTCTTAATAATTGCGCATACTACAAGTATCTATTGATGAAATAGCTTTAAGGAGGAAAGTTTTGTGAAAGATAAGTTCTATAAAATCCTCTCTATGTGGATTTTACAAATTGTATTTTATTTTACTACTGTACATGTGACGAAATATGAGCATGCTCTCATTTTTACACTAATATACGTAATCGTAAATTTACTATTCTTATTTTTAGCTGACAAAACAGCATTTATTTTCTTCATACTAGGAACCATTATTTCCGTATTTTATTTGTTCTATCAAGCATGGCTTCACTTATGGAGTACATCAGATCAATGGCAATATATGATTACCCACTTCCTGATGGCAGCTAACTTCTTCATTGTATATATAACAACTCACCTATTGAAAAAAGTGATTCATGAAAATAAAGCTTTAACTGAGCGTGTGAGAACATTGGAACAATATATTGGAGAATCCAAATTACTAACAAGACAAGAATTCGAGAGACGCCAAGCGTTATTAACGACTGCAATGAATCGTCGTAATGAAACAGGCATTATTGTTTACTTTGATTTCACTTCCTTTAGTAAATATACAAAGGAAAGTGTTATGGACCGTGTAGCTTCTTTATTAGTTGAAACGGTAAGGAATGATTTTGACCTTGCTGCTGAATATGATAATAATACGCTAGTTATTTTATTACAAAACACAAATGAAGCTGGTGCTGACATTGTAATGAACCGCCTAAAACCAAAAATGGAGCAATGGCTTGCTGCTGAAGCAATCAAAGATATAAAAATTTCACGCGAGCAAATTGGAAACAAAGGACAGACACTGTTATGATGACTCTCATTATACTTCTTTTATTCCTTCTGTTTTGCGTACTCGTTTTTTGGATTAGTATCACATTTTCAATTAAATATGTACTTATTTTTACGGCCTTTCTATTCTCTGGCTTACTCGTTTACTACTCTTTCTTAACAATCGCGGGCTTAATTCACCGAAATAGTAAACGAAAAGATCGTACGCTAGAACATTATCCGAGCGTCGATATTTTCATACCTGCCCATAATGAAGGCGTCGTTATTAAAGATACTTTAGAGGCGATGGCAAAGATTGAATATCCAGGAAAGCTAACTATTTATTTATTAAATGATAACTCTCAAGATGAAACACCTGAAATCGGAGATGATTTCGACAAAGCTTATGCTCATATTCGTCATATTCGTGTTCCTCCCGGTGAACCGAAGGGTAAATCACGTGTACTAAACTATGGGCTTAGTATTTCAGATGGTGAGTACTTCTGTGTTTACGATGCAGATAACCAACCTGAACCACACGCACTGCGAATGCTTGTAGAACACGCTGAAACAACTGAAGATGCTGTTGGAGCTGTTGGACACGTTCGTACAGTAAACGAAAAAAGAAACTGGTTAACGCGAATGATTTCGCTAGAATTCCAAATCTTCCAGCTCCTTATGCAATCTGGACGCTGGTTACTATTCCAAACGGGCTCGCTGACAGGAACAAACATGCTTCTTCGTCGCTCCGCACTAGAAGAGCTTGGTGGCTATGACCCTTACGCAATTGCAGAAGATGCTGAATTAACATTACGAATTACACAAAAAGGTTATCTCTTACCAATCGTCCCAGAATCAGTTACTTGGGAACAAGAACCAGAGCATTTAAAAATTCTTATTAAACAACGTACACGTTGGCTCCAGGGAAATTTATATATTTTAGAAAAAATGTTCTCATCATTAAGTTTCTTTAAAGGAAAGCTGCTTGTTCATTCCTTACAACAAGTTCTAGTGTATGTTGTATTTTGGCTATTCCTAATCATTTCGAACGTTTGGTTTGTAATTGGGCTCCTCGGGATATTCCAAATTCAATATAGCATTCCGCTACTATTTATGTGGTATGTCGCATATATTACATATGTTTCTCAATTATTTAGTGCCCAGAGTGTCGAACGAACCTTTACACCGACTAATATTTTTATTAGCGTTATTATGTACTTTACGTACGCACAGCTCTTTACGTACTTATTTATTCGTAGCTTAATCTTATACTTACGTGCAAAGAGCAAGAAACAAGTCATTGGCTGGGATAAAACAGTTCGATTTAAAAAAGATAAATAATAAAAATAAGCACAGAGCGCCGTATGCTCTGTGCTTATTTATTGCCGTATAAATTATATATCAGACAATACCCCTTAGCTGAAAGTAATTTCACGTCCATCCCCCAACGAACGATCGACCTTCATTTATATACGAAAAAGTGATTGCTATTTTTGTAGAACCAATTGCTTCTCTTGCTGTTCTTTGCGCGTTTCAGTCTTAGGTTCCGTGCTTTCTTGGACACTACGATGTGCCACACGTTTCAAACAAATATGCTTCCACTTTCTTTCGTAACGTTTCATTATTCTAGATGTCCCCCTTGAATGCGCTTTAAAACTATTTGAAATCGCTTACAGGAAATAATATAGCACATATATATAAACGTGACAACACATTTCCGACAATTTTTTGTCAAAAATATGAATAGAATTCGTAAGAGATCGAATATTGTCGAAACCTATCGTTTTTTCTTCGTATAAAAGGCATACTACTTATGTGGTAAAGTATTTTATTTCCCCTACCCGCATTTTAAATTCCTTCTATATAAAGTGAAACTTTCATTAGCCATCACCAATGGGGCTTTTACAAGCAGCTCGATTTATTTGCTTTTGCTGAATTTTGAGGTGGGGTTCTTACTGCTCAGCAAATAGAGGGATAAAAAAAGAGCTGATATGAAATCAGCTCTTTTCCTTCTATTATTAATGACGCTTCATACGTCCTTCTTTTTGTAACTCTTTAAATAATGCTGCCATCATAAAGAAAATAACAAAGACGAACGGGAATGCTGCAATGATAGCTGCCGTTTGTAATGCTTCTAATCCGCCAATATATAATAGCGTAGAAGCTATCGCGGCTAGAACGATACCCCAAATCATTTTAATACGATTTGGTGGGTTTAAACTACCATGTGTCGTTAACATCCCTAAAACGAATGTTGCAGAGTCTGCAGATGTAATAAAGAATGTTGCAATAAGTAAAATACCTAAAACTGATAAAGCTGATCCAAAGCTGCCCATCTGATCGAACATAGCGAATAATCCTACTTCTGTTCCCATCTCTTTCACTTTTTCGAAGATATGTGCATCACCAAACAGCTCCATATGAATACCTGTTCCGCCGAAAACGGAGAACCACAGTGCACCAATTACGGTCGGTACGAGTAACACACCGATAACAAACTCACGAATTGTACGGCCTCGTGAAACACGAGCAATAAACGTACCTACGAATGGTGACCACGCAATCCACCATGCCCAATAGAAAATTGTCCACGATTGAATCCATTGGTTTCCACCTTCGTCTAATGGACTTAAACGGAAGCTCATGCTTGGTAATTCCTGAATATAAGAACCGATTGTTGAAGTGAAGTAATTCATAATAAAGTTTGTTGGACCCGCAAATAATACAATGATCATAAGTGCAAACGCAAAAATAATATTCGTATTACTTAAATATTTAATTCCCTTATCAAGACCTGTTTGTGCAGATAACATGAAAAGAACCGTTACGATTGCAATAATAACTAACTGTGTCGTTAATGAGTTCGGGATAGATGTTAAATAACTAACACCACCCGCAATTTGTTTTGCACCGAGACCTAATGACGTTGCAACACCAAACACAGTTGCAAAAACAGCTAACACATCAAATGAATGAGCAATACGCCCGTGTTCCCCGCCCTTAAATAACGGACCTACTGTCGCACTAATCGTACTTGCTTTTCCTTTTCTAAAGGTAAAGTAAGCAATACATAACGCTACAAACGCATATAGTCCCCAAGGATGTAATCCCCAATGGAAAAATGAAAAACGCAGTGCAAGACGCGCACTTTCCTCAGTTGCACCTTCTCCAAACGGAGGTGCGTATAAATGGTTTAATGGTTCAGCAACGCCCCAGAAAACTAAGCCGATACCCATACCAGCACTAAATAACATAGCAAACCATGTCATGTAACTATAATCAGGTTCGTCATCATCTTTACCTAAACGAATAGAACCGTATTTCGAAACAATTAAAAAGATAGACACACCTAAAATAATAGAAACGGAAATAATATAAAACCAGCCGAACTTACTAACTAATGCAGTTTGAATTGCGGTTGTTACATTTCCTAAACTACCTTTTCCAATAATAGATTCGGGAATAATCCCCCAAATTGTAAATGCAATACATAATGTTAATGAAACGATGAATGTTTTTGTCAGTTTCCTCATCAAATCCCCCTTCGTAGGTTTCGCTTTTGTAAATAACATAAATTCCGATATGTAAAATCGGATAGAAAACTATAATTTTGCGGTGATTTTCTTACTTTCACCTTCACCAATTCGAATTCTTATGGACAGCCTTACCTTTCGTATAACCTTTTCACTCTGCAAGAGCTACAAGTTAGAAATACTGCTGTCAAATTGTGTGAGAAAAACGCGGATAGGAATGTATTTTCCTAAAAAAGGATGTGTTACATATGTAAAAAAGGGCAAATTTCTTCCTTGCAACCCTTTCGTTTTGTAACAATTATGCGGTTTTTTTGCTAGTATATAGCACGTGTTTATAGCTTCACAAACAAAATGTTTATGTTTATATAACTATATTACCCATAAAACGGTAAAATACTCAAGGAATGTAATCGTTTAGTAAACATCATGTAACATTCCTGTAACATTTTTATTTACGCCGAAAAAAACATGTTGTATTAAATATTTTGAATATAACTAGAAACCTATGAGTCATATAGAATGAAAAACGCTTTCCTATATTTTTTGTTATATTACAGGATATTAACGACTTATTACGAATGGTTTGTAATTGTGTGTTTTCCCCAAATCCGAAAAAATCTGTTGCTATAATGAGGACACGAAAACAAACGCAATGGAGGCTATCATGAAAAAATTAATTGGTATAGCAACAGCAGCAGTTTTTGGTCTTGGGATTTTCACATCATCTGCTAATGCAGAAACTGTTGTAACAACAGACGTACTAAACGTACGCGAAAACCCTACTACGGAATCAAAAGTTGTCGGTAAATTACTAAACGGTAATAAAATAGATGTACAAAATACAGAGAACGGATGGTCAAAAGTTACTTTAAACGGTAAAGACGCATTCGTAAGTGCAGAGTTCACAAAAAGCATCTACTACGTAACAGCTAACGTATTAAACGTACGTGCTGAAGCGAACACAAACTCAGAGGTTCTTGGAAAGTTGAAGAAAGACGATGTAATCGAAACAACGAACCAAGTACAAAATGAGTGGTTACAATTTGAATATAACGGGAAAACAGCTTATGTTCATGTTCCTTTCTTAACAGGTACAGCACCTGTAATTGAGAAACAAGAAACAACTGCTCCTGCTAAAGCTGAAGCACCAGCTAAGGCTCAAACAACTGTAGCGCAAGCAAAACCAGCTGCTAAGCCTGCTGTAAAAGCTGCTGAAACTAACACACCTTCTGGTGGTCGTGAGTTAACAGTTGTAGCTACAGCATATACAGCTCACCCGAGCGAAAACGGTGGCACATATGGCGGCCGTGTATTAACTGCAATGGGTCATGATTTAACTGCGAATCCAAACATGAAAATGATCGCTGTTGACCCGAAAGTAATCCCATTAGGATCTAAAGTATGGGTAGAAGGTTACGGAGAAGCTATCGCTGGAGATACTGGTGGTGCAATTAAAGGTAACCGTATTGATATCTTACTTGGATCAGATAGCGCTGCTCAAAAATGGGGACGCAAAACTGTTAAAGTGAAAATTTTAAAATAACCAATGACTGCTAAATTACAAGCCGGTTCTCTTTATTGAGAGCTGGCTTTTATTTATAATACATATAAGGAGGCTATGCCCATGAATGTACAAGCAAAAGTAGACTGGATTGGTACGCCAAAACCGTACATATATAAAGATGAAGTAACATATAACGCTACGTCTATTGATTTCTCACTCGCTGGCGATGATAACCGCTATAAGTTAATTGTGCTCAAGTCTGAAAACAATACACATTACAAAATTGTGCAATATGGAATAAAACCAGGCTCTCAAAAGCCATTTCCTATCGACATTCCATTTGAACAAAACATGTTACCAATTATAGAGCAGATATTACATGATCCATATGTACAAGAAATATTAAAGGAAACACACTCATAATTGTAAAAAAATATATCAACGATTTTTCAATTATATCTATCATAACTTACGATATATCAACGGTTCGACACGAAATATCGATTTAGCTACAAAAAAGAAGCTGTTCAAATATTGAACAGCTTCTCTCATATTAACGAGTTGGACCAGATACATCTTCTGATTTCAACGTATTATTTGCACCAAGAGAATGATACAACATCTTTCCATTTCCATTCACAGTTACAATATGTTCGTTATTAAAACTTTTGAACTTCACAGATCCATCACCGTAACGAATATGATACTCTTCATATGTCGTTACTTTATATTTCGTATCACTTTGACGCTCTACATTACGAACTTCCATCGCTAATAAGTCTTCTGTAATTCCTTTTTTGTGTAAATACTGTATATAATCACGGTCTTCCTTATACGATTTCCCGCTCTTATCATAATTATTTTCAATTAAACTAAAATCATTTAATGAAATTGCACGTACGTTATCATAAATATGATTTCTTACAAATTCGCCCACTGCTGAACTTGATGTTTCTTTCGGGAATTTTAAGTAATACGTGCTTTGGTCTCCAATTTTAACACTTTCAGATTTCATCACACCAAAATCAGTAGTTTTCTCTAAATGTACTTCTACTGTTTCATCTGTGGATACAGGGCCAAGCTTATAACTTCCATAATTTAATTTTCCACGTTTTTTCCCATTCACAAATACAGTTGCATCACTTTCATCAGAAGAAATGCTTACATACTTACCTTCAAGCGATAAATCCACTTTCACCTTCTCGCTCTGTTCATCCGCTAAATCTACTTCTTTCTCTGTTTCTAATTCAGTCAGTTCTGTCTTCGCCGTTGCCTTTACAACATATGTACCTGGGAAGTATGGCCCCAACTCTTTCGAAGTTTTATCACTAGAAAGCTCTGTTTCTTTTTTGTCATTCACATGTATTTCTGCATTTTTTGCAGTTGTACTAATGCTCATATAATAAGATTTCATGCTAAACTTATACTTTGGATATAAGAACCACTCTTTTCCCTCTTCTACTATTTCCCCGTCCTTAAATGAAGATTTATCTTTAGTTAACTTTTGATCTACTGTCTCTTTCTGTAAATAAGACAGTAATTGTTTGTTGTAAGAAGGATTCTCTTTTAAATAACGCATGTACGCTTTAATATCCTCTGTCTTAATCTTTAAGCTTGAATCATTCGCTTTTACAAACTCATCAATTGCATTAATATCTTTCTTTTGGAATGCTTCAATCATTACATTTACTTGCTTTTCTTTTGAAAACTTATATGCCCCAAATAATAATGCAGCAATAACAGCAAAACCAATGATCAAAAATAAATTTTTCTTACTTTTCACTGATTTTGTCTCGCTTTGTAATTCTGTATATGAAGCAGCAGTGTTATCAACGATTACTTCTACTTTACTCCCACACTCCGGACAAAAGTTCAAATGGTCTGCAACGTTCTTTTTACATGTTCCACAAAACTTCAACGTGCTCTCCTCCTATTTTTTAGCTAATTTCATTCCAGCAAATGCCGCTACATATGTCACAATCAAGCTAAACAAAGTTAAATATATAAATGAATTTTGCATAGATAATACCGTTCCACTTGTTCCAAATAAACCTGTTACAGTTCCTGAAACATTAATTTGGAACTTAGAAATCATATTCATTACAATCATCATAATTGTGTAAGAACCACTACATACCGCTAATGTAATATATATATTGGCAGTCGGTAATTTAGCTAACTTTCTTCCCGCTCTAAACATAAAGAACAATGGAATAATAAGCAGTAATAAACCATAATGGAATACGTTATTCACTTTATCAAATTCTGCAAGGCTTTCCTCATTTGCTCCTTTTGAAATCAATATCTCTCTAAGCTCTACGCCATTTACAGAGACGCCTGATATAAATGAAAACGATAGTGTGCTCTCATATGTATTTGATTTCTTACCAATTCTAGTAAATTCTTTACTAAGTGCTGGACTTGATACTTCTAACGGCGCAAAATGAGCCATACTCCATAATTGAGGTGTTAACTCTAATGCTAATAATGTACTTTCAGATTTTAAAGTTGTTATTTCTTTTAATGGTTCAATACCATCTTCCTTACTTACTAACGCCATAATACAAACCGCTACCGCTGTTACTAATAGTCCTTTTATCATAGCTGAAACACCGTAATAAACAGACGCTCCATATGGCATTAACTCTTGAAATGCTACTGCCATATTGTTTTTGCTTGTATGAGCAATAAATCCTAATAAGGTAAATAATGTCCCACATACAAAACCACTCAATAAACTCTTAATCGCTGAATAGCCAACCGTAATCTTACCTGCTTCTGAGAATGGAATTGCAAAAGATTGTGATGCTATAAAACTTATAATGAATAAAAAGACGCCATAAATAATACCAACTGTTGCTGCCATAAAGATTTGATCTTTAATCGTTTTCGCAACATGCTGTTTCCCTAACCAAATTCCTGTACCAGCGAAAATAATAAATGGAATGATTAATAATAATGTAAATGGAGTATGCCAAGATAAAGAAAATATCAATCCACTATCATCGTTAGCTGTAAAACCAAGTAAATGGTAACTTAACATCGTAGAAGTTGCACTCGAATAAAAACTTGGCAACATTTCTAATTCCTTCGCAAATTTGCTAAACATCTCACTTAACATAGAAGCAAATAATAAACTACCAATCCAGCCAGCAATTAACATGAGAATACTTGCAACAGCCCCACCAATAAAACCTTTTTGTAAAACGGCTTTATCTGCTTTAAATTCAACTTTAGGAGCACCATCCATTGTAGGCAATTTTACAGATTGTTCTTTTTTCTTCACAACAGATAAAGAATACCCACACTTTTGACAATATAAATTTTTTTGAGCATTTTCACTGCCACAACCTTTGCAGTATTTTGCAGTATCTTTTTCTAATGTTACTGCATCTATAGCTCCTGCAATCTCCATACTACCTTCATTTGGGCAATAATTTACTTCTTCACCATGTTGTTTTCCACATGTGCGACAATACATTTAATTCACTCCCCACTTTGCTTAATTCCACAAACTGGACAGTAAGTAGAGTTTTTATCGATATGCTCATTACATGAAATACAATTTACCGTTTCACCATCATTTTCTACTGCTAACATCGGGTTAGGTTTTCCACACGAACCACAAAACTTATCATTTATTGATAAAGGTCCACCACATTCACATGTAGCTTTTTCACCTTGTTGTTTTTGCAATTCAACAATGCGCTTTCTTGCTTGATAAATAGCTACATCAAATTCTTGAACTGGAGCAATCATTTCTTTTAAGCTCGCTTCATTTACTCCACTTCCTCTTAATTGAACATACACTTGCTGCCCAACCTCTAATAGAACCTCTGCTTTTTTCTGCATTTGCACTTGCATTCCCTTTTTCAATTGAGCAATTTCTTGTGCAACTTGCAATTTCATTTTCCCTTGTTCTATTCCTTCTTGTAACTTATTCATTCCACTACCTAACTTCGTCTGTAAATCTGACAAATTATTTCTCCTCCTATACGTATATATTAATATATAAAATTAATATTTTATATATTACCATGATTTTCAAGTTATGTAATCCAAATTTCATTTTTTCTGTTTTGAGCATTTTTTGTTTATAATGGTAAAGGAAAGAAATATGTGTACGGAGGAATATTATGCTGCAACACTCAATTACGAAAGATGAAATTATGATGATTGCGAATGAGTTCGTTCAAGGACTAGATCCGCAGCAAACAGCTGATCAGGAACATGTCGCTACAGCTCGGCACCTATATCGTAGTGGTGTTGTCTACAACGTTGACTTTGATGGTTATACACTGTCAGGAACTGTAGATGCGGAAGGCAACGTATATAGCGTTCATATTCCGATTCGTAATGTCGCTGAAAGTTATTGTGATTGCTTCGCACCAACACAATGTGAGCATATGCTCGCTGTATTGCTATCTGCAGCGTCTAGTTTCGGGCAAGTAGGAGATGTATTAACTTTATTTAAAAATAATACGAAACCTTCCCTTCCTCCTATTAGAACTGCAAGACAAGTATTGCAATCATCAGCTTTTGAAGAAACGGATTATAAAAGTTGGGAATCATATTTTGAAAAAGAATATGAATCATTTAAAAAAGAACAAGCTCGCCTTACTTATAAACAAATGTATTTTCTTATGAGTATCTTTACAGATTTCTATACGAAGCTTGAGCGGAAAGCTCCGCGCGTCATCGCCATACATGAATTATTCAGGTTACATGCAGCAATTTACTGCTTTCAAAAATTATTAGAAGAAATTCAGGCATTCGAAGCAAACAAAACGTATTCTTATCACCAACCTGTTAATGTCATTCGCCTATTTGTAGATAAAGTGGAATCCATCGTTCGGGACTTACAATCAGAAGCGATTCCTTCAGAGTCTGAAATAATTTTGCAAGAAACAGCTCGTCTCGTTCATGAAGTATTCTTCTCTACCGACACTTATACGCAAGAGCGATTTTTCATTTATCGTCACATATGGAGTGAACTTTTAAACAATAAAGAGAACATACAAGAGGAAGAAAAACGAATCGATACGAAAATCAATCCACTATCCAAAGCATTAGCGTCTTCTCATCTTCTCTTTTTAAATGATGAAGATTTACTAGCGATGGACTTACTAAAGAAACAACCTGCTTCTGTTGTGAGTCTATACTTCTATTGGTTAGAAGAACTATTAAGTGCCATGCAATGGGATCGTGCAAAAAACTGGCTTTCCTTTACGTATAAACAAGTAAAGAAAACGATCCAAGATCACGAAAATACGCTTTTCATAAAAGATATCGTTCGGCTATTTGTAATCATGTATGAAACATACGCAACACATACAAATGAACAAGCTGGTTTTGAAATGATTTTACAAGAACTATTACCGTATAGTTTCACAAACTACGAACAGTACGTACTCGCGAAAAAACAGTATCGCACATGGGCAGAGCTTCATCTCTTATATGGATTTGAGGCAATTGAACTGTTGAAAGAGCCACTGAAAGATATTGAAAAAGAAGCGCCAGAAGTGGCACTTCCTCTTTACCATCTTGCTGCTGTAGAGGCGATTGAAGAACGAAATCGTAAATCATATAAACGTGCAGTTCGTTACTTAAAGAAATTACGGACATTATATAAACGATTAAAACGCACCGATGAATGGGATGCTTTCATTATTCACATCGCCAATCTCCATTCACGTCTGCGTGCACTACAAGAGGAATTACGGAAAGGAAAATTAATCGATGATCAATCAAACTGAAGTAACAATTAGGCTCCAGCATGTTAGTCAAGGTTGGTTCCTTTGGGGAGAAGATGACAGCGGTACTCCATTATCCGTAACAAGTTGGAAACGAAATGCATTCACATGGCACTCCACTTCTTTCTACGGTACGTTTCTAAAAGAAGCAACCTTCGAAGGAAAACAAGGTGTGCTGCTAACAAATGCACAAGCCTTTGAATACATTGCAAACAAACCGATGAATTCCTTTGCACATATTCAAATAAACGGCACGATTACAGCACTTACGAAAGATGCAAATGAACTATGGGATGCCTTTACGAGTGGTAGTTTCGTACCAGATATGAATCATTGGCCTAAACAACCATCTTGGAAAGTTCAAAATACACCAATTGAAGATGACACATTAGCATCGCTTTTCTCAGCAGCAGTAAATGAAAGCATATTACAAGACAACCGCTCAAATGACGGCTGGGAAGATGCTAAAAGACTATATGAACATTATGACTTTACGAAAAGACAACTGGAAACAGCACTACATGAAGAAGATTGGCTTCGAAAAATTGGTTATATTGAAGATGATCTTCCGTTTACAATCGGACTAAGACTACAAGAACCACAAGAAGAATTTGAAATGTGGAAGCTTGAGACAATTGTGACACCAAAGCGCGGGGCGCATCGCATATATGTATATGAAAACATCGATTCCTTACCGAAAAGATGGCACGATTACGAAGAACGGATTACAGAAACACAAGAAGGTTTTAGTAAACTCATACCGTGGTTAAAAGAAGGAGATACGTTCCGAAATGAACTCTTTGAAACAGAAGCGTGGAACTTCTTAACAGAAGCAAGCGACGAGTTACTTGCAGCCGGTATTACAATTTTACTACCATCATGGTGGCAAAATTTAAAAGCAACAAAACCGAAATTACGTGTCCAGCTGAAGCAAAATACAGCACAAACACAATCGTTCTTCGGTATGAATACGCTCGTTAATTTTGATTGGCGCATTTCGACCAACGGCATTGATTTATCAGAAAGCGAATTTTTCGAGCTCGTTGAACAAAACAAACGTCTATTTAATATAAACGGTCAATGGATGCGACTAGATCCAGCCTTTATCGAAGAAGTAAGGAAACTCATGAACCGTGCCGATAAATACGGACTAGAGATGAAAGATGTCCTGCAGCAACATTTATCAAATACGGCTGAAACAGAAATTGTAGAAGATGATAGTCCGTTTACTGATATTGAAATCGAACTAGATGGATATTATGAGGAACTATTCCAAAAGCTGCTTCATATTGGAGATATTCCAAAAGTAGATGTCCCTACTTCACTAAACGCAACACTTCGTCCGTATCAACAACACGGCATTGAATGGTTATTATATTTACGAAAGCTTGGATTTGGAGCATTGCTAGCTGACGATATGGGACTCGGGAAAAGTATTCAAACAATCTCTTACTTACTATATATAAAAGAAAACAATCTCAAAACAGGCCCTGCATTAATCGTAGCGCCGACATCTGTTCTTGGAAATTGGCAAAAAGAATTTGAGCGTTTCGCACCGAATTTACGTGTTCAATTACATTACGGAAGTAATAGAGATAAGGGCAATTCTTTTGAAGATTTCCTTCAATCGGCAGATGTTGTATTAACATCTTATGCATTGGCTCAACTCGATGAGGAAGAACTAACTTCATTATGCTGGGATGCTGTTATTTTGGATGAAGCACAAAATATTAAGAACCCACATACGAAACAGTCGAAAGCAGTACGAAACTTGCAAGCAAATCACAAAATCGCTTTAACTGGTACACCGATGGAAAATCGCCTCGCTGAACTTTGGTCCATTTTCGACTTTATTAATCATGGATATCTAGGAAGCTTAGGGCAATTCCAACGCCGCTTCGTCACACCAATTGAAAAGGATCGTGATGAAGGAAAAATCCAGCAAGTTCAACGGTTTATCTCACCATTTTTACTGCGCCGAACGAAGAAAGATCAAACAGTCGCATTAAATTTACCAGATAAACAAGAACAAAAAGCTTACTGTCCTCTTACTGGTGAACAAGCTTCCTTATATGAACAACTTGTTCAAGATACACTGCAAAATGTCGAAGGATTAAGTGGAATTGAAAGACGCGGCTTTATATTACTTATGCTGAACAAGCTAAAACAAATTTGTAATCATCCAGCTCTTTATTTAAAAGAAGAAGAGCCACAAAATGTCGTTGAACGCTCTATGAAAACAAAAACGTTAATGGAGCTCATCGAAAATATAAAAGATCAAAATGAAAGTTGCCTCATCTTCACTCAATACATCGGCATGGGGAACATGCTAAAACGTGTGCTAGAAGAAAAATTCGGCCAGCGTGTCCTCTTCTTAAACGGTAGTGTACCGAAAAAAGATCGCGACAAGATGATTGAGGAGTTCCAAAACGGAACGTATGACATTTTCATCTTATCCTTAAAAGCTGGCGGAACAGGATTAAACTTAACCGCTGCCAACCATGTCATTCACTACGATCGTTGGTGGAACCCAGCTGTGGAAAATCAAGCAACAGACCGCGCATATCGCATTGGTCAAAAACGATTTGTTCATGTTCACAAACTCATTACAACAGGAACATTAGAAGAAAAAATTGATGAAATGCTAGAAAGAAAACAATCTCTAAACAATGCAGTCATCACAAGCGATAGTTGGATGACTGAACTATCAACAGACGAACTAAAAGAATTACTTGGTGTATAAAGTGAAACTTTAATTAGGCCAATTACGTAGAGTTTTACTACCCGCAAAAAAAGCGCTAATCTCGAAATGAGATTAGCGCTTTTTTCTATTCCAAAACCAATTACTTATTATAATCCCCGTTAACCCGCCGCACGTATCAAGCAATGAATCTTGCCACATTGGTGTACGGTCTCCCGTATACCATTGGTGAATTTCATCAAATGTTGCATAACCCGCAACGAAAAGAAGGGCATATATAAAACATCTTTTCCTCGAATGACCTGATCGATGAAAAGCGTAATAAATCAATGAACCTAGCATAAAGAACACCATAAAATGAGCACCTTTACGAAGGAAAAACTCAATAAATCCGCCTACACCTTTATTCGCAATACTAACAGGGGTTCCTCCACCATAATCGATAGATACCCATGAAAAATGCTCTTTCACAAATTCAACATTTACATATTGTTCAATATCTGAACGCATATCCTGCTTTTTATATGGTTGTGCCGAAGAATAGAAAATCAGCCCCATCCATAGTAATACAGGAATCCAAAATAACCATTTACGATTCATTATCCAGAATTCTCCTCTCTTAATCTTTTAAGGGTACCAAAAAAAAGAAAAAATTTCACGCCAAAACATGACATTTGCATCCTATTTATAAAGTGAAAGGAGGTGATACACATGGCAATTGAAACAATCGTAATGGATTTAACTTTACGTCTTGTCTTAAACAACGGATTAGATAAGAACGGCAAAACAGTTTTCAAGAGCAAACAATTTAAACGTGTTAAAACAAATGCGAGCTTAGATCAAGTACACAATGTAGCTCATGCTCTAGCTTCCTTACAAGCATCACCGCTTCACGCTGTACAACTTGTAAGCACATCAGATCTTTCTAAACTATAAAGTAAAACTCGGATCAGTGGGGATTTTATTCATCCCCGCTGATTATTAGCCCGCAATTTAACCGGCAGACCCAAATCCCGTAAATAGCGGGATAAATACAAAGGAGGGAATAACACATGCAAGTACTAGAGTTGATTTTCGCGAAGGAAGATGGAAAAACAGTCGTTTTTTCTATCGATACGCCCATCACACCAATCGATGCACAAGTCGTAAATCAAGTAATGGATACAATCCTTGCCTCATCTGTATTTTCATCCATTGATGAAAATACAAGAAAAAAGGGAGCTCGCCTTGTAGAAAAAAATGTATCTGAAGTTCCCATTACTCTATAAAATGAAAAAGACGAATCTGCATCATTTTGCAGATTCGTCTTTTTTCTTCGGCATTTCAATCGGGATAAAAATCTTTGAAAAACCGACGCATACGTACTTATAATGTTCTTCACCTATATCAAACTCAGTCGTATATGTTGAGAAGAATATATAATCATTTCGCTTCGTATAATGATCAATTAATAACCCAACTTGTGGCTCAACATACTTTTTGGCTAACTTTTTACCGGCCGATGCCAAGTCGCCAAGGAGACCCTCTTCATTCTCTTTTTGAACTTCATCTAGCTTCTTACTCACATCATTACGCTTCATAAACTGCTTCGCTGCCCATTCTGTATATTCTCCCTTACTCGGATTACTGTTTGCTAAATATACTAGGAGAACGACAACTAAAGCCATAATAATATACTTTTTCTTCATACTATATCACCGCCTACTCTTTTCTATTTTCATATATATGTACAAGCGATGCAAATTAGAAAGACTATCACCTATTGATTGTAAACGAATAGCCAAAATTTACAATATGAAATAGAATATTAACAGTAAATTTACTTAATTTATATATAATTATATTCGGAATGAAAATTATAAGGGAGGATATAGAATTATGGATAATGAAAACAACATTTTTATTTCTAGTTCTACAATGATGCTTGAACCATGTAAACACCCTTATTACCGTACAAAAATTATCGACAGTAGCGGGAACCATCTTTACTCCTGTCAAACTGCTCTCCAACTTATACAGAAATCTTGTCTAACAAATATTCATTCTACTTATCAAGGGAGACGTAATGCTGTAAAAACAAAATTTAAATTTAAACAAAACGTTCCAATTCCGATCAATCATAGAGAATATATTTGTGCTTTCCCAACAGAATCTCCTGCTTCTCCAAATTGTATTTGGCTTTTCTTCAAACATGTTCATACAATAGAGTTTTTCAAAAAAGCTAAACGAGCTAAAATTCATTTTTCAAACGGAGCTACCGTAACGATACAAATTAGTTCCCATAAGCTAAGTCAGCAATTATGGAAAGCTGGATATGTATTATCCCAAATGAACATGCAAGATTCATCACCTTAATAACAAATAGAATGGAAGGTAGTATTTCCTCACCTTCCATTCTATTTGCTATTTTTATCCTTTTACACTATCGCGCATTTTCTCGAGTGCTTGCCGATACATCCATCTTACTTGATAATATGTCATTTCCGTCTCTAAAGCGATTTCTCCCATCGTCTTCCCTACAAAAAAACGTTCAAAAATAATATACTTCTCCTTCTCGTCTAACACACTCATAAAATCCTTCACTCTTATTTCAACATCTTCAAAATGAAAGATTCCCTCATACTCACCTACACATACACATCTTTCTTGCAAAGTAGATTCTTTCTTCAATCTTTCTAATATATAACCACGCACCGTTACAAGTGCATATGCAGGGAAATACCCCTTCTTTGCATCAAACCTTTCATACGCATGCCAAAGACCGATTAAACCACATTGATAATACTCTTCATAATCTTTACGAATACCTAATTTCTTTATCTGATTTATAATCATTCCTTCGTACAAAACAACTGCCTCTTTAAAAGTGGCTGGCTTCACACAGTACCCGTTTCTAAAAGGTATACCTTTCTAGTATTCCGCGGTACCTTCACAATATAAAAATAAAGAAAAGATTTCACCGTGAGTAATTTCAAATACTACCGACGGAATTTGAAATTACACCAGCTAGTATTTGAAATTTTGTTGGTGGTATTTGAAATAGGGGTAAAAATAAAAAAGGTGACTCTCTTGAAGAGTCACCTTTTTCTAAAAGAATAAATTATGCACCAAATTTTGGAGCTAGACCACTTAAACTAGTAAATCCAACTGAAAGAATAAAGAAAATAACAATTAAAATCGTTGCTTGTTTTTTACTTAATCCAGCCGTAATATGTAATCCTAATCCCATTACAACTAATGTCCAAATATTGAAAACTTCGAATGATGAAGCAGCACCATGAGCAACTGTACCTGGCTCAAATAAAGTTGCTAAACTTGTATAAGAAGTTTCAATATCTCCACCAAGAATCATTCTAATAATAAAGTTCACAATTGCACCTAAAATTGAAATCGTATATGTGTAGACATAAATAGATAATAATTTCATGTATGAAGTATCATTACTCATAAACATCATAATCACTTTATAAATAGCTGCCGCAATGAAGAACCAAATCGCAGTACCAAATAGCCCTCCAACAATACCTGCTCCTATTCCGAAGTAACCAACAACTTTAGCCGTTTCAGCATCAGGCACCTCACTCATTACATCAGGATGATTCATTACTTGATACATGCTAATCCCTGCAATTACAGCTGTTAATATAATGAAAAGGAAAAATGCCCCCCATACTGGACTTTTCGTCTTCATTCTCTCAAATTGCTCACCTGGAGAAGTAATCATTCCTAATAATGATGGCTTCTTCGCACCTACATCTTGCGTATTAATATTTGCTTCCATTATAACGCCTCCTTCTATTTATATAACCCGTTCTAACGGGCGGTTCACTTCCTCATATAGAGGCTACGAACCGCCCACTAGAACGGTAATGTGTAGTTCTACTACACTATTAATTACTCATAACGCAATGCTTCAATTGGATCTAATTTCGCAGCTTTGTTTGCTGGAATTAATCCGAAAATAATACCGAGTGTCATCGAGAACAGTACGCCTCCAACGACAACTTCCCACGAGACGAGTGGTGGCCATTTTGCGAATGTAGAAACGATATATGCTCCGCCATACCCAAGACCAATTCCGATTAAACCACCTAGAAGTGTTAACATAACAGCTTCAATTAAAAACTGTAATAAAATTTTACTACGCGTTGCTCCAAGCGCTTTACGTATCCCAATTTCGCGCGTACGCTCCGTTACAGATACAAGCATAATATTCATAACACCAATACCACCAACGACTAATGAAATACCCGCGATACCACCGATAATCATCGTCATGATGCTAGTTACTTTAGAAACATTTTCTTGGAGTTCTTTTAAATTCACCAGTTCATATTTACCTGGGATTTCACTTGGCTTACGACTATTTAATACATCAACAGCTCGTTTCCCTGCTGCTTCTAAATTGTCTACATTTTCAGCTTGAATTGCGATATTTTGAATATCATCTGTCCCGTATAAAACAGGCCATAACGTAAGAGGAATTAACGCTTCTTCCATTTCAAATCCCATAAATTCATTATCTGATGTATACACACCAATAATTTGCATTGGCTGTCCCTTCATCTCAATAATTTGTCCAACTGGGTTTACGTCCTTAAATAACGTTTCCTCTGTTTTTGTGCTAATCATCACAACGTTATTCGCGTGAGAAATATCTGATTCATTTAAGGAGCGGCCCTTTACAACCTTTACTTTATTAACCGCAAAATATTCATTATCAAGTCCAATAACATTCAGCCTTGCTTTTTTATCATTTACATCAAGTGTCTCTGTTGTCGAATTTGTTGTAATAACGTGTGAAACATCTTTCACTTGTTTTACTTCCAAAATATCCTCTTCCGTTAACTTCGGTATTTCAAATCCACCTATAGCAAATTCATCATTAATATCTGCTTTAAATTGAATTGGCATAAGGTTATTACCACCAGAACCTGCGAATTTCGATTTCAACATCGCTTCCCCGCCTTGCCCAATTGCAACGACAGTAATAATCGAACCTACCCCGATAATAATACCGAGCATCGTAAGAGCAGAACGCAGTTTATGAGCTAAAATAGAAGATAAGGCAATTTTTATACTATCTAGTAAACTCATACCGCACACCTTCTATCTTCTGTAACTTTCCCGTCTCGCAGTACAATGCGGCGGGAAGAATACGCTGCTACTTCCTCTTCATGCGTAACCATAACAATCGTCGTACCTTCTGCATTAAGCTTCGTGAAAATATTCATAACTTGCTCACCAGACTTCGTATCAAGTGCACCAGTCGGTTCATCGGCCATAATAAACGTTGGATTATTTGCAATCGCTCTTGCAATCGCTACACGCTGCTTCTGTCCACCTGATAACTCATTTGGTAAATGATGCACGCGATCTGCCAATCCAACTTTACCTAGCGCCTCCAAAGCACGCTTGTGACGCTCCGCTTTCTTCACGCCACCATATACGAGCGGAAGCTCAACATTTTCCACTGCTGAAAGACGAGGCAGTAAATTAAAATGCTGGAATACAAAGCCAATATATTCATTACGAATTAAAGCAAGCTTTGACTCGTCTGCTGTTAAGATATTCACGTCATTCAGCATATATTCGCCTTCTGTTGGACGATCTAAACAACCGATAATATTCATAAGCGTCGACTTACCAGAGCCAGACGGTCCCATAATCGAAACAAACTCACCGCTCTGAATCGTTAAACTAATACCATGCAAAATCGGCACCGCCAATTTTCCTTGATAATACGTTTTAGCAATATTATTTAACGTAATCATTTCTCTTTCACTTCCATTCCGTCATACACATCGTCGGAAGGATTTTTAACCACCTTTTGCCCCACTGTTACGCCTTCTACAACCTCTGTCCAGTCCCCATCAGTAGAACCTTTTTTCACATTTTGTTTACGAAGCTTACCTTTATCCTCAACATAAACAAATGCATCATCGCCTTTTGCTACAATGCTCTTACTTGGGACAGCAATCATCTTTTTATTCTCTAAGTTTACTTGCAGAGAAACGTGGTAACCTGGAGATAAACCTTCTTGGCTATCAAGACTTGCTTTATATGTATATTGAGACATATTTTGAGTTGCTTCACCCATGCCGCCAGCTTGCGCCATCTCTGCACTTGTTGGGAACTCACTTACCTCTGTAATCTTACCTGTCCACTTCTTCTTATTATTTGCTTTTGCCGTTACAGTGAATGTTTGATCTTTTTGGATTTGTGACTTTTGAAGCTCAGTTAACGTACCTTGAACTTGGAATGGATCTTTAGAAGCTACTTGTAAAAACGCTTTTCCTTGACCACCTAACGCTTGAGATGAACTTTGTGCCGCATCTTTATCTAACTTTTGAACAACCCCAGCGAAATTACTATAAATCGTAAGCTCTTTCTGCTTCTTACTTAACTCTTCTTTCTGCAACTTTCCTTTTTCTTTCTCAAGGTCAATTGTTTTTTGCCCTATCTCTAACTCGTTTACTTGCTCGTCCATCGGATCTGTTACTTCTTTCCCAGCTCCGCTATCTTTCGCCTTCTTAATTTCTTTCTTCAACGAATCAATCTTCTTTTTCCCTTGATCGTAACGCATATCTGCCATCTTCTGATCAAGCTCAGCTTGCTTCATTTGAAGATTAATCTCTTCATTATCATAAGAGAATAACTTCGTACCTTTTTCTACCTCTTGCCCTTCTTTTACCTCAATATCTTTCACTTTCCCTTTGGCCGGATCTGCATAGAAGCTTTCAATATTACCAGGCTTCACCTGACCAGAAATTAACTTCGTATTATTCAGCTTACGCTCTGTCACTTTCTCAAAACTTACAGCATCAGCATTTGTTGATGCACCCTTCTTTTTACCTTGCATAACAAAAATATTAATTGCCGCTACAATAACAATTAGTGCAATAACCCCAATAATAATCCATTTCTTCTTCTTGTTTGGAGTACGAACCGTATTTGGTAACATATTCTCTCTCCTTTTTATAACTTAATAGTTTAATATAAAAATTGTATAAAACTTTCTGAAAATAGATTACATATTATTACATTGTTTTTACAAAGTTTTACACATCCATTTATATTGTAACAAAAATTCCAATGATTAGAAATATGACATTATATCTTTTAAGATAGATTTAAGGAAAGATTATATTATATAGAAAAAGCCATCCAAATAATAATTGGATAGCTTTTCAAACAAAATATTACGCTACTTTAGGATCTTTTCTCTCATGTCCACGTTGAACAATAAATAAGAAGATTGTTGATAAAACCGCACCTGTTAATAGTAAGATGAAACAACCATCCCAGCCAGAACTATCAACAATAACACCAATTGCTGCGTTAGCTACAAGACTTCCGCCTACATAACCGAATAGACCACACATACCAACTGTCGTACCTACTGCAAATTTCGGTACTAATTCCATCGCACTTAAACCGATTAAGAACTGTGGTACATAAATTAAACAACCGATAATAGAAACTGCAATACTTACAACAAGTACGCTAGTTGCTTGCCAATATATAAACGTACCAATAACAACTCCAACCATACTAATAATACATAATGGCATACGTTTTCCTTTAAATAATTTATCACTTAAAAAGCCAACGATTAATGAACTTGGAATTGCCATACCTTCAAAGATTGCATATGCCGCATGCGCTTCTGCTTTTGAAAATCCTTTAACTGTCGTTAAATAAAGTGGAACCCAGTTAATAACACCGAAACGAATTAAATAAACAAAAGCATTCGCAATACATAAGAACCATACAAATTTATTTTTCACTACATACTTCATTAAAATTTCTTTTGGTGACATCTTATTAGCATTATCTGCTTTTTCAAGATTTTCATAGTCATTACGATACTCATCAATTGGAGGAAGACCTTCAGATTCTGGTGTATCCTTCGCATTGATCCAAACAATTACTGCAATTACCATTGCGATAATCGCAGGGAAAATAAACACGCCACCTTGCCAATGATTTTCACCGAAAATACCTACACCAATTCCGACAAGTGGTGGCACAAGCATTCCACCAACGTTATGTGAAATATTCCAAAGACCTGTTTTCGTACCGCGTTCTTTCTTCGAGAACCATTTCGTCATAACAATACTACAAGGTGGTGCTCCCATGCCTTGTACAATACCGTTAACAACAAGCAATGTAACAATCATCCCAAATGATGATGCAAAGCCGAAACAAATATTTACAAGCCCTGATAAGAATAAACCGACTGCGATAAAGCGCTGGGCGAAAGCTTTATCTGATAAATTACCCATAAAGAACTTACTAAATCCATAAACAATTGCCATTACTGAACCTAGTAGACCAATTTCAGCTGTACTAAAACCATATTCTTGTACTAAATACGTACTTGATAACGTAAAGTTACTACGAACTAAATAATAAGCAGCATATCCAACTGAAATCCCGATTAACACACGAATACGTAGTAATCGATATACACGGTCGATCATATCCGCTGGCAATCTTTCAATTGCAGGTGCTGGCTTAAGCCATTTAAACATATATTTTCGTCTCCTTTTCTCACTTCAGAGAGAGACGCTGTCTATTCCATATCTCGATTATTCCGCTATTTGATATATTTTGGTTCGTCCTTCTAACCGGCTGTCCTTCTATTTCTTTCTCATTCTTCGCAAACATCGTTGGTACGCCAAACGACACTTTTTCTAAAATATGACCCGCTTCTTCTGATAAGCAATAATCAATAAATAAATCCGCAATAATACCACCCGGTGCACGTTTTAGTTTCGAAATCGCATTAACGGATAACCCTGTTTGCTCAGGTTCGTTACTTAAAATCGGAAAGCCTTGTTTTTGAAGCATTCTCTGATCTCCCATAAAGTTGATGCCTATCATATATTCACCGCTCGCAACAAGTTCTGCTGGGATGTAACCATTCACTGTTACTTCTCCAACTTGTTCTGCCAGATTCTTCACATATCCCTTCGCTTCCTCTTCACCTAACGTATCAATAAGTGATTGGAAAAACGTATATGCTGTACCTGAAACATTTGGATCGGGCATGACAATCTTTCCTTTATATATTGGATTCAATAAATCTTTCCATCTTAACGGATACGAGAGACCGAGCGGCGCTATTTCCTCGTTCCACCGCTCTTTATTAATCGCAATTGCCAGCTTCTCCACTTCATAACCGTACCAATAACCATCTTTATCTTTAACAGTTTTTGAAATACGATTTGCATGTTGGCTTATCACAGGAATAGAAAGATTTTTTTGCTTCATCATTTGATGCGCATCTACTGTACCGCCAATAATAATATCCGCCTTCGGATTTCCAGCTTCTTCTTCCACTCTACGAAGAAGTTCTTCTGTTGAAAGACGAATAAATTCATACGTACATCCACGTGGTTTACAAAATGATGAAAGTAACGCTTCACCAACTTCCTCACGAGCCGCCACATACGCAACAATATGACGATCATCCAAAATAGGGAGACCATTTTTACTATATTTAATAGAGGTTGTATCTCGAGAGCAACTAGACATCGCTCCTCCAATTACTAGCAAAAAGAAGAAAAAGGCTATCTTTCTCATGACGCATTCTCCTTTACGAATAACTCTGCTAGAGAGCCTTTCATATACATGACATTTCCGTTATTATCACCGAGATATTGCACAACAAAGTACGATGGATACACAGAAATCGTAAGAATATCTTTACGATCATTCTTTACACGCTTACCTGTTTTATAAGCTGTAATATAAGCAATCGGTTCATTCTGCGATTGTAATAACTTCTGAATTTCTCCGTAATCTGTAATTTGCTTTGCGGACCGAATAGAATCAAGTATGTGCGTAAGATTGATAGTACGTACCACATCACCTTGACGTACTACGACATCCTTTGCTGCAGCAAAGAAATCACTAATACGCTCTGGCGTGTAATACAGGCTTAATAAATACGTTTGAAGTGCTGAAATCATCGGATCCATGCCATTCTTTCCGTATACATTTTCCCCATACTGGAACAAGTCACCTACTGCAAAAGTACGCTTATGTCCATTCAAGTACGTTACTTCTCCAGTAAATACTTGTTCTTGGCTCTTAACGCCCTCAGGCTCTATTCGAATTCGGTCAAAGAATGAAACAATCGTATGCAAACGAACTTCATCCGTTACAACGATTTCTCCCCACTTTTCATGTCTGACTTTCACTTCAATTGGAAGAGATTCATTCACCCTTTGTAAAACGGCTTGTTTATCATTTACAATGTTGATTCGATTATAGATTTGCTTCTCCATAACATAAAACAAAATAAGAGAAACAATCATACAAATGACAAACATAAGAATTTGAAATGATAGCCTTTTCATTTCTGCCTACCTCCAAGATAAAAAAACGTTGTTTCGAAAATACCGCATAATTGTTTCATAAATGTATCATTTAACCGCTTTCAAGTTTTTTATGTCTTCCATCCTTCTCGGAAGCAAAAATGTAATGAATATTGTAGTACCTACTTCTTCACTACTCTCAATCCGCATGCTTCCACCCTGCTTACTCATAATCTCCTGACAAATATACAAACCATAACCATTCCCGTAACTAGAAGGAAGTGCCTTTCCTTTCGGAGACTCATTCCACTCTGCAAGTACCACTTCATCTATACCGATCCCATCATCATGAACAAAGACCTTCGCCTCATGCTCATTTACAATTACATTCATACGAATGTGCGAAGCATCACTATACTTAATTGCATTATCAAGCACATTTAAGAAAATTTGCTTCGTCTTATCAAAATCCGCGACAACATGTACATCCGTTAACTCATTTATCACTTCAATTTCAAACTGATTTAGACGAGGTTTTACAATTGAAACTGCTTCTTCTGCCAATTCCTTTATGTTCACAACTGTAGGAGACACTTCAAACGTACTCGTCCCATATTTCGAGGACTTAAGCAGTTCCTCTACAAGTGATAATAAGCGCTCACTTTCCACAGCCACATAACGAAGACTTTCCTGTACATCTTCTTTCGATTGTAACTTCGGAATTAAATCAACATAACCGATAATTGCCGTTAGCGGTGTTTTTAGCTCATGCGTAATGCGGTCTAGGAAATCTTTCTGCTTCTCTTTCTCCTCCTGCAATTGCTTAATATGCAGCTCAATTCCATCGGCCATCGCATTAAAAGATGCTGAAAGCTGAGCGATTTCCACGTACTCATTTAACTCAATCTTACTCTTATAATCACCATTCGCGAGCCTCTGTGCCATTTGTCTCAACTGATCAATTGGTTTATGAAGAGACTTCGCCAAACGAATCGCAAAGAAAATACCGGTAGCTACTAAACAAAGAGACGTCATTAAGAAAGTCCAGCTCACATTTGTTAAAACTTCCTTCTCACCCGTTAACTCATTTATAAAACGAATGCTTCCAATGACATCGTTTCCATAATATACTGGGCTTGAAAATAAAAGAATAGGAGCTGGATCCGCCTCCTCAAAAACGTAAGACTTCTTCCCCTTCAAAGAACTCTCAATGTCGATGTTACGGTGAAGCAATGCCCCTTTTTGTGTATCTGCAACAACATCGCCATTCTTCCCAATCATCTGCACACGGACATCCATACGCTTCGCTAAATACGACGCAATTAAAAGTGAATTCGGACCAAGCGTATCCACTTCTGCTTCCTTCTCTAAATAATTCATCGTATAAATTTGTGCTTCTACACTTAACTTTTCTAAAGAATCTGCTGCGTTATGATACATATTCTTTTCTAACGTAATATAAACAACTGCATATAAAAGAACAAAAATCGGAATTAACAGCCCAACTATCCCAAACACCATATTTCGTTTTAAAGACATACCATCACCACTTAACAATCCAGTTTATAGCCAACGCCATAAATTGTCTTAATATATTCTCCGCTCGTCCCAAGCTTCTTGCGAAGTCTCTGCACCATAATATCAACTGCTCTCGTATTTCCGATATACTCAAATCCCCATACTTTCTCAAGTAACTCATCCCTCATAAACACACGCTGCGGATTTGAAACAAATAACTGACATAAATTAAACTCTCGGTACGTTAACTGAATCTCTTGTCCACTCACATGTACCTTTCTTTCCTTAGGACAAACCACTATCTCTCCAGCCTCAATTACTTCATGACTTACAGCAGCCTCCGCCTTCTTTACACGCCGCGCCATATTCTTAATCCGAAGAATAAGCTCCGCATAATTAAACGGCTTCGTCACATAATCATCCGCCCCAAGCTGCAAGCCAAGCAACTTATCATTCATCTGACTCTTTGCCGTTAACATAAGCACGGGAATATCCCTATCCCTCTCACGGAACAAACGAAGCAACTCATACCCATCCGTATCCGGAAGCATAACATCCAAAATCAATACATCCGGCCCTTCATTCCATCGCTCCAAAGCTTCTCTCCCATCAGCCGCTGCCAATACTTCATAACCTTCCATCTCCAACTGCATCCGAATCAAATTACGAATACTCGATTCATCATCAACCACAAGTATTTTCATCATTCTCCTCCTTCCATCATGTATTATAGTACAGTTTAGTATAGCAAAAATCCTATAAAAAAAGAGAGGGTATTGTCGAACATATTTTGTCGACGATACCCTCTCTTTCACTTATTATATTTATTTAGCATATCCATTCGGTTGCTTTTGATGCCAATTCCAAGCATGTTCAATGATTGTCTTAACATTTACATACTTAGGATCCCATCCTAGCTTCTCTTTCGCTTTCTTAGAAGAGGCAACTAAACGTGCTGGATCGCCTGCACGGCGCGGTGCTACTTCAGCAGGAATTTCATGATTTGTAACCTCACGTACTGCATCAACGATTTCTTTTACACTGAAACCATTACCATTTCCTAAGTTATAGAACTCACTCTCTCCGCCGTTCTGCAAGTCTTTAAGCCCTAAGAAATGAGCCGCTACTAAATCTTCAACATGAATATAATCACGGATACAAGTACCATCTGGTGTATTATAATCATCACCAAACATCATAATCTTCTCACGTTGACCTAAAGCTACTTGCAGCACAAGAGGAATTAAATGCGTCTCTGGACGGTGATCTTCCCCAATAATACCATTTGGAGTTGCACCAGCCACGTTAAAGTATCTGAAAATCTTATAACGTAAATTAGAAGCTTGGCTATACCAATGAAGCATCTTCTCGATTGCTAACTTCGTCTCTCCATACGTATTCGTTGGATTTGTCATCGTTTCCTCAGTAATAAGATCTACATCTACCTCACCATACGTCGCCGCAGTAGAAGAGAAAATAAACTTATCTACCTTAAACTCATCCATTACCTCTAATAAACAAAGTGCACCATACACATTGTTATTATAATATTGAAGCGGCTTTTCCATACTAACTCCAACTAAAGAATCTGCTGCAAAGTGCATAACTGCCTCAATATTTTCTTGTTTAAAAACATCCCTTAAAAAGGATTTATCACGAAGGTCGCCATTATAAAACTTCGCGCCTTCCGTAATTGCATCTTCATGACCAGTTTGTAAGTTATCTACTACTACTACCGATAAACCTTCGTCTACTAATTTTTTCACAGCGTGAGAACCGATATAGCCAGCTCCCCCGCAGATTAAGATTGAGTTCATTGTTTTCCTCCTACTATTTCAAATATCTTAATTATAAAAGGAAAAGGTATACGATAACTCGTACACCTTTTATCTCTCCTTTATTACTTAGCCACAAAATAATCAGTTACATGTTTCGCCCAAACGTCATGTCCTTTTGCACTTGGGAAACCAAATTCTTCTTGTAGGTATGGTAAAATTGCTTTCGTTGAAGCATCCGGCCATGCTCCCCAATGATCAATATATGTATAATTATTTTGCGTTGCAAATTGTTTTAATGCTTCAATCGATTTCGGATAATTTTTCGCACCATACACTGGATTTGATGGTTGAATCATAATGGTAGCGCCTTTTGCACTAGTAGAAAGTGCTTGAACGAACTTCTGTGTATTTACTACAGAGTTACCATTACCAGTTTTACCATTATCAGTAATAAATGGCGGCTCAAATAAAATCACATCTGGATTCTCTTTCGCAATCTCTTTATCACGCTTATTCGCGATTAACTCTTCTGTGCTTTCACCCTTATATTCCTTTACAGTCACATTCCATAAACCTTTACCGTAAGCAGTTTCTAAATTAGCTGTTAACTTAGCTGCCCAAGCACCTTTTTCAGATGAAGAAGCTTCATCACCAACGATAACAAGATTTACTGCCTTTTTATCCTCAGCAGCTTTCTTTAACTTCTCTTTCACTGCATCTGGCAAATTCTTCGCATATGCTTCATTAAAAGATGACTTCGTATCTTGCTTTTTCTCTTCCTTTTTCTCTTCTTTCTTCGCTCCGCTATCTTTCACTTCAACCTTTGTTTTCGTTACTTCACTCGTTTGTCCAGTTGCATTCGCAATCTTCTTATTCCAGTACAGTTTACCACTCACAACCGAAGCAACAAACAATACAAAAATAACAAGGACAAGTACTGCTTTCTTATTCATCGATTCACCTCATCTATTAATCTCACAATATATAATACTAATATAAATCCATGCAAAAATAAACCCAACTCCTTCCAAAGGAGTTGGGTTATTACATACTACTTGGTCACTTCAAGATGCGCTCTTAACTTATTCGTTAAATCTTGTTTTGCTGCATCTGGAACGTAGTAATACCAAATACCATCAGCAGCTTTGTGTCCGTCACCCGGGATTTGGATATCTTCACTATTCTGCAGACAATCTTTATAGTTCTTTTGCATATCAAACATTTGATCTTGCGTTAAGTTTGTCTTCACATTTTTTTGAATCGCTGTAAGTACATCTCCATAGCTTGATAAAGAAGAGAAGCTTGCACCTTTCTTAATAACGGCCTGCATTACTTGACGTTGACGCATTTGACGACCGAAGTCACCTCGCGGGTCTTCATAGCGCATACGTGTAAATGATAGTGCCTCATCACCTGTTAAATGAATATTTCCTTTAGCAAAATGATGATTATCTTGTGTAAATTCTAAATCATTATTAACATCTACGCCACCGACTGCATCTACAATATCCTTAAAGCCTTCCATGTTCACTTCAATATAATAGTTAATAGGAACATTCAAGAATTTTTCCACTGTCGCTACAGACATGTCTACCCCACCAAATGCATAGGCATGGTTAATTTTATCACTTTTTCCTTTTCCAACGATCTCTGTGTATGTATCACGAGGGATACTTACTGTTTTCATTGAATTATTTTTTGGATTTAACGTGATGAGCATTAATGAATCTGAACGACCTTTATCTTTACCGCGCTCATCTGCACCTAATAGTAAAATTGAAACAGGTTCAGATTTATTGATTTTTTCTTCTTGTTTATTACCTTGATCGCGTTTTAATGGTTTATGAACTTCATCTAATGTTTTTGAAACTGAAGAATATATATTATAAGCGTAAACCCCTCCACCTATAATTAGTACTCCTATGATTCCTAATATCCAAAATAGGATTTTCTTTTTCATTGCTATAGACCTCTTCTTTCCATTATTCCGAACTATTTTTCAGATAATACAAATACTAACTTAGTCTAATATACTATGATTAATATTCTCTAACTAATATATCATCTTTTACACACTAGGCTTTTAATTATTTAATTTTATAATAATCTACATACCAATTAGCAAATTCTTGTAAACCTTTTTCAATGGATGTTTCAGGTTTAAATTCAACAGCTTTCTGCAATAAATCCGTTGATGCATAAGTAGCTGGTACATCCCCAGGTTTAATAGGTTCAAACTCCTTTTTAAACTCTACCACTCTTCCTAAGGAGTTACTTAACGCTTTCTCTAACGCTTTAATAAATACCATCAACTTTTCAGGATTATTATTACCAATATTAAATACCTTATGCTTTACATCTTCTATAGGAGGATTATTTAAAAGGCGTTGGATCCCTTCAACAATATCATCTATATAGGTAAAATCACGATATAAGTCGTTTTCAAAATCTCCATTATTAAAAATCTTAATTGACTCACCAGCAAAATACTTATCGGCAAATCCAAAATAAGCCATATCTGGACGTCCCATAGGGCCATACACCGTAAAGAAGCGAAGTCCAGTAGCAGGAATTTTGTACAAGTGACTATACGTATGTGCCATTAATTCATTTGATTTCTTAGTAGATGCATATAGTGATACTGGGTTGTCTACAAAATCTGTTTCCTCAAATGGCACCTTTTTATTAGCACCGTAAACAGAACTAGATGATGCATATACAAGATGATCTACTGGGTAATGTCTACAAGCCTCTAGGATATTATAGAAGCCTATAATATTACTTTGAATGTATACATCTGGATTTTCAATGGAATATCTTACACCTGCTTGTGCGGCTAAATTCACGACAATATTTGGCTTGTACTCCTCAAAGAGCTTGATAATCATATCCTTATCGGAAATATCACCTTTCATAAAGGTGAAGTTCTCATATGGCTTAAGTTGCTCTAGACGAGCATGTTTAAGATTCACATCATAATAATCATTTATATTATCAATACCTATTACTTTGCAACCTTGTTCTAATAATTTTTTAGATAAGAAGTATCCTACAAAACCAGCCACTCCCGTAACAAAGTATATTTTACTATTATCTAGAGGTTTGTAATTCAACGCTATCCAACTCCTTCATACGGTCTCTACTTGTTGATTTTCTACCAATAGAATGATACTCTATACCCACTTCTTGCATTACTTGAACATCATAAATATTTCTTCCATCATAAATTAAAGGTGTTCTCATTAATTTTTTATACATTTCTGGAGTTAATGCCTTCACTTCTCCCCATTCTGTGAAAATGAAGCACACATTTGCACCTTCTAAAGCCTTTTCAATATCCGTAACATATGTGATATTTCCGTTCTTATTTTTCCCCTCTGGATACACTTTAGCAAAGTTACTCGCACCTACCGGGTCAAACGCGTAAATATCTGCTCCTTGTTCCAACAATAGCGGAATATTTTCAAGAGAGGCCGCTTCTCTTAAATCATCTGTACCAGGCTTAAACGTCAATCCTAGTACAGCCACTTTAAGTCCATTGAAGGTAATTAACCTTTGACTTGCCTTTTTGTATAACAAAGTCTTTTGATCTTTATTCACATCGATTGCAGCTTTTACTGTTCTTAACTCATAACCATTTTGTCTTGCTAAATATTCTAACGCTTTTGTATCTTTAGGGAAACATGATCCACCAAAACCGATACCTGCGTTTAAAAACTTACTACCAATACGCTCATCAAAGCTCATACCTTTTGCAACATCTTGAATATCTGCTCCAACTAATTCACAAAGATTTGCAATATCATTCATATAAGAAATTTTAAGAGCTAAGAAATCATTAGAAGCATACTTAATCATTTCAGCTGATCTTCTATTAACAGAAACAATTGGCAAATGGAATGGTTTATAAAGGTTCATTAATACTTCCTCAGCCCACTTACTTTCTGTACCAATAACAATCCTTTCTGCATATAACGTATCGTGAACAGCAGAACCTTGCGCTAAAAACTCTGGATTCGATGCTACTTCTACTTTCACATCATGAACTAAAAAGTCTTGAATAAACTGCTCAACTTTATCATTTGTTCCAATTGGAACAGTTGATTTCACAACAACAAGGCAATCTTTTTCTACACTTTCAGCAATTTGTTTCGCCACAGTTGCAATGTATGAAAGATTTGCAGAACCGTCTGCTTGTTCTGGAGTTCCTACACCAATAAAAATTGCATCTGCGTCTCTATATGCCGATTTGTAATCTGTTGTATAATCAATTCTTCCAGCGGCGTAATTTTTTTGCATTAATTCCTCCAAATCCGCCTCATAAATTGGTGAAACACCAGATTTCATTAGATTTACTTTCTTTTCATCAATATCAACACAAGTAACTTGGTGTCCAACTTCTGCAAAACACACACCAGCTACTAATCCTACATAGCCAGTTCCTGCAACTGAAATTTTCAATTTCCGATTATTTACAATATTACTCTTTGAATCATTAGTCATAAAAAAACTTCCTTTTTATATTTATTATTAAACCATTAGTTCTCTCGCCTGTAATAATATATCATTAAGAATTCTGGATACTCATATGAAATAACAATACCCCTGTTTTAGGGTAATAACTCTAAGATTATAGCACTACTATCTGACAGTTATTTCTAAATATAAATCTCTCATTTTAGCGAATACGCGATTTTAATCCTCTCAATATGCCTACGGCATCTCTTCTAATATTAGGGAATAAAGATAAGAACACAAAATAAAAAATAATACATAATAAAATCGAAACAAAATTCCAAATTAATCCTTCATTTAATTGTCTCAAAAAATAGCCTAAAGCCCCCATTAAGCTTGCTGCCATTAAAGAAGGAAAAACATTGCTCAACATTTTTCCAACAGGAAATCCGACTATAAATTTCATCATACATAAATGGACTAAAATTAATTCCATCCGAATCCACGATCTTGCATAAATAAAACTCCAAAAACTATATTTGACACTAATTATACAAACAGGAATTAAGACAATTAGATGTAACAATTGCACAATTAGTGATAATTTAGGACGACCTTTAGCACGATATACTTCACTACAATAATGACCAAAAATGATAGTTATTACACTAGTTAATGCCCAAATCCCAACTATTTTAGTAGCCTCATTCCATTTACCACCAAATAATATCTGAACTACAACATCATCATATAGATATATACCTATTCCCAACGGAAATACTAAAACTGCTACACATCTTTGAATATTAAAAAATGTTTTATTAAATTGCGAGTTATCATTTTGCAAACGAGATAATGCAGAAAACAATATCGGTGTGGTGGCCGCAGTAATTAATGCCAATAAAGAATTAACCATTGTAGTTGATGTTTTATATAGGCCTAAATAATAATCATTTAATACCGTTCCTATAATAAACGCATCAATCCAGGTTGTTAACCAAATAGCAATAGCTTCTACTAATGACCAAACACTAAATGATAACATTTGTTTTAAGATTTTTAAGTTATAAAACCATTTAGGTTTCCACTTAGATTTAATATTCAAAATAACTACATTCGCTAAACTTCCACAAATCGTTCCAATAATTAACGACCAATAATCAAACCCAAATAAAGCGAGAGGGATTGTTACAATGATTGGAATAAAAATCGTAGTCATTCTTACTAAAAATAGAATTTTAAATTCAAAATCCCTTCTATATAATGCCATTTGTATACTTGAAAATGCAGATAAGGGAAGCTGCATAGAAGCTATTATTATTACATGTCCCATTCCCGGATTCCCAACTAAATCTGCAATAACATCACTAAACACGATTATTCCTATTAAAAATAAAATAGATATTCCAAGATTTGTCCAGAAGGCAACATTGGCACTTTTATATTTTTCTATATCATCTTTAAATTCACGTTGTACTAAGTATTTTTGGAAACCAGCATCAGTAAACATTTCAGCAAAGCTGATTATCATTGCTATCGTAGCTACTACTCCAAAAGCTTCCGGAGCAAGAATCCTAGCTAAAATCATATAAGTAATTGGACTAATAATTTTTGCTGCTAATTCAGTAATAGAAGACCACTTGGTGGCATTTATTATCTTTTTCTTTAAAATAAAATTATCCAAATTTACTACCTCTTATTTCCCATTCAATTTCTGCTCATTCAATTTTAAACCTGCAAGTACTAATTCTCTATGTGCTTCACATTCAATAAAATTCTGGAGGGCCAATAAACGCTTTTTGGTATATAACCTGTTTATTAGAAAGCTATTTAATAATATCCGGTCTATCCGTAACGTCCACTTACCTAATCCAGAGAAGCTTCTTAGATATGTCATCCTATTTTTTTGCGCAAACTTTTGATAGGTTTCTTCAACAAACTCAGTATTTAGTATATCTTTTGAACGCTGATGAAACTCTTTTAATATTTCTAACGAGATTTCCTTACTAGCCATTCTTACTCCATTATCACATTTAACTATTGGAATGTACTCTAACTGAAATCCCTTATTAATTTTAATTAACAAGCTTGTTTGCCAAAATTCATTATCAGCATAATCAAACAAGAAATTTCCTTGTCCATAAATAATTGTTGAACCAGCATGTTCTTCAAAGGAGCCTATACAATGACTATGTTGACAAACAACTAAGTCCGCCCCCTTTTCAACTATTTTCCTACAAACTTTTTGTAAATAAGGAGAAGGATAACGATAATGCTCTTTACCACCATGATATAGAACAATAACATAATCACAACTTCTCTTAAGATTTTGTATATGATCTAAACTTTCAAAAGGATCGAATGGATTAGCCCCAGCTGTTGTATCAGTTGCGATAGTAAATTCATTCTCTGCACATGCATAAATTCCTATCTTCATCCCATCTTGTTCAATAATATAGGCTTCATGTGCCTTAGAAAGATTTTCTCCGGCTCCTATAAAATTAATGTCATTTTCAATTAAAGTTTTCTCAGTAGATTTTAGCCCTTGTTCTCCCTGATCTAGAATATGATTATTAGCCAAAGTTAATACAGTCGGATTAAGCGCCTTTAGTCCTTTTACTGTAGAAGTTGGTGCAATCAAATTAGGGCCACATTTTTCAATTGGAGTTTCTTTATCTGCTAGAGGGACTTCTAAATTAAAAATCCGATAATCCGCCTCATTCAAAATCGAGATTATTTCCTCACCAAATAAATTGGAAATATTACCTTCAGAAAATAATTTTTGATTGGACTGAGTTGGTACTAAATCTCCACCAATTATTATGCTCATTTCCGTGCTCCCTTTCTTTTATTATTACTTTTATCTTATTAACTTCTCTTTAGGTAGTTGCATCCAATCCCCAAAAATTTCATCATATTTCTCCGGTGAAAACTTCTCTAATCCAGACCCTGGGTAAAATGTCAATTCCCCAAAATATAGATTACCATTAACCTCATAAAAATCTACTCTAACAAACGGAAAATCTTTTGATAATAGCTCTGCGAATTCAATCATTTGATCATAGTTTTTAGGTTTATTGATTTTCTGACCGCTATTTGGATATTGTCTGGTAAAAGGCATTGGATTCCAGTTTAAATCATAAAAATCAACGTTTAGCCCTTCTTTTGTACCTCTATTTAAGCAAACAAAAGAACATTGCACCTTCCCATTAAAACATAAAAATTTATAATCCTTTAATTCTTCATTAGATTCATCTAACATATATTTTTCACATATAATTCTAGGTTTTACGTTTTTATATGGCCATTCCCTTTGCAGATAATAATAATTTCTTTTTAAACTTCTATTAATCTTCCTTTCTGTGCTTTCCATATCCAATGCATTTTTATCTTTGCATACTACCAGCCCACCAGAATCATGAGTACACTTTAGAACAAATTGCCTAGGTAATTTATCAAAATCTATATCACTAAATTTCTCATATACTCCTAGTAATGGAATTAAGTATCTTTCTCCGATAATATTAGAAATATATTTTCTCACCTCATACTTATCTACTAATTGAGTATATAAAGGGTTTCGATCATATAATTTTAGCCATTGAAGTTTTTCATTGAAAGTAATTGGATTCTCCATATCCAAATTTTTATCCATTCTTGCTCGATAAATCCATTTTAAATAAATCTCATCTGGGATACTTTTTAACATTCCTCTTTCCCCTAAATAAGAGGCTAATTTATATGGATTTTTTATCGTCTTATATATGCTTTTATAATTAACCATTTTTTCAACTCCTTATATTACTAAGATTATCCCTCCGTTTAATCTTTTATTTTAATAGTGAGACATCCGCTTCATTTTTCCAATTTGGCTTTAAAGCTAGAGCCAACAATATGTAATTTGGATACCATTTATAACTAACTAATCCCCAATCAATTATAAACATACATATTAATAACGAAATACAAAATAAATAATATCTTTTTTCCTCTAAACTTTTCGACTTTCTTCTTCTATCGTTAGCTTTTAAAATAACACTTATATAAAATGAATAATATAATAATAAACCTACGATTCCATTATTAACTAATAACTCTATATAATTATTATGAGAGTATGTTTCCTTTCCTACTTCTTGAGCATATAAATATCTAAAATTTTCTATACCATGCCCTAATAGTGGTCTTTCTTTAAAATAATCCATTCCATATTGAATCATATTTTTTCTAGTATGATAGGAACCTTCATTACTTGACTCATGTAAAAAGATTTCTTGATACATACTTTCAAATCTCCATCCAATATTTTCATATAAAATATCAATTTTAAATAAAATATTATAAAACAATACTGATAATAGGGTGGCTAAAATTAGTGACACAAAAAAATACTGTATATTTTTCTTTAAATTAGATTTCATCCCCATTAAAAATATATTAATAAACATAGGAATGAAGCATATTAACAAACCCTTTCTTGATCCTGTTAATAGAACTGCTGTTAACATCACTAACGCAAATATTAAATGTTTATAATTACGCTGATAAAAAACCTTATAAACCCCAAAATTAAATGCCAATCCTATTAATAATGCTACTGCATTCCGATTTCCAATACTCTCTTCTAATACTTCAGAAGCATAGTATCTCCCCTCTAACAACCTATTGTAATCAGTTAAAGAAATAACATATACACTTAGAATCAAACCAAAAATAATAAACCAACTCATAAATATGTATAATCTTTCTTTAGTACTTAAAATAAGTGGCAAAACAATTACTAACATTAAACAACATGTTAATGTCAGTAAATTCCCTATAGTCACATCATTCCTAAAACCATATAAACCTGAAGCTCCTGCCAGGATTAAAAATAAATAAAAAATATATATATTTTTCTCAAAACTTATACTTTTATTCTTAACAAAATAAACCAACGATATCATCATTATAATTAAGAATTTACTATAATAAATACCTTCTTCTGACATATCGGCAAATACGGTAATCAAAAAGATAATAATTAAAATAAATTCCAAACCATATATTCTCTGTTTTCCATTACTGTAAATTAATTTATTTATCATTTTAACCTACCTGACATTTTATTAATCCGTTTCATTTGTACTCAATCCTTCAAATCCATGTCAAAATACAATAATTTTTCATTTACTTATCATATTAAAATTAATTTCTACTGACACATTCTTCTATAGTAGAATTACAAAACTTTTCACTTTAATTAACAAGGTTTTCAAATAAAACCTCCTAAAATAATTTTTACCGCAGAATTTCTCATTGTTTCGCTACCATCTGCATATAATCATCCCAGGATTTAAAAACTTTATCTGCGGAATTAGTGAGACAAATATTTTTTGCATTTTTAGCAATACTTGTTGCACTCACTTGATTGTTTAAAACTAGTCTCATTTGATTTACTAAATCTTCGACATCTTCCACTTTAAAAAGGAGCCCGTTTTCCCCATGTTTAATTAATTCTCTAGGCCCTCCTGGGGTACAGTCTGCTGATATACATGGTATCCCTAAAGCCATTGCCTCCATTAATGCATTGGGCATCCCCTCATAAATAGAAGGCAGTACAAATAATGCTGCTCCATATATTTCATCCATTATTTTTTCTGTAGTTCCCATAAGCTTAATTCTATTTTCCAAATTTTTTTCTTTTATTAATAATCTCAAATTTGATTCTAAAGAACCTTCTCCATATATTTCTAAATTATAATTAGGAAATTCCATTGCTATTTTGGAGAAAGCGTTGATTAATAAGGCATGATTTTTTTGACTACTAAGCCTCCCAATGCTAACAATTCTATTATCACGCTCTTCTTTAAATGGATATGCATCATAACTAATATATAAAGGATTGTGAATTACCTTGGATTTTTTCTGTATATCTTCTGAGAAGTACGCTTTTGCTCCTCCCGATTGAAATACGAATCCATCTAATTTTGGAAAAACAAAATCTCTTATTTTTTTTAAAGTAGAGCCATATTCAAGATTTGGATCATTTCTTTCTGAATAGATAAATTTTATCCCTTTACTATTAGCAAACTTGTAACCATAAAAAACTGGATGTAACCAGAAAGAAATTATTACATCTGGACTATATTTTTTGATAACACTTAATGTATTTTTCATAACTTTAATATGTGTCAAAATTTTATTTCCTTTAAAATCAGGGAAATAATGATATTTAACCCCTTTATCAATTGGATAAGCTACATGATTACCTAAAAGTGATACTAAATGCACATCATGTCCAAATTCAGAAAAGGAATTTGCTAGCATAATCATTGACTTTTCTGCACCACCAAACGATTTTACACCGTCATTAGACCTTAAAAAACCTAGTATAAGAACTTTCATAACTATTTTTCTCCTATATTAAATATATGACTTTCTTTTATAATAATAAATTAACATTTTATTATATCTCTAGAATATTCATGTATTATTGTCACTGAGGATTATTAAATATTTTTATCTAACTATTAGACAATAATTCAATAGACAGTTTAGATATTTCTGACCAGCTATAGTTTTCCTTTACAAAATCTCTAGTATTTTTCACATATGAAGCGGGATTATTTTTATAATCTTCAATAGCCTTTAAAATAGTTTCAGATATTTCATCATATTCTGTTCCCCAGCCTATGTTATTTTCTTCAATCATTTTTTTAACATTTGTTCCATTTGTTACTATACAAGGATTACCATAAGAAAGAGCTTCTAATACCGTAATGGGGAAACCTTCATATCTAGAGGTTAATATCATTATATTAGATTCTTCAAACACACCCTCTTTCTCTTTACCATACACAGGTCCCTTATATTCAAGTTCTAAAGTTTCAAATTGTCGAATATAGTTATTGACGGCTTCAATTTCTTTTTGAGATCCTACACCATAAAAATAAATTGAAAAGTCCCTTTTTACACCATCAAGTTTTTTTAATTCCTGAAATAGTAAGTCTAGACCTTTATGATTAATGTCCATTCTACCAATAAAGAATATTTTCAACTTTTCTTCCTGACTTTTTTCTAATTCCCTATAATTAGCATCTATACCATTAGGAATAATAAGATCATTCTCAGTTCTATATATCGATTTGTCCATTTCTGCTTGATTTAAAAATATATAACCATGTGCATTTTTTATTAGCCCTTTAAATAAGGTATTATTAGCAATATATTTTTTGATTTTCCCTTTCTCTTGAGCTGTTTTCATAAACGAGCTATGTGGCTGTATAAAATATCTATACTTATGTGAGCTGAGAATTTTCATAACTTTAACATACTCTATAAAATACAAACCGTGAAAAACGGTAACATCTGGATTGTAATCTTTTATAAATTCTTCTATTTCATTATAATCACTTCTAAAATGAAAGAAGTTTGATTTCAATTGTGCCACTTCATTTTTCACCGAAAGAACTAGGGATTTGGTACCTATAATTTCATTTTGATGTTTTACTAACTTTTCTAAAACAACTGGAATTCCACCGTACTTATTTAGATGGGTCGCTGTTATATGAAGTACTTTCATGCTTTCTCACCCTTTATATAATCTTTTTAATTTTTTTAGCTGGAATTCCACCATACATATACCCAGACTCTAACAAACTATCTGTAACAACTGAACCAGCTGCAACAATTATATCATCTGCAATATTTACCCCCGGAAGGACAGTTACATTTGCACATAACCAAACATTCTCTCCAATGATTACTTTTTGGTCTTTATGGACTTTTCTAATCTTGTTTTCAGCCCAATTATTAGTATCATAGCCTGTTGAAAGTATTGTAACACCATAGGATAAAGTAACATTCTCTTTTAATATAATTCCTCCAGCCCCATGCATAAAAATATTCTCATTTATTCTCACTTTTTTTTCTATTTTTATCTTTTCTCTCTTAATCAATTTAGGAATTCCATATAAAATTGCTCCTTGCTTATACAATTTATAATTGATTAACTTGTATATAAATATATATATCTTTTTTATAACTTTACTTAATAGTTCTATCATCCTAATTCTTTAACCACCAATCCTCTTATAGACAATAGCATCTAAGCATTTTATTTTTTGGAAGTTCTCAAAAAGTTTTGATAAATCCATCTTTGAAATGTAATTGGCATAATATAGATTAAAATCTGCATAATACAAATTTTTGAAAAATCACCAAAACTCGAAAACCCTTCTCTGAAAGCATGATAACGAATATTAATTAATGACTTAGTATTAAGCCAATTCTTTCTTCTTTTATAAGTTTCATCTTCAAACCTAAATAGTAATAAAGAGTGATTAATATTTTTACCCTTACATCCATTCATTAACATTCTTAGCCATAAATCTGTATCTTGATTCTTCCTTAAATCCTTATATCCACCCAAATCTAATATTTTCTTTTTTTTATACATCACAGTTGGATGATTAAATGGGTCCCTTTGTTTAGCATAGCGATATATATCTTCATTAGTTCCAGGAACTGATCTTGTACAAATTATATTATCTTCATTTCCCACAAATTCATCTACATCACATCCAACGATATCTAGATCTATATCCTTTTTAAATTCCTTCAATTGCAATTCACAGCGTGTACTAAGGGATATATCATCGGCATCCATTCTAGCTACAATATCATTTTTACACACTTTAAGCCCCTCATTTAGCGCTAATCCTAAACCAACATTTACCTTCAAATCAACTTGTTTAATTACTGATGGGAACTCTTCGTCCATTAAATCTATAACATTTTGTAATTCCTCAGTAATTGGTCCATCTTTCACGACAATAAAGTCGTTAGTTAAAATACTTTGATTTAATATACTTAACATACTCTTTTTCAAATAACTTGGATTATCATTTTTATAAACAGTCATTAATACACTATAATTCATGATCCCGCTCCTAAAATATTTATTACGTAAAATAAAAAGATAACTAAAATTAAATAGTTATCTTTTTATTTTATGAGTTCCTTTTATTAATACCACCATAACACCATCAATATTTCTAATCTTTCTTAAAAACAGCTTTTAAAGTTTTAATCATAGTTTTTATTTCTCCAGTAAAACTAAATTTTTTAATACTGTTTAAATTATATTTCATTTTCTCTGGTAGAACTTTGTTAATATACGTAAAATCAGCATCGGTTGCTTTAACCAAAAGCTTTTCTTCATCCTTAAATTGAATACTAGCTTCTGAAGTTATACCAGCTGGCAATAAAAGTGTAGCCATCATTTCACTATCGTATCTTTCTACATATTTGACTACTTCTGGCCTTGTTCCGACAAAACTCATATCCCCCGCTAGGATATTAAATAATTGTGGAAATTCATCGAATCTATACTTTCTTAGTATAAAACCAATCCTCGTTATCCTATTATCATTTTTAGTAGTTACTTGTGCACCGATTTTCTCAGCATTTTGAACCATTGTTCGAAATTTGAGTATCTTAAATTTTCTCCCATACTGTGTAACTCTAACTTGTCTAAACAGAATAGGTCCCCTAGAATCCAATTTAATAGCAATCCCTATAATAATTAACAAAGGCAAAAGTATTACTATAGCAAAAATAGCAACTATAATATCAAATATTCGTTTAAAAAGCAGACTAAACCTTTTTTTATATAATATATTATAGTACTTTCTAACAGCATCCCTTTTTATATCATCCGGTAAATCTTCCCATTTCTTTAATATCAATTTGCTATTCATCCTTTCTCTACTCAGTTCACCGGAATTATATTAAAATACCGTCCAAAATTTCTTTTAAAGAATTACATATATACTCTACATCTGTATCACTTAGTAACGTATGTAAAGGGAGCGTAATCTCATTTTTATAAACTTTGAAGGCATTAGGATAATTTTCAATATCAAATCCAAGTTTTTTATAAGCCGTCAACATTGGTAAAGGCTTATAATGAACATTAGTAGCAATCCCCATATTAGCCATCTTCACAATAATTTCATTTCTCTCAGCCTCACCAATCCAAGGTATTCGTGCCAAGTAAAGATGTCCCGATGAAGTAGATTCCTCTCCATAATGTTGTAAACTTTGAATTCCAAGTGGTAGTAATAATCTATCGTACATTTCAATAATTTCACGACGTCTTTGCATAAGTTTCTCATATCTATTTAATTGAACTAACCCAATGGCTGCCATAATATCTGTCATATTACATTTATAAGCAGGATAGACAATATCATATTCCCATGCACCCTTTTGAGTTTTAGCCAAAGCATCTTTAGATTGACCATGAAGGCTGTATAACATAAATTGCTTATAAACCCACTCATCATCCAATCCTGAATCATTACGCCAAACTACTCCGCCGCCTTCAGCTGTTGTCAAATTCTTTACTGCATGGAAAGAGTAACAAGTAAAATCTGCAACTTGTCCACATTTCATACCGTTTCTCTCTGCTCCAAATGCATGGGCTGCATCTGTCATTACAATTATTCTATTAAATAACCTTTGAATATCATTATTAGGTTTAAATAATTCTTTTTTACTCTCCACTACTTCATATATAGCATCGTAATCACACATTTTCCCAGCAATATCAACAGGAATAATAACCTTTGTTTTCTCTGTAATTGCCTCAGCAAGTTTTTCATAATCCAGCTCGAAAGAATCAGGAGCTGTATCAACTAATACAATTTTTGCGCCCACATGATCTATAATAGAAGCAGATGCTGTATAAGTATACGCGGAAGTAATAACCTCATCTCCAGGACCAACACCTAAAATGCGAAGTGTTAATTCCATGGCTGCCGTTGCTGAATTCAAACATACCGCCTTATTTACCCCTATGTATTCAGCTATTCTTTTTTCTAATTCCTTCGTTCTAGGTCCCGTTGTAATCCAACCAGATTTCATCGCTTTTACAACTTCTTCAATCTCCCCTTCTGTAATATCTGGTGGAGAAAATGGTATATTTCTTTTTTCTCTATTAGTCATTTAATTTTTCCTCCCTATATTTAATTTTATCTTTAAATATAAAATAAACACTTAGACTAATTAATTGGTAGCATACGTATTTATTTGCTCTTACGTTCAAATGGGCATCTGATTTTTATTGTTTGCAATATCTAATAATCGTTCTCTTATTTCTCCTTTATTCATCCCTTCAAAATCATTCATAAACTTCATTAAAATATCTTGATCTATTAAAACAGCTTTCCCTATATGAATTTTAGGGAATATTTGTTCAGGATGAATTTCTCCTTCGTTTAGGAGCTCTTCATACATTTTTTCCCCTGGTCTTAACCCAGTAAATTCAATTCCAATTTCTTCAATAGAGTAACCTGAAAGGGTAATTAAATTTTTAGCTAAATCTAAAATCTTAACTGGATCCCCCATATCTAGTACAAATAATTCCCCACCTCTTGCTAAAGTACCGGCCTGAATAACTAACCTAGAAGCCTCAGGTATTGTCATAAAATAACGAATCATATCAGGATGAGTAACTGTTACAGGTCCACCTTTTTGAATTTGTTTCTTAAACAGAGGAATTACACTTCCCCTACTTCCAAGAACATTACCAAATCTAACTGCAACAAAACGTGTACTATTACTAACAGATGCCATATGCTGCACAATCATTTCTGCAAATCGTTTTGTAGCTCCCATTACATTTGTCGGATTTACAGCTTTATCTGTAGAAACCATAACAAATGTATTCACTTTAAATGTATCTGCCGCTTCAGCAACATTTTTTGTTCCGAAGATATTATTTTTCACAGCTTCTTCAGGGTTACGTTCCATTAAAGGAACATGCTTATGTGCCGCAGCATGATATACGATATATGGCTGATGCTTTTTCATTATTTCAAAAATCTTATGTCGATCTTGTACATCAGCAATTTCTGTTGTAATTTCAACTGTATCTTTATAGGTAACTCTCATTTCCATTTCGATATTATAAATGCTGTTTTCACCATGCCCTAAAAGAACAATTTTAGCTGGTTTGTATTTCATCACCTGACGACAAATTTCTGATCCAATTGATCCACCAGCACCTGTTACTAAAATTGTTTTACCTGTAATCTTCTCTCCAATTCCTGCATCATCTAGCTTTATTGGCTCTCTTCCTAATAAATCTTCCACTTGTACATCACGGAATTCATTAACAGAGAGTTTTCCATCTAAAAGATCTTCAAGCATCGGTACAATTTGTGTTTTCGCCTTCGTTTTTCTACACTTCTCAAAAATCTCGTTTATTTGCCCTCTATTTAATGAAGGGATTGCGATAATAATATGTTCTATATTATTATCTTCTACAATTTCTTGAATATGATTTGTTGTACCAACAACCGGCACATTATAAATCTCCAATTTTTGCTTATTTCTATCATCATCAACAAACGCAATCGGATACAAATCTGCTTCTTTATTATGTTGTAATTGACGCACTACCATCGTTCCTGCTGAACCAGCACCGATAATTAATGTTCGTTTTTTATTAGTAGCTTTTGTAATATATGTATCACGGAACATACGCCATACGAAGCGAGAACCGCCGATTAATAATAAATGTAGCATCCATGCGATTGCTAAAATCCGAACATAAATATCATGATTTATAATTTGTTGAACAATTGCTGTTACTAAAATTGATAGCGTAATCGCCTTAAATATTTGCTTTAGCTCCCCAATACTTGCATATTCCCACGCCTTGTTATAAAGCTTATAAATAGCAGCAAAAATATGATGACTACACAATAATGTAATAGAACTAATAACTACTGTTGTAGGAATTTTGCTTAATACATTTGGATGTATAAACCAATAACTTAAATACACGGCAGTTAATACTATAAATGAATCTAATAAAATTAATAATGAGAGCCGTTTTCGATAACTCAATATACATGTTCCCTTCTTTATATAATTGACATCTTATTGATAGTAAAAGGACTTGCTCCCCTATGCTTGTACCTTTTCTTTTTGTACAAGTTCATTCATATATTTCATCAATTCTTCTTTCAGTTCTTCATGCTGAAGTGCCATTTCAATCGTTGTCTTAATAAATCCAAATTTCTCTCCAACATCATAACGAGTTCCCTCAAAATTATAAGCAAACACACGTTGAATTTCATTTAATCGTTGAATCGCATCTGTTAATTGAATTTCACCGCCTGCACCTGTCTGTTGATTCTCTAGGAACATAAAGATTTCTGGTGTTAATACGTAACGTCCCATAATCGCTAAATTTGATGGTGCTGTTCCTTGAGCTGGCTTCTCCACAAATTGACGCACTTGATAACTGCGATCATTTTGTTCAATCGGATCAATAATACCGTAACGATGTGTTTCGTTTTCAGGCACTGTTTGTACACCAATAACCGACGACTGTGTACCTTCATATTGATCCATTAATTGACGTAGACATGGCGTTTCTGCTTGGACAATATCATCACCAAGTAATACTGCAAATGGTTCATTTCCAATAAACTTACGTGCACACCATACTGCATGACCTAAACCTTTCGGCTCTTTTTGTCTTATGTAATGAATATTAATTTTTGAAGAAGCTTGTACCTTTTCAAGCATTTCATATTTCCCTTTTTCTAAAAGGCTTTGCTCTAGTTCGAAGGAATGATCAAAATGATCTTCAATTGCACGTTTTCCTTTTCCTGTTACAACAATAATATCTTCAATTCCTGATTCTATTGCTTCTTCTATTATGTATTGAATAGTCGGTTTATCTACGATTGGTAACATTTCTTTCGGCATCGCTTTCGTTGCTGGTAAAAATCTTGTCCCCAGTCCAGCAGCTGGAATAATTGCTTTTCTTACTTTTTTCAAATCTAGTACCCCCAAAAATAAATTATTATATTTTCATGTAGCAATAACAAAAACCCTACCTATGGAGTCATAGTTATAACCCCATAGGTAGAGTTTCTATTACAAATAAATTATGGGCATCTAACCCAACCTCACGCCATACTCCCGACGACAAGCGTCTAAGGTAGGCACGAAATAAAATTTCTACCCACAGCACGACCGAGTGCCCCCATTGATAAAGGTTAGGAGACATCACCCATTACTTATTTAAAAAATACCGAACAATTTTTTGCGTCGAATTTGTTCTGGATCTTCTTTGTAAATTGCCTTCCCGCTAATTAATAAGTACGGATTTTCTTTCAAATCACTCATAACATTCATTCCGAATTCTTTCTCAATTAATTCATAGCTTTCTGCTAAATGAAATCCTCTTGAAGTTGTGTTATGTGCATCTGAAGCGACCATATGTGTTAAATTATGTTCTACAAGTTGAAATGAAAACTTTTTAATTTTTTTACCGAACTTCCCTAATAAACTACCTGCTGTCACTTGTGTTAATGCACCTTTATTTACAAGGTTATATAACTTATCTGGCCGCTCGATTAACTCGGCATTACGTTCTGGATGAACGATAATTGGAATCATTCCCTTTACACGTAATTCATATAATAATTGTTCGGTATAACGAGGTACGTGATTTGATGGAAATTCAATAAATATGTATTTATTTGTTTCATTTAAAGTAACGATTTTACCAGCCTCATAGTCTTCTAATAAATCACCATATAACCTGACCTCTTGCCCCGGTAAAATAGTAAGTGGGATATTATGTTGTTGTAGTTCATCATTTAGTTGTTTTACGTGATGAATAATTGAGGTACGTTCATTTACATATTTTCCATTTTGATGGTGTGGTGTAGCAACAATGGTATGTATTCCTTCTGAAACGGCTTGTTGTGCCATTGCTAAACTATCTGTTACTGTCTGTGCACCGTCATCGATACCAGGTAAAATGTGACAATGTAAATCTATCATTTGTTTCATCCTCCCTCTCTCCTATAAAGATCTTTTTTCCCTTGAATATGAGATATTGCTCATATTCAAGGGAAAAAAGGAGATATGTTTCTACCATATCTCACTTTAAAATTAGTTTGCACCGTAGTAATAATATAAGCCGTTTTCACGTTCACGATCGTTTAGAACAACACCTAACAATTTACCTTTTGCAGACTCCAATAATCCTTTTGCTTTTACCGCTGTTTCTTTCTCTGTTGATTCACTACGAACAACAAGAATAGAAGCATCACATACATTTGCCATAATTTGCGCATCGGTTACAGCTAAAATTGGCGGCATATCAAAAATAACTAGATCGTACATACTGTATGCTTGTCCAAGAAGTTCTTTCATTGACTTTGAACCTAACAATTCAGCCGGGTTTGGTGGTATTGGACCACAAGCTAAAAAGTGTAGATTATCAACTAATGTTGTTTGCACACATTTTTCTAAACGTTCACTATGTGTTAGTACGTTCGTGAGTCCAAAAATGTTATCTACTTGGAACATTTGATGCATTGCTGGTTTACGCATATCTGCATCAATTAATAATACTTTTTTTCCTTGTTGAGCAAAAACAACTGCCATATTCGCCGTCGTTGTTGTTTTCCCTTCACTTGGGTTTGCAGACGTGACCATTAATGAATGTAAATTCGTATCAATAGCTGCAAATTCAATATTCGTTCGAATATTACGATATTGTTCTGAAATTGGTGATTTCGGTTGTTGATGAGCAATTAATTGACGACGTTGACGATGATTCTTTTTCTTTTTAAATAAATTAAGAGCCAATTGTTTGTCCCCTCACTTTTCTTGATGATGAAGTATGTACTGACCTATTTATTTGCGTTTCTTCATCCATACGCGCTACAACGCCCAGCACTGGTAAACCTAATAAGTTCTCTACATCTTCTTCTTTTTTCACTGTGTTATCTAAAAATTCCAACAAAAATACCAAACCAAACGCTGCCATTAATCCAACAATAAAAGCTATTGCAATATTTAGCATAGGAACTGGTTTTATTGGTGATTGATTCTCCATAATTTCAGCTTTTGATAATACAGTTACATTATCAACACTCATAATTTTTGCAACTTCACTTTTAAATATCTCCGCTATCGTATTTGCAATATCACGAGCTACTTTCGGATCATTATCTTGTGCAGTTACTGTTACAACTTGCGAATCTTTTTCATTTGTTACTTCAATTCTTTTATTCAATTCTTGTACAGGTATATTTAAGCCCAATTTTTCTTTTACTTGTTCTAATATAACTGGGCTTTTAATAATAACCTTATATGTATTCGTTAATTGAATATTGGTTTGTACCTCGTTATATTGAATCACTGCACCTTCTTGCTTCTTCTGGTTAACAAGAATTTGCGTCGAAGATTGATAGATTGGTGTCATGAAGAAAAAGCTAATGATGGCACTTACAATAGCTGCACCAAAGGCGATTACGAGGATCATTGCTAAACGTTTTTTTAAGATATGAAATAACTCTTTTAAACTAATTGTTTCTTCCATAAGTTCCTCCAACTTTCTAAAATTTACACATAGGAAAAATTATAACATATAAATCTTACATTTTTTATTTTTAATAATTCAGTTCTATATTTGTTCACAAGAAACAAGTTTAATCTTACAAAATAATCGTAGATATGACAACACATTCCAATGATTCCCCAAAAATTTTATCATATCATGCTTTTTACAATGTATAACTTGATAAATAATTATCAGAAAACAAAAAAGCCAACAAAAATTTTTGTTGGCTTTTTCATATTTTAGTAATAACCATACTGCTCTTTTTCTTCTCTTTTATCGTTCAAAACAACACCTAGTAGTTTGCCTGATGCTTTATCTAATATTTGTTTCGCTTTTACGATTTTATCTTTTTCTGTCTTTTCACTTCGTACAACGAGTACGATTCCATCACATTTATTCGCTAGTATTTGTGCATCTGTAACAGCAAGGACAGGTGGTGTGTCGATTAATATAATATCAAACATGTTATATGCTTCTAGCAACGCCTCGTCCATTACCCGGCTTCCTAATAGTTCTGCTGGGTTTGGCGGGATTGGACCTGCTGCCATTAAGTATACGTTCTCTATATCTGTTTTTTGAATGCATTGCATAAGTTTCGCTTGTCCTGATAATAAGTTTGTTAATCCATTTGAACTATGAATGGCAAATAAGTTTTGTATCGTCGGCTTACGCAAGTCAGCTCCAATTAATAAAACTTTCTTTCCTTGCTGTCCGAAAACAACTGCTAAGTTTGAGATTGTCGTTGTTTTCCCATCACCTGGATCGGCTGAAGTAACAATAATAGAACGAACATGATTATCTACAGATGTAAACTCAATGTTTGTACGAATGTTACGGTATTGTTCTGTAATACGCGATTTAGGCTCTTTATGTGTAATTAATTGTCGTAATGGTTTTCTTTTCTTTCTCCCGAACATATTCATAATCTCCTTTTGTGAAATGCGACATTTCCCTTTTCTCTCTCTTATGCTCGATTTCATACGTCTAATTAATATTTTTGCTGATTTCCCCATATCTCATCATAATCAATAACATTCTAATTTGTCTTACTTAAGTACCTTAACAATATGACAATGCCCTTATTTCTTTATTACCTTTATCACTTATCCTGTTTTCTAGATAAATAATAAAGTAAGTATATGGTAATTACCATCTATTTACAAGTAATTTTCTGATTAGTTTGTACATTATCGTTTCATCGTTATATAACAGAAATTAAAAAATCCCCTTGTCTTTTCACAAGGAGATTTTTTTAGTACTATCTATTCTTTTTTATCACCAATCGCAAATGTAATTTCTGCCTCACATGCAACTTCACCATCTACTGTTGCGATTGCTTTTCCTTTTCCAATCGGGCCGCGTACGCGTGTCATTTCTACTTCTAGACGAAGCTGATCACCTGGGCGTACTTGTTTTTTGAAACGGCAATTGTCGATACCTGCAAAGAAAGCAAGTCTCCCGCGGTTTTCTTCTTTCTTTAATACTGCAACTGCTCCGACTTGTGCTAATGCTTCTACAATAAGTACACCAGGCATAACTGCATAGTCAGGGAAGTGTCCGTTAAAGAATTCTTCGTTTGCGGATACATTTTTAATCCCAACCGCTCTTTTTCCTTCATCTACTTCTAATATTTTATCAACAAGTAAAAATGGATAGCGGTGAGGAATGATTTCTTTAATTTGTTCTATATTTAGCATGTAACAATCGCCCCTTTTGTAATATTGGTCTTACCACTTGGACATATTGCTATTATCCCATTTTGTTTATTGTTTGTCATTACAAAGTAACATTTTATATTTAGCACAACTTCCTAAAAAAAATGCACACACTCTATTCCATTAAAATAGTTGCACATTTTTGCAACTGACACGGAGGTGGAAAAGAGTGTATGCCCAAATTAGGGAAAGGCAATATGTATTGAAACATTATTTGCCTTAATGTCGTATTCGACTCATTATATTATAAACGTTTTCAATTAAGGAAATATTAAATTTAACCATATATATGAATATTTTACCTGTTTCCTTCATATTTCTCTATTTTCCTTCCATTTTCGCAAAAAAACAAAATAAAAAAATATAAAAACGAAAAAAGAACTAAGGCATTAGCCTTAGTTCTTTCAAATCATCTCAAAGCACGCTTTGGTAATCTGTCGATATTCTCTAACATAATACCTGTACCAACCGCAACGCAGTGCATTGGGTTTTCAGCAATTAATACTGGTACTTTTAGTTCTTCTGCTAGAAGCATGTCGATACCGTGTAGTAAAGCTCCACCGCCTGTTAGAATAACACCGCGGTCGATGATATCTGCAGATAGTTCTGGTGGTGTGCGCTCTAATACGCCTTTTGCAGCTTGTACAATAACAGCTGCATTTTCTTTTAATGCTTCTGTAATTTCTTCAGAGCATACTGTAATTGTACGTGGTAAGCCTGTTACCATGTCACGTCCGCGAATTTCAAGCTCTTCGCTACGTGCACCTGGGAATACTGTACCAACTTTAATTTTAATATCTTCTGAAGTACGTTCTCCGATTAATAGCTTATACTTACGTTTAATATAGTTTAAGATCTCCATATCAAACTTATCGCCAGCCATTTTGATAGAGGAAGAGGTAACAATATCACCCATAGATAGTACAGCGATATCTGTTGTACCTCCACCAATATCAACAACCATGTTACCGCTTGGTTGGAAGATTTCCATACCAGCACCAACTGCGGCTACTTTTGGTTCTTCTTCTAAAAATACTGTTTTACCACCTGAACGTTCAGCAGCTTCACGAATTGCTTTTTGTTCTACTGATGTAATATTTGTTGGACAACAAATTAAAATACGCGGTTTTGAAAAGAAGCTCTTTACGTCCAATTTGTTAATGAAATACTTTAACATTGCTTCTGTAATTTCGAAGTCTGCGATTACACCATCTTTAAGTGGACGAATTGCTACAATATTACCAGGCGTACGTCCCACCATGCTTCTCGCTTCTTCACCTACTGCTAATACTTTACCACTATTACGATCAATTGCCACAACAGATGGCTCATTTAATACAATACCCTTACCTTTAACATGAATTAATACGTTAGCCGTACCTAGGTCAATTCCGATATCTCGCGCAAACATTCCCGTTTTTTCCTCCTCGATATTCAAAATCAGGTTACACCCGAATTCTTTTCACCTAATTTCTGATTTTATCATAAATTTAACAGAAACGTAATATTCGCAAAAAGAATTCTTCTGAAAAATATTACCGAATGTGAACGGAATGTTTGCTACTGTAACATTATTGACGTACAGGCTTCTCTACATCTTCTTTTCTATACTTTTGTTTTGTTGCTTCTCCCCCTCTTAAATGACGAATAGACTTATGATAATCAAGAATTTCTTTCACTTCATTTGCGAGCTCTGGATTAATCTCTGGTAGACGTTCTGTTAAATCTTTATGGACTGTACTCTTTGATACCCCAAATTCCTTTGCAATGACACGCACTGTCTTTCTTGTCTCCACGATATACTTACCAATCTTGATAGTTCTCTCTTTGATGTAATCGTGCACACCACTCGCCTCCCTAATTTGGATGTGAGAAGGGTGAAATGAGCCTCGCTGCATACGACTAAGAAGTAAGTGTGAGTGCTGTTTGTAAGCGTTAAACATTCTTGGATTTATAATGAAATGATTCACGATTTCTCACCTCAAACACTCTCTTTGCTTTGGTTTATACCATTGTATTGCCCGCACTACTGATATATGCTACATGTTCACTATTTTTGCGGACTAAGTTAAGAAAAATTACGTTTTTTTGTGAGAAATACGTTAAAACTGACTATTATAGCGAAAAAAAATGACACCTTATATATAAGGTGTCATTCTTCTCGTTCCAATTCTTCTTCTAACAATTGATGGTGGGGAACCTCTTTCTTACCGGCAATGTAATAATATAAAGTGAATAAAACAAACAATAAAATAATAGCAGTCGACAGAACAAACAAAAATGACACAGTATCCCCTCCCTTTTGTAATATATATTCGAGAATCTCGTCATTTTTCCTTGTTATTGCAACTTTTTTCTCGAAATTGAGTATTTTTATATAAAAATAAAAAAATCAGCTCCCCTAGTGGGAACTGATTTTTTCACTTTCTTATTCTTGTGAAGAAGAATCGTTAGATGATTCTGTAGAACCATTTGTTGATTTTTCTTCTTTCTTCGGTTCTTCTTTTTTGTCACTAGTTGAACCGCTTGTTGATTTCTCTTCTTTTTGAGACTTGTCTTCTGTTTTACTTTCAGGTTTCGTGCTCGTTGACTTCTCTTCTTTTTGAGATTTGTCATCAGCTTTTTTACCAGAAGCATTCGTAGCCTTTGCAGCACCTGCATCAGCTTTAATTTCTGTTACTGATTTATTTAAGTAACGTTCAGGGTTCACAGCCACATTGTCTTTACGTACTTCAAAGTGAACGTGAGAGCCTGCCTCTTTATTCATTGCACTTAGACCGGATGTTCCTAATACTTCACCTTGTGCAACTCTTGCACCTTTTTCTACTTTCACACTGCCTAAGCTTTGATAAGATACCGCTACACCATTTCCACTATCAACTGTTACAACATAACCAAGAAGTGAATCTTTTTCAGCTTTCGTTACTGTACCACTTAAAGCAGCAGCAACATTGAATTCTTTTCCATTCTTCGCAGCAATGTCAATTCCTTTATTCGGGGAATATGTGTTGTTATAAAAGACAAGTGCTTTTTCTTGTTCCGCCTCAGTTGCTGCATCTTCATAGAATTTCTTCTGTACGACTACTTCCGCATTCGCGGCAGCTGGCATTTTCACTACTTCTGAAGATTTTGTTACTGGTACTGCTGGATCTTCCGATTGTGTATACGGTGTTGCTTGATCGTGGTTTGGAGTCTTCTTCGGATTAGCTCCTTGGAACCATAGCGCAACCATTAAGATTACCGCTGCACAAGCAATGTATAGTGCCGGAAACACCCATCTTTTTTGAAATAAATGTACTACCTTTTGCGACTTTTTATTATTTCTTCCTCGCATTCCATCATCACCTCAGCAATCATTTTGAACAATATTCACGTATCCTATACAACGTATAACTAATTACTTTTCGACAAAATCTGTAAAAATATGTATGAGAATTGCAAAATTTCCGAGGAAATGATAGAAAAAAGAAAAAACTGAGCGTTTCGGCTCAGTTTTTAGTCTAATTGTTTCTTTTTATATACGATTAAACATACAAAGAGCGATATAATAAGCCAAACTGCAACATTTAATACATGCCCACTAATACTACTAAATCCCGCCCCACCTACTAAGCTGTTAAGTGCTTTCACAATATGAGATGTTGGAAGATATCCAATCATCGTCTTAATTACTTTATTTTCAACCATTGGCTCAAACTGTACAGCCAAATACATCGTCATTAATATCGGCATTCCAATTATTGATGTTTGTGGTACAGATGCAGCTAACAATCCAATCATTGTTCCAATCACAATAAATAGAATTGTTCCACATAAGAAAATAAATCCTAGCAATAATAGATTTCCACTGAATTGATCCAAAATGAATAAGTTCACAATACAAATGCCCAATGTCAAACATACTGTTAATATACTTTTTCCAAGTAGAACTTCAACCGAAGATGCCGGTGATAGCATTAATACACGCAATGTATGCTTTTCTTTTTCTTCTGCAATTACCATAGATTGAACAAAGCCTGCGACAAATAGGAAGGCCGTTATAGTAGTAATGCCTAACATTTCCTTTCCCACTCCAAATCTGCTAAACAAAAATGAAAGTATAATTGGTAAAAATGTCATTAACAACACTTGTGAATTTGTCTTAAAATCTTGTACTTCTTTTCTAAAAATAGCTGATATACGTCTCATTGAAAATGTCATTATAATCCCCTCCCAGTAACTTCAATAAAAATATCGCCTAAAGTTGGTTCGTGTGAATGAATGGATAGTAATTCTCCTTTGTTCATCCATTCTGAAATACGTTTTGCACCTAATTCATCTTTTTGTACCGTTTCTTTCTTCTTATCCTTTAACACGACTTGTATTTGATCTTTCGCGTATTGTAAGCGAAGGTTCTCCGGTGTATCAAGTGCTACAATCTCTCCGCCACACAGGAAGGCAATGCGGTTACAAAGCGTTTCTGCTTCGTCCATGTTGTGAGTCGTTAAGAAAATCGTCGTTCCTTCTTTATTTAAGTCTTTTAAGATTTTATGAATATTTTGTACGTTTACTGGATCAAGTGCAGATGTTGGTTCGTCTAAGAAGAGGATATCTGGTTTATGAAGGATTGCTCTTGCTAGTGTGACGCGTTGCTTCATTCCCTTTGATAATTTTTTTACTGGTGTTTTTTTATCATCTAATAAATTCACTTGTGCTAGTACTTCATCGATTCGTTCTTTTTTGCAATCGTATAAGTCACAAAATAATAGTAAGTTATCATAAATGCTAAGTCTTTCATATAAGCCGCTGTTATCTGTTAAAATACCAATTCGTTTGTAATCGATGCTACTTGGTCCTGTAATATCTTTCCCTAATACTCTTACCGTTCCAACACTATGAAGCAATTGAGAAGTTAAAATTTTTACTGTTGTCGTCTTACCAGATCCACTCGGTCCAAGGAATCCGAATATCTCTCCTTGCTTCACCTCAATATTTACATTTCGAAGTGCCGTTTTTCCACTGAAACTTTTCATTACATCTTTCATTTCAATTGCCAATGTCATTTCTTCATCCCCTTTGTTTTTCTTCTTTATAGATGAAAGTCGCTTTAGCGCTTTTCGTTCGTTTGTTTCGCTTTTCTTGACTCAATCATATGAAAAACAAAGGGTAGGCGCATTAAAATACCGGTAAAAGGAGTATTTTTACCGGTGAATGAATCGCATGTTGAGCTTATTGGAGCACTTTTATAGTCCAATAACACCTTTTAATTCATCCATTCGTCCTTTTGAAAGCGGGATTGAACTTTTTCTTTCGTCGTCTAAAATTAAGCTAAAACTGTTACGAGTCCAAGTAATCACTTCTCGCACTCTTTGTAAATTCACAAGATACGAGCGATGACATCTAAAGAAACCAAAACCTGTTAACCTTGCTTCTAGTTCGCTTAATGTTAAAGCGCATACGAAATCCCCTTCACGAACGTGAATATGTGTTACTCCGTTTTGTGTTTCAATGAAATGGATTTCCATCGGATCAAGTAAAATGATTTTATCGTTCACTTTCGCAGGTATTCTTTCTAACTTCATTTGCGGAATCATTTGAACGACCTTCTCTTCATCGACTTCTTCTGCTTCCTCTTGTTCAATTTCTACTTTTTTCACACCATCGTTGTTTAATATGTATACATCCTCTGTTAACGAAAGGGCATCCGATAGGAAAGATGACGTAATAAAAATTGCTTTTCCTTGCTCTTTCATTTTCATAATCGCTTTTCGAATAATAATCGTACTCTCTGTATCTACATTTTGCTCTGGCTCTTCCAAAATGACTAAATCCGGATTATGAATCATCACTCGCCCAATATGAAGACGACGTTTCTCTGAAAATGATAGTTTTTCTATTTTAACGTTTAACTTATCTAAGAGACCAACATATTGTACAACTTCTTCCGTACTCATATTTGATTCATAAAGCCCCATTAAAAACTTAAAGTATTCCTTCACCTTCAAACGATCATATGCTTCATCCTTCAAAAAACAAAAGCCTATGCGGGAATAATTTTTCTTTCCAATTGCTTCCCCTTCAAACAGTACATTGCCAGTTGAAGCTTCTTCTTCACCAATAATAATGCGGTGTAACACTTTAGCTGTATGATTATTGCATTGCAAAACAATACATTGTCCTTTTTCAACCTTTAGCTCCATTTCCGGTAACTGGTTCGCCTTCCCTAACTGTTTCAACTCTAGTAACGCCATTTCATTTCCCCCAAATGCCTTTTTATCCTATTATATCAAACAGTTAATGGAAAATTATGATATTTTAAACAGAAAAAAATAGGTGCCAGAGTTCTGACACCTATTTCTTCACCATCAGTTTTCCTTCATAATCATTCATCGTCTTTATTTCAACGCCTTTATAGTAATGAGCGACGATATCTGTATATTTCTTTCCTTCCGCTGCCATGCCGTTCGCCCCGTATTGACTCATACCAACGCCGTGACCGAAGCCTTTCGTTGTAACGATGATTTTATCTCCTTGTTGTTTCCACGTGAAATCAGAAGAACGTAAATCTAACTTTTCACGAACTTCTTTTCCTGTTAATGTTTTTCCTTGAAAAGCTACATCCTTTACGCGCTTTCCTTCCGTAAGGTCTTTAATATTTCCAACCTTCCCGTCTGCTAGCACTTTCACACCGAGACGTTTTTGAAAATCAGCTACTGTAAATGTTTGCTCGCTCGTAAACTTTGGAGAGGCTTGATCCCACGGACTATCTACACTTTTCAAGTACGGATAATCATTTCCCCAATAGTCAGCTGCATTTTCTGTTCGGCCATTACTCGTTGAAAAGAAGGATGCTGAAATTGGTTTTCCATCATAAGTTAAAACTTGTCCTGCTGTTTTCGAAACGGCTTCTTCGATTTTCTTCAAATTATTTTCGTAGTTATTGCCCCATTGCTTCTTCAATTCATCTTTGCCTTTGTACACTTGATCTTTCACCGTATCTGTCACGTCCGCATTATTTTTCTTTCCTCCGCTTAGCATACGTTGTACTACAAATGTTCTCGCTGCTAATGCCTGCGCCTTTAGTGCCTCTATTTCAAAACTGGCATTCATCTCAGAAGCTACTACACCTGTCACATACTCCTCCACTGGTAATGTTTCTACCTTCTTCTGTTTTTCGCGATATACAGCAACTTGAACAGCTGTATCTGCTTTTCCTGGAGCTGGTATGCTTTCTATCGCTGGAGGAGTTTTAGAGGCCGTTTCTTCCCCTACTTTTGCTTTCGCAAATGGAATAACAAGGGCTGCAGGTACAATGATAACGAGCGCTATTAAGAGCGCTACTGTAATAAAAAGTGGCTTTGAAAATTTCATCCTATTTTCCCCCAATATAAAAGCTTTACTCCATTCATTCTTATGGAACAACTCTTTTTTTTAGAACATACTTAAGGGGAAGAGTATAAAACAGAAATTTTCTAAATATTTTTACTGGTACGTGCATAAGTATAGAATTTATTGACTATAACAGTAATAACCCAAAAAAATAGCCCCTATGTCAAAAGACATAGAGACTATTTCAATTAAGCGTGAAGATCAGAAACTTCTTGTTCTTTCACTTCTTCTACTTTTTCGTTTACACGTTCAATAGTTGCACCTAATGCAGCTAATTTCTTATGGAAGTTTACATAGCCACGGTCAAGATGTTTTAACTCAGTTACACGAGTATAACCTTCTGATACTAAACCAGCTAAGATTAATGCAGCTGCAGCACGTAAGTCAGTTGCTGCTACTTCAGCACCTTGTAAACTGTTTGGACCGTTCATAATAACAGAACGACCTTCAATTTTAATATCAGCATTCATACGACGGAATTCTTCAACGTGCATAAAGCGGTTTTCGAATACCGTTTCTGTAATCATGCTTGTTCCATCAGCTTGTAGTAATAATGCCATCATTTGTGATTGCATGTCTGTTGGGAAACCTGGGTGAGGCATAGTTTTAATGTCAACCGCTTTTAACTTATCTGGGCCGATAACACGTACACCTTCGTTTTCCTCAATAATTTTAACACCCATTTCTTCCATTTTCGCTGTAATTGAGCGTAAATGTTCAGGTACAGCATTTTCAATTAAGATGTCTCCACCAGTAATTGCTGCTGCAACCATGAATGTTCCCGCTTCAATACGGTCAGGAATAATAGAGTGGTTTGCACCATATAATTTATCAACGCCTTCGATACGAATCGTTCCAGTTCCAGCTCCGCGTACTTTTGCTCCCATCGCATTTAAGAAGTTAGCTAAGTCAACGATTTCTGGTTCTTTCGCTGCGTTTTCAAGAATTGTTGTCCCTTTTGCTAATGTAGCTGCAGACATAATGTTTTCTGTCGCGCCTACGCTTGGGAAGTCTAAGTAGATTTTAGCTCCTTTTAGTTCTCCCTCAACATATGCCTCAACAAAACCGTTACCAACCTGTACTTTTGCTCCCATTGCTTCGAAGCCTTTTAAATGTTGGTCAATTGGACGTGAACCAATTGCACATCCACCAGGAAGTGCAATACGAGCACGACCGTTACGTGCTAATAATGGTCCCATTACTTGAACAGATGCACGCATTTTACGTACATATTCAAATGGTGCTTCAATGTTTAGTTCTTTAGAAGAATCGATTGTTACTTGATTATTTTCAAATACGACTTCAGCATTTAAATGACGTAATACCTCATTAATTGTGTATACATCAGACAAAACTGGTACTTCAGATAGTACATTCTTTCCATCACTCGCTAATAGGGCTGCAGCGATTATAGGTAATACAGCATTTTTTGCGCCCTCAACACGCACTGTGCCGTTTAACCGCTTTCCGCCACGGACGATGATCTTTTCCAAATTATTCCCCTCCGTGTCCTTTTTTCAGTATCTATTCACTCAATACTCAGAAGTTATGATCGGTGTGCCAACCACAATTGTATCTTTGTTGTCTGTAGAACGTATTGCTATTTGCACATTTATTTTCTCTCTATTTGTTGAAAGAGCGTCATCCCACTTTTTATTGTATGCGGAGACTGACACAAATGCTCTTTCTTCTACTTGTTCGATCGCTCTTGCTGAAAGATCTTTCAAAACCTGATTGGTTTTATTTTGCAAAACACCTTCAATCTTATCATTCAGTACACCTTGAACACAAGTGTAAATTATAGGTTTTTCACTAAAAATTTTATTCATGTTTTGAACATACTTCGGGTCCCATTTCGCCCCACTTACTTCAAAGATAATGAAAGTGTTTTCTTTAGTATTTTCTTTACTCCAAGTTACTACTACTCGTTCTTCATAAGAAGAAAGCTTTTTATAGGATGTAGCTTTATATCCATCTGGAGATTGCTCTACTTCCCACTTTTGAATATTTGCCTTTTCCTTCACATCGTTTAACAACTTTTGAAACGTATGTATGTTAGAAATTGTTTTTGTTTCTCTCGCTAACCATGACCATTTTTCTACTTTAGCATCATTTTTCTCTAAAGCCTTGATCATGCTCTCCATTTTCTGTTCATCGCTTATCGGTTTCATCTCTCTATATCCAACCAAAAATAAAACAACACTAAGTGCAACAATAAGAATGGCTTTAAGCTTCAATTTCATCCCCTCCTATCCCCATTGTTAACGGAGATTTGAGGTTCTATACACTTACTTTACTAAATACGTTAAACTCTTCGAATAGCCTAAATAATCAAGGAAAAAGTTACTTACAGATGTCCCAATTGCAATTGTAATTAAGATGAGTAATACTCGCGTCTGCAGCACTTTTCCGGACTTCATTAAACGCTCAATGTGAATGCCTTGTAAGGCCCACCACGTAATGGTAATAAACAATAAATGCGAAACAATGGCAATCAGTGCTTGTTGCCCTAAAAGTTGTGCCAAAAAATCGACCCCTTTTTACTCAGCTACTACTTATGAAAGAATATAAAAACGATACCATAATAAGTAGGAGCTACACTTTTTCAAATGCACATAGACATCTTACATTTTACATCGTGATTTTCTTTCCAAAAACGTATATCTACATTACAAGTTAACACAAAATAAAAAGCGCAGAGTACTGACTCCACACCTTTTATTTTCACTATTGTACCACGTTCCCTAAGAAGAAGAAATCTTTCATTAATGGAAAATATTCATAAAAGAAATTGTACCCAATCATCGGCATAATCCCTAGTATTACAATCGAAATTGCACAAAGACTCATAACAACCTTTATATTTAACGGTAACCGTATCCTCTCTTCTGTCTCTCCTGTGCGGAAAAACATTTGTTGTAAAATACGGAAATAATATACGAATGAAACAACTGTCGTACCCATCATAATCGAAGCTAGTACGTAATGTGCTGGCTCTACATGAAGCGCGCCTAAAAAGATATTAATCTTTCCAATGAAGCCAGCCGTTCCTGGTATCCCAGCCAACGATAAAATAAAAATTGTCATCATAATCGCTGCAAATGGCGACCTTTTATATAAACCTGTGAAAATCGTTATATTTTCCTCGTCATTTTGTAAGATTAAGCCGTGGATGATAGCAAATGCACCTATATTCATAAGCATGTATGCCAGCATATAAAACCACATGCTATCCATCGTAAATGGTGATAATGCCACAAGTGGAACGAGTAAATACCCTGCATGAGCAATGCCCGAATAAGCAAATAAACGCTTTATATTGTATTGTTTTAACGCGACTACATTCCCAACAATCATCGTAATACTTGCTAGCACCGCAATATATATACTCATATGCCCATATAAAGATTGCATATCTCCTTGTATTAATACACTTGCAAAAACCATAAGGAACAAACGAATAATGAGTAGGAAACCAGCAATTTTAGAAATCGTTCCAAGAAAAGCAGTAACAGGTGTAGCCGCTCCTTCATACACATCAGGTGCCCACATATGAAACGGCACTGTGGCAATTTTAAATGAGAGACCAACTAGCAATAAAAGAAATGCGAGAGCTAACAATAACTGAATACCACTAGCGAGTTCCCCAGTGAGTACCTTTTGCATATCTACAATGTTAGTTGAACCTGTAATACCGTATAAATAACTCATTCCGAAGAGCGTAATCGCCGTTCCAATTCCTCCGCTAATGACGTATTTCATTGCCGCTTCATTTGATGCACGGCTCTTTTTTCGTATTCCTACTAAAATATAGGAAGAAAGTGAAAGTAACTCCAAACCAACGAAAAGGGTAATGAAATCAACACTAGAAGCCATGAACATCGCACCAAGAAGTGCCATTAAAAATAAGTAATAATATTCACCCTTATCTTCAATTGGATTCTTCTTATCATCGCTCATTGCGGTGCATAAAATGAGAGCTGAGGCACCTAATAGCAACGTTTTAAACCCTTTTGAAAATCCATCTAACACAAACGATCCATTTAAAATATCTCCTGCCGGTTCGCTATATAGCGTAATTAATGACACGATTGCTAATACGATAGCAGCAATCGCACCAAGAGCTACATATCTATGGTTCAGCTTAAAAAACAAATCACATATGGAAAGGAGGATGGCGGCGCCGAGAATAATAAATTCTGGCACCATTAGATACCACGATAAGCTAAGTAACGTATTCATATCCATCCTACTTCACCCCCAATGTTTTCAATGTATTTTGAAGCGGATCCCCTAGTATTTCTGGCATAACTCCAATTGCAATAATACAAAAGATAAGTAGTAAAACAGGGACATACTCCCATCCGTGTATATCAGTTTTTGCTTCCCACTCTTTCTTTCCAAATGTCACTTGAAGTGTCGCCCTTAATACATATACAGCGGTTAAAATGATGCCAATCACACCGACTGCAGCAATGACGGGCTCTCCTTGAAATAAACCGAGAAAGGCAAGAAATTCACTAACAAACCCAGACATCCCTGGTAATCCAAGCGATGCCATTCCTCCTGCTAAAAAGAATCCGCTAAGTATCGGTACACTTTTCGCAAGTCCGCCTAGCACCGTAATATCCGAAGTTCCAAATCGTTGTTCTATAACACCCAGTAGGAAGAAGAGCAAGGCTGCAATTAAACCATGTGATACAACTTGGAATAGCGCTCCTTGTGTACCAGGTGCATTAAGTGACGCAAGTCCCATTAACACAATTCCCATATGCGAAATACTAGAGTAAGCCAGTACTTTCCTAAAGTCCGTTTGGATGAGCGCTAAAAAGGCACCGTATAATAAATTAATTACGCCTAATATCGCAATTAGCGTTGCAACATCGTGAAAATATTCCGGGAATAGCCCTTTCCCGAAGCGAATAATACCGTACGCTCCAATCTTCAGCAAAACACCCGCATGAAGCATAACTACAGCTGGATGCGCTTCTATGTGTACATTGACCATCCAGCGGTGCAACGGAAAAACAGGTAGTTTAATTGCAAAGGCAATCATTATGGCAATAAATACACTAAGCTGCAAACTACTTGGGATGACGAGTGCTCCCTCTGCACTTACGCTTCTTAATATCTCTTTCAGCTCCACAATATTTGTTGTACCTGTTTTCGCGAACAAAATTGAGAAAACAATGAGCAAAATAGCTGAGCCAATACCGTTATATATTAAATAACTATACGCAGCCTTTTCACTCGACAATTTTCCCCACTTTCCAATTAATAAGAACATTGGTGGCAACGTAATTTCAAAGAAGATAAAAAACAACATTAAGTTTTGAGCAGCAAAGACGCCGAGCATTCCTATTTCTAGCATAAGTAACAGCATATAAAATGCTTTTAAATTTCTTTTAATAGAAAAGGCTGCAATTGCTGCAAGCGTTGCTAGAAGAGCCGTCAGTACCATCATGACAAGCGACAAACCATCAATACCGAGCTCGTAATAAATAGAAAACCACCTTTTATCTACCGCTGTGAAATCGCCGAACTTAATCCATTTCACCTTCTCATCAAATAGGGACAAATTCTTTCCAGAAGCATATGTACAAGCGAGGACGATAGCGATTCCAAATGGAAGTGCCGTCCCAAATAAGCCAAGCGCTCGCACTGTACGCAATTCCTTTTTCGGTGTTAATACAAGCAATAAAATTCCTAAAAGCGGGGAAAAAATGAAGAACGTTAACAACAAATCATTCATCGTAAATCCCCTCCCGTATAGAGCAAAATAATGACGAGTACAGCGAGCGAAACCGCCGTTACAGTACCGTACACTTGTACATTCCCGTTTTGAAGTTTCGATCCAAGATTACTTGTGCCTTTAACTACACTTCCAATTAAAACTGCAATTCCTTCGACTACATACACTTCAAATAAGCGAAGCACATGAGCGATTCCTTTCGTAATAGGGATCACCGTCATGTTGTATAGTTCATCCACATAATATTTTTCTTTCAAAAGATTATAAAGAGATGTTTCCGTACCCCCAGCCCAATCTCTAGAAATTGATTTCTTGCAATATATGAAATATGCAAGAGCGATTCCCGCAAATGAAACGAGTGTCGCAACAATCATAATCCAAACTGGTCCATGCGCTTCTTCAACCTTAAACCCTACATCTTTCGTCAACCAATCTCCGAGAAATGTCCCAAACCATGGTGTATTTATATATCCTGCCACTACCGCAAGAACGCCGAGAACAATCATTGGATACGTCATAACGCGAGGCGATTCATGCACTTCTTCCTTCGTCTTCGTTTCTCCAGTAAAGACAAGAAAGTATAGGCGGAACATATAAAATGCTGTTAAAAACGCCGCAATTACCGCTAAAGTAAATAAAACGTAATTGCCATTCATCCACGTCGCCGCTAAAATTTCATCTTTGCTGAAAAAACCGGAAAGCAGCGGAACACCGCTAATGGCAAGGGTACCTATTAAAAATAGCGTACCAGTTACTTTCATCTTCTTCTGTAAACCGCCCATTTTATTAATGTTTTGCGTATGCACAGCATGAATTACACTTCCTGCCGCCAAAAATAATAGTGCTTTAAAAAAAGCGTGTGTCGTTAAATGGAATATACCAGCTACATAACCGGCAGAACCTAACGCGAGCATCATATACCCGAGCTGGCTAACTGTAGAATAAGCAAGCACCCTCTTTATATCTGTTTGCACAAGACCAATAGAGGCCGCAAAGATTGCAGTGAAAGCTCCAACGATTGCCACTGTCTGCATCGCCACTGTACTTGCTGAAAATAGAGGGAACATCGTCGCTACTAAATATACGCCAGCTGCCACCATCGTCGCCGCGTGAATAAGTGCCGAAACGGGCGTTGGCCCTTCCATTGCATCTGGCAACCACGTATGAAGCGGGAACTGACCTGATTTTCCCATCGCCCCGATAAAAATTAATATCGCTGTTATTGTAATCATGTAAGGAGGTAGATCCCCTGTATAAATCGCCCTAAATATTGCGTCATATTCAAAACTACCTGCGTACCAAAAAATTAAAATCATCCCGATAAATAAACCAACATCCCCAATACGGGTCATAATAAAAGCCTTTTTTGCAGCAGCCTTCGCTTCTTCTTTAAAGAAATAAAAACCGATAAGTAAAAATGAGCCAAGACCAACTAATTCCCAAAATATATAAAGTTGTAATAAATTCGTTGATATAACAAGCCCTAACATCGCAAATGTAAAGAGTCCTAAATATGCGTAAAAGGTTGGTAATCGTTCATCACCTTTCATATAACCTTTCGAATACACATGTACAAGTAGACTCACAAGCGTCACGATAAATAACATTAAAGCTCCTAATGCAGTCACTTCAAAGCCGAATGATATATCCAAATCTCCAGCTCTAAGCCATACCCACTTATGCTTCACGCTTGCTTCTGAAAACCTTTCTATTAACACAAGTACCGCAAGTATAAAGGAGAGAAAGACGAAAAAAATACTAAGTACGCTGCTTCCTTCTCTAATTTTCTTCCCGAATATAATGAGTAACAAAAACGAAACGAGTGGGAAAAGCGGTATGAGCCATGCATAATCGATCATTGTTTCCTTCCCCCTTTTTCGGTCACAATGCTATCCTTTAAGCGTATCCATTTCATCCACCTGAACTGTTGTACGATTACGATATAAAGCAATTAAAATAGCGAGTCCTACCGCCGCTTCCGCTGCCGCTACAGCCATCGTAAACAGTGAGAAAATTTGACCTGTTAAATTCGGAAATAAGCCTAATTTACTAAACGCCACTAAGTTTAAATTGGCAGCATTCAGCATTAATTCGATACAAACTAATACGATTACTGTATTCCGCTTTGTTAAAGCTCCAAATAGACCGATGCAAAACAAAATAATCGCAAGTGTTAAATATGCAGAAGCTGGAACGCTACTCATTGGAATCCTCCTCTTTCTCGTCCTTTTTCGCAAGTATAATTGCGCCAACGAGTGCTACAAGTAAAATAACTGAAGTTAGTTCAAATGGAATAATATATTTTGAATAGAGAAGCGTACCGATTTGAAGTGTGTTGTTTTCATGGAGAGGTAAACTTCCTTGTGTGCTTTCATTTGCAAAACCAACATTATTAACAGCGAAATACATAACCGCTCCAAATGCTACAACTGCAAAGAAGATAATCCATTTTCGAAGAGTAAGACGCGATTCATTTTCCGCGTTATGTTTCGTTAACATAATGCCGAAAATCATAATAATTGTGATTGCACCAGAATAAAGTAAAATTTGTGCAACGCCTATAAATTCGGCTGATAAAAGAAAATACAAACCTGCAATGCTGAGAAATGTCAGAACGAGAGCTAGCATCATGTGCATAACTTTCGTTAAGTTCAACATAAGAACACCGCCGATAATTGCAGACAAGGATAGTATAAAGAATGCTACAAACTCGCCATTCATGCCTTGTTCTCCTTCCTGACGTTTTCGTCGTTTTCGTCAAGCCACTGCAAATTTTTAAATAAGTCATCACGTGAATATTCCGCGAGTTCAAAGTTATTTGTCATGACAATTGCCTCTGTCGGACAAACTTCTGTACATAAATCACAAAGAATACAAATTTCAAAATTAATATCATACGTGTCGATAATTTTTCCTTTTTTCGTAGGATCCGGATGTTTCTTTCCTGTTAACTGAATACAGTCTGTCGGACAAATGTTAGAGCACTGATTACAAACAATACACTTTTCCGGATAAAACTTTTGAATACCTCGAAAGCGGTCTGGCAACGGCAACGGTTGATTCGGATAATCGTAAGTCACCTTCTTCTTACTCAAATTGCTTAATGTATATTTTAATCCTTTAAATAGTCCTTTCATCTCTTACTGGCACCCCCCTCATAGATTAGAAGAATAACTCCTTAATCAATGCCGTTAAGAAAATATTCGCAAGTGCAATTGGCAATAATACTTTCCAGCCAAACTCCATTAACTGGTCACCTCTTATACGCGGAAACGTAACGCGGAACCAAATTAATAGAAAGACTACACTGCTAAATTTCAAAGCAAACCATACAGCTCCTGGGATAAATCCAAGGAACATAACTGGATTCCATCCACCTAAAAAGAGCACTGTAATTAAAGATGCCATCCCGAAGAAATATACGTACTCTGAAAGCATGAAAAACGCCCAGCGAAAACCTGAGTATTCCGTATGATATCCAGAAACAAGTTCTGACTCCGCTTCTGGCAAATCGAATGGCGTTCTATTTAACTCTGCAACTGCTGCGATTAAGAAAACGACGAAGCCAATTGGCTGTACGAAAATGTACCAAACCTTCTCCTGCGCCGCTACAATCTCATTTAAATTCAGACTACCAGCTAGCAAAACGATACCAATTACACTCATTACGAGCGGAATCTCATAAGAAATCATTTGCGCCGCCGCACGCATCCCTCCTAAAAGGGAATATTTATTATTCGATGCCCATCCTCCAGTTACAACACCTATCGTCGTAATACCGGAAACAGCAATATAATAAAGTAGCCCGACTCCAATATCTGCAAATTGAAATTTATCAGTGAACGGGATAACTGCAAGCACCATAAATGCTGGTGCAAATGCAATGACAGGCGCTAATATAAACAGCGGTTTATCTGCTGCTTTTGGAATACTATCTTCTTTCAATAATAGTTTTAAAACATCAGCTACCGTTTGCAGTAAACCGAATCGGCCTCCAACCTGGTTTGGTCCAATCCGCCCTTGCATAAACCCCATCACTTTCCGTTCTGCCAAAATTCCATATGTAACGAAGCCAAGGACTGCAAATAGTAGAAGTACCGCTAATCCGAAAAAAATGAAGAAATTCGTCCAGCTTGAAGGTGATTGTAAGAGCGTTTCAATCATTAGCCATCAACCTCCCCAAGTACAATATCAACTCCACCTAAAATCGTAATTAAATTGGCGATGTTTTCACCTTTCAATAACTTCGGTAAAATTTGCAAATTGTAAAAAGACGGCCTACGAAACTTCAAGCGGTACGGCTCTTTCTTTCCGTCACTAGCAATATAGCACCCAATCTCTCCGCGCGGCGATTCGATACGTACAAATGCTTCTCCCTTAGGTGCCTTAATAATTTTCGGTACTTTTGCCAGCACAGCTCCATCTTTCGGGAACTGCTGAACCGCTTGCTCAACAATCTTTAAAGACTCCTCGATTTCTTGCATTCGGCAAACGTAGCGATCCCAAGCATCTCCCACGCTTCCAACAGGAATATCAAAATCAAAACGATCATAAATCGAATACGGCTCATCTTTGCGAAGATCCCAGTTTACTCCAGTGCACCGCAAATTTGCTCCGCTTAAAGAATACGAAATCGCTTCTTCCGCGCTATATATACCAACGCCTTTCACACGATTTAAGAAAATCTCATTACCGCTAACAAGATCATGATAACCTGCCAGTTGCTCTCTCATATACGGAACAAACTCTTCCACCTTTTCAATCCAACCATCTGGCGCATCCCACTTCACACCACCAACTCTCATATAGTTAAAAGTAAGCCGTGCCCCGCATAATTCATTTAATAAATTTATAATCATCTCTCGTTCACGAAAAGCGTACAAAAACGGGCTAACCGCTCCTATATCAAGAAGATTTGTCCCCCACCAAACGAGATGGCTCGCAATTCTTCCTAGCTCCATCGCAAGTACTCGCAAGTATTCGGCACGCTCTGGAATTTCAAGCCCCATCATCGTCTCTACAGCATGGCAAATGACGTAATTATTCGTCATAGCTGATAAATAGTCCATTCGATCTGTATAAGGGATAATTTGCGTATACTGTAAGCTCTCAGCGATCTTTTCCGTCCCGCGATGTAAATAACCAATAACAGGTGTAGCTTCTTTAATAATTTCCCCGTCAATCTTAATTACGAGCCTGAACACACCATGTGTACTCGGATGCTGAGGTCCTACATTCAAAAGCATCTCTTCCGTGCGGATCATAGCTACACCTCCACATCATACGGTTCATAGTCTTTTCTAAGCGGATATCCTACCCAATCCTCTGGCATTAAAATACGTGTTAAATTCGGATGCCCTTTAAATATAATGCCGAGCAAATCGTATGCTTCTCGCTCCGGCCAGTCAGCCCCTTTCCAAAGCGCTGTCACAGATTCGACTTGCGGCGTTTCTCGGTCTAGCTTTACCTTCACCGCTACCGATTGTTTCTTACTATATGAAAACAAATGAACATACACTTCCATATGTGTCACAAAATCCGTCGCATGTAGCTCTGACATATAATCAAAAGCAAGTCCCTCATGGAATCGCAGTGACTCCATCACTTCATAATATTTTTCGGAATCCACCACAAGAGTTGGCACATCCTTTGACAGTTTATTAATGTAGGAATCTACTAATGCACCCTCTCCTAACTTCTCCCTAATAGCCTCAACATACTGATTTAAATACGGCTGATTTACGGACAGTTCTTCCTGCTTCGGCTCATCCTCTTTCTTACCTTCAGCCCCCTTTGTCTTCGCTCTTGCAGCCGCTGCTGCTTTCGCTTTTGCCGTTGCAATTGCCTTTGCCTTTTCATCTCCCGAATCCCCATCACCTTGCGAGGCTTTCTGCTTCGCCAATGCTGCCGCTTTTGCTTTTGCAGCTGCCACCGCCTTCGCCTTGGCTTTCGCTTTTTCTTCTTCCGTTACTTCTTCGGTTCCTTCTCTTTTCTGCTTAGCTAACGCCGCCGCTTTTGCTTTTGCAGCCGCTGCTGCCTTCGCCTTGGCTTTCGCTTTTTCTTCTTCCGTTACTTCTTCGGTTCCTTCTCTTTTCTGCTTCGCTAACGCTGCCGCTTTTGCTTTTGCAGCCGCTGCTGCCTTCGCCTTGGCTTTCGCTTTTTCTTCTTCCGTTACTTCTTCGGTTCCTTCTCTTTTCTGCTTCGCTAACGCTGCCGCTTTTGCCTTTGCGGCGGCTGCTGCCTTCGCCTTGGCTTTCGCTTTTTCTTCTTCCGTTACTTCTTCTATTCCTTCTCTTTTCTGCTTCGCTAACGCCGCCGCTTTTGCTTTTGCAGCTGCTGCTACACGTCGTTTTGCTTCTTCTATAGTAATATCATCTTTTTTTGGTAGCGCTTTCTCTTTTTCTTGATCTTCTTCCTCAAGCTCACTTATTTCCGCCTCGTGTTTCGCTACAAGGCGTTTTCTCGCTTCTTCTTTTGCACGCCTAGCTGCTTCTTTTTTCAGCTCCTCTAAATCTTTATTTGGATTGCTCATTTATTCGTCACCTGCTTTCCGGTCTTTGCTTCGTAACGAATTTTTTCTTTCAATTTATTAATTCCATAAATTAAAGCAGCTGGATTTGGGGGACAACCAGGAATATACACATCAACTGGTAAAATTTGGTCTACACCTTTCACAACAGCATATGAATTTACATACGGACCACCTGCTGTTGCACAAGATCCCATCGCAATAACCCATTTCGGTTCGGGCATTTGATCATATAAGCGCCGAACAATAGGAGCCATCTTCTTCGTTACCGTTCCCGATACAATCATGACGTCCGATTGCCTTGGTGAAGTCCGAAAAAATGACCCAAATCGATCTAAATCATAATGTGATGAGCCTACTCCCATCATTTCAATTGCACAGCACGCCAGTCCGAATGTCATCGGCCATAAAGAATTGCTCCTCGCCCATCCTTTCAACTGTTCCAATGTAGAAAAAAAGATATTTCGTTCTAATTCTGCTCGCTCATTTGGATGTAATTCCTCAAAATTTATAACCATTGTAACACCTTCTTTTTCCAAGCATACGCTAATCCAACTAGCAACATTACAACAAAGATGAGCATTTCAATTAATGCAAATAAACCTAGCTTGTCATACGCAACAGCCCAAGGATATAAAAATAAAGTTTCTACATCAAAGATCACAAACAATAAAGCGAAAATATAATAACGAGCATGAAACCGAATATTTGCATCATGAAAAGGCTCAATTCCACTCTCATACGTCGTCGCCTTTGCTGCACTTGGTTTATTTGGGCGCAGCATCCTTCCTAATGTAAGAGCCACTACCGGCAGCAATATACCTAATAGCAAGAAAATCAAAACGATCATATAACTATTTTCATATACACTTGCCATTGTGAAACCCTCCCCCCTAAATTAAGAACAAGTTCACATAGTAAACAATATGTCCTAGTTGCAGTAATTATTATTTTTAAATTTTTCTAAATAATACAACTATTCTAATCATTATAGCAAACTTCAAATTCCTATGTCGATATGTTGGGAGGCAGAAACAAGAATTATTAAAATCTATCTTTACAACTTACTATAATTGTGCAAAATAAATATAAAACTTATATATGCTTTTCAAGAAACCGTAGGTGATATAAATGAAAAAACAAACACATGTAAGTATTCTTATAAGCATTGTATTGCTGTCTATAACGCTTCACTATGTAGCGATGCCTTTTCTATATGAATACTCATTTTCTTTTCAGCTATTAATCGGAACGAGTACCCTATTAATTGATATTATCGCTTGTAGTTATATACTTTATTTTTCAAACATGAAAGAAGGGCTATCTCGTTTATTTTGGATCATATTATCTGTTGGAGCTCTCTCTTATTTTATCGGTGATATAGTCGTTGCCTATCAGCGTTTAATTGTAAAGGACTTCTATACGTTCGTTGATCCATCTGACTTTTTTTACTTACTTTTTTTAGTTAGCTTTACGTTTGCCTTTCTATACGAAATCATTTATAACCGAGATTTATTAGAAAAACTTTTTATGCTATGTGATATTTGTATTATCGTTACAGCCCAATTTACTTTAAGTTACTACTTACTTATTGAACGAACTATTCATATCTTTACAACATCCTATATCGACATATTTGTTCAACTTACCTATCCAATGGCTGATTTACTCTTTCTCTTAATAGGAATCAACCTTTTATTCAAACCACTATCCTTATTACCTAAAAAGGTCGGTGCACTTCTTGGCAGTGCTTTAATTTTATATGCTACTACAGATGCGATTTATGCTTATATAAAATACTTCATACCAGAGTATTCTATGTTTACAGTTACTCCTTTCTATCAAGTAACCTTAGTGTTAGTAGCAATCGCCTGTATTCTCCATACAAAAGAGCCTGAAAAACAAGAACAAGTACTACTAACACCTAAAATTGGTGAATCAATCCGATTATCATTACCGTATATTTCGGTAGTAATGCTTATTGTTTTTATATTAGTTGAATACGTTTTTGCGCCTATTATAGTAATCGGACTTATAATAACTTTCTCCTTCGTTCTCATACGTCATAGTTTAGTTCGAAAACAAAATAAAATATTATTGATTGCTCAAATGCAATTCAACTCAGAACTCGAGAAACAAATTAAACTACGTACAGAAGATTTAGTAGAACAGAAAAATGAACTCTATCATAATCAACAAATGTTTAAATCTTTATACGAGCATCATCCAGATCCAATCTTCACATTAGATTTGTACGGTAATTTTCTCAAAGTAAATAACGCCGGTACTACTTTACTCGGTTATCAAACGAATGAATTATTAAACCAGCCTTACTATTCACTCATATACGAAGAAGATTTAGAAGAAATGATTAACGCCTTTCATCGCGTGAAAAAGGGGCATTCTATCTCTTTAGAAATACGGGCGTACCATAAAAACAGAGATATTTACTACTTGCACGTTACCGCCGTACCGATCTTTTTAAAGGAGAAAATTTCTGGGGTTTATTTAATGATTAAAGATATTACGGAAAGCAAACAACAACAAGAACAAATTAATTTCCTAGCATACCATGATACTTTAACAGAGCTTGCAAATCGACGTGCATTTCATCAACATTTAGAACAGGCAATTGCGCGAGCAAAAATATCGAAAAAGCCTTTTGCTGTTATGTTTCTCGACCTAGACCGTTTTAAAGTTATTAATGATACCCTCGGTCATCGAGTAGGAGACCTATTGCTCATCGCAGTAGCAAAAAGGCTCGAAAGAATAGCAACATCAAATATGAAACTCGCGCGGCTAGCTGGGGATGAGTTCACAATCCTTATCGAGAATTACAAAAAAAAGCCAGATGTCCAAAAAATAGCTGATAGGATTGTAACGGCCATGAATGAGCCATTTGAAATCGAAAATCAACATTTACAAATCTCACCGAGCATCGGAATTGCAATATATCCTGAAGCAGGTGAAGATGCGCTATCCATTTTGCAGCATGCTGATATGGCCATGTACGAAGCAAAGAATAAAGGAAAAAACGGTAGCTCTCTTTACACGAAAGAACTATATAAAAAAATGGAACGAAAAGCTCGAATTGAAAAAGATTTGCCAATCGCTTTAGTAAACAAAGAATTTTATCTCGTTTATCAACCACAAATTGATACGACAACAAATAAAATTATCGGCGCTGAAGCTTTAATACGTTGGAAACACCCACTATTAGGTGACATTTCACCATGTGAGTTTATTCCAATTGTAGAAGAGACGCCACAAGTAGTCCCACTTGGACATTGGGTATTACAAGAAGCTTGTCTCCAATTAAAAATATGGCATACCTTTGGCTACCAAAATTTAAAAATAAGTGTTAATCTATCCGCAAAAGAGTTCCGGCAAGATCAATTAATTGAAAGCATTTCACAAATATTAAACGACGTGCAAGTCGATCCAAAATATGTAACACTTGAGTTAACAGAAAGAATTGCAATGGTTGACGAGAAAGAAACGTTATTAAGACTGAAGCAATTAAAAGAATACGGTATCCAAACTTCCATTGATGACTTCGGTACTGGATACTCTTCTCTTGCTTATTTATCAATTTTTCCAATCGACACATTAAAAGTACCGAGAGAATTTACACAATTAGCTGATCATCGTCCTGAAGAACGAGCCATCGTTTCTACAATACTTTCCCTCGCGAATACTTTAAATCTTTCAGTCGTCGCCGAAGGAATTGAAACCGAAAAACAACTTAAGTTTCTGCAAAAACATAACTGTAAATATATGCAAGGTTACTATTTCAGTAAACCACTTACTAGCAATCAGTTTATAAAGTTTCTACAAAAAACCCCCAGTATGAACAAATAATTCATACCGGGGGTTTTTTAGTGCTAAATATTTTTCTCATAATATTCTTCTGCAATCTCTTCGTAAAAAGCTGCAGATGTCGTATAGAAATATGGAATTAACCATAAGAATCCAATCCCTAACGTAATACAACTTAATATAAACCAGCCAATAAAACTTAAACATAAAATGAAATACTCCATCTTATGTCCATCCATCATACGACGACTTTCTGTAATAGCTTGGTTCAGTGAATACTCAGGATGATCGTTTATAATAAAGTATGTCATCGCATAAGAAAATGATTTAATAATACCTGGAATAATGAACAATAACGTCCATAAGAAAAGATAAAGATTTACTAATAAATATAATAAAAATGATTTTAGAAATCTCTTTCCCTCTGAAAACCAAATGAATACATTACCAATACTAGCTTGCTTTTCACGAAGGATATTTAAACCAAGGTAATATCCACCTAAAGTTAACGGTCCAGTAACAAAAAATGTAAGAATATTCGTTGAAAGTGAACCATTTGTTTTTTGCCAACCGAAAATCAAAGAAAATCCCCAATCAACACTAAAACTAAAAGCCGTGATAAGAATTGAAATGAGTAGTGTAGCTCCAACAGCTAATCCCCATTTTCCTTCTAATGAATCTAGTGCTTCTCCTTTTAAATCACTAATCATGCGTAGCCTCGCCTCCTATACACAATAATTCTATTAGTATAGCATGTTCCTATTGAAATTCACCTTTTGAAATATAGCGATAAAAGTGTGCTGTCGTCGTACTCATATACGGACTAAGCCAAAGAAATCCTATTCCAAAAGTAAGAAGCGCTAAAATAGCCCATCCTATGAAGCTCAGCCATAAAAGAAACAAATCTAACTTATGACCCTTCATAAGATTCTTACTTTCCTTCATCGCCTGCGAAACACTATATTCTGGATTTTCAATCATCACATAGTACGTCAGTGCATAAGAAAAATACATCACAATCATACCAACGATTGAAATAGCTAGTAGTACACAGATAGCAATAGCAAACGACGCATTTCCTTCTTCACCAAAAAATGCAAATAAGGCTACTAACAATATCGGAATCCATGTACCTGTATATAATAAAATTGCAAGCATTGCCCATATTGTTTTCATCATTCTTTTAAAGCCACGAAATCCTTCGAATAAGTAATCTACTTTAGCATCTTCTCGTTTACTAATCTGTAAAAATACATTTGTATAACCGTATGATGTAATCCCATAGGATGCACTACTCAAAATTATCATAATGCAATAAAAAATCCCGAATGTAACACTTGCTCCATTTGATATTGTTTGCCCTTCAAGTGAACCTACTAAACCAGCAAATAAGAGAAATATAATAATTCCTGGAATTAATAGTATAAGCATTGCAGCCATCGAAACAACATAACTTAAAATAAAATATAAAATTGTTGATCCAACACCTAGTCCCCATTTTCCCTTTAAAGAGTACAATGCTTCTCGCTTCATTTCACCAATCATTGATTCATCCCCTTTATGAAATATAAATTGTTGTACACTTCTACTTATACAAGCATCAATATAATTATACCAGTTTTGTAAAATTATCCATAAAATACACAAAAAAATCCGTAAAGGCAAAGCCCTTACGGATTTTTTTACTTCATATCGGAAACGTTCAAACGGTTCACAGCACGTTGTAATGCCATTTCTGCACGTTTAAAGTCAACATGTGCTTGTTTATCTTGCAGACGTTGCTCAGCGCGACGCTTCGCTTCATTTGCACGATGGATATCGATATGGTTTGCTTCTTCAGCAGATGATGATAATACAGTCACTTTATCTGGACGAACTTCGATAAAGCCACCGCTTACTGCTACATAATCAGTGTGTCCACCATTTTTCAGACGAACTGCACTAATTTTTAATGGTGCAACAGTTGGAATGTGACCTGGTAAAATCCCCATTTCCCCACTCTCTGCTTTTACACTTACCATTTCTACTTCTTTTTCGTAAACCGGTCCATCAGGAGTTACAATACTGACTGGAAATGTCTTCATACTTCGTCCCTCCTAAGGCCTTACGCCATCATTTTCTTCGCGTTTTCAATAACTTCTTCAATGCCACCTACTAAGCGGAATGCATCTTCTGGAAGGTCATCATATTTTCCTTCTAGAATTTCTTTGAAACCACTAACTGTATTCTTTACAGGTACGTAAGAACCTTTTTGACCTGTAAACTGCTCAGCTACGTGGAAGTTTTGAGATAAGAAGAATTGAATACGACGAGCACGATGTACAACTAACTTATCTTCTTCAGATAACTCATCCATACCTAAGATAGCGATGATATCTTGAAGCTCTTTATAACGTTGTAAAGTTTGCTGTACTTGACGAGCTACTTCATAATGTTCTTCTCCTACGATTTCTGGAGAAAGTGCACGAGATGTAGATGCTAATGGATCTACGGCTGGGTAAATACCCATTTGCGTTAAACGACGCTCTAAGTTTGTTGTTGCATCTAAGTGAGCGAACGTTGTAGCTGGTGCTGGGTCAGTATAGTCATCGGCTGGTACATATACCGCTTGGATAGACGTGATAGACCCTTTATTTGTAGATGTAATACGCTCTTGTAATTGACCCATTTCTGTTGCAAGTGTTGGTTGGTAACCTACCGCAGATGGCATACGACCAAGAAGGGCAGATACTTCAGAACCCGCTTGCGTGAAACGGAAGATGTTATCGATGAACAGAAGTACGTCTTGTCCTTGCTCATCACGGAAATGCTCAGCCATTGTTAAACCTGTTAATGCAACACGTTGACGTGCTCCAGGTGGCTCGTTCATTTGTCCGAATACCATCGCAGTTTTCTTGATTACGCCAGAATCGCTCATTTCGTGGTATAAGTCATTACCCTCACGAGTACGCTCACCTACACCAGCGAATACAGAGATACCACCGTGCTCTTGTGCGATGTTGTTAATTAATTCCTGAATTAATACTGTTTTACCTACGCCGGCACCACCGAATAGGCCGATCTTACCACCCTTAATGTAAGGAGCAAGTAAGTCTACTACTTTAATACCAGTTTCAAGAATTTCTACTTTAGTAGATAATTCTTCGAATGCAGGTGCTTGACGGTGAATTGGATCACGATGTACATCTGCAGGAACCTCACCATCTAAGTCAATTGCATCACCTAATACGTTAAATACGCGACCAAGTGTTACATCACCAACTGGTACAGAGATTGGTTTACCAGTATCTTCTACTTCTGTGCCACGAACAAGTCCATCTGTGGAAGACATTGCAACTGTACGAACTGTATCATCACCTAAATGAAGTGCAACTTCAAATGTTAAGTTAATACTTCCGTTTTCGTTGCTTTGTTTTACCGTAAGGGCGTTGTAGATTTCTGGTAGCTTTCCGCCATCAAACTTAACGTCTACAACCGGACCCATGATTTGCGTAACGCGCCCTTTATTCATCGGGTTCCCTCCTAGCTTTCTTTTAATTAGCCAACTTTCTACGAGCAGCTAGCTTTTAATTTTTTATTGGTTTATAGCTTACGCGACTCTTTTGACAGAGCCGCTTCCGCCTTTTAATACTATTCTAACGCTGCTGCTCCACCAACGATTTCCGTAATTTCTTGCGTAATCGCTGCCTGACGCGCACGGTTGAATGAAAGTGTAAGTGAATCGATAACTTCCATTGCGTTGTCTGTAGCACTCTTCATTGCTGTCATACGCGCTGCGTGTTCACTTGCTTTACCGTCTAGTAATGCACCGTACACTAAGCTTTCTGCGTATTGTGGCAATAGTACTTTTAAAATTTCTTCTTCAGAAGGTTCGAATTCATAAGCTGTCGTCGGTTTGTCAGACGCCACATCAGTAAGCGGTAAAATTTTATTTTCCGTTACCTCTTGTGAAATTTTACTTACGTAATGGTTGTAGTAAATGTACAGCTCATCATAAGCACCATCTGCGAACATCGCAATTGCTCGAGAAGCAAGGTCTTTAATATCAGTAAATGATGGGTGGTCAGATAGTCCAACTACTTCATCAATGATGTTAAAGCCGCGACGTTTTAAATAATCACGTCCTAGTCGTCCAAGCACAATAATTGAATATTGGTTTGAATCCATATTATGACGTTCACGAATTACGTTACTTACTGTACGTAATACGTTACTGTTATAACCACCTGCTAGTCCGCGATCAGATGTAATAACGATGTATCCTGTACGCTTTACAGGACGCGCATTTAGCATCGGATGATTAATTCCTTTACTTCCTTGCGCAATGCTCGCTACTACTTCTTGAATCTTTTCCATATACGGAACGAAAGATTTAGCATTTTGCTCTGCACGGTTTAACTTAGATGCAGATACCATCTCCATCGCTTTCGTAATTTGACTCGTTTTCTTTGTCGAGTTAATCTTCGCTTTTATATCGCGTAAAGATGCCACAGGTTTTCACCACCTTTTTTCCGGAAGTTGGCACGATTAGTAAGAATCCTCTTCCTAATCTACGTTGCAAGATATTCTTGCTCATGATTGAAGGAAAAGAATAGGTGCACCTACTCTTTTCCTTTACATAACCGTCAGCAATCTCAGAAATTGAGATGCCTTTATATATACTATCTAGCTGCAGCGGCTTAAACGAGCCGCTTCTGCTTTTATTAATCTAGTTCCGCCTCCTAGCCCCTTTCGTCTAAGAACCTTCCCCACAAGAAGGTAAAAAGCACCTTCTGTGAGAAAGAACCTTAGCCGATGGGGCTGAACAGTCGGCTTCACTTTTTATTATTATTCAGAAGCTACGAATACTTTTTTAAATCCATTAATTGCTGCTGCAAATTTGTCGTCATCCGCAAGTTTCTTAGTTGTGCGGATTTCTTCTAATAAGTCAGTCGCATTAGAATCTAACCAAGCATGGAATTCTTCTTCGAAACGAGTGATATCTACTACTGGGATATCATCTAGGAATCCACGTGTTAAAGCGTAAAGAATGATAACTTGTTTCTCTACACGTAATGGTTTGTGTAATCCTTGTTTTAATACCTCAACAGTACGAGCACCACGGTTTAATTTCGCTTGAGTTGCTTTATCAAGGTCAGAACCGAACTGAGCGAACGCTTCTAACTCACGGTAAGATGCAAGGTCAAGACGAAGTGTACCTGATACTTTACTCATTGCTTTAATCTGAGCAGATCCACCTACACGAGATACAGAAGTACCCGCATCGATCGCTGGACGTACGCCAGAGAAGAATAGGTCAGATTGTAAGAAGATTTGTCCATCCGTAATAGAAATTACGTTTGTTGGGATGTATGCTGATACGTCCCCTGCTTGTGTTTCGATGAAAGGTAGTGCAGTTAAAGAACCGCCGCCTTTTGCATCACTTAATTTTGCTGCACGCTCTAATAAGCGAGAATGTAAGTAGAATACATCCCCTGGGTAAGCTTCACGACCTGGAGGACGACGTAATAGTAATGACAGCTCACGGTAAGCCGCTGCTTGTTTTGATAAGTCATCATATACTACTAATACGTGTTTACCATTGTACATGAACTCTTCACCCATTGTTACACCAGCGTAAGGAGCTAGGTATAATAATGGAGCTGGTTGAGAAGCAGATGCAGTTACAACGATTGTGTACTCTAATGCACCGTGCTTACGTAGTGTTTCTACTACGTTACGTACAGTTGATTCTTTTTGTCCAATTGCTACATAGATACAAATCATATCTTCATCTTTTTGGTTAATGATTGTATCAAGTGCAACCGCTGTTTTACCAGTTTGACGGTCACCGATGATTAACTCACGTTGACCACGGCCAATTGGTACAAGAGCATCGATCGCTTTAATACCTGTTTGAAGTGGCTCATGAACAGATTTACGATCCATTACACCTGGTGCTGGACTTTCAATTGGACGAGTGTTTGTTGTATTGATTGGGCCTAAACCATCAACTGGTTGACCTAATGGGTTTACAACACGACCAATTAGTTCTTTTCCTACCGGTACTTGCATGATGCGACCAGTACGACGAACTTCGTCACCTTCACGAATTTCTGTGTAAGGTCCTAAAATGATAATACCTACGTTATTTTCCTCTAAGTTTTGTGCTAGTCCCATAACGCCGTTAGAGAACTCTACAAGTTCACCAGCCATAACGTTATCAAGACCATGAGCACGCGCGATACCGTCACCAACTTGGATAACTGTACCAACATCACTAACTTCGATTTCAGACTGATAGTTCTCGATTTGTTGCTTTATCAGTGCGCTAATTTCTTCAGCTCTGATGCTCATGTGCTTCACCCCTATCTATTCTTCATTAATTCACGCTGAATACGTGCTAATTTTCCTTGTAAACTTCCATCATAAATGCGATTTCCAATACGTACTTTAATGCCGCCTAGTAAATCTTCATCTACAACATTTTTCACGCGAATTGCATCTTTTCCTGTTCTCTTCGCAAATGCTTCTGCAATGTTAAGCTTCTCTTCTTCTGATAGAAGACGAGTAGAATATACAGTTGCGTCCGCTACGTTACGTTCTTCATTAGCAAGAACAACATATTCATCTGCAATTTCAGGTAAGATATCAATGCGTTTGTTATCAATTAAAATATATAACGTATTTAAAATAGATTCAGAAACAGATCCGAATACGTTTGCAAGAAACGTTTTCTTTTGTTCCTTTGAAATGTTCGGTTGCGTTAAAAAGCTATGTAGTTCTCCGTTCTTTACATAAACGTTTTGTACAAGGCGTAATTCCTCTTCAAACATTTCTAATACGTGTTTTTCTTTAGCAATTTTAAAAAGAGCGACAGCATAACGTTTTGCTACAATCCCATTGCTCATCGCGCTTCTCCTACTTCTTTAATATAATCGCGAATTAACTTCACTTGATCTTCTTCTTTTAATTCTTTTTCAATTACTTTAGAAGCAATTTGAACAGATAAAGAAGCAACTTGTTCTTGTAAAGCAGCAATTGCTTGCTCTTTTTCGCGTTGAATTTCTTGTACAGCAGATGCTTTAATTGATTCTGCTTCTTCTTTCGCAGCAGCAACAATAACATCTTTTTGATCTACAGCTTGCTTTTTCGCTCTTTCGATTAACTCTTGTGCTTCAACACGTGATTGTTTTAACATTTCACGTTGTTCTTCTACTAACTTCTTCGCCTCAGCATTACTTCTTTCTGCAGCGTCGATTTCATTAGTAACATGCTCTTCACGTTCTTTCATAATTCCCATTAAAGGACCCCACGCAAATTTGCGTAGCATTACTAATAGAAGTAAGAAAATGAACAATGTATAAGCAATCGTTCCAAATGGAATGGCAGCACCTAATAATAAAGTTGGCACAAGGATTCACTCCCTTCAAAATATCTAAATTGATCATATGAAAAAAAAAGACATACGTTTCATTCATAAAGCAATGGCGAAGAAAGTTCGGAAAAACACTCTTCGCCATCTATGTAAGGGGAGTCTCCCTTATTTGTTCATTACGATGAATGCAATAACTACACCGATGATTGGAAGTGCCTCAACTAAAGCAACCCCGATGAACATAATTGTTTGAAGTGCGCCTTTTAATTCTGGTTGACGAGCAACACCTTCGATTGTACGTGATACGATAAGACCGTTACCAATACCTGCACCTAATGCTGATAAACCAATTGCAATTGCAGCTGCGATTACACCTAAACTCATTTAATTTGTCCTCCTTTGTATTATAAAAAAATAAATTTTTTCTTACTTAAATTATATTAATGGTCATGGCTTACTTTATGAGCCATATAAACCATCGTTAACATAACGAAAATAAATGCTTGGATTGATCCAACGAATACACTGAATCCCATCCATGCTAACATTGGTACAAGCGCACCTAATGCCCCAAGGACTGATGCTCCGCCCAACTTAGCAAGTAATCCTAATAAGATCTCACCTGCATAAATGTTACCAAATAAACGAAGACCTAACGTTAATGTGTTAGCAAACTCCTCAATAACCTTTAATGGGAATAAGAATTTCATAGGTTGGAAATAACCTTTTACGTACTCTTTCGTACCCTTCATCTTAATTCCATAATAATGGGTGAGGGTAACTACCATCACGGCTAATGTTAATGTAACTGCTGGATCAGACGTTGGTGATCTCCACCATGCAATATGTTCGCCAGCTTCAGTTGCTGAATACATGAATGGTAAACCAAGGAAGTTCGATACGATGATAAACATGATAAGCGTAACGCCAAGCGTTAAGAAACGTCCACCTGTTTTCCAGTCCATCGTACTATTGATAATCCCTTTCACGAAGTCAAACACCCATTCCATGAAGTTTTGCATCCCGGTTGGGCGAAGAGCTAAGCTGCGAGTTCCAATAACAGCGATTAAGAAAACAATAACTGCTGCTACAGTAACCATCATAACTGATGACAAATCGAACGTTAAACCTAGAAATTCAACTAATTTACCGTGTTCCACTAGTAATTCACCTCTCTTCCCTGCTCTTATACTCTAAATAAAGAAAATCTATGATCATGACAAGGTATCCTGTCAGCAATCCTACACCTAGGCCCCACATCGCGATTAACTCTTGATATTTGGCTGCAAATAAAATTAATAACCCAATCGTGGCGAATCTTGAATATGTACTTACCGCTGTTGCCTTGAACTTCACGTTTTCTCCATTTGTTACGCGATCTAGCAGCTTGTCTGTTCTACGTGCAATGATGCGCAAACTAAGAAAACTGAAAATCGTCCCGATAATCAGTCCAAGAAATACATCCTTGTAAGAGGTAAATCCCCATCCTAGCACTAGAAGCGCAAGCAAGTAGTACATATATTTCTTTTGTCTTTGGACAAGTCCATGTACGTCTATCATCATTGCTCTCCCGAATAGTAATGTCGAATGAGTCGAATCATTGCGTATACCCCTGTTCCTAGTCCGAGTAATAACCCTATAATAAGAAACAACGGAAACGTTCCAACCTTATTATCAATCCACTGCCCACCAAAGATTCCAACAAGAATAGAACCGACTAATTGAGCAAGAATACCTGACATTAAAGCATAAGCTTTTATATGGCTGCGATCGTTTTTTTGCAAGGATTCATCCCTCCAATATGTAACCCTCATTCACGATGTGTTAATAATAACTCATTTTTTTGCATAAATCCTATACAAAACAAAAAGTTTACATTTTCGTCACGGAATAGATGTAATTTTGTCACTGAAAGCCCTACCATCTATCCCCGTTGTTAGCATACAATAGGGTATTAACAGTGTCAACGAGAAATCGTAAAAAATCTAAAAATTTGAGTATTAGGCATTTCCTCCCAAAAATGAAAACGTTCCCCTTCTAAATACTGGTTACATATATGCAATTTCTAACAGTTTTCTCTTTATAATAGAAGGAAATGTTCACAAGTTTGTCACTATTATATTTTCGAGATATAACGCTTTTCTTCCATAATATAGTGTTCCTCAGACGTAAGACTTCTATATTATATGTGAGGTGTATGCAACTTATGTTGTATATACGATGTATATTTATCCTCTCCCCCTCCCCTACTTGCTTACAACAAAAAAGACGAGCTGGGGAATCTCCCCTGCTCGTCAGTTGTCTTACTTCGTTCCGAATAAACGGTCACCAGCATCACCAAGACCTGGCACTACATATCCGTGGTCATTTAATTTCTCATCTAATGCTGCTACATAAATATCAACATCAGGATGTTCTTCTTGTACTACTTTTACCCCTTCTGGAGCTGCAACGATACACATTAATTTAATTTGTTTCGCACCGCGCTTTTTCAGAGAGTTAATTGCTTCAGCCGCAGAACCACCTGTTGCTAGCATCGGATCTAGTACGATAAAGTCACGCTCTTCTACATCCGTTGGAAGTTTCACATAGTATTCTACCGGTTGCAATGTTTTAGGGTCACGGTATAAACCAACGTGTCCTACTTTTGCTGCTGGAATTAATTTCAGAATTCCATCAACCATTCCTAAACCTGCACGTAAAATCGGAATTAAACCAAGTTTTTTACCAGCGATCACTTTTGTTGTCGCTTTGCTTACAGGTGTTTCAATTTCAATGTCCTTAAGTGGAAGGTCGCGAGTAATTTCGAAAGCCATTAAACTTGCTACTTCGTCCACTAATTCACGAAAATCTTTCGTACCTGTATTCTTATCGCGAATATATGTAATCTTATGTTGAATTAACGGGTGATCAAATACATACAGTTTTCCCATGTGAATCTCTCCTTTAGATGATATTCATGCGTTTGCACGCTTTTTTACACTATTTACGATTGTAAAGAAAACGCTACTAATATTCAAGGGCAAATTTGGCAAAATCATGATTTTACGATGAATCTATCTAGTATCTTTACCAATTATGGGAGCTGTATCCTTCATTATATCGCCAAAATTTATTCATCATTTGTATACATACTTTAAAAATAATATATGTCCACAAAAAAGACCGCCAAAACAATTAAGTCTCGGCAGTCTTCTTCAATCTATTATAGATTTGGATACATTGTGAATTTGCTAGTTAACGCTTCTACACGCTTACGTACTTCTTTTAATGCAACTTCATTTTCATGATTTTTTAATGTATAAGCAATAAGTGACGCAATTTCATCCATTTCTTCTAAACCGAAACCACGAGATGTTACAGCTGCTGTACCGATACGTACACCACTTGTTACAAATGGGCTTGCTGTTTCAAATGGAATTGTATTTTTGTTCACTGTAATACCAACTTCATCTAATACGTGCTCTGCTACTTTACCTGTGATTTCTAAGTTACGAACATCAATCAAGATTAAGTGATTGTCTGTTCCGCCAGAAACAAGTGTAAGTCCTTCTTTTTGAAGACCTTCAGCTAAGCGGTTCGCATTGTTAATGATATTTTGTGCATATGTTTTGAAATCATCTTGAAGTGCTTCACCAAATGCAACAGCTTTTGCAGCGATTACGTGCATAAGTGGACCACCTTGAATACCAGGGAAGATTGATTTATCAATTTGTTTTGCAAATTGCTCTTCACATAAAATCATACCACCACGCGGACCACGTAACGTTTTATGTGTTGTCGTTGTAACGAAATGTGCATGTGGTACTGGATTTGGATGTAAACCAGCAGCTACTAAACCAGCGATATGTGCCATATCAACCATTAAATAAGCGCCCACTTCATCTGCAATCTCACGGAATCGCTTGAAATCGATAACACGAGGGTATGCACTTGCACCTGCAACGATTAATTTTGGTTTATGTTCTTTCGCTTTTGCTAATACATCATCGTAATTAATACGGTGAGAGTCAGCATCCACGCCATATTCTACGAAATTATATTGTACTCCACTGAAGTTAACAGGGCTTCCGTGTGTTAAGTGACCACCATGAGATAAGTTCATACCAAGTACTGTATCGCCTTGCTCTAAAATCGTGAAGTATACTGCCATGTTCGCTTGTGCACCAGAGTGTGGTTGAACATTTACGTGCTCTGCGCCGAAAATTTCTTTCACGCGATCACGTGCGATATCTTCTACTACGTCTACGTGTTCACAGCCACCATAGTAACGTTTTCCAGGATATCCTTCAGCATACTTATTCGTTAAAACAGAACCTTGTGCCTCCATTACTGCTTCACTTACGAAGTTTTCCGAAGCAATTAACTCAATCTTTGAACGCTGTCTTCCTAGTTCTGCCTCAATTGCAGCAAATACCTTTTCATCTTGACGTTTTAAATGATCCACCAAAATCCCCCTTTTCTGAACGAATTACATCGATTCCCAACAGTTTTTTCTTATTTATTCAGAAAAAACGAAAATTCAGGTTGTAATTCTTTCGAACCTTCATGTTTTCAACTACATTCTAACATGACTTTCTATATCATAAAAGAAAAAAAAGACCGAAAATCGGTCTTTTCTTTCTTCTATTATAAAGTCAGACAACATACCTTTTATCTTATGATAAACAGTTACTATATGACTTCCTAATTTCTCATATTTAACGGCAAGTGGTAGTCTCTTCCACTGCCGCATAGACAGCACGCGCTCCACCAATTAGTTTTCCACGTGTTTTGGCCATCGTTACATGCGCACTTCCAATTGCCTTCACACTTGTACGAACCGGAACAGCTACATGCTTTAAATGCATACCGATAAATGTATCACCAATATCCATTCCTGCATCAGCTTTAATAAACTCAACTACTACCGGATCTTTCAAATTGTGATACGCGTATGTCCCCAATGCACCACCTGCTGATCTAACAGGCGTAACTGTTACAATTTCAAATTGATATTTTATCGCTACTTCTCTCTCAACTACTAAAGCACGGTTTAAATGCTCACAACATTGAAACGCTAATTCAATACCTGTTTGCTCTTGAAATTGTTTTAACTCAGAGAAAATCGCCTCTGCTACTTCCATCGTTCCTGATGTTCCAATTCTTTCGCCTAGCACTTCGCTCGTGCTACAACCCACTACAAAAATTTGACCGCTTTGTAATGAAGCTTGTTCTTGGAAATCAGAAAGCGACATTTGTAGCTGTTCTCTTACCTTTACGATTTCTGTCATTACGCCTCTTCCTTTCACAAGTTGGTTCACCAAATTATATTTCACACTACTGATAGTTAGAATCTATTACTTTGTTTCGTATGTTTTAATTTTTCCTACGCGGTTTTCGTGACGACCACCTTCATAGTCAGTTGTTAACCAGATTTTCGCGATATCACGCGCTAGACCAGCACCAATTACACGCTCGCCCATCGCTAGCATGTTAGTGTCATTATGCTCTCTCGTTGCTTTCGCGCTGAAAGTATCATGAACTAACGCACAACGGATACCATTTACTTTGTTTGCTGCGATTGACATACCAATGCCTGTCCCACAAACTAAAATACCACGATCTACTTCACCATTCGCTACCATTTCAGCTGCTGGAAACGCAAAGTCAGGGTAATCAACAGAACCAGCTTCACATTCACAACCTAAATCAATATATTCAATATTTAACTCTTCTAATAAACTTACAAGTTCTTTGCGGATATTCATACCGCCGTGATCAGATGCTATTACTACTTTCATTTTTACCCCTCCAAATTTTCAATCAATTATCTTCATTTCACACTCGCTACCTCACATAGGAAGAAGTGATCTCCAATATCGTATTATACACGAAACATCAACCTACTGAATGTTTTTTCAGTAAAGTTTGTACAAGTTTTTCCATCTCATCTAACGTTTCTTTATAAATAGAAAGCGAGCCTCCAAAGGGATCTGAAATGTCCTTGCCTATACCTTCAGTTAATCCATATAACGTATTTAATTTCTTTTCAACGCTCGGATAATGTCCAAGTACAATTTGCTTATGGTTTTCTGTCATCGTTACGACAATATCAGCCCAATCAAGCAAAGTTTCATTTACTTGCTGCGCCGCATGATCAATTAAAATTCCTTTTTCGGCTAAAGCTTCCTTCGCATGTATCGATGCATCGCTCCCAGGATAGGCGAAAACACCAGCAGATTGCACTTCAAACTTATCTCCTCCGTGATGACGAAGCAACGCCTCAGCCATTGGACTACGACATGTATTGCCAGTACAAACAAATAACACTCGTTTCATTCAAACCCACCCCTATATTCGATTTCTTACCATTCATCATAACTTACATTAGAATAGAACAAAAGAAATGTGAATATACAAAAGGCGCATTTCTCTTATATTTTTTCTAAGAAAAATGCGCCTTATCCACATATATGTGAAACCCTATTTCCAAGTGCCTAGAGTATTTTAACATACATGCTGAACATGCAACAAAATAAGGAATCCATTTCATACGAAACGGATTCCTCTTATATTGCAATTATTTCATTGTAACTTTCATTACTTCTGTTGAACCTTTTGTAGCTGCTACGCCTACAGTTGTCTTAATAGACTCAGCTGCATCTGTGTTTGTAATAACAATTGGAGTAATTGTGCTTTTCGCTTTTTCACGGATTAATTCTAAGTCGAATGAGATTAATTTATCTCCAGCTTTTACAGCTTGGCCTTCAGAAACGTGAGCTTCGAAACCTTCGCCTTCCATTTTTACAGTTTCTAATCCAACGTGGATTAAAATTTCTGTACCGTTTTTCGCTTTAATTCCGATAGCATGTTTTGTGTGGAATAATTGTACGATTTCACCATCAACTGGAGATACAACTACACCTTCAGTAGGATCGATTGCAACACCGTCACCCATCATACGACCAGCAAATACTGGATCTGGTACTTCTTCAATATTTTTCACTGCTCCAGTTAATGGAGCTACGATTGTTTCTTCATTTGTTTTTGAACCAAGACCGAATAATTTTTTAAACATAGGATAGTCCTCCTTATAATTTACCTAAAAGTTTATAGGGCAATCCCTAGTAAAGCTCGGGATACATGTAAGACTTCATACTTCGAATATTATACTGTAAAAACGCTTTCGAAATAAATTACGTCATTACTAATAGACTCTTATTGTAGCGCTTCACAAAATTCCAGTCAATTCTGATTGTCTGAATAACAATTAGAAGTTAACTTCTATTTATATTTTCTCTTTTTTTGCCCAACTTGTCTAGAGGTCTTTACTACATTTTATTTTTTGTTGTTAATTTGTAAAATTTAATTCAAACTTTTTTCAAAATCAACTTGACTAAAGTAAGTAACTATCTTATCATTACTTACGTAAGGTAAGTTAATAACTTTTAGGAGGTTTTTAAAAATGATGGATTTCGGTCTACTTATTATTCGTCTTATTATAGGAATTACATTCATGGGTCATGGCGCTCAAAAATTATTTGGTTGGTTCGGCGGTTACGGTTTAAAAGGAACAGGTGGCTGGATGGAGTCAATCGGTTTACGTCCTGGTGTATTTATGGCATTTATGGCTGGCGCAACTGAATTACTAGGTGGTTTCTTATTTGCATCAGGTATTTTCATTGTAGTTGGTTCATTATTTATCGTTGGAACAATGTTAATGGCTATCTTCACTGTTCACGGAAAAAATGGTTACTGGGTAACACAAAACGGATATGAATATAACTTAATGTTAATTGCTGTCGCTGTTGGTGTAGCTTTAATCGGACCTGGCGCATACGTTTTACTTTAATTTTTATCTCAAATTTGAGATTCTTGAAAAAAGAACTTACTTCATTACAATTGAAGTAAGTTCTTTTTATGAAACAAAATATTATTTCCAGCAGGATTTTCTCATCGTTATCTTGTAAACAAACAATAAGTATTCATATTTAGAAAGGGGATTACAAGCATGTTATCCATTAATCCAAATGAACAAACTGAAAAAGATAATTACAAATTACTTACTGGAAGTATCATCCCTCGTCCTGTCGCATTCGTTACTTCTGTAACAAAAGAAGGCGTACTAAACGGAGCACCATATAGTTATTTCAATATTGTCGCTGCTAATCCACCACTTATCTCAGTATCTGTACAACGAAAAGCCGGAGAAAGAAAGGACACTTCCCGAAACGCAATTGAAAAAGGAGAATTTGTCGTACATATTTCTGACGAATCATATGTAGCAGCAATTAACGAAACAGCAGCTAATCTCCCGCCAAATGAAAGTGAAATTGAACTAGCAAAACTAACACCAATCGAAAGTGAAGTCATCTCTGTTCCAGGTGTAAAAGAAGCAAATATTCGAATGGAATGCGTATTAGAACGTGCAATTCCACTTGGCGGAACGGAAGACTCACCAGCTTGTGATCTACTAATTGGACGCGTCGTTCGTTTCCACGTTGCCGAACATCTATATGAAAAAGGGCGCATTCACGCCGAAGGACTCAAACCAATAAGCCGCCTAGCAGGACACAACTATGCAAAATTAGGAGAACAATTTGAATTGGTTAGGCCAGTTTAAAAGTGGAAGTGGCCCGTTTAGCTCTGACCAGCTAAGGTTCTCTCGCACAAAAGGTGCTTTTTACCTTTCGTGCGGGAGGTTCTTAGATGCGAAGAGCTGGCCACTGGAACTGGATAATATCTAAAAGCGGAAGCGGCTCGCTCAGAATGAGAGGGGGGATGGAGCTTCTGACGTAGAGGCGCTTTTTGCCTCGCAGGAAGACGCGAAGCCACCGGCCATTCTAGCCGCTGGAACTGGATATATTTAAAAGCAAGGCGGCTAGATTCCTCCCATCACTCAAATATAAAATCCCCTGCTTTTTAGCAGGGGATTTTATCATTGTAATTCTTCCTTCTTTTCCTCTAAAGTAGGCATTTTCTCTTTTTTCGGCTTCCCTAGCTTAATTACGAAGAAGTATAGGGAAAGCAATGTAATAAGAAAAACAATTAAAAACGGGTACGGAGAGTAAAAGGCACGCGCCGCCTCAGTCTTTCCCGCAACAAATTTCAATGACTCAATATCTAAAAACTCAGCAAACATTTGTACACCGAGCATACTAAACCAAAAAACAAAAAAACTAATAATAATACCAAAAACTTGCTTCAATCTCGTCATTCATCTCATCCTTTCTATATCTGTAATTTTTAGCGCAATAAATATAGTACAAACAAAATATTCACAGAAAGGAACTATCTCACCATTCACGAATTAACTTAATCCAACCTAACATCGAAATTTGCAAAATAATACCCCAAATTATAAGTCTTCTTAGCCATCGAGGATAGAAGGTTAAAAATTTAACATACCATTCCAATAGCTTGTTCATAATTCCCTCCTACATAAAATTATATAGGAAAAAGGATATATAATCCAAACCCAACCAAAATGATACCACCTACTATCTCACCATATGTACCGAGCATATCTTTCGCATGTCTCCCAATTAATAAACCCATCCACGCTAATAACATGCTAACAAATCCAAAAAGTAAAATCGTAATAATTGTTTGTGCCCCATAAATACCAAGACTAAGTCCTACTGAGAAACTATCTATACTGACGCCAAATGCAAATACGAATAAACTAATTCCAATAGGGGCTGTTCTAGTCTCTTCATTTTGTAAAATGCTCGAATATACGATATAAAACCCTAGTCCGATTAATAAAATAGCACCCGCAAAATGTGCGATATCTCCATACTTCTCTGATAAAAAACGACCTAGTACCATTCCTATAAACGGCATAATAATATGAAATATCCCTATCGTCATACCAATATACAGGATTTGTCTTAACTTTAGGGGTATCATCCCCATACCAAGACTCACCGAGAACGCATCCATCCCTAAGGCGAATGCCATAATTATTAAAGGTATTAGCTGTTCAAACGTCATTCATGCCCCTCCTTGGACGTGCTACTTCACAATATGCTTATCCAAGGAGAAATATTCTGTTTGCTAATCTTACCTTATCATTCAATAATAATATGATGTCCTGCCGCTTTTGTTAAACGATTCATAATTGCATTCCCTATTCCTTCATTAGGGAATGACTCACTAAAAATAACATCCACTTCACTTGCATCAAATGTTCTAAGTACATCATATAATTTAGTCGCAACACTAGCTAAGTCACTTCTAACACCACAAGATAATATAACATCTGCACTATATACATGCTGATACTCTTCTGTCGTTAATACGCCTACTTTAAATCCTTCTTCCTTTTTCTCATCCACAAGATGCTGAATAAACTCACGTGAACCCTCAACAATACTAAGTGGTGCTTTCGGGGCATAATGTGTGTATTTCATTCCAGGCGATTTCGGTTTTTCCTTCTCATCCTTTAAAGCTGGATCTAAAGAAACAGTACCTATCACCGCTTCTAATTGTTCTTTCGTAATCCCACCTGGACGTAATATTGTTGGAACCGCGCTTGTACAATCAATTACAGTTGATTCAACGCCTACTCCAGTTGCACCACCATCAACAATACCTGCAATCTTCCCATTCAAATCTTCATATACGTGAGAAGCTAATGTTGGACTTGGACGCCCTGAACGATTCGCACTTGGTGCCGCAACAGGTACATTCGCCTCTTCAATAAGAGCAAGTGCAATTGGATGATCAGGCATTCTTACTCCAACCGTATTAAGTCCTGCCGTCACCTTCTCTGAAATCCCTTCTTTTCTCGGCAAAATAATTGTTAATGGTCCTGGCCAAAAATGCGCCATTAACTTCTCTGCAACTGGTGGAATTTCTTTCACAATCCCATCTAACTGAGATTTTGTACCTATATGGACAATGAGTGGATTATCACTCGGTCTTCCTTTCGCTTCGAAAATTTTCGCGATTGCTTCATCATCCATCGCATTTGCACCTAACCCATATACTGTTTCCGTAGGGAAAGCCACCGCCTCATTTTCTCTTAATAATTTTGCTGCTTCTTGTAACTGTGGATAATATTTTTTTCTTTCCACAACATTATCCACAACCCACATGTTTGTATGCATTTTTTTCCACGTCCTTTTCTACCCTTAAATACTTGTATATTTTTAGTTTACTATGAGATTTATCCAAAAGACAAACAAGGTTTATCCACAAAATGTGGATAAACCTAATTAATCCGTGGATAACTTTGTGAATAGCTGACAATTTAGTATTATTGCATTCTGCTCTTTTATATTTTTACAAAAATGTTCTAGTTGTTGAATTCCCTCTGGAACCTCATCCTTTTCTATAGTAAAAAAGTCAAAAAACTGAAAGATCGGTACAGATTGTGGATGATTTGTTAGTAAGTACAATTGTTGAACACTTTTTTCTTTCATATACTGCAAAAACATTTCAAAAAAATATAAGAAAGTCTGTTTATCCACATGAGGTGTGAATAAACAAGAACGAATAAGCACATCTTCCCCACTTTGTTCATAACCAATTACAGCTCGTATTTCTTCCGCCTCTTCCAAAATCATAAATTGTGCGTACAACTCATTTATTTTATCATCTTTTTTATTAGCTTGTCCGAAAAAAGAATGTAATCTTTCCACATCTGCTTTCGTAGCAAAATACACTTTCTTCATAATAAATCCCTCCTCATTTTTATATATGAAGAGGGATTTATTAATAGTACTATTTAGAGAATAAAGATGTAAAAGCTTCTACAATAAACAATTTAACTTCTGGCTTTTCTTCTTCCTCTTCTACTTTTACATACTCATTTTGTTTTTCTTGTTTTTTCTCCACAGGTTTCTCCACTTTTTCCACAGTTTTTATTTCTTCTTTACTTACAGGCTGCTCTTCGACTTTTGTTTCATTTTTTACTACTTTCTTTTCAGAAGCTGTTACTTTTTTTACTACTTCCTGCTTTACAGCTTTCGTTTCTTTTACCTTATCTACTTTCTTCTCTTCTTTATCTATTACTTCCTCATCTAGTTGTTTCACCTGCTCCTCTTCAGGAGATTCCGCCTTTACAACGTGCTCTTCTTTTCTTACAGCTGTCCCACTCGAAAAATCTAAGAAACACATTGGTGGAAATAATACACACCACCAGTTCGCCCCTTCACCTTCTCCAATTGTGATTAATACTGCTTCATATTCTCCTGCTGGATAAATAAAATTCCCGTATACCTTTGTAGGAAACTTTACATTCTTACTAAATTTCACTTGAAATGAATCTTTACTTCCTTCTCTATTTAACGTATTTTCCACCGTTTTCTCGATTTCTGGAATATGACTTTGAATTACTTTGCGTGCCTCTTCAAATGAAGTTAAATCCGCTACCCATCCATCAATTTGTGCTTTTACTTCATCACGCACTTTACGCTTTAATGCCTGGTCTTTATCTGAATCACTATTTGCTAAAATTCTTAATCGAACGGCCTCTTTCGGAATAACTGAAGGCCCTTTCGCATCAGCTTTCATATATCCAAACTGCACAAGTAACTGTGCACCAATTAATAGTATAAGAAGATAAGCAATAACTTGTTTTTTCATTTCCTCCACCGTCCCTTCTACAAACAGTGTGGACAGACTTTCATCTTTCTAAACTATTAAATTCAAAATCTATATGAATTTTTCCACAAAAAAATAGAGTAAGGTGTGAACCTTACTCCATCTCTGCAAATACCATACGATCTTTTCCGTTAATATCGAAAACAACCTCAACATGAGCATGTGGAAAAGCTTGTTGTAACAATCTTTTTACATCCTCACCTTGTCCTACTCCAATTTCAAACGCCACAATCGCTTTCTTCTGCAACACATTCGGCAATTCTTCCATAAAACGGCGATAGAAATCTAATCCGTCTTCACCACCAACAAGTGCTCTCTTCGGCTCATGCTCTTTCACAACAGGAGAAAGACCACGCCAATCCTCTTCCGGTATATATGGAGGATTTGAAACAACAACATCTAGCTTTTGACCCGTTTTATGAAATGGTGACAATAAATCACCGTGATAGAACGTTACTTCTGCACCTAAAGCTTTTGCATTTTCTTTTGCAACTTCAATCGACTCTTGTGCAATATCTACTGTATAAACATGAAGATTTTCATTTTCTAAAGCAAGCGTAATAGAAATCGCTCCACTACCTGTACCTATATCTGCTACATGTAGTTTCTCATCACCAAAATGGCGCTCGATTCTTTCTAATACTCCCACTATAAGCTCTTCTGTTTCCGGTCTTGGTATTAATACTTCTTCATTCACAAAGAAAGACCGTCCATAAAACATTTCATAACCAATCATATATTGAATAGGAATACCTTCTACATACTTGTGGATAAACTCCGTAAAGCTTTTCTCTTGATCCTCAGTTATTTCTTCACGCATATTCATAAGTAATCCTGTTCTGTTCACCTTTAATACATGACAAAGGACAATTTCTCCCGCATTTTCATCTCGTCCATTTTCCTGTAAAAAAGAAGAAGCCCATTTCAGGGCTTCATAGACACGCATTACTCAGCTGCCTCCATCTTTTGAGCCTGATCTTCCATCACTAAGGCATTGATGAAATCATCTAACTTACCTTGTAAGATTTGATCTAGCTTTTGAATCGTTAAACCGATTCGATGGTCTGTAACACGGTTTTGCGGGAAGTTATACGTACGAATACGCTCTGAACGATCTCCCGTACCAACAGCTTGTTTACGGTTTTGATCATACTCAGCTTGCGCTTCTTGTCTAAACTTATCATAAACACGTGCGCGTAATACTTTCATCGCTTTTTCTTTATTCTTGATCTGTGATTTCTCATCCTGACAAGATACAACTACACCAGTCGGTAAATGCGTTAAACGCACCGCTGACATCGTTGTATTAACGCTCTGTCCACCAGGTCCACTAGAAGCGAATGTATCAACACGAACATCTTTCTCGTGAATATCAATTTCTACTTCTTCTGCCTCTGGTAATACAGCTACAGTTGCTGTAGATGTATGAATACGTCCACCAGATTCCGTTTCAGGAACACGTTGTACACGGTGAGCACCATTCTCGAATTTCAGCTTCGCGAAAGCACCTTTACCATTAATCATAAAGATAATCTCTTTATATCCACCTAACTCTGTATAGCTAGCCTCAATAATCTCCGTTTTCCAGCCCTGTACCTCAGCGTAACGGCTATACATACGGTATAAGTCACCAGCAAATAAAGCTGCCTCGTCTCCACCAGCAGCTCCACGAACCTCAACGATAACGTTCTTATCATCATTAGGGTCTTTTGGAACAAGTAAAATTTTCAGACGCTCTGATAATGTTTTATCTTGTGATTCTAACTCAGAAACTTCTTCTTTTACCATTTCACGCATTTCTGCGTCTAACTTATCTTCTAACATTGCTTTCGCATCTTTTAATTGCTCACGAACATCCTTATACTCACGATACACCTCTACCGTTTCCTGTATATCAGACTGTTCCTTTGAATATTCACGAAGCTTATTTGAATCACTAATAATCGCTGGATCACTTAACAATTCATTTAACTTCTCATAACGATTTTCTACAGCTTGCAAACGATCTAACACATCATTCACCTCTACATCCTAGTATCTAATACAAATAGTATATGGTACTTACTCAAAAAAACGCAAATTATATTTAAAAGCACAAACGGCTCGTTCAGAATCGCAGGACATTGGAACTCTCGATCTTGAAGCGCTCTTTGCTTCGAGCGAGAGAGTGAAATGGCCGGAGATTCTAGCCGCTGGAGCTAGATAATATATTTAAAAGTGGCGGTGGCTCTTTCAGCTCTGACCAGCTAAGGTTCTTTCGACCTAAAGGTGCTTTTTACCTTTTGGGCGGAAGGTTCTTAGATGCGAAGAGCTAGCCACCAGAACTAGATATATTTAAAAGCGTAAGCGGCTCACACCGCTCATTCTCTCTATTTTGAAAAAAACCCGCCTTGCGCAGCGAGTTTTACTTATCTTTGTTTGCAGGTACTGCATGACAATGACGACAACGCGGTTCATACGATTCTGAAGCTCCAACTAAAATAATTGGATCATCAAATGCCGCTGGTTCTCCATCAATTAATCGTTGTGTACGACTTGCTGGAGATCCACATACAGAACATACTGCTTGTAGTTTTGTCACATGTTCAGCAATCGCCATCAGCTGAGGAACTTGTCCAAATGGTAGACCACGGAAATCTTGGTCTAAACCAGCTACAATGACACGATAGCCACGATTTGCCAATACTTGCACCACTTCCACAATGTCCCCATCAAAAAATTGCACCTCATCGATTGCAATAACATCCAGCTCTTCTGTAATATGTTCAAATATATTCTTTGAAGCTGAAACAGGAACTGCTTTTACCTTTAATCCGTTATGTGATACTACATCTTCTTCACTATATCGATTATCAATACATGGTTTAAATACAATTGCATGTTGTTTTGCAAATTGCGTACGGCGCACACGGCGGATTAGCTCTTCTGACTTGCCAGAAAACATACTACCGCAAATCACTTCAATCCAGCCATTTTGATTTATTAAGTACATGAAGCTCTCCTTTCATCTACTTTTCAGTTAAAAGTAGGGTAAAGGTATAATATTTTCGCAAAAAAAACAGACAAGCGAATACATACACTTGCCTGTTTTATGTTTTTATTACTTAAGACCGTATTTCTTATTGAAGCGGTCAACGCGTCCGTCTGCAGTAGCAAACTTCTGACGTCCAGTGTAGAATGGGTGAGAATCAGAACTGATCTCAACTTTTAGTAATGGATAAGTGTTACCATCTTCCCACTCAACAGTTTCGTTAGATCCTTTAGTAGATCCGCTTAAGAATTTGAAGCCTGTGTTTGTGTCCATGAATACAACTTTCTTGTAATCTGGGTGAATTCCTGCTTTCATTCTTTTCATCTCCTTCCGCCCTGAATCATTTTCGAAACAGAGTTTTTCATCTTCAGCTGCATACACAACTATATTGATGAAACACATATGATGAAATTATAACAAGGCTAACTTCATTTTGCAACTACCTGTTTTTGTCTTTTTAATTTTAAAAGCGCAAGCGGCTCGTTCAGAATGGGAGGGGGATGGAGCTTCTGACGTAGAGGCGCTTTTTGCCTCGTAGGAAGACGCGAAGCCACCGACCATTCTAGCCGCTGGAGCTGGATATTAAATTGAAAGTGGAGGTGGCTCGCTCAGCTCTGACCAGCTAAGGTTCTTTCGCCCTAAAGGTGCTTTTTACCTTTTGGGCGGAAGGTTCTTAGATGCGAAGAGCTAGCCACCGGAACTGGATATTATCTTAAAGTGTAGACGGCTCGCTCAGCTCTGACTGGCTAAGGTTCTCTCACTTATCCCTCTCTTTAATATCACCTAAACAGCATAAAAAACTCGCTTACTATAAAATAAGCGAGTCCTGATTTTTTCCCTTTACTTAGTTGTTACATACCTTTTTGAGTCTGCAACAATGTTTTGTAAAAACTCTTCATTCGTCTTCGTTTGACGAAGCTTACGTAAGAAACTTTCAACGAAGTCTGGTGTATCACGCATTGTTTTACGAATGCCCCATAACTTGTCTAAATGTTCTTTTGGAATTAATAGATCTTCTTTACGTGTACCAGAACGACGAATATCGATCGCCGGGAAGATACGACGTTCAGCTAATGAACGATCTAAGTGAAGTTCCATATTTCCAGTTCCTTTAAATTCCTCGTAAATAACATCGTCCATACGGGATCCTGTATCAACAAGGGCTGTTGCTAAAATTGTTAAGCTACCGCCTTCTTCAATATTACGCGCAGCTCCAAAGAAACGCTTCGGTCTATGGAAGGCAGCTGGATCGATACCACCTGATAATGTTCTACCACTTGGTGGAATAACGAGGTTGTAAGCTCGAGCTAAACGGGTAATACTATCCATTAAAATGATAACATCTTTCTTGTGCTCTACAAGACGCATCGCACGTTCTAACACAAGCTCAGCTACTTTAATATGATTTTCTGGCACTTCATCAAAAGTAGAACTTACAACATCTCCTTTAACAGAACGTTCAATGTCTGTTACTTCCTCTGGACGCTCATCAATTAAAAGTACAATTAATTCTGCTTCCGGATGATTTGTTGTAACACTATGCGCGATTTCTTTTAATAGACTTGTTTTACCAGCCTTTGGAGGCGCAACAATTAAACCACGTTGTCCAAATCCAACTGGTGCGATTAAATCCATGATGCGTGTCGGTAACTTTTTAGGTTCCGTTTCCAATTTCATTTGGCGATCTGGGTATAATGGTGTTAATGCAGGGAAATGCACACGCTCTTTTGCTGAATCTGGATCATCTCCGTTTACAGCTTCAACTTGTAATAACCCAAAATAGCGTTCATTTTCTTTCGGAGGTCGTACTTTACCAGAAACCTTATCTCCATTACGTAAATCGAAACGACGAATTTGCGAAGCTGAGATATAAATATCTTCTGAGCTTGGAGAATAGTTGATAGGACGTAGGAATCCAAATCCTTCTGATTGAATAATTTCTAATACGCCTTCCATGAAAAAGAAACCTTCTTTTTCTGCTCGAGCTTTCAAAATAGAAAAAATTAACTCTTTTTTCGTTAACTTGCTATAATACGAAATCTTAAATTCTTTCGCAAGCTCGTATAACTCTTTTAATTTCATGTTTTCTAATGCTGCAATTGACAAATTCATTCAGACACCACACTTTAACGTTATTCTCTTTTTTCATGGGTAAAGGGAAAAAATACGGAAGGCAAATAATTAATAATGAAAGGCAATAAGTTCAAGTAGGGTAATATTCACTATTGTAACCCTTTTATCTAGTTTTAATCAATACGTTGGAACACAAATACAAGAAGCGAAGACAAGAAAATTTGTCTTCGCTTCTTATTTAATTTAGTTCCAGCTCCGATAGTTAGAAAAGTCGACCATTTTAACCTTTCTGAGCGAGCTGCTTCCACCTTTTATTTAATCCAGCTTCAGCAGCTAGAATGGTCGGTGGCTTCACTTCTTCCTACGAGGCAAAAAGCGCCTCTACGTCAGAAGCTCCATCCCCCTCCCATTCTGAACGAGCTGCTTACGCTTTTTATTTAATAACCAAGTTCGGTTTTTTATTTAAGCTATGACGACCATCTACGAAGCGAACTGTGCCTGATTTTGCGCGCATAACAAGGGATTGCGTTGTTCCTACGCTACCTTTAAATTGAACACCGCGTAATAGTTCTCCATCTGTTACGCCTGTTGCTGCAAAGATTGCATCGTCACCTTTTACTAAGTCCTCCATACGAAGGATACGATTAATGTCTTCTATACCCATTTTTTTACAACGCGCTAATTCAGCTTCGTTTTGTGGCAATAGTTTTCCGTGAATTTCTCCACCTAAACATTTTAAAGCAACTGCTGCTAATACACCTTCAGGTGCTCCACCAGATCCAAATAAAATATCTACACCTGTACGATCAAACGCTGTATTAATCGCTCCAGCTACATCTCCATCATTAATCAATTTAATGCGCGCACCAGCTTTACGAATTTCTTCGATAATTTCTTGATGACGTGGACGATTTAAAACTGTCGCTACAACATCTTCAATATCTTTATTTTTCGCTTTCGCAACTGCACGTAAGTTATCAATAATAGGCGCATCAATGTCTACCGCCCCAACTGCTTCTGGGCCAACCGCGATTTTATCCATGTACATGTCAGGGGCATGTAACAAATTACCGTGGTCTGCAATTGCAATAACAGCAAGAGCATTCCAGCCACCAGCTGCTACGATGTTTGTCCCTTCTAAAGGATCAACCGCAACGTCTACACGTGGTCCATATCCTGTACCTAATTTCTCTCCGATATATAGCATTGGTGCTTCATCCATCTCACCTTCACCAATTACAACTGTACCTTTCATCGGAATTGTATCAAATACATCACGCATAGCTGATGTTGCTGCACCGTCTGCCTCATCCTTTTTCCCGCGCCCCATCCAACGCGCTGATGATAAAGCTGCAGCCTCTGTTACACGTACTAACTCCATAGATAAACTTCTCTCCACGATAATCCCTCTCCTTTAAGTCTTTATATTTCTGCCGTATTTTGTGAACCGTGTTTTTCTATAAAGTGTACTTCCGCAAGTAGTGATGCTTCACTTCCCCCTTGCGGAAGTATCACTTATGCGTTCTTCATTTCTTCAATTTCTTGCTTTGTCATTTGTTCTCGCCAAATGTTTGCTCCAAGCCCTTTAAGCTTGTCCACTATATTCTCATAACCTCGATCAATATGCTCCAGTCCTGTTACTTCTGTAATTCCATCTGCCATTAAACCTGCAATAACAAGTGCCGCTCCCGCTCGTAAATCACTCGCCTTCACTTTTGCACCTTGCAGTAACACAGGACCAGTTACAATTGCCGAACGACCCTCTACTTTAATTTGAGCATTCATACGACGTAATTCATCAATGTGTTTGAAACGGGCACCGTAAATCGTATCTGTTACAACTCCCGTTCCGTGCGCCTTTGTTAAAAGCGTCGTAAACGGCTGTTGTAAATCCGTTGGAAAACCTGGATATACAAGCGTTTTGATATCAACTACTTTTAACTTTCTATTACCGTTCACCGTAATTTGATCATCGTTCGTTTCAACTTGAACACCAGCTTCTCTTAGCTTTGCAGTAACTGATTCTAAATGCTGAGGAATAACATTATCAACCGTTACTTCTCCTCCTGATGCAGCTCCTAGAATCATATACGTACCAGCTTCAATACGATCTGGGATGATAGTATGGTGACAACCATGTAAAGAGTCCACACCATCTATTCGGATTACATCTGTACCAGCACCTTTAATACGTGCCCCCATGCTTGTTAACAATGTAGCTACATCAATAATCTCGGGCTCTTTCGCTGCATTTTCAATAACAGTTCTACCTTTTGCTCGTACAGCTGCTAGCATAATATTAATCGTAGCTCCTACACTAACAACATCTAAATAAATACGTGCCCCGCGTAGCTCATCTGCTCTTAAATAGATGGCACCTTGTTCATTCGTAACATGTGCACCTAGCGCTTCAAACCCTTTAATATGCTGATCAATCGGCCTCGGTCCTAAATGACATCCACCCGGAAGCCCAATAACAGCTTTTTTAAAACGGCCAAGCATTGCACCCATTAAATAATAAGAAGCGCGCAATTTTTTCACTTTTCCATTTGGCAAAGGCATTGCAACCATGTTAGAAGGATCGACTACCATCTCCTCCTCCTGTCCATAAGTTACTTTCCCTCCAATTTCCTCTAGTAAGTCTCCTAACATTTTCACGTCCGAAATATTAGGGACACCACCAATAGTTACTGGAGTATCTGCTAAAATTGTCGCTGGAATTAATGCAACGGCACTGTTCTTTGCACCACTTACTCGAATTGTTCCATTTAAAGCTCTTCCGCCTTCAATTAGCAATTTTTCCATATTGAGCTCCCTTCTTGTGAATGTATTTACTTTCTATCTTTTTATAGAAAGCTCCCCTTAAGAATCTCAATTACTCTTTCCATCCCAAAACTCAATAAATAGGAAACCATTATCTTCATTTCTCCTGTAGCACGAATAGATAAAGATCAACTATTCATCGAATTCACTTTATCAATTTAGATACGTTATCACATTTATTAATAGGACTATGCACATTATTTTCTATTTAAAAACAAAAATGATAAAATCTTTAGACTTGTTCACGCTTTCATTATACAACGAAAGGAAACCGTCTAAAAGACTAGACGGTTTCCAAAACGGAATTTTATTCTTACGCTTTACCGTTAGAACCGAATTCGCGAATTTTACCAATAACAGTTGCTTTGATAGCGTCGCGGCCAGGTCCGATAAATTTACGAGGATCGTAAACTTCTTGGTCTTTGTTTAATACTTCACGAACAGCTTTTGTAAACTCGATTTGGTTCTCAGTGTTTACGTTGATTTTTGAAGTACCTAAAGAGATAGCTTTTTCGATATCAGCAGTTGGGATACCAGTACCACCATGTAATACTAAAGGTACGCCAGTGAAGTCACGAACTTGTTCCATTTCAGCGAATCCTAAGTTAGGCTCACCTTTGTAAGGACCGTGTACAGAACCTAAAGCTGGAGCTAGGCAATCGATACCTGTTGCTTCAACAAGGTGCTTACACTCTGCTGGGTCAGCGTAAATTACGCCTTCAGCGATTACGTCGTCTTCTTGTCCGCCAACTGTTCCAAGCTCAGCTTCAACAGATACGTTACGAGCGTGTGCGTATTCTACTACTTGTTTAGTAGTTTCAACGTTTTCTTCGAATGGGTGGTGAGAAGCGTCGATCATTACAGATGTGAAACCTGCATCGATTGCTTCTTTACATTTTTCGAAGCTTGAACCATGATCAAGGTGAATCGCTACAGGAACAGTGATGTTCATTTCTTCGATTAAAGCTTTAACCATAGCTACAACTGTTTTGAAACCAGTCATATGACGAGCTGCACCCTCAGATACACCTAGGATTACAGGAGATTTTTCTTCTTCCGCAGCAGCTAAGATAGCTTGAGTCCACTCTAAGTTGTTCATGTTGAATTGACCAACTGCGTATTTTCCTTCTAGTGCTTTGTTTAGCATTTCTTTCATAGAAACTAAAGGCATGGTGAATCCTCCTAAAAAACGTTTTTTGTATCCGATAAGTTCTTATCGCTGGTAGTATGACCAGAATAAGGTAAAATATGTATATATACATACCGGACTTTTTTCTACACTCAATAGGATAACAACTTGTACTCAAAAACTCAACCGTATTCACCTGCACAATAGTCCATGTAAACGCTTTTTTCCATATTTTTTATAAAAAATTCATTTTTACGCCTCTACAGCGAGCTCATTTCTCACAGCTTGACGAATTTCATCAATATCAAATGGTTTAGCAAAATGCATTAAAGCACCTAAATCTTTTGCTTCTTGGATCATATCAAGCTCTCCATAAGCAGTCATTAAAATTACTTTAATACTCTCATCAATTTCTTTTACATGCTTTAAAATCTCTATACCATCCATACCTGGAATCTTCATATCTAACACAACTAAATCTGGATTATCTTTTTTCACGATATCTAAAGCTTGAAATCCATTTGCTGCTTGGAATGTCTGATAACCTTCTTTTTGGAACACTTCATGTAATAACACACGAATGCCATATTGATCATCAACGATTAAAATTTTCCCTTCCATAACTCCCAACCTTTCTGTGTAAGTACAAGATTTAAAGCTTCTTATATCTTAACGATTAATTTTCGCTATTCTTTGGCAAATTCCTTCCTATTCTTTCTTATTTTACCGTTTCCTATTTTGTTATGCCACCATTCAATTTCACCTTTCTAAAAAAATACACTATAATGAAAGCCGGTAAACACGTACGAAGGGAGTAACATTATGTTAAAAATTTTTTCAACTCAATTAAGTGGTTATTTCTCCAGAGTTTCTCAAAAAGAGGAAATGAATATAGAAGATAGCGCCCGTCTACTTGCTCAAGCATTAATTGGCGAAGGTTTCATTTATTTACATGGTACAAATGAAATGGAGGGTGTCGTTGCTGAAGCACTATTCGGTGCTGAACCAATGAAGCAAGCAAAACGATTATTTGAAAATGGTAAAGAAGCAGAAGTAACCTCTGCGGATCGTGTACTTCTTATTAGCCGTTTTTCAACAGATGAAGCGGTTGTAGAAATTGCAAAAAAACTACAAGAAGAGGGACACTCTATTGTCGGCATTTCTGCTCTTCAAGAAGGTACGGAATCACTCGAACGATATACAGACGTACATATTGATACAAAACTGTTAAAAGGTCTTATTCCAGACGATGAAGGTAATCGCTACGGATTCCCAAGTTTAATAGTAGCTTTATTTGCTTATCACGGAATCAAATTTACAATCGATGAAATGTTAAATGAATATTAAAAAAAGCGCCTTATTTCAGGCGCTTTTTTTATTACTTGCTCTCTTTATTCGTAATAGAAGCTCTTACGAAGTCATGGAACAATGGTTGTGGACGGTTTGGACGAGAAACAAGTTCTGGGTGGAACTGTGCTGCCACGAACCAAGGGTGGTCTTTTAATTCAATGATTTCAACTAGACGGCCGTCTGGGCTTGTACCAGAGAATACAAATCCTTCTTTTTCCATATCAGGACGGAACTGGTTGTTGAACTCATAACGATGACGATGACGCTCATATACAACCGGCTCATTATAAGCATTGTAAGCATTTGTTTCTTCAGCAAGCTTACATGGGTATAGACCAAGACGAAGTGTACCACCTAGGTCCTCTACATCTTTTTGTTCTGGTAATAAGTCGATGATTGCATATGGTGTGTCAGGGTTGATTTCAGAAGAGTTAGCACCTTCTAAACCTAATACATTACGTGCGAATTCGATTGATGCAAGTTGCATACCTAAGCAAATTCCTAAGAATGGAACTTTGTTTTCACGAGCATATTGAATCGCAACGATTTTACCTTCTACACCACGATCGCCGAAGCCACCTGGTACAAGGATACCATCTGTATCGCCAACTAATTCTTTTACGTTTTCTGCTGTTACGTGCTCAGCATTTACCCATTTTACTTCTACATCTGTGTCGAATGAGTAACCAGCATGACGAAGTGCTTCTACAACAGAAATATAAGCATCTTGAAGTTCTACATATTTACCAACAAGAGCGATTTTTGTTTTCTTAGAAAGATTACGCACTTTGTTAACTAGCGCAGTCCACTCTGTCATATCTGCAGCTGGATTGTCTAATTTTAAGTGATCACAAACGATTTGGTCCATGTTTTGTTCTTGAAGAGATAATGGAACCGCATATAAAGTATCTGCATCGCGAGCTTCGATAACTGCTTTTGTATCGATGTCACAGAATAATGCAAGCTTGTCTTTCATATCTTGAGAAACAGGCATTTCTGTACGAACAACGATAATGTTTGGTTGAATACCTAAGCTACGAAGTTCTTTAACACTATGTTGTGTTGGTTTTGTCTTCATTTCACCCGCTGCTTTTAAGTATGGGATTAACGTACAGTGAATGTACATTACATTGTCACGACCGATGTCGCTCTTAATTTGACGGATTGCTTCTAAGAATGGTAGAGACTCGATATCACCAACAGTTCCACCGATTTCTGTAATAACAACATCCGCATTTGTTTCACGGCCAGAACGATATACGCGCTCTTTAATTTCGTTAGTAATGTGAGGAATAACTTGAACTGTTCCTCCTAAATATTCACCGCGACGCTCTTTTTGAAGAACTGAAGAGTAAATTTTACCTGTTGTTACGTTGCTGTATTTGTTTAAGTTAATGTCGATGAAACGCTCATAGTGACCAAGGTCTAAGTCAGTTTCAGCGCCATCATCTGTTACGAATACCTCACCGTGTTGGTATGGGCTCATAGTCCCTGGGTCTACGTTAATGTATGGATCAAACTTTTGAATCGTTACGTTTAAACCACGATTTTTTAAAAGTCTTCCAAGAGATGCTGCTGTAATACCTTTTCCTAAAGACGATACTACACCGCCTGTTACAAAAATATACTTAGTCATGAAAAAGCTCCCTTCTACTCTGTTGTTATATAATCACCGTTGCAAAGCGCAACGTATGTAGATAACACTGTATCCATCTTATTGTTAGACTCTTTTTATTTTCTAAACAAAAAACAAAAAAGAAAATTGCTCCCCTCATCACAAAAAGTAATAAGTAGGGAGCAATTTTCTTTTATATTTACACTTTAAAAGTATTATCGTCCTTTTTTAAAGAGCCCAAAAATGATTCTACATGGACGATAATGAAAAGTCAAGAACTACAGTTCTTCCTCTTCTTCTTCTTCAGTTTCATCATACTCAAGTTCTTCTTCGGCGAAGTCGTCATCATCTTCATCTAAATCATCAAGATCATCGTCATCTCCGTCTTCATCTTCAAGAACCTTGTCCAAATCTTCTACATCATCATCTTCATCTTCAGTTATGTCTGCATCGTCGAAGTCTTCATCTTCTTCAATGTAGTCGTCAAAACCGTCTTCTTCAACTTTACGTTTCTTCTTCGGTTTTGGTTGAGGCAAGATTTCTTCATCAATTTGCTCATATGGGTACCAGCTGCGTAGCCCCCAACGATTTTCTCCTAAATTAATGAAACGTCCATCGATGTTTAAGTCTGTATAAAATTGTGCGATTTTCGCATTAACTTGCTCTTGAGATAGTCCCAGCACTTGAGCGATTTCTTGAACCAACTCGTTGAATGTCGTTGCTTGTTTTTTATCCCCTAAAACGCTATGTACAACTTCAATCATTGAACATTCTTTTAGCTCTTCTGGTGAATATTGCTTAAAATCCACTTATGCGGCACTTCCTTTCATCAAATATAACCTTATATATAACGGCCTGCTTAAAAAAATCCATACTATTCATTATAAACAAAAGTCGCACAAATATGCTACAAAAAAAAACGGGAAACTTTTATAGGGTAGTAAAATTATAATTTGTCTGTTCCTTATTTCGGAAGCATATGGGCCCCTTGCAATACATACCTAATTTGCATTTCTGTATATTCTTCGAGCGTATACAGTTTTTGCAGCGCCCAGCGTCTAAATCCCCACATCTGTCCTTGTATAAAAATATTATGCGCAAGAAGCTGTATTTCTTTTTTATTTAATGTAAATGTTCCATTTTCCGTACACTGTTCTAAAATATTCTCGAACATTCCTACCATTTGAAACTCCTTTTCTAATACATACGGAAGTGATTCTTTCGGTAAAAAGCGTACCTCTTGATACATTATCAATACTTCTTCCTGTAATTCGTCCATCACTTTAAAGTAATTCGTTATTGCTATCTTTAAACTTTCTATACTCCCTTTTTCTGTACACACTACTTCCTCTAATCTTTCTTTTACATGTTCATATATACTATCACAAACTAAATATAAAACATCATCTTTGGTACGAATGTACTCATAAAGTGTCCCTATACTAAACCCAGCCGCTTTTGCAATCTCTCTCGTTGTTGTACGCGGAAATCCTTTTTGTTTAAACAGTTGCACCGCACCTTTAATCATTTGTTCACGTCTTAACGCAACTAATTTTTCATCTTTCACCGATGCATGCACATTATGTTTAACCATTCCCTTCACCTCTCTCTATTATTTTTTGGAAGGAAAAAGCGTAGGAAAATACCTACGCTTTCGTTCCTACTTCGTTAACATACGAGAAATTACAAGCCTCTGAATCTCTTGTGTTCCTTCATATATTTGTGTAATCTTTGCATCTCGCATATAACGCTCTACTGGATAATCTTTCGTATAACCGTAACCACCAAATACTTGCACCGCTTCAGTCGTCACCTTCATCGCTGTATCTCCTGCAAATACTTTTGACATCGCTGATTCTTTTCCATACGGAAGCCCTTCTGATTCAAGCCAAGCCGCTTGATATGTTAAAAGGCGTGCTGCTTCTACATCTGTTGCCATATCCGCAAGTTTAAAGCCAATCCCTTGCTGCGCCGCAATTGGTTTTCCAAACTGATGGCGCTCCCTTGCATATTCTACAGAAGCATCTAAAGCCCCTTGTGCAATACCAACAGCTTGCGCCGCAATACCGTTACGACCTCCATCTAATGTTTGCATCGCAACTTTAAACCCTTGCCCCTCTCCTCCAAGTAGATTCTCTACAGGAATACGGCAATCTTCAAACATAATTTCAGTCGTTGGTGAAGAGCGAATCCCTAGCTTGCTCTCCTTCTTCCCAACTGAAAATCCCGGTGTATCACTTTCTACAATAAATGCACTCGTACCGCGCTGCTTCGATTCAGGATCAGTTAGTGCAAAAACAACATAAATATCAGCAATACCACCATTAGTGATAAATATTTTTGATCCATTTAATACATAATGGTCTCCATCTCTTTTAGCAATCGTCTTCATTCCACCAGCATCCGATCCAGATCCTGGTTCCGTTAAGCCGTATGCACCAATTTTCTTCCCTTCAGCCATCGGTCGTAAAAACTTTTGCTTTTGCTCTTCCGTCCCAAATTTAAAAATTGGCCATCCCGCAAGTGAAGTATGCGCGGACAGTGTTACACCTGTTGAAGCACAAACGCGAGATAATTCTTCAATAGCGATTACGTATGCTAAGTAATCGCTTCCAATTCCGCCGTACTCTTCAGGCCATGGAATACCAGTTAAACCAAGCTCTGCCATTTGATCAAATAACTCTCGATCAAATCGCTCTTCTTCATCACGCTCAGCTGCTGTTGGTGCCACTTCATTTTTAGCAAAATCTCGAACCATTTTTCTTATCATTTCATGTTCTTCTGATAGTTTAAAATGCATCTCCGTCTCCCCCTCGCCCTTTTATAAAGCACGGCTAATAACAAGTTTCTGTATTTCACTTGTTCCTTCATATATTTGCGTGATTTTCGCATCACGGAAAAATCGTTCTACTGGATAGTCTTTCGTATAACCGTAACCACCAAATACTTGCACCGCCTCAATCGCGACTTCAACCGCTGTCTTAGAAGCAAATAATTTCGCAATAGATGCTTCTTTACCGCATGGTAATCCTTGTGCCCTAAGAGATGCCGCTCTATATACGAGTAACCTTGCTGCCTCGACACTTGTTGCCATATCTGCAAGCTTGAAGCCAATCCCTTGCTGCGCCGCAATTGGCTTCCCGAATTGCTCTCTTTCTTTTGCATAATCAATTGCACAGCCAAGCGCCGCTTCAGCAATTCCTAAAGCCTGCGCACCGATTCCAATTCGCCCAACCTCTAAATTCGCCATCGCCACTTTGAATCCTTGTCCTTCTTCCCCAAGTAAATTCTCAGCTGGCACTTTCATATCTTCAAAAGTAAGTTGTACTGTACGAGAACCGAGAAGTCCCATCTTATGTTCATCTTTTCCAATGATTAAACCAGGTGTATCTTTCTCTACTATAAATGCAGAAATACCACTTTTTCCTGCCTCTGGATTTGTAGAAGCGAATACAATGTATGTACTTGCTTCACCACCATTTGTAATAAACACTTTCGATCCATTAATAATATAATGATCACCTTTTTTCACAGCTCTTGATTTCAAACTCCCTGCATCTGATCCTGCATTTGGCTCTGTTAAAGCAAATGCACCTAAATATTCCCCGGTTGCAAGTTTAGAAACATATTTTTTCTTCTGTTCTTCTGTTCCGAAATATAAAATCGGATTCATTCCAACTGACGTATGTACAGCTAAAATTACACCAACTGTTGCACTTACCTTTGAGATTTCCTCAATTGCTAGAATGTAAGAAATAAAGTCCATTTCTGCCCCGCCGTATTTTGCAGGCGCTGGAATACCCATTAATCCAAGCTCACCCATCTTTTGCAAAATCTCTTTCGGGAACACCCCTTGTTCCATACTAGGAACAAAGGGAGCTATTTCCTTCTGTGCAAAATCCCGAACCATTTTCCTCATCATTTGCTGCTCTTCATTAAAACGAAAGTTCATATATTCCGCCTCCATTTGCTATATATCCTTTAAATAATTTGGTAAGACCACTATGTTGTAACAAAGGGGGCATTTATTCGTAAACGTAGAATCCACGACCTGTTTTACGCCCTAACCATCCTGCATTCACATACTTACGTAATAATGGACATGGGCGATATTTACTATCTCCTAATCCTTCATGCAACACTTCCATAATGTATAAACACGTATCTAAACCGATAAAATCAGCGAGTGTCAAAGGCCCCATCGGATGGTTCATACCAAGCTTCATGACTTCATCAATTGCTTCTTTCGTCGCTACACCTTCATATAACGTATAAATTGCTTCGTTAATCATCGGTAGTAAAATGCGGTTTGATACAAAACCTGGGAAATCATTCACTTCAACTGGTACTTTCCCAATTTTTTTCGTAATATCTTCAATTGCTTCATATACCGCATCATCGGTAGCCAAACCACGAATAATCTCAACAAGCTTCATAACTGGGACTGGATTCATAAAGTGCATACCGATTACTTTTTCCGGACGCTTCGTTACCGCTGCAATTTCTGTAATTGGCAGAGATGACGTATTCGTCGCTAAAATTGCGTGTTCTGGAGCAATTTCATCTAGATTCGCAAAGATTTTCTTTTTAATATCCATTTTCTCAACAGCTGCTTCAATAATAAGATCCGCTTCTTTCACACAATCTAAATCAAGCGTTACTGTAAGACGATTTAATGTCGCTTCCTTCTCTTCTTCCTTCATGCGTCCTTTTTCTACTTGGCGCGCTAAGTTTTTCGTAATGATAGCCATTCCTCTATCTAATTGCTCTTGCTTTAAATCTTGTACCTTCACGTCATATCCTGCCATTGCACATACTTGTGCAATTCCTGATCCCATTTGCCCTGCACCAATTACAACAATGTTTTGTACACCCATTTTTTCTTCCCCCTTAATTGTTAATAAATTTTATACCCTCGAACTTTAATTAGTGAACTTCAATCATCACTGCGTCCCCTTGACCGCCACCGCTACAAATCGAAGCAATTCCAATTCCGCCGCCGCGCTGCTTAAGTGCATGGATTAGTGTAACGATAATGCGCGCTCCGCTTGCTCCAATTGGATGTCCCATCGCTACCGCGCCGCCATTTACATTCAATTTTTCCGGATCAATTCCTGCGATTTCTGTACTTGCAATTGCTACCGCTGCAAATGCTTCATTAATCTCGAATAAATCGATGTCTTCAATTTTCTTGCCTGTTTTTTCAAGCAATGCGTTAATTGCATAACCTGGCGTTCTTGGGAAATCTTTAGATTCCACTGCAATTGCTGTATGTGCCAAAATTGTCGCTAATGGCTTTCTTCCTTCTTGCTTCGCTCTGTCTTCGCTCATTAATACAAGTGCGGCACCACCATCATTTAGTCCCGGCGCATTACCAGCTGTCACCGTCGCTGTCTTATCAAATACAGGTTTTAACTTTGCTAACTTTTCAATCGTTGTATCTTCACGTGGCGCCTCATCCTTTGCAACGACAATAGGATCGCCTTTTCTTTGTGGAATCGTTACTGGCACGATTTCCTCTTCAAAACGCCCTTCTTTATGCGCTGAAACCGCACGCTGATGGCTACGATATGCCCATTCATCTTGCGCTTCGCGAGAAATTCCATCTTCCTTCGCAACTTCTCCACCGTAAACACCCATGTGTGTACCTGAAAATGCGCATGTTAAACCGTCAGCAATGTTTAAATCAACAACTTCGTTGTTACCCATTCTGTATCCCCATCTTGCTCCGCGTAAAATGTAAGGACTGTTACTCATCGACTCCATACCGCCGGCTACAATCAGTGATTGATCGCCAGTACGAATAATCTGATCCGCTAACGTAACCGCACGAAGTCCTGATGCACAAACTTTATTCACTGTTTCCGTCTGCACTTCCCAAGGGATTCCAGCAGCCCTCGCAGCTTGGCGCGATGGAATTTGCCCCTGTCCACCTTGAATAACCGTTCCAAATATAACTTCTTCAACATCACTAGCCGCAACATTTGCTCTTTCAAGCGCTGCTTTAATTGCAATTCCTCCAAGTTCCGTCGCTTTTACATCTTTTAAAGATCCTCCAAATTTTCCAACTGGTGTTCTTGCAGCACTTAAAATAACTGTTTTACTCATGTTTCTTTCCCCCATTTCATTTTTTAACACTGAGCGCTCGCTCGGTATCCCTACGTTGAGAAGAGGTGCAATCATTGCACCTCTTTCTAAAGTTGTATACATTCTTACAAATTACATCGCTTCTTTTTTCTGTCCGATAACAGATCGTTCTAAAATCTCTGTCACATCAAGAGTTTGAACTTTCTCTTCTACCTCTTTCGCTTTCGTTCCATCACTGATCATCGTTAAGCAATATGGACAACCTGTACCGATAATGGATGGCTGTACAGCTAATGCTTGTTCTGTACGAGCAACGTTAATACGTGAACCTGTTGTTTCTTCCATCCACATTAAGCCACCACCTGCACCACAGCACATTCCCGTTTCACGGTTACGTGCCATTTCTACAAGATTCACCCCAGGAATCGCTTTCAAAATGTCACGTGGCGCTTCATACACTTCGTTGTATCTTCCTAAATAACAGGAATCATGGTACGTAACTGTTTCTTCAATAGCGTGAACAGGCTTTAAGCGCCCTTCTTTCACCCACTGAGCTAACAATTCTGTATGATGATAGACTTCTGCTTGCAAGCCAAAGTCCGGATACTCATTTTTAAATGTGTTATAAGCATGAGGATCAATCGTAACGATTTTCTTCACTCCTGCCTTTTCAAATTCTTCGATATTCTTTGTCGCCATCTCTTGGAATACAAATTCATTTCCAAGGCGGCGTGGTGTATCTCCAGAATTCTTTTCTTTATTACCGAGAATTGCGAATGAAATGCCTGCTTCGTTCATTAACTTCGCAAACGATATCGCAATCTTCTGACTACGATTGTCGTATGATCCCATTGAACCAACCCAGAATAAATACTCGAATTCCTCCCCAGCTTTTGATTTTTCTTTTACAGTTGGAACTGTTACTTCGTCATCACCTTGGCGCCATGTTTCACGCTCTTTACGGTTCAGCCCCCACGGATTTCCTTGACGCTCGATATTTGTCATCGCGCGTTGTGCTTCCGCGTCCATTTTCCCTTCAGTCAAAACGAGATATCGACGTAAGTCAATAATTTTGTCAACATGCTCATTCATAACTGGGCATTGATCTTCACAGTTACGACACGTTGTACATGCCCAAATCTCTTCTTCTGTAATAACATCTCCGATTAAACTCGGATCGTAAGCGAGCGTTGTAGACGCTGATTCTTGTTGCCCTTTTCCAGCTGCCATCATCGCTAACTGATTTCCTTGTGTATTATTGAAGGCAACTACTGGAACCCAAGGTGCTTTTGATGTTACCGCAGCTCCTTTATCAGTTAAATGATCGCGAAGTTTTAAAATTAAGTCCATCGGTGATAACATTTTTCCTGTTCCTGTTGCCGGACACATATTTGTACAACGGCCACACTCTACACAAGCGTATAAGTCAATAAGTTGATTTTGTCTAAAGTCTTCAATTTTACCAACACCAAATGTTTCTTGCGTTTCATCTTCAAAATCAATCTTTTCAAGCTTCCCTGGGTTTGAAAGACGACCGAAGAATACATTAGCTGGTCCTGCAATTAAATGCGCATGTTTTGATTGTGGAACATACACTAAAAACGTTAACAAAATTAGTAAATGCACCCACCAAGAAAAATAGAACACTGAAATGGCTACGGTTTCATTTATCCCGCTAAAAACGTAAGCGATTGCAGAAGCAATTGGTTCACTCCATGAAAGCTCCTCGCCATGCCATATAAGTCCCATACCGTTACCAAGTAGCACAGAAATCATTAAACCACCGATAAAAATAAGAACAAGACCTGATTTGAAGTTACGTTTTAAACGAACAAGCTTTTCTACATAACGTCTATGAAAAGCCCAAAATACTGCAATTAAAATAACAAGTGTGACAATTTCCTGGAAGAATGTAAATGCAGGGTATAGTGGTCCAAGTGGAAGATGTGATCCTGGTGCGAGTCCTTTCCAAACGAAGTCAATTGCTCCAAATTGGACAAGAATAAATCCGTAAAAGAACATAACGTGAATGATGCCGCTTTTCTTATCTTTCAGCAGCTTTTTCTGACCGAAAACATTGACCTTAAGGAGATCCCAACGCTCTTTAAAACGACGGTCAAACTCAATTTTTTTTCCTAATTGTATGTAGGCCATTCTCGTCCGTATAAGATATACAAACAAATATCCTGCATAAGCAATAACAGCAATGGCAGCCAGCCAATTAATAATCAGTAAGCTATTCATTTTTATGCTACCCCTCTCTTTGTAAGCCCTCTTTCTTTTTGAATCTTCAAAAATATATAATTTTCTGAATTATATCCCCTATCCCCATTATATAATGAGTGAGCATTCAGTCAACAGTTTTTTGTTATAGAACAACACATTTTTTCATAAAGCTGTTTATTTCGGTGAAACTATAAAGTGAAACTTTAATCAGTAGGGGCGGTTCTTCCCCCGCTGATTATTAGTTGAACCAATCGGGCTTTTACGGGCAGTTGATTTCCTAACTAGCTTCTGCTTATTCATCAATTTTTGAAATAGGAAGCTTACTGCCCGTTAAAGCGGGGTAAAGTGAAACTTTAACCAGTACAACATCTATCCTCTAAAGAAATTTATAATAACAGCCGTGCTACCCATATCATTTGTAACACACTGAAGGTGAAAAGAATGCGAAGGAGGGAATTCACTGATGCTCTACTTATCTCTTTTGTTAATATCCGTTGCTCTTTGGATTACAATTGACCTTTCATACGGGCGACTTCTTCATTTAAAACGAGTAAGCTCTCGCACTTTCCCTTTACGTCAAAGTGATTTTCGCCTTTATACATACGGGAAAGATTTATATGACGCTTTATTTACTGACATAAAACAAGCACAGCACCACATTCATATTTTATTCTTCATTGTAAAAAACGATAAAATCAGTCGTGAATTTTTAAAATTGTTGATTGATAAGGCTCAGGAAGGAATTGAAGTACGACTTTTACTTGATCGATTTGGCAGCCATTCTTTATCAAACGAAGCTATTCGCTCCCTGCAAAAACATGGTGTATCTTTTTCATTTTGTCATAAGGTAAAATTTCCTCTTCCTTTCTTTTCTGCCAATCAAAGAAATCATAGAAAAATTACAGTGATTGATGGGAAAACCGGCTATATCGGGGGATTTAATATTGGCGAAGAGTATCTAGGGCATAATGAACACTTAGGATTATGGCGAGACTATCATTTACGTCTTACAGGAGAAGGGGTTCAAGATTTACAAAAGCAATTTTTACATGATTGGTTTGATGATACGAAACAGAATTTATTGGATGCTTCTCTTTATTTTCCAAAACAACAACCAGGTACCATCCTGCATCAATTTATTCCGACTGATGGTGCTTATTTACAGCATACTTTTTTACATTTAATTAACGCGGCAAAAAAAGAAATCTGTATCGGTACACCATATTTCATTCCTGGAAAAAAAATTATGAATGCCTTATTAAAAGCAAGAGAAAGAGGGGTTCAAATCACAATTCTTGTTCCAGAAAAAGCTGATCACCCTCTCGTTCGGGAAGCAAAATTCCCGTACTGCCGAAAATTAATACAGGCTGGTTGCAATATTTATGCATTTCAACAAGGGTTTTTTCACGCCAAAATTATTATAGTGGACGATGATATTTGTGATATCGGAACGGCAAACTTTGATATGAGAAGTTTATATATTAATCATGAAATAAACTGCCTGTTATATAATAAACATTTCATTCAAACAGTAAAAAATAAATTCCATGAAGATCTAGAGAATGCATCCGTACTTTCCTATAGCGATGTAAACCCGCCTTCTCTTATCGATAGAGGAAAGGAATGGATTGGAACAATGTTTGCTTTCTTTTTATAGGAAAGACAATGAATAAAAGAGGTGTATCTCATATGATTATACGGTTTGGATATGTCTCACATGCAATGGCACTCTGGGACTGTTCTCCTGCCAAAACAATGACGTTTACAAGCTTTAAGAAACTTAGCAAGCAAGAACGAGAAGACAAACTGTACCATATTATAAGGCAAAATTTAGAGCACACAATACGTATCCTTCATTACAATATAGCACATGAAATCCCACTATATCGCCTATCGTCTTCCATCGTCCCACTTGCAACACATCCCGAAGTCGAGTTTGACTATATTGGGGTATTCACACCACTTTGGCATAAAATAGGGGCTTTAATTAAAGAACACAATTTACGAATAAGTTTTCATCCGAATCAATTTACGCTATTTACAAGCGACAAACCACATATTACTACTAACGCTATTACGGATATGACTTATCATTATAAAATATTGGATGCTATAGGCATTGCAGATTCTTCTTACATTAATATTCATGTAGGTGGAGCCTATGGAAATAAAGAAAAGGCAATTGAGCGCTTCCATGAAAACATAAAAAAACTTCCTACACATATAAAAAAACAAATGACTCTTGAAAACGATGATAAAACCTATACAACCGCTGAAACTTTATCAATTTGCCAAAAAGAAAATATCCCATTTGTATTTGATTATCATCATCATATGGCTAATCTTTGCGAAGAACCACTAGAAGAGTTGCTTCCTGCAATTTTTGAAACTTGGTCACATACAAATATCTCTCCTAAAGTTCACATTTCCTCCCCGAGATCGGAAAAAGAATTTAGGGCCCATGCTGAATATATCGATTTAGAGTTTATTAAGCCTTTCTTACACATTGCGAAAAAAAACAATCATAATTTCGATATTATGATTGAAAGTAAACAAAAAGACTTAGCACTATTCCAATTAATAGATGAACTTTCTGCTATAAGAGGAATGAAAAGAATAGGTGGTGCAAAGTTACAGTGGTAAATTGTAACTTTGCACCATTTTTTCAAAAAAGTAATTTTTATAGTAAAAAATATTCTATTTTATATGCTATTATTTAAATTAGCATTTTCTCCCCGAGATTCAACTTTATTGAAACGGAGTCACAATATGATTAATCAAAAAAAGTATATACAATCTGTCATAATATACATATTTATATTTGCTCTTTGGATATTCCTTATACCAAATGAGTCGAATATAAAAGAAATCGGGATTCTTTTCTTATTCTGTTTCGCTGCACTTTTTTCTTGCTATTGCTTATGTAAAGCGATTAGAAAAATGACGCATGGTGATAAATTATTTTGGATTTTATTATTATGTACTTGTCTATGCGGGTTAGCTATGGAGATAACTTTATTTCTTCCTTCACTTTCTATTCATAAGCAAGTTATATTCTCATATAAAGCATTACCTTTTTTTATCATACAATATGTTTTACTCTTTGTTGGATTTGCTATAAAGTTTATAAAAATTTACTCTATTAAGGGTCTTGCTCAATTTTCATTCGATAGCATCTTTATTGTTATTATGAACATTTATTTCACTTTAACTTTTATCTTGGACCTTTCAAACTTCCGTATGTTAACAAAGGAAACTTGGATTTTAATTGGCTATTTCATTGCACAATCATTAGTAATTTACGCCGTTATTAGTCTATATAGAAGAGAACAATATTCTTCGAGTAGAATCGCATTAATTATCGGTTTCACTATTATACTCGTATACGGTTACATTCATCTGTTTCAATTAAATTTTGGGATGAAAACTTCTCCTGAATTTAATTATTTAATACACACTGCTTCTATTTTATTAATTGGACTTTCTTCCATACTATATATCTTGGATAAACCAATGCAACATGAAACGAAAGCAAAATATTATCGATTCGATTATGTACGTTTTATACTACCTTATTTTAGTATAATTATTACTTTTTCCTTTATCATCATTCAACCTTGGGATGATAAATTTATGTTAATTGGTCTCGTATTATCACTTATTTTGTTATTCTTGCGGCAACTTTACATGTGGAAAGATAATCAAGCACTAATCCTTACATATGAACAGTTGACTACACAACTAGAGGACGAAGTTGAAGAAGGTGCATTTGCATTATCAAAAAGTGAACAACGCTATAAGTCTTTATTCGAAGATCATCCCGATGCCGTTTTCTCTTTAAATATGAATGGCATTTTTCAACAATCTAATAAGGCATGCGAAAGCTTATTTACTGCCTATTATTGTGAAGTAGCAAGCTATTCTCTGGTACACTTCATTGATTCAAAAGACCACGAACTACTAAAGAAGGCTTTACAAATTACAAAGAAAGGTAGGCCACAAACGTTAGAAGTTCGTACAAAAGAACAAGAAGGCTATTATTATTATCTTCATATTACACTTATCCCTACTTTTATAAACAAAGAAGTGGTCGGAATGTTTGGGATAGCGCGTGATATTACCACTCTATATGAAAAACAAAAACAAGTAGAGCATTTAGCCTTTCACGATGCACTTACTGGATTACCAAATCGTCGAAAGTTCGAAAAAGATTTAAAAGCCATTTTAAATACAGCCCAAACTAACGCAAATGATGTCGCCGTCATATTCCTTGATTTAGATCGATTTAAAAAAATTAACGATAGACTTGGCCATGACGTTGGAGATTTATTATTAATTGAAGTAGCAAAAAGATTACGCGGTTGCTTGCGTTCAAAAGATATCGTCGCTCGCCAAGGTGGAGATGAGTTTACAATTCTGTTACCAGAAATGTACTCAGAAAAAAGTGCAATTTTTATAGCTGAACAGATTTTAACTATTTTAAACAAACCATTCTTCATTCAAGGCGAAGAACTCTCTATTACACCAAGTATCGGAATTGCGATGTACCCTGATTATGGAACTGATGTAAATGAATTAATGAAAAATGCTGATATGGCTATGTATCGTGCGAAAGCAAATGGAAAAAACCGATTTGTTTTCTTCTCAAAAGAAATGAGTATCGCTCAAAATGAAATTCAATTCTTAGAAGGTGAACTTTCAAAAGCATTACAACAAAATGAATTTTTCCTTGAATACCAGCCACAAGTAAGCACAAAAACAAAACAAATTATCGGTTTTGAAGCATTAATACGTTGGAAGCATCCAAAACTCGGTATCGTATCTCCTGCCCAATTTATTCCTCTAGCAGAGGAAACTGGTTTTATTATTGAACTTGGCAATTGGATTTTACGTACTGCCTGTTTAGAGGCAAAAAGATGGCATAATCAAGGTTTCTCTCACTTAAAAGTTGGTGTAAATTTATCTGTTGTTCAATTTAACCATGCAGATTTAATCCCAACTATTTCAAAGGTGTTGGAAGAAACAGAACTGAAACCAGAAGCACTAGATATTGAAATTACGGAAAGCATCGCAATTAATCAAAATCAATCTGTAGTTGCAAAACTAGAACAACTTCAAAATCTCGGTATTCAAATTTCAATCGATGACTTTGGAACTGGTTATAGTTCTTTAGCTTATTTAACAAAATATCCAATCAACACATTAAAAATCGCTCGAGAGTTTATTTGTGGAATTACAACTAGCCCTTTAGAAGAAGCAATTGTCTCTTCCATTATTACACTATCAAAAGAACTAAATTTAGAAGTGATTGCAGAAGGTGTAGAAACAGAAGAAGAATGGAAATTTTTACATAAACAAAATTGTGATCACATTCAAGGATTCTTTATTAGCAAACCTGTTTCTAGTAAAGACGTTTGGATGTTACTCCATAAAAAAACAACCGTCTAAGTAAGACGGTTGTTTTTTAGAACTCAAAAGGTACTTCATTAGCTAATTGTATCTCTTGATTATTATGAGAAATTATTTGGTTTTTCTCTAATGCTGTATCTCCTAATGAAATACCCCATGCCATCGCTAACGTTAGTAAACTACCAATAAGTAGTTTTTTCATATTCCATCACCCGCATTTTTTCTTTAAATATATCATGAAAAATTATCCAGACTTTATGCAATTATGCATATTTGTTCTTTATGTCTTTTTTATTTCTTCATTTTTTTTATAAGTGATTCTTTTAATTCATGGTTTCCTAATATATCAAAAAAGAAGCATGCTTTTTCGTAAGCATCTTCAATTTCTGCTCTATCACACCCAAGTTTTGCTAAGCATTCACCTTTTCGAAAGTATAACTGTCCAATCAATGTCATACTGTTAATTCGACACGATAGGTCAATGGCTTTATTTGCGTGACAAAGCGCTTCTTCGTATTGATTGTCTATGTATAATGCTTTTGCATGATTATGTCTCACCTTCACATCAAACTCTTTGTTATCATGCAATGCCTCTAATTGTTTTAATATATTTTCAAACAAATCAATACCCTGCTTCAAATAGCCGTTTTCAGCATAAATGTTTGCAATTGCGTTTTCAATATAAAGGTTCTGATATACATCTATTCCTACCAGTTGTTGATTGAGCAATTTCTTTAATTCTAAAATGCAATATTCGTAATCGATTTTTTTCAATACGTAAGCAGCTACATAATATTGCCATTGAAGAAATTGCTGAAGCTCGGGATGATATTCTTCCTTTTTCAATTCATTGCATACTCTATTATAAATTTCTTTATATTTTTTTTGCTTACAAAGCAGAATAATTTGATCTTTTAACTGCTTATTCCTCTCAATATCAGAATAAATAAGTACCTCATAAAAATGAATGATGGGAACTTGTAATTTTGCTGCAATACCTTGCAATATATCCATACTTGGGTATACCGCGCCCGATTCAATTCGACTTACTTCCGATTGATGACATATGTTCTCGGATAACTGTTTTTGTGTTAATCCTCTCATCACCCTAATTTTCTTAATTTCACTTCCTAATTTTTCTGCGTGCATACTTACTCACCATCCCATTATAACAATCTAATTTTTTAAGTTGTCATACCACTACAATAATGTGAATTCGACAATTTTTGATATGAAATAATGCATAATATATATATAATTCGGCAAATTTTTCATACAATTCATCTCACATACAATAATAGATTAGGAGTGTTATAGATGAATTATAGAAAACTTGCTAGTGCTTTCGTTACATTCGGTCTTCTTTGCCCTTTATCAACAGAAGCTATTCATGCTCAAGAGTTAGACAAAAGTGCAGTCAAAGTTGAAATTGCTCAGCCTGGTTTAACAATCGGGAAATTAACACAACCTCAAAATGATACGAAAGAAAATATTGCTAAAAAGTATTTAAAAGGTGAGGTAAATGGGGCGAAAGCTCAACAAGAACAAGTCACTACTGAAAAAAATGTAGATTTCCAACCTACAAATAAAGAAACTAAAGAAAATCAAACCGAAGTTCGCCTTGCACAAACATATAAAAACTATAAAGTATATGGCCAAGATCTCATTGTAAAAGTAGATAAAAATGGAGTGATCACAACTGTTAGTGGTAAAGTTGTTCAGAATTTAAATCAACAACCTAATCTTACTATAACAAATTTTTTGTCGAAAAATGAAGTAAAATCTAAATTACGCGATATAGTTCAAATTCCAAGTGATGCAGTTGAGACAGAATTCTCTAGCGAAACCGTTGTTTACAAGAAAAAAGATGGCTATTATACATTCGCAACTGTTATTACATTTACTTATGAAAACAATGAACAAATTATAAACGGCAATGCTATCGTTGATCTAAAAACTGGCGAAGTACTTTTCCAAGAAAAGTTCATTAAAAACAAAGAGAATAAGACTATAAATCAAGTAACATCACCTAGATTATCCCCTGCAAGTGAGCAAGGAACTGGGAAAAATGCACTTCAAGAAAACATCTCTTTCAATATTGCCAAAGGAACTGATGGGAAATTTTATTTAGCGGATTTATCACGCGGAAATGGTATTTATATTTATAATGCAAACTACGCCGATTCCCTCGGAGGATATAGTCAAGCTGGTTATCCAGGGACACTAATTTCAAGTAGCAATCCTAATTTTGCAGATAAAGAAGCCGCGGGCGCTATGAAGAATATGAGTGATATTTACGATTACTTTAAAAAAGAACATAATCTAAAAAGTTACGACAATAAAGATTCAAAAGTTGTTGCTAGTGTACACGGTTTTGATTCTACTGAAGTTAGTGATGGTGTAAAAGAAGACTATGTAAATGCATTTTGGCATCCCGCTTGGAACCAAATGGTATTTGGTGATGGTTTAGGCGGAAAACTAACATCCGCTCTTGATGTAACAGCTCATGAATTTGGACATGCTGTATTCAGTGGCACGACGAAAAATAAAGTCGTGAGATATCCAAGCGCTGAAACATCTGCACTAAACGAGGGATTAGCGGATTTCTGGGGTACACAAATCGAATATTACGTAAAGAAAGATAAAGGAAACTGGATTATGGGCGATACATTAGGTGACCTAACAATTCGTGATATCCCAAGGGAAATTGGTGACGGCGGTCATAAATTATATACAAATTTACAAGATTTCTATAACGATGGTAATAATCAAGAATCACACGTGAATTCTGGTATTATCAGTCACGTATTATATCAATTAGCTGAAGGTAAAACATATAACGGTGTTGCTGTTCAAAAACAAGGAAATGAAAAAGTAAGTAAAGTTGTTATGCGTGCATTGCAAAATTATGCAACTTCCGCTGAAGACTTTGAATCACTTCAATCTCACATCGTACAAGCTGCAAAAGATTTATATAGCACTGCCGTATCAAATGAATTTGCAAAGGCATTTGAAGCACACGGTTACAAACCGTTACAAAAAGTAAATAAAGTAATAGAAGTACAATAATTATAAAAAGAAGGTTACCTCTCATAGGTAACCTTCTTTTTATATCCAACCCTTTTCTTCCGCAATTGTAATTGCCTCAATTCTATTTTTCGCATCGAGCTTCGTTAATACTTCAGAAATATAATTACGTACTGTGCCCGGCGAAAGATAAAGTGTCTTCGCAATTTCGTTTGCCGTCTTTCCTTCTTTCGCAAGCAACAATACTTCCTTTTCGCGATCTGACAACGGATTTTGCTCCTGCCATAGGCCGAACATTAAATCTTGGGAGACCTCTCGTTTTCCCTTCATTACATTACGAATTGCTGCCGCTAAATCTTCACTTGGGCTATCCTTTAATAAATAGCCGTGCACACCAGCTTTCATTGCTCTTTCAAAATATCCCGGCCGTGCAAATGTTGTTAAAATCATTACTTTGCATGATGATTTTTCTTTCTTTAACGCTTCAGCAACATCTAATCCACTTTGAATCGGCATTTCAATATCCATAATACTTATATCCGGTTTTAACGATTCAATTAATTTTAGCGCCTCTTCCCCGTTTGCCGCTTGTCCAATTACTTCGATATCATCTTCTAGATCAAGCAGAGCCCCTAACGCACCACGAAGCATCCGCTGATCTTCTGCAATAATAATTCGGATCATGCCCTCACCTCATCTTTTCCTGTTCTAATAACAACTGGAACTTTTACTGTTAACAACGTCCCTGGATTGATTGTACCTAGTTCAACAAATCCATCAATAAGAGCAATTCGTTCTTTCATGCCACGAATACCATTTCCATCATGATTTTGATCTGTTAAACCAATTCCGTTATCTTCTACTTTCAAAATTAGTTCACCTTGTGATTCTAATACAGAAACTGCGCACCGCGTCGCCTTACTATGTTTTACAACATTTGTAACGGCCTCACGTAAACACATCCCGACAATATTTTGTTCAATTGGTGATAACGAGCTCGATCTTGCTTCTTGCCTCACTTCTAATTCAATATTAGCTGCTTGTAAGATTGCTTTTATTTGCTCTAGCTCTTCTTCTACCGTAATCATACGCATATCAGAAATTAATTCTCTCAGCTGTTTTAAGGCTGTACGAGACGTTTGTGTAATTTCCTTCGCTTCCACACTTGCACGCTCCGGATTTTTCACAATTAACTTCTCTACAAGCTGGCTTTTCAAAGTAATAAGAGATAGCGTATGTCCTAATGTGTCATGAAGATCTCTTGCAATCCGCTGCCGTTCTTCACGTTTTACTAAGTCTTTAATTTGCTCGTTCGCCTCATCTAATTGATTTCTTAACATCTTTTTCTGATTAAAATTACGCATACCAAATGGCGTAAGAAGCATTAAAATAAACATCGGGACGATATTTACTAAACTTGTTGGTGTTAGTTGATTCATATTTACAAATACAAATGCTCCAAGCATTATAACTAACGAGCATAACAGCACTTGAAATACTTTCTTATTCGGCGCAAATCCCATCGCACTTGCTGTGAAAAAGCCAAAAAATATCATAAAAGGATTATAAAATAAAGCAAATAAAAAAATGAGTATCATTTGAATGCATGCCCATAAAATAAACGTCTTCTGAACAAAATAAAGCTGACGGTATGTGATAATAAAAAGTATCAACATACCGCTCCCTAGCACAAGCTTCCATCCTGATGCTTGTGCTAAGTGATAAATTGGAAATAATAGATAAACAAACCACATGTACGGAAAGAATCCCATATGTTTCGGAAAAATCTCAATCCTCTTCTTCTCTATCATTTATACCGCTTCCTGTCTTTTTCTTATATATATTGATACTACAACAAATATAAGGAAATAACCTCCTAATACCGCGATATTTTCCCATCCAATTGATTTTCCAGCTACAATATCCCACGCACCACTTCCGAAATGGTATGTTGGTGTCCATTCACCAATCGTTCTTAATATTTTTGGGAATACTTCAATCGGCATCCATAACCCGCCAACTATAGCTAAACTCATATTTAAAATATTAGCTAAGCCAGCAGCTGCGTCCGCCTTCTTAATGGAACCTATTACTGTTCCTAACGCTAAAAATGGTGTTACCCCTAACAATAACCATAACCCCGCACCAATCCATTGCCCTACCGTTAACTCAACATGATTAATTAGTATCCCTGCAATAAAGATAACTAATATTGAAAAAGCATTTACTACTGTTTGAGCGATAATTTTTGCTGTTAAATATGCTCCCTCTGGAAGCGGTGTAATTTTTAGAAGATGTGTCCATCCTTGCCCTCTTTCCTGAGAAAGCCTTACACCGAAACTAAAGAGTGCAGTCCCTACAATACTGAAAGTTGCCATCGAAATTAAATAATGTGCTTTCCACGCATCTCCGTTTTGTGGTACTTGAACAACATTTGTGAAAATGTAGTAAAACATAACAGGCATTAATAATGAGAAAAAGATAAATAATTTATTGCGGAATGTACGTAAAATTTCTATTTTGCACTGCATCCATAACGCTCTCATGCGATTTCCTCCTTCTGATTTGCAACGAATTGTTCAAATGCCTCATCAAGACTTCCACGTTCAACTGAAACATCTGTTACAGGTAAACTCCTTTGATAAATGGCTTTTAAAGTTGCATCCGTATCCTCCGTTGTTAAAATGAAGCGGCCTTCGTTTGACTTTACTTCTATTACATTTGGTAATTCCTTTAGTAATTTTGTAGGAATGCTTTCCTTTGAGTAAAATGTGATTGTTTTTCTCGAAATCGTTGCTTTCATTTCGTCTGGTGTACCATCTGAGATAATCTTTCCGTTCGCAAATAATAAGATACGATTTGCTAAAGCATCTGCTTCTTCTAAATAATGCGTCGTTAAAATAATCGTTTTCCCTTCACTTGCTAACTTTCGAATCGTTTCCCAAAACGTTCTTCGAGACGTAATATCCATTCCGACTGTCGGCTCATCTAAAAATAACAAATCCGGATTTCCCGCAAGTGCAAGTGCAAAGTTTAACCTTCTTTTTTGCCCACCTGATAATTTCTCACATCTTTGCTTTCGCTCTGATTCTAAATTTGATAACTGCAGTAATGTTTCTTTCTCTATAGGATTCGTATAATAACTACGGAATAACTCAATTGCCTCTTCCACCGTAATACTATCAATGACACTTACTTCTTGCAGCATCGCACCGAGGCTATTACGAACATCTTTATGCTTTGGACTCTTTCCAAATATAGAGACCTTACCTTCCGTTGGTTCCTTTAATCCAAGCATCATCGACATCGTCGTTGTTTTCCCCGCACCATTTGGACCAAGCAACGCTACTATTTCCCCTTTATTTACATGAAATGAAACATTATTTACTGCGTTTTTATGTTTAAATGTTTTAGAAACATCATTTACTTCAATAATCTTTTCCATCTCTCCACCCCCGCTGTTTCTTATATTTACATTGTATTCCTTGGAAAACTTAGGAAACAGTATGATGCGTCATGACATCGATATGACAATTGTCATGTATTCTTTATGAGAGGAATCAACCTGCATACCGCAAGCGAGTAGCAGGACGAAAATAAACATGATACAATCGGATAAGATATATATTCGAGGAAGGACAGTGGTTTTCATGATTATTCGTAATGAACAAGATTTAGAAGGCTTACGAAAAATCGGCCGCATCGTTGCGCTTGCACGTGAAGAAATGAAAAAACAAGCGAAGCCAGGTATGACAACGAAAGAGCTTGATTTGATCGGTAAAAAAGTATTAGATGAGCATGGTGCTATTTCTGCACCTGAAAAAGAATATGATTTTCCAGGTGTAACTTGCATTAGTGTAAATGAAGAAGTTGCTCATGGTATTCCAGGAGATCGTGTATTAAAAGAAGGCGACTTAGTAAACGTCGATGTATCCGCTGCACTTGATGGCTATTATGCAGATACAGGCATTTCATTTGTTCTTGGAGAAGACGAGGCAAAAGAAAAACTTTGCCAAGCAGCGGTTGATGCATTTTGGGCAGCAATGAAAAAGGTTAGAGCTGGCTCAAAACAAAATCAAATTGGTCGTGCTGTTTCAAACTTCGCACATAAAAGTGGATACAATGTTATCCAAAACTTAACTGGTCACGGCATTGGTCTTAGCTTACATGAAGCACCAAATCACATTTTAAGTTACTATGACCCAATGGATAATGCGCTTCTAAAAGACGGTCTTGTTATCGCTGTAGAACCGTTCATCTCTATGAAAGCTGATCATATTATTGAACGTGGTGACGATGGTTGGACATTCGTTACACCAGATAAAAGTCTTGTTGCACAATGTGAACATACCGTTGTCGTAACACGCGGTGAACCAATAATCTTAACAGAAATCTAATACCAAAAACGGCTGTTTTGTAGATTTATTCCACATAAAACAGCCGTTTTTTATTTTTGGGAAAATATGTGAACTAGTGTTGAACTCTTTATCATTTAAGTATATAATCTTTAGCGGAGGTTACTTAAGCTTATCTTTACTAAAAAGATATTGTAACTAAGGAGTAAAACACCTTCTTTCCTATTGTTTAAACAGGCTCAAAAATGACCGTAGTAACGTGTTAGTCGAATATTCTGTAATCCTTATATTTCTCTAACAATGTAAGAAACTATCACCTTTCAACTTCGGTCCACTAATCGCACAACTCTCTTTAGACAAAATAAATGACTATTTTCAAAGTACATATTGTCTTCATTCTGACCAAAACCAACCCTATCTAGATTTTTATTTCCACATAACTTTAAGGCAAAAATAAGCCTTCACAAAGGGATACACTACATTGGTTAGTATGTATCGTAAAACTTACCTTTATAACCATTCTTTTTTACTAGATATACATGAAAACTATCTCACATATAAAGGTCTGATATCATTATTTATATCAGTATTTTTTTCGACATTTTTTGTCGAATTGTGTATATTTCCATAGAACTGTGTAAATATACATTTTGTTTTACGTTAAATAATATTGCTTTGAACATAATTCTGTTTGTCTGAGAACGCGTATAGAAACGGAGGGATAACAAAAATAAATAGCTTATAACAAATACTTTTAATATTCCATTTGTTCATGTGGAATAAGTCCCCAATGGACAAATGAATGTTCAGAGGAGGAAAAATGAAAAAACTTTTTAATGTATGTTTAATTGTATTCGTACTATTTTCGCAACTTGCTAGTTTTCCATACAATCAAGTAAAAGCGGAAACCTTAACAGGAGATTCCTTATTTGACACTGTTGAAATGAAAGATGCGACGAATCATATTATTGACGAAGCAAAAAATCCTAACAATTTAATAAAGATAGGATCAACCATTCAAGTAGAATACGCTTGGTCAATAAAGGATCAACAAGTTGCACACGCAAATGATACAGCAGTAGTTCAAATACCACTTGCATTAAAAGTATCTAAAGATTTGCAAGGGGATTTAGTAACAGATCAAAAAAATATTGGTCAATATTTTATAACAGCTAAAGATAATAAACTAAAATTAATATTTAATGATCAAGTAGAAAATTTGAAAGACGCTAAAGGAAAAATTAAAGTTGATACCGTGTTTAACTCAACTTTAAAACCTGGGGAAAAATCTGTTCAAATCGCTTTTCCTTTAGGAACAATGGTTCAGCCTATATCAGTTCCTGTTCAAGTAGAAAACTCTAAAGAAGATGGCACCAAACAGGATACTAATAAACAAGCGCAAGATCCAGTAGCTAAACCTGTTACTGACAATCCGGAGCAAGATCCAGCAACTAAAACTGTTACTGATAATCCGGAACAAAACCCAGCAACTAAAACTGTTACCGATAATCCGGAACAAAACCCAGCAGCTAAAACTGCCACTGATAATCCGGAACAAAACCCAGCAGCTAAAACTGCCACTGATAATCCGGAACAAAACCTAGCAGCTAAAATTGCTACTGACAATCCAGAACAAAAGCTATCAAGCGACCCTGCTGAGAATACAAATTCAGGTCCAAAGCAAATAACAACAAACATTTTAACCGGTGTAAAGTTGACGGATAAAGACGGAAAACCATTTACAGAGGATAACCGTCCAAGTACAGATTCCCCTGCCAATATTGAGTTTACATGGGAACTTTTAAAGTCAATGAATGTGAAAAATGGAGATTACTATATTTTTGATCTTCCTAAACATTTTAAGATTTACAATACAATTAACAGTCCTTTATATGATAGTGAAAACCATCAAATTGGTAATTTTACTGTTACAAAAGATGGAAAAGTCACGATGACATTCAACGATTATGTTGAAGAGCATCCAGATGTTGCTGGTAACCTACAATTAAAGACAGAATTTAATAAAGCTGAAATTAAAGGTACAACAACACAAGAAATTCCTTTCCCGATTAAAGATAAGGATGTTTCTATTACAGTTGACTTTAAGCCTAATGTACAAACAGCTACGAATAAAAAAGGATTACCTGATAGACCAATTAATACAAATGAAATTAATTGGAAAGTAGAGATGAACAAAACGCAAGACACCCTTAAAAACGCTATTTTTAAAGATAACATTCCACAAGGTACAAACTTAAATAAAGATTCTATTAAAGTTTATTATTTAGAAGTTGATGTTAATGGGAATGTAACGCGTGGTGCAGAAGCTGAGCCAACAGATTACAATATTATTTCATCAGATGGCTCAAAATTGGAGATTGCTTTTAAAGATTCTATCAATAAAGCATATCAAATCGAATATGCCACAAAAATTACTGATGAAAATATTAAAAGTTTCCGAAATAACGTTACGATAACGAGTGATAATCAAAAGCAACAAAACGCAAGCTCTACTGTAACGGTTTCTCGTGGTACACACTTAAATAAAACAAGTAAATATGATCCAAAGACGCAAACAATTGAGTGGACAATTACTTACAATGGTGATCAAAGAGAGATCAAAAAAGCAGATGCGATTTTAAAAGATATTTTTGACGATACACATGAACTAGATGCAAATTCTATTGTTGTAAAAAACGCTTCATATAATGAAAAAGGAACGCTTGTAACAGGAGACGCTGTTAATAATTACACTGTAAGTAACAAGAAGAATGGCTTCGATTTACAGTTTAATGATGATATTAATAGTGCTTATGTGATTACCTATAAAACCAAGCCAACTAATAAAGTTATAGAAGATGGAAAAGTAAAAAATAAAGTTACAGCTGATAATGATTCAAGTAAAGAAAATGAAGCTAGCTTCAAGCAGCAAAATATTATTAAATCTAATAATAAAGCTGAAACAAATTATAAAGACAAAACAACAACTTGGACAATTATAGTAAATAATAACAACTATCCATTAAACAACGCGATCATTACGGACACCTTTGATCATGGTGGATTACAATTAAAAGATAAGAAACTAGAAATTAAAGACGGTAATTATACCCTTCAGGCTGGGACTGACTATATTTTAGATACAACAGATAAAGGCTTCAAAATTACTCTTATAGGTACGTATCAGTCTAATATGACAAAGACATTAGTCGTAAAATATACGACAGACTTTGATTATACAAAGCTAGAAAGTGGTAAAACTTCATTTAAAAATACAGGTAACCTATCTTGGATAGATACGGATTCTAATCCACAATCAAATAAGGTTGAAGCTAATTTTGATCCTGATACTTTCACAAAAGCAAATGGTTATAAATACGGTTCTTATAACGCCCAAACGAAGGAAATTACTTGGATAATAGGCTTTAACTATAATAATGTTGAGATTAAAGATCCTTATGTTATAGACGTCATACAAGATAAACAAAAGTTAGTGCCTGGATCCATTGAAGTGCGCGATATGATTTTAAATGGAAATCCTAATAATGCACAACCTGGTAATGCTGTACCAACTGAGCAATATGAACTTGAAGAACCTACAGAGAACAATAAAAACACCCTAAAGGTTCATTTCAAACAATCAATTAATTCACCTTACTATATTATCTTTAAAACAAGCCTTGATGGTGAACTTATCCAAGGTACCTACAAAAACGAGGCAGATTTAAAAGATGGCTCTAAAATTGTAAACACCCTTACAGGTGACACTCAAGTAAATAAAGGTGGCAGCTTCGTTACTAAAAAAGCTGTGCAAGACGACAACTATATTAATTGGAGTATCGCAATTAACGAAAGCCAATCAACCATTGCAGATGCCGTTGTAACAGATGACCCAACCGAAAATCAGGTAATTGTGGAAGATTCATTCCACTTATATCCTACAACTGTTGATCCATATGGAAATTTAACAAAAGATACAGTAAACGAATTAAAAGAAGGAACAGACTATAAACTCAAAATAACAACAGACAATAATACCGGAAAGCAACATTTCGAAATTGCCTTCTTGAAAAAAATTGATCGAGCTTATATTTTAGAATATCGCTCACTTATTAATGCAGACGATAAAGAAAAAGTAAGTAATAAAGCGAAAATCACAGGCAATAAGTTGACAGTTAAAAACACAGAAACTACTGAAACGATTGAAGTGAGAATGTCTTCTGGTTCAGGCGGAGGATCTGCTACTAAAGGCCGTGGAAACCTTGAAATTATAAAGGTAGATAACGACAATAAAAACGCACTATTAGCTGGGGCAGAATTTACTTTATACGATCGTACAGGTAAAACTGTTATCCGTAAAATTACAACAGACAAAGACGGTATCGCTAAATTTAATAATTTAAAACGCGATAAATATTTATTAAAAGAAACAAAGGCTCCTGAAGGCTATGTAATTAGCTGGGATTTAAAACAAGGGAAAATTGTTGAACTTGGTACACAAGAGACTACAACATATAAACTTGCAAATAAGAAGTTTGTCGGTAAAGTAGTTTTAACAAAGTCTGATGACCTGAATAAAAACGTCACACTGCAAGGTGCCGTTTTCACACTACTTGATAAAGATAAAAAAATAATTTCAGAACACGAAAAATTAACAACAAATGATAAAGGACAAATTACTGTAGATAATTTAAAACCAGGAACTTACTATTTAAAAGAAATAAAGGCTCCTGAGCATTATCAATTAGATGATCGACTTATTGAATTTACAATCGAGGAAGATCAAACAACAGTAATCAATAAAACGGCCCAAAACAGCTTAATTAGAGGCTCAGCTATCCTAACAAAAGTTGATAAAGAGGGTAATACTTTAGAAGGTGCTGTATTTAGTGTACGGGACCAAAATAACAAAAGAATTCCTGGTTATACCAAATTAACGACAAATGGTAACGGACAAATCGAAGCGAAAAATTTACTTCCTGGAGAGTACCAGTTTGTTGAAGAGAAAGCACCTGAACATTATGAAATAGATAAAAAACCGCTTAAATTTACAATTGAAAAAAGCCAACAGAAAGCACTTACTGTTACCGCGACAAATCACCTCATTAAAGGTGGTGTCACTTTAACGAAAGTCGATGATGTCGATGGCACTGCCCTTGAAGGTGCTGTATTTAAAATTGTCGATGCGAATGACGAGAAACAAGTAATTCGTGAAAATATAAAAACAGGTTCAGATGGAAAAGTTACCATTAAAGATCTAGAGCCTGGTGTTTATAAATTTATTGAAACAGAAGCTCCTAAGGATTATACGTTAAGTACAAACCCTATCGAGTTTACAATTGATAAAAGCCAACAAGCTCTTGCTACTGTTACGGCAAATAACAGCTTAAAAACGGGCGAAGTTGAATTATTAAAAGTTGATGAGTTTGGTGAGAAAAAACCCCTTGAAGGTGCAGTATTCAAGCTTGTCGATACAAATAATAATGACGTTTCCCCTTACACTAACTTAACTACTGATAAACACGGTAAAGTTAAAGTTAGTAACCTACGTCCTGGTACGTATAAATTTATTGAAATAGCTGCTCCTGAACATTACGTTTTACGAGCAGAACCTATTGAATTTACAATCGATAGAAGTCAGAAAGAAACTCTACTTGTGAAAGCTGAAAATGCTTTAAAACCAGGAGATGTTGAATTAACAAAAGTTGATGATATCGATGGTACAGCTCTTGAAGGTGCTGTATTTAAAATTGTTGATGCTAATGATGAAAAGAAAGTCATTCGCGAAAATGTAAAAACTGGTGCGGATGGTAAAGCTATCGCTACTGGCTTACGCCCTGGCGATTATAAATTTATCGAAGTAACAGCACCGAAGTATTACGACAAAAATACAAAACCAATTAAATTTACGATTACAGAAAGTCAAACAACTCAGGCTACTGTTACCGCTAAAAACAGCTTAACAAAAGGCGGTATTGAGTTAACAAAAGTGAATGCTGCAGATGAAAAGGAAACACTTGAAGGTGCAGTATTTAAAATCGTTAATAGAGATACTAATGAAGATGTTCGTACGGACCTTGTTACGAATAGTAAAGGAAGGCTAGTTGTAGATGACTTACGTCCTGGTAACTATAAACTTATCGAAACAAAGGCTCCAACTTATTACGATGTAAATGTAGAACCAATTGAATTTACAATCGAAAAAGGACAACAAAAACTCCTTCCACTTACATTTAAAAATAGTTTAACGAAAGGAAAAGTTAAACTTATTAAAGAAGATGATGTGGAAAGTAGTAAAGCTCTTGCCGGCGCTGTATTCACATTGCAAGACGCAACTGGCAAAGAAATTATGAAAGATTTAACAACAGATGATCACGGAGTATTAGTTATTCCTGATTTAGCACCAGGGGATTATCAATTTATCGAAACAAAAGCCCCTGAACATTATAAATTAGACAAAACACCTATTAAGTTCACAATTAAAAAAGCTAGTAAGGAAGATCTTCCTATCCCTGTTACTGTAAAAAATAGTTTACTTACAGGTGGCGTCACTTTAACAAAAGTTGATGATGTTGATGGCACTACTCTTGAAGGTGCAGAATTTATAATCGTTGACGCTCATGATACTAAAAAGGTAATTCGCAAAGGTTTAACGACTGATAAAAACGGTAAAATTACTGCTTCTGATTTACGTCCTGGAGACTATCAATTTATTGAAGTAAAAGCTCCAAAAGACTATACCTTAAGCAAAGACCCTATTCCGTTCACTATCGAAAAAAGTCAAAAAGAGAATATTACTGTTACCGCTACTAACAGTTTAAAGAAAGGTGCAGTAACATTAACAAAAATTGATGACATCGATCGTACGATGCTCGAAGGTGCAATCTTTAAGATTGTGGATATGAATGGTAAGGAAGTTCATACGAATCTTGTTACAGATAAAAACGGTAAAATTTCTGTTTCTGATTTACGCCCTGGAGACTATCAGTTCATTGAAACAAAAGCTCCTGAGCACTATGTATTAGATGAAACAACGATTCCATTTACAATTGAAAGAAGTCAAACGAAAGAGATCAATGTTACAGGCAAAAATGCTTTGAAAAACGGTAGCGTTGAACTAACAAAGATTGACGATATTGATATGAATACAAAACTTGCTAACGCCGTATTTAATTTATTAGATGCAGACGGAGAGCTAGTTAAAGAAGGCTTAAAAACAAATGATGAAGGTAAAATTGTTGTTGAAAACCTACGTCCTGGTACGTATCAATTCGTTGAAACAATTGCTCCTGAACATTACGATTTAGATAAAAAACCTATCGTATTTACAATTAAAAAGAGCCAAACTGAAACTCTTCATGTCACTGCTACAAATGCTTTAACAAAGGGTGCAGTTAAACTTTCTAAAGTAGATGATGTTGATGGCACTGTTCTTAAAGATGCAGTATTTAAAATTGTTAATATGAACGGTGATGTAGTTCATAAAGACCTTGTTACAAATGAACAAGGAATAATCGAAATTAACGACCTACGTCCTGGTGATTACCAATTTATCGAAACGAAAGCTCCGAAGCATTACGTTTTAGATGAAACACCAATCAAATTCACTATTGAAAAAGGACAGAAGAAAGCTATTTCTTTAACTGCTACAAATAGCTTACAACAAGGTAGTATCGAATTACTTAAAGTTGATGATTTAAACACTCAAACAAAACTTGCCGATGCGGTATTTAATTTACTAGATCAAGATGGCAAAGTACTTAAAACAGATTTAAAAACAAACAGTGAAGGTAAAATCGTTATCGAAAACTTACGTCCTGGTACGTACCAATTCGTTGAAATAACGGCTCCTGAACACTATGATTTAGACAAAAAACCAATTATATTTACAATTGAAAAAAGCCAAAAAGATATTGCTACCGTTACTATGAAAAATAGTTTAACAAAAGGCGGCGTGGAACTTTCTAAAGTGGATGACGTCGATGGCACTACTCTTGAAGGCGCAGTATTTAAAATTGTGGATATGAATGGCACTGTAATTCGCAAAGATCTTGTTACGAATCAACAAGGTAAAATTAGCGTTTCTGACCTACGTCCTGGTGATTATCAATTCATCGAGACAACGGCTCCGAAACACTATGATTTAAACAAAGAGCCAATTCCTTTCACAATCACAAAGAGCCAAGCTGATCCTATCTCCGTTACAGCTACAAATAGCTTAACGAAAGGCGCTGTGGAACTTTCTAAAGTAGATGATGTAGATGGTACTGCTCTTAAAGATGCGATATTTAAAATTACTGATATGAATGGTAACGACATTCGCACTGAGCTTACAACAGATGTACATGGAAAAATTTCTGTTTCTGATTTACGTCCTGGGGACTATCAGTTTATTGAAACGAAAGCTCCTGAACACTATAAATTAGATAGTACACCTATTAAGTTTACAATTAAGAAAAGCCAAAAAGAAAAGCTCCAAGTTACTGCTACAAATAGCTTAACTGAGGGTGCTGTAGAATTAATAAAAGTGGATGATATAAATCCAGATACAAAACTTTCTGATGCAGTGTTTAACATCATCGATGCGAAAGGTAAAATTGTTCGCACTGATTTAACTACTGATAAAGATGGGAAGATTTCAGTTTCTGATTTACGTCCGGGAGATTATCAGTTCATTGAAACGAAAGCTCCAACTGGCTATGATTTAAACGTTAAACCAATTCCTTTCACAATTACGAAAGGACAATCTCAGGTTACCTCTGTTACAGCCTTAAATAGTTTAACAACAGGTTCAATTGAGTTAACTAAAGTTGATATTGATCACCATGGAACACTTGAAGGTGCCATTTTCAATATTTTAGACCAAGATGGAAAAGTCATCCGAGAAGGTTTAAAAACAGATCAACACGGAAAAGTAATCGTAAATGATTTGAAACCTGGTAATTATCAATTAGTAGAAACAAAGGCTCCTAAAGGCTATCAATTAGATGCATCACCAATAAACTTTACAATTGATAAAGCCCAAGCTAAGCCACTACAAATTACAGTTTCAAATAAAAAAATTGAATCTTCTTCAGGTGGAGATGACAAGCCAATTACTCCTCCAAATAAAGAAGATAACAAAGGCAATGAAACATCTGAGAAACACGAAAACGGAACTTCTGAAGAACAAAATAATGAAACACCTGAGAAACACGAAAACGGAACTTCCGAAGAAACATCGAATAAAACAGATAACAAACAGCAAGATGATCGAAATACGGATAAGCACCTTCCAAATACAGGTCATAAAGAAGACCCTACACAAACAGTAGGTATTGTTCTTCTACTAGCTGGATTATTAAGTATTTTAGCTACAAAACGCAAAAAAAATTATTAATAATTTTTTCACATCCAATCAATCTCTCAATTGATTGGATGTTTTTTTATACAAAAAGGACGATACATAAAGTATCGTCCTTTTAACGGGGTGAGGCTGCCCAAAAGTACGGAAAACCTTTGAACAGCCTCTTATTTTCATATGGATGCCTTACATATATCACTGATAATAATTATGAAATGCGGAAACATAATTACCATCAACTGATTCAAACATGAGAAATGAAACCCTACAGTGGTTCCATTCCTCTACATAATCTAAAGTTTGGGTACACTAGATTCATGCAATGTAGGAGCTTTCAGAGTAGAAAGCGAACCTTCGTTTAAAATGATAGCATACATATCTCCCTCAAAAATATGCAAATATGCATATATCGTTTTTTTTATTTCTCAATGTCAGAATATTTAAAAATAAAAGGTGTGAAGGTAAAATAAAGTCATTATCCGTCTTCTTTTGTCAGTCAGAGAGAATAGAAGAATAGGAGAGGAAAAAATGAGAAAATCATTGAAACAAAAAATAGTAAGCTCTTTGCTTGCTGTATCACTTGCTGTTAGCTTAGCTCCAATTGGGCAAGCAAAAGCGGATTCCACGTCAGAGGTTACACAAACTCCATCTATTACAAAACAGATTGATCCAAACCGCGCGATTGAACATGTTCGTTTCTTATCTGAAACAATTGGTCCTCGCCCCGGTGGAACAAAATCCGAAGAATGGGCTTCTCGTTACATTGGTATGCAGCTTAAATCAATGGGCTATGAAGTAGAATATCAACCATTTCAGGTGCCCGATCAATACGTTGGATTCATTGAATCACCCCTATCAACAAAACGTAATTGGCAAGCTGGTGCTGCTCCTAATGCACTAATTTCTACAGAAGCTGTTACAGCTCCCCTTATCTTTGTTCAAGGTGGGACAAAATTAGAAGATATTCCAAATGAAGTAAACGGTAAAATTGTTTTATTTGAAAGAGGAACGACAGTTACCGACTATAATAAACAAGTTGAAAATGCTGTTAGCAAAGGTGCAAAAGGTGTTCTTTTATACAGTTTAATTGGCGGACGCGGAAATTATGGACAAACCTTCAATCCCCGCCTAATGAAAAAGCAATCTATCCCTGTCTTTGGTCTTGCTTATGCGCAAGGAAATGCATTTAAAGAAGAAATCGCTAAAAAGGGGACAACAATTCTTTCCCTAAAAGCGAGACATGAATCTAAATTAACATCTCTAAATGTTATCGCCAAAAAGAAACCAAAGAAGAGTACAGGTAATGAAAAAGAAGTCGTTGTAAGCTCGCACTATGATAGTGTTGTCGGAGCACCTGGCGCAAATGATAATGCTTCTGGAACTGGATTAGTATTAGAACTAGCTCGTGCTTTTCAAAATGTAGAAACTGATAAAGAAATTCGCTTTATTACCTTTGGTTCTGAAGAAACTGGATTACTTGGTTCGGATTATTACGTGAATAGTCTATCCCAAAAAGAACGCGACCGTATTTTAGGTGTCTTTAACGCCGACATGGTTGCAACAAATTATGATAAAGCAAAGAATTTATATGCTATGACACCTGATGGCTCTACAAACTTTGTAACAGACGCTGCCTTGCAAGCAGGTAAACAACTAAATAATGACCTCGTCCTACAAGGTAAATTCGGTTCTAGTGATCATGTTCCATTTACTGAAGCTGGTATTCCTGCTGCTCTATTTATTTGGATGGGTGTCGATAGTTGGAATCCATTAATCTATCATATTGAGAAGGTATACCATACACCTCAAGATAACGTATTAGAAAATATTTCACCTGAACGAATGAAAATGGCATTAGACGTTATCGGAACAGGTGTTTATAACTCGCTTCAAAAACCTGTTACTCAAACTGAACAGAAAGCTGCTTAATCAATAAAAGACCACTGATTTTTATCAGTGGTCTTTTATTGAGAAAAAATATATATGCATAAAAGCATATTTTATCCTACTCATTATCGTATACAATATTAACTGTAACAATACCGATTACAACTTATAAGGAGGCTTTTTCTATTATGAAAAAAATGATTTTAGCAGGTGCGTTAACTTTAGCAGGTATTACCGGCGCTACCGCGTTTATTCCTGAAACAAAAGTCGCTGCTGCCGCTCAAGAACAAAGCTTTACAAAATTTTATTCTTTGCAAACTGGAGGTAGTTCTGAACAAGAACCTGTTTTCCTTCAAAAGGGACAAGAGTTAACAATTCAACCTAACAGCAAAACTCCTAGTTACAGTGTTTATGACTCAAATCATAACCTTATTGGACGTTATTCTGATGGTTACGGCCGAATTTTCACTGCAAAAACAGATGGAAATATGTATGTTCAATTTCATGCACCTTACGTTTACTATAGTCCTGTTAGTTTTTCTGTTACTTATACTATTCAATAGAAAAGAGGTCCTTTATAGGACCCCTTTTATTTCTCTTCCCAATTCACTTTTACAAATCCATCTTTTACTGTTAATCCGCTTATATTCAATACATATTCCTCATTTGCTTTTAAAGTAACTGTAAAAGTACCTTTTTTCGATTCACAAATTTCCTTTAACTCTTTTATACCTTCTCCTTGTCTTTCATACACACTAAAACATAAGTTTCCTCGTTTTGCATCTGTCTCATAAGAAAATGTCACTTCTGTATCCTTTTCATACTGAAATTCAATATCCTTACCGGCAATATCCCATGATGAGAATTTTGCCTCGTAACTTGTTTTCCCTTGCTTCTCATTTGCTAAATATATATCTCCGGCTCTCCACGCATCATCTAACGTTTGTGCAAAAGTAAAACCACTAAGTAATACAAACATTGTGCTTGCCAATATCGCAACTAATGTTACTTTCTGTTTTTTAACAAAATTCACCTTACGTTCTCCTTCAACCTTCTTTTTATTTCTTCTTGCCATATATAATAAAAACCCAATAAAGAATGGTAATATAACTGCTAAAATACTCCATCCTTTGCTCATTTGATGTGCTTTAGCATCTGTATATACCCATGACCCAACACATATTAAAAGTGCTATAAAAGCTAAAAACATCGTCACTCCAGCTACTTCGAATAGTACAAACGGATTAGCGAACTCTTTCATGTAATTTATACTCCTTCTTTAAAAATGACTGTATTACAACATATATCGGAATGTATACATGCATCATAATCACACTTGCTATCAGCATAGGAATTTTATGATCCAAATGAGTGATAAATTGTTCTATAACAATTGTTAACAAAACAATCCAACTGGCATGAATACTAATTAGCCACCTCTTCTCTAACTTCTGAGCCTTTCGCACACTCTGCTTCGTGTTATTGATTAGCTCTTCGTTTGGAGTTATCTCTTCTGCTAAGCTACTCTTTACCTTCTGTTCAAATTTATCTTCTGTCATAAACGAACCCCTCCAAATGTTCTCGCATTTGCTTCTTCGCATAATTAAGGCGATATTTCACTGTACCAATCGGTATATTTAATATTTCGCTCATTTCTTTATAAGAGTATTGTTCATAATAGTAGAGTACGAGCACGGTTTTATATTTTTCATTCAATAGCTGTATAACTTCCCGTATCATTTCCGCTTCCACTTTTTGAATAAATTCTTCTGATATATTCACATCATCTGCGAAATCTATTTCTCCACCATCTTCTTTATGAAATAAATCTAAGACGCGATCTTTCCATCTTTTCTTCTTGCGGTAAAAGTCATAAAATGTACGAACGCAAATTGTAGTAATCCACTTTTTATAATTATCCACATAAAAAAGTTGGTGCCTTGATGAAAAACCTTTATCCACGTCTCTTGAAAAATATCTTCCGCATCTTCTTTCGTTTTCGCTAACTTATAGCATAAGGAATATATTTGCTGCTTATATATATCAATTAATTCTTCTATCTTTTCTTCCATCATAAGCCTCCTGTCATTTATATAAGACGACGCAAATTCCCCTTTTGTTTGATAATTTTTTTTATTATCTCCATACAAAAAGGCAATCACAACATTGTGTGATTGCCTTTTACTGAAAGCGAAAAATCGGCTCCGCTTTTCTTTATGTCCAGCTCTGCCTCCTAGCCCCTTCTGTCTAAGAACCTTCCCCACGAGAAGATAAAATGCATCTTCTGTGGGAAAGAACCTTAGCCTTCGGGACTAAACAGTCGGCTCCGCTTTTCTTTATTTTCCAGTTCCAGCGGCTAGAATACTCGGTGGCTTCGCGCCTTCCTCCGAGGCAAAGTACACCTCTCTGTCAGGAGCTCCATCCCCCTCCTATTCTAAACGAGCCGCTTCCGCTTTTCTTCATTACATTTTTTCTGGTGCAGATACTCCTACGATTGCTAATGCATTTTGAAGTGTAGTGCGTACTGCTTTCATTAATTCATAACGAGCTTTACTTAATTCTACGTTATCTTGGTTTAATACTTTTTCTGCATTGTAGAAGCTGTGTAATGTTGCTGCTAATTCAAATGCATAGTTTGTAATACGGTGTGGCAGACGTTTTTGTGCTGCATCCGCAACTACAGCTGGGAATTCACCAAGTTTTTTCAGTAACTCTACTTCTTTCTCAGAAGTAACAAGCTTGTAGTTCACATCTCCGCCTGTAGCTAATCCTAACTCTTCACCTTGACGAAGGATACTGCATACGCGAGCATGAGCATATTGTGCATAGTATACTGGGTTTTCATTAGATTTTGATACAGCTAAGTCCATATCGAAGTCTAAATGAGAGTCACCGCTACGCATTGCGAAGAAGTAACGCATTGCGTCCACGCCTACTTCTTCCATAAGCTCACGAAGTGTAACTGCTTTACCCGTACGCTTACTCATCTTCATTTTTTCACCATTTTGATATAGTTGTACCATTTGGATGATTTCTACTTCAAGCGTGTCTTTATCGTAACCAAGTGCTTGAATAGCAGCCTTCATACGAGGAATGTAACCGTGGTGGTCAGCACCCCAAATGTTGATTAACTTATCAAAACCACGCTCTAATTTATCACGGTGATACGCGATATCTGGCGTTAAGTATGTGTAAGAACCGTCGTTTTTAATTAATACACGATTTTTGTCATCGCCGTAAGTCATTGAACGGAACCAAGTTGCGCCGTCTTCTTCAAAGATCTCTTCACGCTCTTTTAATACAGCAAGAGCTTGATCGATTTTTCCGTTTTTGTATAGTGATGTTTCTGAGAACCATACATCAAATTTAACACGGAAGCTTTCTAAGTCTTTTTGAAGTTTTGCTAATTCATATTTTAAACCGTATTCACGATAGAATTCATAACTTTCTTTTTCATCAGCTTTCGCATAACGATCGCCGAATTCTTCAGCTAAACGTTTACCGATTCCAATGATATCCGCACCATGATAACCGTCTTCTGGCATTTCTTTATCTAAGCCTAAAGCTTGCATGTAACGAGCTTCAACAGAAAGAGCTAAGTTATGAATTTGGTTACCAGCATCATTAATGTAGTACTCACGAGATACATCGTAGCCTGCTTTTGCTAATAGGTTACATAAAGTGTCACCTACTGCCGCACCACGTGCATGTCCTAAGTGAAGGTCACCTGTTGGATTCGCAGATACGAACTCAACTTGTACTTTTTCACCTTTACCAGTATTCGTTTCACCGTAAGCTTCACCAGCGTTTACGATTGTTGGAATTAAATCTGTTAAGTAGCTATTATCCATATAGAAGTTAATAAAACCAGGACCAGCGATTTCGATTTTTTCAATAGAAGCTTTTGCTTTATCGAAGTTTGCAACTAGTTCTTCTGCAATCATACGGGGTGCTTTTTTCGCAACGCGTGCAAGTTGCATTGCCATATTTGTAGAGAAGTCACCATTTGTTTTATCTTTTGGAGATTCTAATACAACGTTTGGAATCTGTTCTTCTGTCGCTAATTCTGCCTTTAATACAGCAGCCTGAATTTCTTCTTTAATCAATCCTTTTACTTGTTCTAAGGAATTCATTATTTTGCCTCCTTCAAATTAATTGTAATAGTATATCTGCCAGCTTCTTGTTCACTTAGAAGCAATGCGTAAGTTAAGAAGAGTTGTCCTTTTTTCTTTTCATCCGACCATTTAAAAAGAACGTTATCAGTCTTTGTTTGCAATGCAAACGTACCAAGTTCACTCGTATACGTACCAGTTGTCCATTCACCTTTCACATGCGTCTGACGCATAGAAACAGCACCTGAACGCATAATGAGAACTTGTTCATCTTGAATTTTAATAATTGTTTTCACTTCGCCTTGTTCGTTCGGCTCCTGGAATGTTACATATGTACCTTGACCTTTTACATAGTATTGACCATTTGCTTCAAAAGCAACGGTTTCCTTCCTCGCCCCTTCACGGATTTCTGTTACGAAATGAACGTGTACCGGCAAGCCTGCAAGTTGTTTCTCCACGTCTTGCACACCTTTCAAATGTTATAGATATTAAATACTACTTATAATAAATCACTTTTCCTATCATATCAAAAAAAGACTCTGTCTGTCTGCTGAAAAATCAGGAAAACTCCATTTCAAAAAATAATTCACTTCTACTTTATTTTATATGATAAAATATTTTTTAAATCTAAATATTCTTTCAATTAAAGAGGTGAATATAGTGATACCAACAAAGTTAAAAAAGGGTGATGAAATACGAGTGATTTCACCATCGTGTAGTTTAAGTATTGTTTCAAATGAAAATAAAAAATTTGCTATAAAAAGATTAACCGACATGGGCTTTCAAGTTACATTCTCAAAATATGCCGATGAGATAGATCGATTTGCTTCCTCTTCTATTTCTTCCCGCATTCAAGACCTCCATAAAGCATTTGGAGACCCTAATGTAAAAGCTATTTTGACGACACTTGGCGGATACAACTCCAATGGTTTATTGAAACATCTCGATTATGATCTAATTCGTAAAAATCCGAAATTTTTCTGTGGTTATTCAGATATTACTGCTTTAAATAATGCAATTTACGCAAAAACAGGGCTCGTTACATATTCAGGACCCCATTTCTCTTCCTTTGGAATGGAGAAAGGGCTCGAGTATACAACCGATTACTTTTTAAAGTGCTTAACTTCTAATGAGCCTATTGAAGTCCTGCCATCTGAAACATGGAGCGATGATTCTTGGTATATAGATCAGGAAAATCGAGAATTTATTAAAAATGAAGGATACGTTTCAATTCAGGAAGGAGAAGCTACGGGAGATATTATCGGTGGCAATATGAGCACATTTAACTTACTGCAAGGCACACCATATATGCCAAATTTAACGGAAAAAATTTTATTTATTGAAGAAGATAGTTTAACTGGAACATCTACTCTTAAAACTTTTGATCGTTATTTACATTCCCTTATGCAGCAGCAAGATTTTGAATACATAAAGGGAATCGTTATAGGAAAGATGCAAAAAGGTGCAGAATGTACGATAGAAGACATTCAAGAAATGATTGCTTCAAAATCTGAACTTGCACATATTCCTATCATTGCAAACGCAAGTTTCGGGCATACAACCCCGATTTTCACTTTCCCAATTGGTGGACGTGCAAAAATTATTTCTAACAAGGAAAAAACATCTATCACTATTTTAACGCACTAAAAAGGAGCGAATGAGTCGCTCCTTTTATGGTTTTTCTATTTTTTCCAACGCTTTTTGTGGAATAGATTCTTTCGGGATTTCAGCCCATCCTTTTCCTTGCATACCTTTTGCATAAATTTTTATAAACGCCCCCGTATGCAATTCACGGTTCATCATTCTTTTAATGATCTGTAACTTTCCGTCTTCTGTATACCCTTTAAAAGTATACAAGTATTCTCCGTCTTTTTTCTCACCTTTATCTATAACCGCATAATAATCTTGTATTTCTTTATTTGAAAAGAAGTTGTCTACAAAAGCATGTACACCTTCTGTTTTTGTGTTCAAATAATACGCTGTTCCACCTAGAATAATGGCGAATACAGCTAAAACTTTAATTACCAATTTCATACATGAACCTCCTGTTTGCACTTCTTTCTCACTAGTATTATATCTATACTTGTATTATACGGAAAAGAGCATACTATACTCTATCTAAAAGTCTTACACTTTCCTTACATTATTGTAAGGGATTTTTCTTACAGCAAGTTCCCAAGAAAAAATTTTTCCGTTTCATACACTTTTATATTATTATTGAATGATACGAATTTTTATTACAAAAATCAAAGGAGACAGTTTTCAAATGGCTATCTTGCAAGGTTTAGCACTATTACTTGTTGTACTTTGTCTATTTACACTTTTTAGTTACCGTGCGCCTTATGGAATGAAGGCGATGGGTGCTTTAGCTAATGCAGCAATCGCAAGTTTTCTTATTGAAGCATTTCACCGTTATATAGGTGGGGAAATGTTTCATAATGACTTTTTACAATCAGTAGGAGAAGCTTCCGGTAGTATGAGCGGTGTCGCAGCAGCGATTTTAGTCGCATTAGCAATCGGTGTTTCCCCCGTATACGCTGTTTTAATTGGTATCGCTACTAGTGGATTCGGTATTTTACCAGGATTTTTCGCTGGATACGTTTGTGCTTTCGTCGTGAAATTTCTCGAAAAGAAATTACCAGCTGGCGTGGAATTTTTAGCAATCCTATTTATCGCTGCACCAATCTCACGCGGAATGGCAATGCTTATGGATCCGCTTGTTAACGCAACACTCGGTAAAATCGGTTCTATGATTTCAGTTGCAACTACAGAAAGCCCTATCATTATGGGTATTATGCTTGGTGGATTAATAACAGTTATTTCTACCTCTCCACTGAGTTCTATGGCACTAACTGCAATGCTTGGATTAACAGGTTTACCTATGGCGATTGGTAGTCTTGCCGTTGCGGCCTCAGCCCCGATGAACTTTATTTTCTTTAAACGATTAAAAATTTGTTCAAAGAAAGATACAATTGCTGTAGCAATCGAACCTTTAACACAAGCCGATGTTGTCTCAGCAAATCCAATTCCAATCTATATGACAAATTTCGTTGGCGGTGCACTTGCCGGTATTATTACATCGCTATTCCAGCTTGTTAATAATGCACCAGGAACAGCATCACCAATTCCAGGTCTTCTTGTCCTATTCGGATTTAATGACGTTGTAAAAGTAACAATTGCTGCTATATTATGTGGAATCGTTACTACTATTGTCGGATACATTGGATCTATTGTGTTCCGTAAATATCCAATCCGCTCTGCTGATGAAATTCGCGGAGTTACTTCAGAAGAGAAGGTTGCATAAGAAAAAGAGCTATTCCCATCGTTTGAGAATAGCTTTTTTTGTGTTGCGTAACGGTAAATGAAATTATATCGGCGGTTTTTTCAATATATCGACTTACCGACACATAACGACAAAATAAGAGCCCTCTAATCATATAGAGGGCTCTTATTTTATCTAGCTGCAGCGGCTAGAATGATCGGTGGCTTCGCTTCTTCCTTCGAGGCAAAAAGCGCCTCTACGTCTGAAGCTCCATCCCCCTCACATTCTGAGCGAGCCGCTTCCGCTTTTATTTTATCCAGTTACGTCTCCTAACCCCTTGCGTCTAAGAACCTTCCCTGCCAAAAGGTAAAAAGCACCTTTTGCAAGAAAAAACCTTAGTCACCGGGTCTAAACAGTTGGCTGTACTTTTATTTCACCCAACCGAGCAGCATTTCCCGCACGAATTTGCTTGCTGCAACTGGTGTTTGATCACTATGGTCGTAGACAGGAGCTACTTCTACTAAGTCTGCTCCAACTACATTTATATTTGAATTTGCAATTGCCACGATGGAATCTAATAATTCTTTAGATGTGATACCTCCAGCTTCTAACGTTCCTGTTCCAGGAGCGTGAGCTGGGTCTAATACGTCAATGTCAATTGTGACATAAACTGGGCGTCCTGCCAGTTTCGGTAATACTTCTTTTAACGGTTCTAATACGTCAAATTTATATAAGTTCATACCTACTTCTTTTGCCCATTCGAATTCTTCCTTCATTCCAGAACGAATACCGAAAGAATATACGTTTTCCGGACCAATTAAATCGCACACCTTACGAATAGGTGTAGAGTGGGATAAAGGCTCCCCTTCATACGACTCACGTAAATCAGTATGAGCATCCATATGGATGATTGCTAAATCCGGATATTTTTTTGCCATTGCCTTAAAAATTGGCCAAGACACTAGGTGCTCACCACCGAGACCTAGTGGAAACTTATCGGCATCTAAAAGTTTTGATACATACTCTTCAATCATGTCTAAACTGCGTTGTGCGTTTCCGAATGGTAATGGGATATCACCCGCATCAAAATATTTTACCTCTTCTAGTTCACGATCTAAATACGGGCTATATTCTTCAAGACCGATTGATACTTCACGAATACGTGCAGGGCCAAAGCGAGATCCCGGACGGTAACTTACTGTCCAATCCATAGGCATCCCGTAAATAACTACCTTTGACTCTTCAAAACTTGGATGACTTTTAATAAATACTTTACCTGAATAAGCTTCATCAAAACGCATATTCTTTTCCTCCTTATGTGGAACTTAAGGTATCCCAACCTTTCATTATTTCTCAAATTTGGAGCGCATTGCTCCTCTTTCTCGATTTACCGGGTCTTCTGTTTCATAACAAGAAGACGGTTTTCTTTACAGGAGTGTAAGTAGCTAGCATGTTCAAGTCTTCTGGACAAACACCTTAAATGAGCTACTCACACTTTATTTGTTCAAACGCGATTTTCTTACTTAATTAAATCGCCAACAAATTTTGGTAATGCGAACGCTGCGTTGTGTAATTCTTTTGTGTAGTATTTCGTTTCGATTTCGTGGAAACGCTCTTCACTTACTTGTAATGGATCATGTTTTTTAGATCCAATTGTGAACGTCCAAAGACCACTTGGGTAAGTTGGAATGTTCGCTGTGTATAAACGAGTAATAGGGAAGATCTCTTTTACGTCTTTAAACACAGTTGTAATTAATTCTGGTGTAAACCAAGGGTTGTCCGTTTGTGCAACGAAAATACCGTCTTCTTTTAACGCTTTAGAGATTCCAGCGTAGAAACCTTTCGTAAATAAGTTTACTGCTGGTCCTACTGGCTCAGTAGAATCTACCATAATTACGTCATATTCATTTTCGCTCTCTGCGATGTGTAGGAAGCCATCTCCTACTTTTACTTCTACACGCTCATTATCTAATGCGCCTGCAATTGATGGTAGATATTGTTTAGAGTACTCAATTACCTTTCCATCGATTTCAACAAGAGTTGCTTTCTTTACACTTGGGTGTTTTAATACTTCACGAATAACACCGCCATCACCGCCGCCAACAACTAATACGTTTTCAGGGTTTGGATGTGTAAATAAAGGTACGTGCGCTACCATTTCATGATAAACGAACTCATCTTTTTCTGTTGTCATAACCATGCCATCTAAAATAAGCATGTTTCCGAACTCTTCCGTTTCAACCATATCTAATTTTTGGAATTCTGTTTGCTCCGTATGTAATGTGCGGTTAATACGCGCCGTAATCCCAAAATGTTTTGTTTGTTTTTCAGTGAACCATAGTTCCATCGTACAATCACGCCTTTCAATGCAAATTTATAATAGGGACATCATTAATGTCCCCTAACAAAAATAAAACAAAACATCCAAAAAGTATAGTTAAAAGTAAAAAAATAGCGAAAATATATTTTAGTCAGAGGGCTCCAATATCTATACATAAAAAAAGCCCTTTCTTAAGAAAGGGCTTTTTTCTCTACTTCTACCGGTTTTTGAATCGGAATTAAAAGCATTACGCAACCAACTAATACAACAATTCCACCGACTAAAAACGGACTTTGCGGTGAAACAGTATGACCGATGACCCCTGATAAGATTGGCGCAATTGCACCACCTAACCAACGAACGAAATTATAAACACCTGATGTAACAGATCTTTCATAAGGTGAAATATCCATTACATAACTTGTAAATAATGCATTATTTAATCCAGATGCTAATCCTGATAGAACAATTAATACAATTTGTAACCACATAATTTTTACAAAGAATAGCGCGATTAAGAAAAGCGCAAATACGAGTAAACTTCCTTTCAACAATGTTTTCGGCTCATATTTACCTTCTAGCTTATGGGCTAAAATTGCAGAACCGTAAGCTAACGCTAATCCCCATCCGCAAAACACAAACCCTAATTGAATAGCAGATAAATGCATAATAAGTGGTGAATATGCTAACACAACGAAAAATCCATAGTAGTATAACATTCCTGAAATCGCACCTTGCATAAACGGTTTATATTTAACTAAGTTAAGTAATTCTCCTACGCCTGCCGCTTTACGCTTCACTTTTCGCTCCGGTTCTTTTACAAAAAAGAAAACTAAAATAAATGCTAAGAAGATTAAAATACTCGTCGCAAAAAATGGGTAACGCCAAGAATGTCCACCTAATATCCCGCCTAATAACGGTCCGCCTGCCATCCCTAAACCGATAGCTGCTTCATACAATCCTACTGCTTCATGAACTTCTTTACTTAATGCTATTAATAGCGTCATTGCTGTAGCAAAAAACATCGCATTTCCTAATCCCCATCCAGCGCGGAAAAGAGATAATTGAGCAATCGTTTGCGATATACCGCATATAAACGCAAATATAGTCACGATCGCAAGACCAATCGTCATCATTCGTTTATCACCAAATCTCGATGCGAATATTCCAGCTGGTAACATCATAATTGCCATCGTTAAAATATATGCTGTAAATAACATCTCTACTTGCCAATGCGATGCACCAATTTGTTCAGCAATGCTTGGTAAAATTGGGTCGACTACCCCTATACCCGAAAAGGCAAGGAAGGTAGCCACCACTGTAATCAATCTCCCTAATTTTTGTTTGCTCTCCATTTTGATTACTCTCCTTTTGTGTTCTCTAAAAATGTTACTGCACGATGTAAGCTATCTTCAAGCTCTGTCTTTACACGCTGCATTTGCTCCATTTTCTCGTCTAACGTTTGCACTTGTTGTTCAAGCATCTCTTTAATTTCTTGAATCACTTCACGGTCACGAGGATTTTCACTACTTCTTCTTTGCTCCATTCTTTCTTTTAACGATAAAAAATGCTGCATTTCTTGAAGTGTGATTCCTAGCACTTCTTTCGCTTCTACAATTTTTTTAATTCTGGCAATATCCTCATCCGTATACAGACGAATATTTCCCTCACTACGTTCTGGGGGATGAATTAAACCAATTTCCTCATAATAACGAAGTGTACGTTTTGTTAAACCGACTTGCTTTGTTACTTCATCAATTTTATACATGTTTATTCCTCCCTTCACTTAATTATTACATTTTACGTTAACGTTAACTTTTCTGCAACTGTTAGACTTTTGTAAATGTTTGTCATATTCAATTGTATTTTCTCTAAAGCAGTTTCATAATGAAAGAAAAGAGATAATAAGGAGAATTTCACATGAGTAAACCACTTATTTTCGCTCACCGCGGAGTAAAAGGAACACATCCCGAAAATACGATGATTGCCTTCCAAGAAGCAGAACGCATTGGCGCTCACGGAATTGAACTCGATGTCCACTTATCAAAAGATGGTGAACTTGTCGTAATTCACGATGAAACCGTCGATCGTACAACAAATGGCGTTGGACTTGTTTCGGAAAAAACGGTAGAGGAACTACAATCATTGGACGCTGGTAGCTATAAAGACCCTTCTTTCCATGAAGCAAAAATCCCAACGTTGCGTGAGGTTTTCATTTGGCTTTCCACAACGAACTTACAACTAAATATTGAATTAAAGACAGATGTTATTCATTACCCAAATATTGAGGAAAAAGCTGTTGCACTTGTGCGTGAATATCATCTTTCTAATCAAATTGTATTTTCATCATTTAACCATGACTCTGTTTCATTATTAGCAGAAATTGCTCCTGAAATCCCAAGAGCAATTTTATATGATACACCACTTGCTGATCCAATTGCCGAAGCAAAACATAGAGAAGCAAATGGATTACATCCAAACTTCCAGTTATTAACGAAAGAATTTGTGCAGTTAGCACAAGAGCAAGGGTATGTTTTCCGTCCATATACAATTAATGAATACAAAGATTTACAAACTATGATTGATTATGGTGTAGATGTCATCATTACTGATTGGCCAGCACGTGCCTTTGAGCTCCTTTCTTAATGGAAGGGGCTTTTTTATTTTCGAAATTTCATTGTTTAAAATAAATGAAAACCCTCAATACTAATACAATAACGCTTGTATTAATGAGGGGCTGAAAAAAGATGGATCAAACTATGAATCCAAAACTTAAAAAATATAAACGTCTTTTCTTCACCGCAATGTTTTCTTGCGTCCTTTTCTTCGTTTTTTCTTTTTTTGTTATTATTATAGTTGCAAAAATTATGGGACCTCCTCCTGTTGCGGTCCCGCAAACAAGCGTCTTTTACGCAAATGATGACACTGTTATAGGACAAAGTAATGAAATGCAAAAACGTTACAATGTATCTCTTAATGAAATTTCACCTTATGTAAAAGAGGCGACACTATCTATTGAAGATCAACGATTCTACAAACATCATGGCTTTGATATGAAACGTATTGCTGGTGCCATTGTTGCCGATTTAAAAGCGATGGCAAAAGTCCAAGGTGCTAGTACGATTACACAACAGTATGCTCGTAACCTTTACTTAGATCATGATAAAACGTGGAAACGTAAACTATTAGAAGCAATGTACACAATTCGCCTTGAGGTGAATTATAATAAAAATCATATTTTAGAAGGATATTTAAATACAATTTATTACGGACATGGCGCTTATGGCATCGAAGCTGCATCCCGTCTATATTTCGATAAAACGGCAAAAGAGTTAACATTAGCAGAAGCTAGTATGCTCGCAGGTATCCCGAAAGGGCCAAGTGTCTATTCTCCCTTTTTGAAAGAGGATCGTGCGAAAGGACGACAAGCTCTCATATTAGATGAAATGGTAGAACAAGGATATATTACGAAGCAACAAGCAGCCTTAGCGAAGAAAGAGCCACTAACTTTTGCCTCATTAGATACGAAAGAAGTAGCAGAGGTCGCACCATATTTCCAAGATGCTGTACAAGCTTCGCTCCTTCGTGATGTTGGATTAGACGAACAAGCTTTACAACGGGGTGGCTTGCGAATTTATACAACGCTAGACCCTAAACTACAAGCTGTAGCAGAACAAGCTGTAAAAGATCACATACCTGACACAACAAACATACAAACTGCTCTCGTCTCTATGAATCCAAAGACAGGTGAAGTGGCTGCTCTTGTTGGTGGAACTGATTATACTACGAGTCAATTTAACAGGGCTACACAAGCCATTCGTCAGCCTGGTTCTACATTTAAGCCATTTCTATATTATGCGGCATTAGAACGAGGATTCACGCCTGCTACGCGCTTAAAAAGCGAATATACTGTATTCACCTTAGGTGACGGCGTTTCAAAGTATAAACCGAAGAACTATAAAGATTATTATGCAGATGATTTCGTAACGATGGCACAAGCTCTCGCAGTCTCTGATAACATTTATGCTGTGAAAACGAATTTGTTTTTAGGCGATGACGCGCTTGCAAAAACAGCGAAACAATTTGGAATTAAAAGTGCATTAAAAGATGTGCCTTCTCTAGCTCTTGGTACATCACCAGTAAAACCAATTGAAATGGTTAACGCTTATAGCATGTTCGCAAATGGTGGAAAAGAAGTAAAACCTACTTTCATTCGCCGCATTATGGATCATGAAGGAAATATATTATACGATGCTCATTTAGAGAGTAAACAAGTTCTCGACAAGAGCAAAGCGTTTGTAATGGAAGAAATGATGACCGGTATGTTTAATAAGAAACTAAGCAGCTATGCTGCTGTAACTGGTCAATCGATGTTATCCAAACTATCAAGAACATATGCCGGCAAATCTGGTTCTACTGAAACGGATAGTTGGATGATTGGATTTACTCCGCAAATCGTAACTGGTGTGTGGGTCGGATATGATCAACCTAAATCTATTTCAAACGTAGCAGAACAAGGATATGCGAAGAAAATATGGACTGATACGATGGAGAAAGGGTTAGATGGACAACCAAAAAAAGAATTTAAACAACCAGGTGACGTCGTAGCGGTTAATATCAATCCAGAGAACGGTAAAATTGCTACAAAAAATTGTCCTATTTCTGTGAAAATGTATTTCGCTAAAGGTACCGAACCGACTGAATATTGTATGGATCACGTCGATGATAAAGAAGAATTTGAAAAAACGACTGAAGAAAAGAAAAAAACAAGTTGGTGGAAAAAATATCTTCCTTGGTAAAAAAAATAGCTGACGGGCATCCGTCAGCTATTTTTTATTCACTTAATAATGCACGGCGCAATTCTTCACTAGATTCGTTCCAAATAGCTTCATTATGTTCTTTCAAGAACGTACCAAGTACCTTTTTAGATGATTCATCCATATGGTCAACCATAATGTGACGCTTCAATGATTTATCCATTTTATTTACGTGCTCTGGAAGTGATTTATATCCGCGGCGAATTTCACGGTCTACTGTCATTTCACAAGCTGTTACACCTGCATAATACGCACCTGTCGCAGTTCTTTCAATCGTTACCCAAACAAGCCAAAATGGTTTTCCGTTTGGAACTTCATCTTTATTTGTTAAAAACTTAATACCTTTTTCTACTGTACTACGCGCGTGCATCGCACCAATATCAACGAATGCAGTTTTCTCTAGTACATCAACAAATACAGGTGAAATGTTTTCTAAGCTTAATGCCCCAACACCAAATCCACCATGTCCATCTGTTGAATCATTTTTCACGATATTAAAACCGATTTTTTTCTTTTTCTCTGTCATATGTAAAATCCTCCTCACTTAAAAATTATAAAAGGCCAAAAATAGGCGCAATGATGCTATCTAAAAATACAAATACATGCGGAATAACTACCTGGAAAATAGGTTGAATTGTGTAATTACTAAGCGGTGTAATAACGAGAATTAATAACGCAATTGCCCCGTATTTTTCATACTGTGTCATTTTCGCGCGAATATTTGCTGGCGCTAAATCTTCTACTACACGATACCCATCAAGTGGCGGGATCGGTAATAAGTTAAATACAAGTAAAACGATATTCAGCATAATAAAAATCTGGAAAAATTGAGCTAACGTATCTGCTACTGCAGATGGAATTGAGTATAATACACCAAATTTTAATAAGCTATACCAAATAATTAAACCAATTGCGCTTAAAATTAAGTTACTAATCGGCCCCGCAATTGAAACTAATATACCTGCAAGACGCGGTCTTTTAAAGTTATATGGGTTAACAGGAACCGGTCTTGCCCAACCGAATCCAAGAATTAATACTGCAATCAAACCTATAGGATCTAAGTGTGCCATCGGTGATAAAGTCAAACGACCTTGTCTCTTTGCTGTATCGTCTCCAAATTTATATGCTACATATGCATGTGCAAATTCATGAACTGATAATGCGATAATAATGGCCATTGCTACCAAAGGAATTTGGTGCAACGGGTATCTAAATAACTGATCCATGCTTCATCTCCTCTTCCATATGTCAAAAAAAGAAATTATTTGTTTTTTCGATTGTTCTTCCCCATAATCCGCTATAATAAGAGTGTAACTTACATAAAAGGAGCGATTGTACATGCCATACGTAACAGTGAAAATGCTAGAAGGACGCACAGAAGAACAAAAGAAAGCTCTTGCTGAGAAAGTAACAGCAGCAGTAAGCGAAACAACTGGTGCTCCTGAAGAAAACATCGTTGTTTTCATCGAAGAAATGTCTAAAAACCATTATGCAGTTGGCGGAAAACGCTTAAGCGACAAATAATTTCAAGTTTTTTCATAAGAAGCAGCCATTAGCTGCTTCTTATTTCTTTCCTTCTAACAACTCAATAATTCTCTCTTTATATTTTCCTTTTCTTCCATCTTCATAGATTAAATCATGCGGATAGAATAGCTTTTGATCCGTTCTTTTCTTACCTGTAATCGCCTCAACAATATCCGACTCACGTGAAAGCTCTCTAAGCTCTCCGTTTGGCATAAGAAGTAGGATTGGTAGACGCTCTTCTTCTTCTCCTGCACGATAAAAGTCATACGGTAAGTCTGATGTTGAATCAACTACTAAATAATACTCCGGATCAAGTCCAATCTTTTTAAATAAACTACTTAATTCCATCCAATTATCTAAACCGTGTTTATCTGTAAACTCTACATATTTAAATAGATTTCGATTCATAAAACGGCGGCATAAATCGCTTAAAATTGAATCTTCTTCTTCCTGCCATACTTGGAAGTAGTAATACATAACGTTCTCGTCTAACTTTAAATAATCCTCTACTGTTACTTCTTCTTCAAATAAAGAATAGAAATGAACAGGATGATTTTTAAATGTATAATACTTCTCGTGCAGTGATTTCGCACGGTGTAAAATCTTCGTTAAAATAACTTCTGCACTTCGCGTTACCGGGTGGAAATATACTTGCCAATACATTTGATAACGACTCATAATGTAATGCTCAACAGCATGCATACCACTATTTTTAATGACTACTTGATTCCCATACGGACGCATTACACGCAGTATACGTTCCATATCGAAGTTTCCGTACTTTACGCCTGTAAAATAAGCATCTCTTAATAAATAATCCATACGATCCGCATCAATTTGGCTCGAAATCATACTAATCGCTAATTTATTAGTAGATGTTTTTGCAATTACATCTGCTACCTTTTGTGGAAACTCCTTATCAACACGACTTAATACATCATTAATCTCCGTATCGCCTACGATAATCTTTTGCGTAAATTTCTCATGATCTAATGAAAATACTTTTTCAAACGAGTGAGAAAATGGGCCGTGACCGACATCATGAAGTAATGCCGCACATAAACATAACAATCTATCTTCAGCATTCCAATTTGGTCTGCCATCAAACACATCATCAATCATACGACGAATAATTTCGTATACACCTAACGAATGAGTAAAGCGACTATGCTCTGCACCGTGAAATGTAAAAAATGTCGTTCCAAGCTGCTTAATACGGCGCAAGCGTTGAAATTCTTTCGTTCCGATTAAATCCCAAATAACACGATCACGCACGTGCACATATTTATGTACTGGGTCTTTAAACACTTTTGTTTCGCTGAGTTTGTCGTTTAAATATACCACTTTCCGACATCCCCCTTTCTTTACTACATTCTTACTTTATATTATAAACGAAATGAGAAACAGAAAGAAATGAAAGACTGTATTAATTCCCTTTATAAAAAGAAAAAATCACCTTTACCGAAGTAAAAGTGATTTCCTTTATACATTATTTACCTAAAACGAATTCAGCAACTTCGTCTAAGATCATATCTTTCCCTAGTGGGAAGTAACCTTTGTTTAAGTCTTCATTTTTAATTGTAAATACGTGGTTATTTTTAACAGCGTTCATGTTTTTCCAAATTGATTCTTCTTGGAATTCTTTTAAGCGCTGAGAACCGTCACCAGTTGTAAATACGAATAAGTAATCTGGGTTGTAATCGATTAAAGCTTCTTTTTGTACTTGTACTAACGGTTTATCAGTTGGTGTACCTTTAACTGCTGGTAGTTTTAAATCATTAAAGATTACGCTACCGTAACCGTAATCACCATATATGCGGAAAGCATTTGGATATGCAGCCATTTTCATAAATGTTGCTTCACCAGTTTTAGCGACGATTTTGTCATGTAATTTGCTTGCTTTTTCATCATACTTTTTGAACCATTCTTTTGTTTCTTTTTCTTTACCGAAGATTTGACCTACTTCTTCGAATTTTGGACGCCATTGATCTAATGGAGTGTTTAACATAACTGTTGGTGCAATTTTAGATAATTGATCATAAATCTTTTCTTGACGATTATTTACAAGAATTAAATCTGGTTTTGCAGCAGCTACTGCTTCAATGTTAATTTTATCGCCCCAAGCAGAACCAACTGGTTTAACGTCTTTTAGTTTCTTTTCAATATGTGCATCAATTTTTTCTTGAGATGTATTAGCAGTAATAACCGGTTTCATACCGAAAATTAGTAATTCTTCCGTTGAACCACTAAGGTCAGCAATTTTCTTTGGGTTTGCAGGAATTTTAATTTCCCCTTTTGCATGTTTTACAGTGCGCTCTTCAGTCTTTGCATCTGCTTTCTTTTCTTCTTCTTTGTTAGAACAAGCTGCAAATAGTACAGAAGTCACAACTAGTACCATTGCTAATAGTGCCATTTTAAAATTCTTCATGTTCCCACTCCTTCTAGCTGTATTTATCTTATAAGTTACAATGAACTATAAGAAACAAATATAACAATTAATTAATATATATTTATTAATTGTTGTTAACAACCCATTCTAACGGGCGTTCAACTTCCCATTCATATATAAGAAGCTCAACGTCCATTAGAAGCCCCCCCTCTTTACGAGGGGGTTCTACTTATGCTTTTTTACGCAATTGATTACTAATCATCGCTAAATCATATGTTAAACAAATTGGCTTACAGTTTACTGGACATGGAACGATTTGAGCTTCAATCTCAAATACGTTACGAAGTGTTTCACTTGTCATAACTTCATCTGGCGTTCCTTGTTTCATTAACTTACCTGCTTTTAATGCAATCATATGATCAGAGAAACGAGAAGCGTGGTTTAAGTCATGGATAACCATAACAATCGTTCTACCTTCTTCTTCATTTAACTTTTTCAATAAGTTTAATACTTCTAATTGATGAGCCATATCTAAGTACGTTGTTGGTTCATCCAATACAAGTAATTCTGTTCCTTGTGCAAGAGCCATTGCAATCCAAACACGTTGACGTTGACCACCTGATAGCGCTTCTGCTGGACGATTCGCAAATTCTTTCATTCCTGTCACTTCAAGTGCCCAGTTAATGTAGCGATAATCCTCTTCTTTCAACGTGCCAAACCCTTTTTGATGAGGGAATCTTCCATATGACACAAGCTCAAATACAGTAAGACCCGTTGGCACTTCTGCAGTTTGTGGTAAAATCGCCATTTTCTTTGCAATTTCTTTCGTTGGCTGTTTCTCAATTGCTTTTCCGTCAAGATAAACAGTACCTTGCTTTGCCTTCAAAATACGAGACGCCGTTTTTAATAATGTGGACTTCCCACAACCATTTGGTCCAATAATTGTTGTAATTTTCCCTTCCGGAATTTCAACTGTTAAACCATCAATAATTAAACCTTCATTATAGCCAACAGATACCGCATCCACCGCTAAAGTTGCCATACGAAAAGCCTCCCTTTATTTTGTCCTCATAAGTAAATAAATGAAATATGGTGCACCAATTACAGAAATAACAAGACCGACTGGTATTTCTGAAGTTGTTAATACACTTCTTGAAATTACGTCTGCGAATAAAAGTAAAAACGTTCCTATTAGCGCTGCTGTGGGCAACATAATTTGATGTTTACCACCAACAAGGCGCCTTGCTAAATGCGGGGCCATTAAACCAATAAAGCCAATTCCACCGGCAACAGCAACAGATGCACCTGCTAAACAAACTGCAATAAATAATAATTTACGTCTTTCTTTTTCTACGTTTACACCAAGGCCAACTGCTGTAGAATCGCCTAGGTTCATTACATTTAATATGTGTGCTTTACTTATAGCAAGCGGTAAGAAAATAACCATCCATGGAAGTACACTTAATACGAATTTCCAATCTGTACCCCATAGACTTCCCGCCAGCCAAATCGTAGCAAAACGAAAATCGTTAGATGTCATCTTCATAGAGAAAATTAAACTAACAGCTCCAAATCCAGCTGCAACGGCAATACCGACAAGTATTAATCGAGTCGATGAAACGCCGTCTTTCCATGCTAGTAAATAAATAATTACCGCTGCTAATATCGCTCCAACTAGTGCGAAGAATGGAAGAATGAATACAGATAAAAATGTACCAGTCCCTACTTTCCCGAAGAAGAAGTAGACGAATATAACAACTGTTAATCCCGCTCCAGCATTAATACCTATAATACCTGGATCAGCAAGCGGATTTCGTGATAAACCTTGCAAAATCGCACCTGACATAGCTAAAGCAGATCCGACTAGTATAGCAATTACCATACGCGGCATACGGAATTCAAATAAAATAACAGACTGATCTTCAGCCCCTAGTCCAACCAATGACTTTAATACGTCCATTGGCGGGATTTTAAAAGTTCCTGTATTTAAACTAATAAGAAATATAGAAACGATTAGTCCTACTAAAATCGTTAATATAGAAATGTTCTTTTTTGTTAAGACACTCGTCCTCACATCTTTCCTCTCCCTTCATTACGTGCTAAGTAGAGGAAGAATGGAACCCCAATTAGCGCTGTAATTGCTCCAATTGGCGTTTCAAATGGCGGGTTAATAACGCGAGATAACATATCTGCACATTCAATTAACAGCCCGCCTAAGACCGCAGAACATGGAATAACCCATCTATAGTCCGAGCCTACAAGAAAACGAGTCATATGCGGAATTACAAGACCAACAAATCCAACTGATCCTGCCATGGAAACTGCGGAACCCGTTAAAACAAGAACAAGTACTGTTCCGATAAATTTAATTAATGTCGTATTTTGACCAAGTCCAATTGCAATTTCTTCACCGAAGCTCAAAATTGTAATATATCTCGACATCATAATTGCGATAAAAAGACAAACAAGGCCAATTGGCACTAACATATTAATACTTTGCCATTTCACTCCAGCAACCCCGCCTGCATTCCACATGCTTACCTCTTGGGCAAGATTGAAATACAATGCGATTCCAGATGAAATTGCCCCTAATAAAGCACTAATAGCTGCACCTGCTAAAGCTAATTTCACAGGTGTTAATCCACCTGGTGAAGAAGACCCAATTCCATATACAATGCTTGCACCAAACGCAGCTCCAATAAAAGATGCGATAACAAACATTAAATAAGGTGAATTAGGAAAAAATGCATACATAATTGCAATTCCAAATACAGCCCCATCTGTAATCCCCATTAACGATGGTGAAGCAAGTGGATTTCGCGTCATACCTTGCATAATTGCTCCTGATACCGCTAAAAAGGCACCTGCAACTACGCCCCCTATTGCTCTAGGCATGCGAAGCTCTTGAATTACATTATGATGTGTAATAGATCCATCAAACTGAAATACAGCTTGCCATACAGTCTTTAAACTAATATCTGCAGCCCCAAAAGAAATAGAAACTGCCATGCTTAAAGCTAACAAAACTGTACCCGCTACTAAAATAATAGAAGCGATAAGCGGTCTGCTCTTAATCTCTTTAACATTCTCTTCTTGCTGTTCTATACTGCTTGCGCTCGCTTCCATCCCTCAACCATCCTAACTAACAACATATATTTATTGAAATGAAATTTATTCTCAAATAGTAATAAAAAAATTAGGTGAATTGTTATTTTCCTGATAATGATTATCAGAATCAGACACTTCTATTCTACCTATCGCTTTAAAAGACTGTCAACCATTATTTTGAAATATAAATTTATATAAATTGGAATTTTAATACAAAAGTTGTGTCTATCCTTTAGAAAACGTTCGTCCACATAAGAGTACTTTCGCAGAATAAATTATTCCTCTTATGGGCATAAAAAAGAAGAGTAATCTTTTCACTCTTCTTTTTCTTACTTATTTAACTTTGCTTCAATTTTTGCGATTAACTCATCTTCTGTTGGAGCCGCAACTGGACGGTTATTTACAAATGCGAATGATTTTTTACGACCAGGACCACAGTAAGACTGACATCCAACTTCAATCGTTGCACATGAATCTACTTTTTTTAACTTCGGAACTAACGTTTTAACGTTCGTTGCCTGACAGTCATCGCACACGCGAAACTCGTTTCCCATTATATAACACTTCCTCTATTTTAAACTTTTCTCAAGTACGTTTAAAAATAAACACTAAATGGTATTTTACCGCTCTTTGAAGCTCGTTGCAAGTTTCCCTACAAAGCCTATTCTCTACATAATGCTACATATTTTATATGCTCTCCTACAGAAGCACTCACCATTCATGGGAAAATTTTTACCTTTCATCGAAATCTACCATATTTTTAAAAGCTTTGTATAAAAGTTTATTTTTTTGCCCATTATAAAAATAGGAAGTTCATAAAAAGAAAGGGAGTTGAATCTATGAAAGTAAGACAAGATGCTTGGACAGATGAGGATGATTTATTACTTGCTGAAACGGTACTTCGTCATGTTAGAGAAGGAAGTACGCAATTAAATGCATTTGAGGAAGTAGGGGATCAGTTAAATCGTACATCTGCTGCTTGTGGTTTCCGCTGGAATGCTGTTGTTCGCTATAGCTATGAACAAGCTCTTCAACTAGCAAAAAAACATCGTAAAGATAAAATGCGTGCTGCAAGCGGTGAACAAGCGAAAAAACGTTTACTTTATACACCACCAGCTTCAGATTCGATAACTGATTATGAAGAATTAGTACAAGAAGAATCAATTGTACAATATAAAGAAGCTATTCCATATCAAGAATCTACTGCTCCTGCTGCAAGAAGCTCTATGACAATGCAAGATGTTATTTATTTTTTACAAACAGTCGGATCTTCAAATATAAAAGTGACAGCTCTTGAAAACGAGAATACGAGATTGAAACAAGAAATTAAAGCACAAATCCTTCGGAATGAGGAACTAGAAAAGAAACTAGAAAAATTAGAAAAGCAATCTCATACTGTACAAGAAGATTACGAAACACTTATGAACATTATGAACCGAGCTCGTAAATTGGCAGTCATGGATGACGAAGAACGTTCTCAAACATCTTTCCGAATGGACCGAAACGGTAATTTAGAAAAAATTGCAGAATAAAAAGGATGCATGTAATGCATCCTTTTTATTATTTCACCTCTAAGCTCCCCCTTTATATGTGAGAAAACTCCATTCTTCATTTTTTGCTATAATAGAGATTGTCATTTTAAAGATAAGGGGTTAGTTATATGAGCAATTCCCGTTCCATTTTATCTCAGCCAGAGTGGCGCATTGTAGATCAATCTAGTTTGGGACCAACATTCCATGCACTTCAGTCATTCGCAATGGATGACACATTATGCACAAGCATTGGAAATGGCAAGTCAGCCGCAACAATGCGTTCTTGGGTTCATCACAATACAATTGTCCTTGGCATTCAAGATTCACGCCTTCCGCATTTAGAAGAAGGTATTTCTTTTTTAAAACAAAACAACTTCAATGTTATTGTCCGTAATTCTGGCGGGCTTGCGGTCGTGCTTGATGAAGGTGTTTTAAACGTATCACTTTTATTCCAAGAAACAGAAAAAGGTATCGATATTGACCTTGGATACGATACAATGTGGCATTTGATTAAGGAGATGTTAAAGGATTACGACGTTACTATCGAGGCAAAAGAAATTGTCGGCTCTTACTGTCCTGGTAGTTATGACTTAAGTATTCGCGATCAAAAATTCGCTGGTATTTCACAACGTCGTATTCGCGGAGGTGTCGCTGTCCAAATCTATCTCTGCGCTACCGGAAGTGGCTCTGAGCGTGCCGCACTCGTTCGTGATTTCTACAACCTAGCAATTCAAGGGGAAGAAACACGCTTTACGTACCCTGAAATTGTACCAAGTACGATGGCCTCACTCTCAGAATTACTTGGTGAAACCATTACAGTACAAGATTTAATGATGCGTCTTTTAAAAACATTGCAGCAATTCGCTCCAAAGTTAACACCATCTCAATTAACAATAGATGAGATTTCTTTATATGAGACGAATTTACAACGTATTATTGATCGTAATAATAAAGCACTTGGTTTAGAAAAATAAAGACCGTCGCTATAATAGCGACGGTCTTTATTTCAATTCATTATAGAATTAAAGTGCTTGAGCTGCTGTAATTAAAGCTAACTTGTACACTTCTTCTTCGTTACATCCACGAGATAGGTCATTTACAGGCATGTTTAAGCCTTGTAAGATTGGTCCTACTGCTTCGAAGTTACCTAAACGTTGAGCGATTTTGTAGCCGATATTACCAGCTTCTAAGCTTGGGAATACGAATACGTTAGCATCACCTTTAATTGTAGAACCTGGAGCTTTTTTCTCAGCTACAGATGGTACGAATGCAGCATCGAATTGGAATTCTCCATCTAAAGTTAACTCAGGAGCCATTTCTTTTGCAATGCGAGTTGCTTCTACAACTTTTTCTGTTTCTGGAGATTTCGCAGAACCTTTTGTAGAGAAGCTTAACATAGCAACGCGTGGATCAATGCCGAATAACTCAGCAGTTTTCGCACTTTCGATACCGATTTCAGCTAAATCTTGGCTGTTTGGTGCAATGTTAATTGCGCAATCAGCGAATACATATTTCTCTTCTTCACGTACCATGATGAATACGCCAGAAGTTTTTGTAACGCCTGGTTTTGTTTTAATAATTTGAAGTGCTGGACGAACTGTATCAGCTGTAGAATGAGCTGCACCACTTACTAGACCGTGTGCTTTGCCCATGTATACAAGCATTGTACCGAAGTAGTTTTCGTCTTTAAGGATTTTGCGAGCGTCTTCTTCAGTTGCTTTACCTTTACGGCGTTCAACGAAAGATGCTACCATTGCATCCATTTCTTCGTATGTAGCTGGGTCGTAAATATCAACGCCTGCTAATGTTAAATTCATGCTAGCAGCTTTTGCGCTAATTTCTTCTCTATTACCAACTAAGATTGGTTTTACTAACTCTTCTTTTGCTAAACGCTCTGCAGCGCCTAAAATTCTTTCATCAGTTCCTTCAGGAAGTACGATAGAAATGCCTTTTCCTTGAACTTTTTCTTTTACTGTTGTAAATAAGTTGCTCACGAATAAACCCTCCTACATATGTTAAAAAAACTCTATCTTTAAGAATACTGCTTTTCTTCTATATTTTAAACTTATAGCTCCCAAAAAATAGATAAAATAAAAATGATTATATTTTCATAAAATTCAGCCGTTAAATTCACCTTGCTTAAACACTTAAATGTGACAATTTTATGCGCCAAGGTTTTATATAGATGATTTTAAAACTATATATGCTATAGTTAACGTGTAAAACTATCATTAACTGAGGTGAATAGAATGAGTGAAGCAACAACAACGTTAGATGGCTGGTATTGTTTACATGATTTACGTTCTATTGATTGGGCTGCATGGAAAACATTATCTAGCGACGAACGCGGACAAGCAGTGTCTGAATTTTTAAATGTCGTTGAAAAATGGAACGAAGTAGCTACTGCGAAAAAAGGTAGTCACGCAATGTATACAGTTGTTGGCCAAAAAGCTGATATTATGCTTATGATTTTACGTCCAACAATGGAAGAGTTAAATGAAATTGAGACAGAATTGAATAAAACAACTTTAGCTGAATATATGGTTCCTGCATATTCTTACGTATCTGTTGTTGAATTAAGCAACTATCTTCCAGCTGATGAGGATCCATACCAAAACTCGCAAATTTTAGCTCGCTTATATCCTGAATTGCCGAAAGCAAATCATATTTGCTTCTATCCAATGGATAAGCGTCGCCAAGGTGATGACAACTGGTACATGCTTCCTATGGAAGAGCGTAAAAAAATGATGTACAGTCATAGTAAAATTGGCCGTCAATACGCAGGTAAAGTACGCCAAGTGATTTCAGGATCTGTTGGATTCGACGATTTCGAATGGGGCGTAACATTATTCGCTGACGATGTTCTTCAATTTAAAAAACTTATATATGAAATGCGCTTCGATGAAGTAAGTGCTCGTTATGGTGAATTTGGAACATTCTTCGTTGGAAACATTTTACCAGACGAAAAAGTAGAGAAATTTTTACACATATAAATGGTGAAAAGGAACGAAATTCGTTCCTTTTTTTATTCTTCTCTATATTTATCCTCAAAAATCCCCTTTTTTCTGCACTTTTGAAGAAAAACCGACATTTTTTCAAATTTATTGTAAAATTGTAACCTTTTTATATGTAAAGATATGCTAAAATGTTACGAGCTATATGCTAAATAACGATGCGAAGGTGATAATCTATATGAAAAAAATTTTGTCTATTTTACTATTGCTTGTATTGTCAATTTCTTCCTTGGGAGTAACAACATCCCATGCGGAAGAAAAAATACATATTGAGGCAGCCGCTGCACTTTTATTTGATGCAGATACAGGAAAAATACTTCACGAGCAAAATCCAGATGAATTGCTAGCTATTGCTAGTATGTCGAAATTAATTGTTGTTTACGCTGTTTTAGAAGCAATTAAAGAAGGAAAAATCACATGGGATACGAAAGTAAATATTTCTGATTACGCTTATGAAGTCTCTCGTAATAATGAATTCTCTAATGTACCGTTCGAAAAAGGACGTCAATATACTGTAAAAGAATTATATCATTCTATTGTTATATTCTCTGCAAATGGATCTAGTATCGCTTTAGCAGAACTTCTTGCAGGAAGTGAGAAAAACTTCTTAAATCTTGCAAATGAACATGCTAAAAAGCTAGGATTAAAGAAATATAAATTTGTAAACGCTACGGGCTTAAATAACGCTGACTTAAAAGGAAAACATCCTGAGGGTACTGATCCAAATGCAGAAAACTCTATGTCAGCTCGTGATATGGGTATGCTTTCAAAAGCAATGATTACAAAGTATCCAGAAATGCTAGAGGATACAAAACAAAGATTTAGAAACTTCCCAGATAATCACCCAAAACCAATTCGTATGGAAAACTGGAATTGGATGTTACCAGGAGCTGCTTTCGCTTATGAAGGTACTGATGGTTTAAAAACTGGAAGTTCTGATACAGCTGGATACGGATTTACTATTACTGCTAAACGTGGTGATGTACGTCTTATCTCGGTTATTATTAAAACAAAATCAATGGATGAACGTTTCACAGAATCTCGTGAATTAATCGAATATGGATTTAATAACTTTGAAAAACAAAAACTAAAAGTTAATAAGAACAATACAATCTCTGTAGTAAAAGGGAAAGAAGACCAAGTAACTGTTGCACCCGAAAAAGAAATAACAGTAATTGCGAAAAAAGGTAGCAAAGAACCTTATAAAATTGGGACTGAATTAGATAAATCTCTTGCTGAAGATGGACATTTAGTTGCTCCTATTAAGAAAGATGCCAAAGTAGGCTCAATTACTTTAGAATCAACTGATAAATATGGTTTCTTAGACGGTAGTAAAAGTATGAAAGTTACTGCAAAAACGACAGAGGAAGTTGAAAAAGCAAATTGGTTTGTGTTAACAATGCGCTCTATTGGTGATTTCTTCTCAAACTTATGGTCTAAAGTTTTTTAATAAAAAAGCTGGCTCACGCTAGCTTTTTTTATTTTCCGCTCTCAATGTAAAACTTCGTTTGGTTGTCATATCTGAGCCCTTTTCCTCATACGTATGAACTAGTAATTGTTACACACTTCATCTAGAGATAAACCTCTTTCCAAAAGGTATTCCAAAAAGAGAGGTGACACATAATGGGAGTTATTGCTTATAACGAAGAAGATGTAAAGTTGTTAGCTAGACTGATGCGTGCTGAAGCCGAAGGAGAAGGACAACAAGGAATGTTAATGGTCGGAAACGTTGGGGTAAATCGTGTCCGCGGAAATTGTTTAGACTTTAAAAGCATTCGTAATTTACGTCAAATGGTTTATCAAAACCCCGGCGGTTTTGAAGCAACGCAAAAAGGATACTTTTATCAACGGGCACGTGAACAAGATATTGCCCTAGCGAGACGGACCATTCAAGGGCAACGTTTTTGGCCTGCTAACTTTGCCTTATGGTTCTTTAGACCTGAAGGGGCATGTCCACCAACTTGGTATAACCAACAAAACTCTGGTCGCTTTAAAAAGCACTGCTTCTTCCAGCCATCTGCTGGAGACTGCCCTAGCGTATATTAAGGAATAAAAATGAGGAGGGATTTTTGAATGGCACAGCAACAAAATCCGTACTATGGAACAGGTTTTTATCAACCATCTGGAACTTATGTACAACCGCAACAAATGACTCAACAACAGCAGCAAGCGATGCAACAACAAACAGCTCAAGCTGCGCAAGCTCAATATGCAATTTCTCAAGGCATGTTACCTCTAGAGCAATCCTATATTGAAAATATCCTTCGTTTAAACAAAGGTAAGCAAGCTACGGTTGTAATGACTTATGAACGTGGCAGTTCCCTTGGTACACAATCTTATACAGGTATTATTGAAGCAGCTGGCCGTGACCATATTGTTATTAGTGAACCGCAATCAGGAAAACGCTATTTACTACTAATGATCTACTTAGATTACGTAGAGTTTCCAGAAGAAATTACGTATTTACCTAGTCAACAAGCAACTTATACTCCAAGACCATAAAAAAAGCTGGCAAATGCCAGCTTTTGTTTTTTTATAATCCTTTTACAACTGCAGTCCCTACTAGAATCCACGCCACTATAAACGCTACACCACCAAGAGGTGTAATTGGACCAAAGAACTTAATGCCTGTCGTACTTAATGCATACAAACTACCTGAGAACATAATAATTCCAGCTACCATTAGCCAACCAGCAGTAGTTAAAAGTGATGATTGAACCTTATCCATCAATAAAGCAACTACGAATAGTCCACCTGCATGAAACATTTGATATGTAACGCCTGTTTTCCAAACTTCTAACATTTTTGCAGAAATTTTATTTTCTAAACCGTGTGCTCCAAAGGCCCCTAACGCAACAGATAGCCCCGCTGCAATACAACCTAGTAAAAAGAAAATTTTCATCTTAATTCCCCTTTTTTACCTTTATCATAAGCAATTTTTGCATATAAGCCAAACGATTTATCTTCTAAAAATCAAATAAAGAATTACCGTTTGCATCACTTTCTTTTATATATACTGGCTCCCCAGAAACAGGTGCAATTGGTTGCATAGTTGTTACTGGTTGTGATCCAATTACTTGCGATTGAATTTTCGGTTCTCTATATGTAGATGTTTCAACTTGTTCATCTAATAATAAGTCACATAAAGCACGCACAACTAATAAATGTTCTTTTGACTTTTGTCCTTCACTACTTTTTGCCTTCGCAATTTCATTCGCCATTTTATTTAAAATCTTGTCGCTAGATATTTGCATTCCTTATCACCTCGTACTTTGTAATTCTTTCTCGAATTGTCCCAATTTTTCTACTGAACCAAATACTATTATCATATCACGTTCTTTCAATTTTTCCTGCCCTGTCGGATTATGTATAATATTCCCATTTCTTGAAATCGCTAATATTGTTACATCAAACTGATTCCTTACATTACTCTCTAGTAACGATTTACCAACCAATATTGAATCTTTTCCAACTAGAATTTCTTCAATGACAAATGACTGTTCTACTCCATACAACACTGTATCAATATAATGAACAGTTAATGGATTTGCAATACCTTTTGCGATATGAATACCCGCCATACTAGATGGATTAATAACCTTATTTGCACCAGCACGCCTTAATTTCTCTTCAGTTTCTGGCTTTTCAGATCTCGCCACAATTTTAATCGTATCGTTTAACCCTCTTGCTGTTAATGTAATAAATACATTTTCGGCATCATTTGCAACAATAGCAACTAAACCAGCTGCTTTTAAAATTCCGGCATTATGTAATACTTGATCTTCCGTTGCATCTCCATGTACAAATAAAAGCTTTTCCTGCTCCAATATACTTTCATCTTTATCAACAACGACAAATGGAATATTCTTTTCTTGCAATTCATGTACAACTTGAAGCCCCACTCTACCGCAACCACATACTATAATATGATTTTTCAACTGCGCTATTTGTTTATCCATCTTCTTCCTCCGTACTGCATAAAATAAATTCCCTTCAATAATCATAGCTGCCACTACCCCAATTGCATACGTAACAATACCTACGCCAACAGGAATAATAAGAAGCGCAAATACTTTCCCCGCTTGCGTTACAGGAACGGAATCTCCGTATCCAACAGTCAATACAGTAATCATTGTCATCCAAAATGCTTGAAACAAACTAATCTCTTCAATCGTCATAAATCCTATCGTTCCTAGAATTACAACAAAAGTCATACATATAACTGCTATCCATAATTGCTTACGTGCATTCATACTGTGTTTCAACTCTTTTCTCTATCTACAATCTTTGCCAGTGGAAATAAAATACGTATATACTAGATACGGAATCTATGAAAGAGGTTGATATAATGAAGACATTTCTTTCCGCCTTACAATGGGCACTATTTATTTTAGCTGGAAGCCTTATTGTACCAATTAGTGTCGCAACTAGTTATGGTCTTAATGGCGCTGAAGCCATCGCATTTGTACAAAGAACATTATTTGTTCTAGGTTTTGCTGGTCTCTTGCAAGCTATATTTGGGCATAAACTTCCTATTCAAGAAGGTCCTGCTGGCCTTTGGTGGGGAATTTTCTCTCTTTACGCAAGTTTAGGCGTCGTACTATTTGGATCAAATAATGAGACACTTAAAGTTCTTCAATATGCTTTCTTATTAAGTGGTATTATTTGTATTATTCTTAGCGTTTTTGGACTTATTGATAAACTCGTTCGCTATTTTACACCGACAGTCATTGGAACGTATTTATTTCTTCTTGTCGCGCAGCTTAGTGGCTCCTTCTTAAAGGGAATGTTTGGCCTTGATGGAAAACATACAGAAGTACAACCTAACGTATTTATTCTTTCACTCATTGTTATTTTACTATCCTTTTTCATCATGAAGCTACCTATTATTGGACAATATTCCGTTCTTTTCAGTATCGTATGCGGCTGGATATTATTCGCATGCTTCGGATTATCTAATCCAATAACACCAGTGACAGACATAATCCGTTTTCCATCCTTATTTGTTTTCGGAATGCCTCGTGTTGAATGGAACATGGTAATTACGGTCATTTTCGTTACGCTCTTACTTCTAACAAATATGTTAGCAAGTATTCGCGTTGTACAAAAGGTTGTCTCTAAATATGAAGAAAACGCTGCATCAGATCGTTTTAAACAAGCTGGCATTATAACAGGAATCAACCAATTGCTAGGCGGCCTATTTTCAGCTATTGGGCCTGTCGCTATTTCTGGATCAGCAGGTTTTATTGCAACGACTAATATTTATAAACGTCTCCCGTTTATATTAGGGTCAAGCTTTATTATTGTCGTTAGTATATTTCCAAAGATTACTTCATTCTTTGCAGCAATCCCTGTTGCAGTTGGTTATGCCGCTATTTATCCTGTATTCGCAAGCATGATTGGCCTCGCCTTTCGAGAATACGAAACTGTCCAGGATAAAGAACGATTATTTAAAGTAGCCGGTCTTTCAATCTTTACAGGAGTCGGAGTTATGTTTGTTCCAGCAGGAGCATATTCCACACTTCCACCATTTCTAGCATCGTTTTTAAGTAATGGTCTCGTTCTTGGATCTGTAATGGCAATCTTGCTAGAAATACTATTTTCTCGTTCCACAGCAAAACAAATATCTTAAATTGGAAAACTTCCATTATTGCACTCTACCTTTAGAGTTGTTACGATAAAATCAAACTTTAATCATTGGGGTTTTATTCATCCCCAATGATTATTAACCAATATTATGAGCAACACACTCATAATAATTTATCTACTTCTTTTCAAAGAGGTTTGATGTCTTACTATTATTCCTCAATCTCTTCATGAACATGTATTTTGATTTCAATTAAAGAAAGGAATTTTCTATATGACTTATAAAATGATTGTTTTAGATTTAGATGATACTTTATTACGTGATGACCATACTATTTCACCTCGTACGAAAGAAGCGTTAATGACTGCACAAGAGCAAGGCGTAAAGGTTGTACTTGCTTCTGGACGTCCAACGTTCGGTATGCGCAATGTAGCGAAAGAACTTCGTTTAGAAGAATACGGCAGTTTCATTTTATCTTTTAATGGTGCAAAAATTATTAACTGTAAAACAAACGAAGAAATCTTTAGTAGTACACTATCTCCTGAAATCGTTCACAACCTATTTGAAATTAGTAAAACTGAAGATGTATGGATTCATACTTATATGGGCGATGATATCGTAACGGAAGAAAATAATCCTTATACTGAAATTGAGGGCGATATTACTGGTATGCCAATTGTTGTAGTAGATGACTTTAAAGCTGCAGTTAAAGAGCCCGTAGTAAAAGTATTAATGAATAAAGAAGCTGAACGCCTTGTTGAAGTTGAAAAGAAACTACAAAAACAGCTAGAAGGCCAATTAAGCGTGATGCGTTCGAAACCATTCTTCTTAGAATTTACTGAAGCTGGTGTTACAAAAGGAACGAGCTTAAACAAACTGATCCAAAAGCTTGGCATTAAGCGTGAAGAAGTTATCGCAATGGGCGATAGCTATAACGACCAAGCGATGATTGAATTTGCTGGTCTTGGCGTTGCAATGGGCAATGCACCTGATGATATTAAAGAAATTGCAAACTACGTAACAGATACAAATATGAACGATGGTGTTGCAAAAGTTGTAGAGAAATTCGTTTTAAAAACGGATGTACTTGTTTAATATTTTCATTCACAAAACCTATTTGAAGTCAAATACTTCAAATAGGTTTTTATTTAAATTCTCATGCTTTTGTGACTATATTTTGAACTTTGCACTATTCTCGTAGTGTAAACTTTCTTTTTGTATATAATGAAACAAAATAGACTATTTTATTTTGAAAAAGAATACAAATTTACTATATACAAGCATACGTTAAAGGAGGCTACTTTATGTTATCTACACCAATCGGACGATTAAGAGCAATTGGACTAGTTGAGGGTATTTCTTTCCTATTACTATTATTTGTAGCAATGCCATTGAAATATTTCGCAGGGTTTGCAACAGCTGTTAAAATTACAGGCATGGCTCATGGTGTTCTATTTATTCTATTCATCTTTGCAGTAATTCAAGTAACAATCGTACACCGTAAATCAATTTTATGGGCACTTGGAGCATTTGTTTCATCAGTTATCCCATTCGGCACTTTTGTACTAGATGCAAAATTAAAGAACGAGCAACAATAATAATAAAAAGGTAGTTAACGACTGTTAACTACCTTTTCTATTTATAAATTTGGAATTTCCCAATCAATTTCTCTTTCGCCCATATTAGCTAAAATCGTATTTACTTTAGAATATGGCTTACTACCAAAGAAACCACGTCTTGCCGATAATGGGCTTGGATGTACAGATTCGATAATATGATGATTCGGATTCGTAATTAACTTCTTCTTCGCCTGTGCATGGCGCCCCCACAATATGAAAATAACTGGCTTTTCACGTTCATTCAACAGTTCAATTACACGATCTGTGAAGTGCTCCCATCCTTTTCCCTTATGAGAATTTGCTTCGCCTTGACGAACTGTTAATACGGTATTTAGTAATAATACTCCTTGTTCCGCCCATTTTACTAAATAACCGTTATTCGGGATTTCATAACCATATTCATCTCGAAGTTCTTTATACATATTTAACAATGACGGTGGTGTTTTAACACCAGGTTGCACAGAAAAGCTTAAACCATGCGCTTGATTCGGTCCATGATATGGATCTTGTCCTAAAATAACAACCTTTGTATTTTCATAACTTGTATACTGAAGAGCGTTAAAAATATCTTCTACCTTCGGATAAACAACATGCGTGCTGTATTCTTCTGTCAAAAAACTGGATAGAGTAAGATAATACTCTTTCTCGAATTCTGGTGCCAATAGTGGCTCCCAATCATTCTTTAAAACATTTTCCATACTGTCACTTCCTGTCTAATTAATTCACCATATCCTGTCTTGTAAATACTACGAACGAAATAACAAGAGAAACAACTGCCCAAACAGTTAAATTCATCAAAGAAAATCCCATCGATAAACCTTGTAATGCAGGTAATTTTCCTGATAAATAATCCGTTAATGATAGATTCACACTAAAAATATATTTGGCGCCTTCCCAAGATGTTGCGAACGAGCTTAAAATACCGCCTGCAATTAATGCAGCTAGCATAACGCCCATACCAGCTGGTGTATTACGAATTAAAACAGAGACCATAAATGATATAGTTCCGACAACGATAGCAACAAACCAGGCTAGTCCATACGCCATTAAGATGTATTGCCACTGCGGAATAAGATGCACAAAGTTCGTATTTAACGTTTCCTTATCAATAACGAATCCTGTTAAAACAGGTAAATTCCATCCCGAGTACCCAAATACAAGCCCTGATAATATGTAAGCAAATAAACCTACAAGAAACAGTATGAGCGAAATGAAAAATAACATCGTCACGTATTTACTAAGGAGTATTTTCCAGCGCCGAATTGGCCGCGTAAGTAACATCTTCATCGTCCCATCACTTCGTTCTCCTGAAACGATATCAATGGCTACAATCATTACAAGAAGCGGAATAAATAATGTAATTCCTTGTTCAATAAATGCTCTGACAAAAGTCGGTGCACCCGGTGCCATCGGATTAATATCATGATCTAAATAATATTGTTGTTGCTCAACTCTTACCTTTAACCAATCACGCCATTCTTCTGGCAACCTAGAATTGTTCAACCGGTTCTGAGAATCAACAATTTGCTGTTGCAATGAAACCTTCCAATCGGTTGTACCGAGTCTTTTTTGTGTCGTTTCTATTTCACGATACTGCGCATACACAAAAAGCGGGATCAAGATTGCTAAAATAAGCATGACAACAAAAATACGTTTCTTACGGTAAATCTTTTCTGATTCATTTAAAACTAGATTCGCAAATTCACGCATGCTGCTCACCCCTTGTGAGTTCAATAAATAAATCTTCTAGCGTAAATACAAGCTCCTTAACGCTATGTACATCTATTTCATTTTCGACAAAGTGTTTATTCCAACTACTTATAGATGCAATATCCATGCGGCATAGTAATCGATCGCCTTCTACACTCACTTCCCTTACTTCTTCGGCCGCTTCTAGCATATCTTTCGCCTTAGAAATTGGTGTAACAATCCATTCTACACGATCACTTGCTGTTTTAATTAATTCTTCAACCTTGGCAACTGTTATCATTTTTCCTTTATGAATAATAGCAACGCGATCACATATCATTTGCACTTCACTTAGCAAGTGACTTGAAATAAACACGCTCATATTTTCTTCTTTTACAAGCTTATGTATAAATTCCCTAAGTTCTCTAATCCCTGCTGGATCTAAACCATTCGTTGGCTCATCTAATATGAGCAATTTTGGATTCCCAAGGAGCGCCTGCGCAATTCCAAGGCGTTGTTTCATACCAAGTGAGTACGTTTTTACCTTGTCATGAATTCTTTCATCTAAATGAACCATTTCAGCAATTTCAATAATACGTTCATCTGATATATCACCTAACATACGAGCAAATTGCTTTAAATTTTCCCATCCCGTTAAATATGTATACAACTCTGGGTTTTCAACGATACTCCCAATTTGACGCATCGCTTCCCTGAAATTTTCCTTAATCGAATAACCACCGATAGAAATCTTACCTTCTGTCGCCTTAATCAATCCGACTAACATTCGAATGGTAGTCGTCTTTCCAGCACCATTTGGTCCTAAGAACCCGAACACTTCTCCTTGCTTTACATCAAAGGAAATATTCTCTACAAGAGTCTTCTTTCCAATTACCTTCTTCAAATCTCGTACGGAAAGTATCGTCGTCATTTTACCCCTCCTTGTTCTAGTTTTAATTTACTTACAACATTTTGAACTAAACGTTCTGCCATATACGTATAACCTACTTCGTTCGGATGAAAATGATCAGAGTATAATAAATCTTTACCGCGGTTTTGGAATAAATCAAATGTCGGTGTAATATACACATTTTTATCGTTTAGCGCTAACTTCTCTAAAGATGCATTCCAGTCCACAACAATGTTTGAAGACCCTTTTAAATCTTCTACATCTTCAAAAGGATTGTATAAACCAAGCCAAAAAATCGGACTATCTGTATTTAATTTACGAATTTCTTCTATAATTTTCTTTGCTTCATTTTGAAACGTTTCTGTGTCAGGACGATACGTCTCTAAATCTATTTTCCCAAGCGATTCCCAGCCTGGGAACAAATCATTCCCACCAATCGTTAACACGATTACATCTGCTTGCTTAATTGAATATTGAGCGCCATTACTTTCAATTTGTTTTAATAAATCGGGCATTTTTGCACCACTAACTGCTAAATTTGTTAATGCAATTTTTTGCTTATAATCTTTTTGTAAATCCTCTTTCATTCGCCCAACATAGCCAATTCCTTCTTTATCACCAACGCCACGCGTTAATGAATCACCTAAACTAACGATTTGTAACGTTCCCGTTTTCTTTTTCTCTTTTGCCACTACATCGGTCTTTTTAATTAAATTTGAAGCTTTCGGATTTAATACATCATTTACACCTGAAACAAAGCCATATGCAAATAAACAGAAAGATGCAATTGTAATGAGTAGAATTACTTTTACTACTTTTGATCTCATATCAAAACCCCTTTTAGCCCTCATAGATTGTCCATAATTATACCAAACGAAATTTTGAAAAGCGATTTTCACACCTTCTCAATTACGTCGTTTCTCTATTTACTAACTCTGGTAATAACTCTATATGCTTCACATCTAATTTCTCTTCATTAATCTTTTCATATAATAATTCAAACGCTTTTACTCCAACGTTTTTACTAGAATGCGAAATCGTCGTTATACCCAATATATCTGCCACCTCTTGATCATCACACCCGATAATCGTAATATCCTCTGGAATACGAATTCCTTGTTTTTTTGCTTCTGTAACCATCCCCGCTGCAATATGGTTACAAGATACAAGGAACGCCGTCGGTTTTACTGACATATGAGCCCATTCTCTAATTACATTGCGTCCATCTTCCACTGTAAAACAACCCTCAAATTTCCAGGTCTCTAGCGGTGTTACGATACTCTGTTGAAGCGAATCTTCATATGCCTTCTTTCGTCTTTGGCTATTAACACTATTACTTCTTCCAATACAATATCCAATATGTGTATGACCGGCATCTATTAAGCTTTTCATCCCAAATGAAAATACTTTGTAGTAATCGATATGGACACTTGAAATGCATTTTGAATCTATTTCTTCACACATAACAATCGGGCCGAATTTTGTATATTCTTCAAGCTTCTCCTTACTATTTGCCCGAGAACAAATAATAACCCCATCAAGCTTTTTCATTTTTAACATATTTAAAATTTCTAGTTCTCTTTCTTCGCTATAATTCGTCTGGCAAAGCATCATATTATAATTATTCTTGGCTGTCTCTTTTGATATCCCCTCGATAATAGCGCTATAATATTGATCATTTACGTGTGGTAATAAAACGCCAATTACATTCGTTTTTCCTTTCACTAAATGAATCGCATTCACGTTTTGCGTGTAATTTAATTCTTCTATAATCGCTAAAATTTCTTTTCGTTTCTGTTCATTTACGTACGGATGATTATTTAGTACACGTGAAACAGTTGAAACAGATACTCCAGCAAGTTCAGCAATCTTTCTTATATTTGTCATCTCATTTTCCCCTTCTCACAAAAATTCTCCCTTGACCTGGTAAGCTTTCCACAATATATCCTTTCCTAGCAAATACATTTAGAAAGGATATACAACTATGCTTCGATTCAAATTAGAATATATATTTTTCATTGGCGGTTTACTCATTCTTGCCATCGGTATTAATATGATGACGACAATTACTTCCTTTGGACTTAGCCCTTATGATTCCTTCTTTATTGCACTATATCAAAATTTTGGCATAAGTATTGGTTTTTGGATTTTTATGATTAACTTTGCCTTTACACTTATCGTACTCTTTTGGAATAAAAAACAAATTACAATCGGTACAATTGTAACGATGGTTCTTATTTCTCTTTTTGTTGATTGGATTGGTTCCATTACAACTATTATGGACGCTATCCGCTCTCTTCCAAAATATATAACACTTATTTGCGGAAATCTATTCGTTGGAGCTGGAATTGGTCTTTACGTCTCTACAAACCTTTGCGCAGCGCCTCAAGAAGCTTTCGTTTTAACGGTTGCTGAGAAGAAAAAATGGACGTTTAGAAGAACAGAGATTTCATTAGCCTTTTTATTTTTAACGTTAAGCTTTTTATTAGACGGACCTATCTATTTTGGAACAATCATCTTATCCTTTACAACAGGCTGGATTATCCAAGCATTTATTCAAGTTGGTACGCAGATTTTAAATAGAAAAGAGCCTATTAAGCAAGCTGCTTAATAGGCTCTTTCTGTTTTATGGTAAGGATACTACTTAGCATCCCCTTCAATTCGATAGTTCGCTTTCAAACAATCTATTTCTTCATACCCTTGCAACGTATGTAGAATATAATCATAATCAGCAAGAGACGCACGATGCGTTACAATTACAATTTCAGCCTTTCCTTTCTCTTCAAGCGGCATTTGAATAATTTTCTCAAAGCTAACTCCGCGCTCAGAGAACAATGAAGTAATTTTTGCAAATACACCAATTTCGTCTTTTACATGCAGTCTTAAAAACTTTTTCACGACAATTTCGTCTGGCTCTTTTAATACTTTTTGATATTGTGGGACTACAGCACTATTTCCTGTTACCCCTAATCTAATATTTTGCATTACAGCAACTAAATCCGAAACAACAGCTGTCGCTGTTGGTAAACTTCCTGCGCCTGGTCCATAAAACATCGTTTCCCCAACTGCTTCACCGTAAACATACACAGCGTTATATTCATTTTGTACTGCCGCAAGAGGATGTGTATTTGGAAGTAAAGTTGGTTCAACTGTAACCTCCAATTTTTCACCATCTCGTTTTGCAAGACCGATTAATTTAATTGTATAACCTAAGCTCTTACTATATTCAATATCTTCCTCTGTAATAGAGGTAATCCCTTTTACTTTCACGTCTCCAAGCTCTACATTTGTAGAGAAACCGAGAGTAGCTAAAATCGTCATTTTTCTCGCTGCATCTAAACCTTCTACATCTGATGTTGGATCTGCTTCTGCAAATCCAAGTTGTTGGGCTTCTTTTAACACGTCGTTATATGCTCTCCCTTCGTCTGACATTTTCGTCAAAATAAAATTTGTCGTTCCATTTACAATTCCCATTACTTTCGTAATAAGATCTGAGGAAAGTCCTTCTACGATACTGCGTAAAATTGGAATTCCCCCTGCCACACTCGCCTCATAGAATAAATCAGCCTTATTATCTTTTGCTGTCGCTAATAGTTCCGCCCCATGTAATGCCATTAAGTCTTTATTTGCAGTTACAACATGCTTTCCGCTTTTTAAAGCTTGTAAAATATATGATTTTGCATCATCAATGCCACCCATCACTTCAATGACAACATCAATATTTGGATTATCTAAAATTTCATTTGCATCTTGTGTTAATAGAGTAGAAGGTACCTCTATCTCTCTCTCTTTCTCAATGTTTTGCACTAATACTTTCGTTACCTTCACTGGACAACCTACTTGGTGTATGAGTCGTTCTTGATGATCCGTAATAATACGAACCACACCACTGCCAACTGTCCCAAGACCTAATAACCCAACTTGAATTTCTTTCATAGTACTGTCCACCCCTCAAAAATTGTGTTTAGATGAAATTATATGAGTAAAAAATCTGAAAAACAATGTATTTTGAACATTCGGAAAAATAAAGGTTAATCTTTACAAGGAAAACGTTGCCACGTGTTACACAATCTTTCTTTACAATATATAAGGGGTTTCTTGATACACGTAATAATTCAACCAATTAGAAAACAATAAATTACCATGACTCCTCCACCTAACAAGCGGCTTTTCATCTGGATTATTATGTTTAAAATAGTTTTTTGGCACATCAATATTTAATCCCTTGTCACGATCTCGTTCGTATTCTTGTTTTAACGTCTCACAACTATATTCGCTATGTCCAAGGGCAAACACTTGCCTTCCTTCTGGCCCAATAACAAGGTGAACACCTGCTTCTTCAGAGTTTGCTAACAATGTTAAGTCTTTCACTCCTCTAATATCATTCTCTCGTACTTCTGTATGACGAGAATGCGGAGCAAAAAACAATTCATCAAATCCTTGTAACAATTTCACATGTTGCTCGCAAACTTCATGTTCAAATACACCGAACATTTTTTCCTTAAGGGGATACTTTGGAACACCATAATGATAGTACAAGCCAGCCTGTGCTCCCCAGCAAATATGGAGCGTAGATGTTACATTCGTTTTTGAATACTCCATAATATGTTTAAGCTCTTCCCAATAATCTACCTCTTCAAAAGCGAGGGTCTCCACTGGCGCTCCTGTAATAATGAGCCCATCAAACTTTTCATTTTCAATATCACGAAACGTTTTATAAAAGCTTGTTAAATGTTCTTGCGTTACATTACGAGATAGATGTGATTCCATATGAAGCAAATGAACATCTAATTGTAACGGTGTGTTTCCAATTAAGCGAAGTAATTGCGCCTCTGTGTCTTGCTTCGTTGGCATTAAATTTAATATAGCAATTTTTAAAGCGCGTATATCTTGTGTTTCCGCTCGCTCCTTCGTCATTACAAAAATATTTTCTTTTTGTAACACTTTGCGAGCCGGTAAATCTTTATCAATTATGATCGGCATGTGTTTTGCCCCCAACTAGAGCTGCTTCCAAATCTGCAATAATATCAGAAACATCTTCTATACCAACTGATAAACGAATTAAATCAGATGTAACACCAGCTAAACGCTGATCTTCAGCATTTAATTGTCTATGCGTCGTACTAGCAGGATGTATAACGCAAGTTCGTGCATCAGCTACGTGCGTTACAAGAGTTGCTAGTTTTACATTTGCGATAAATTCTTTTGCTGCTTCTAATCCGCCTTTAATACCGAAAGTTAAAACACCACTAGCGCCTTTTTTCAAGTACTGTTGTGCCAATGAGTAATTTTCATTACTATCTAAGCCCGGATAATTCACCCATTCAATACGTTCATGATTAGCAAGCCACTTAGCAACTGCAAGAGCATTTTCACTATGACGTTCCATTCGTAAATGCAATGTTTCTAAGCCAATATTGCTAATATATGCATTGAATGGGCTCATACAATTTCCATAATCTCTTAATAGCTGAACACGTGCTTTCACAATATACGCTGCTGCACCAAAGTTTTGAACGTAACTTACACCGTGATAACTTGGATCTGGTTCAACAAGTTCAGGATACTTTCCATTTGTCCAATCAAAGTTTCCACCGTCAATTACAATACCGCCTAAGGAGCTCGCATGCCCATCGATATACTTCGTCGTAGAATGAACAATAATATTTGCCCCATGTTCAAACGCCTGGCATAAATAAGGAGTTGCTAATGTATTATCAACGATAAAAGGTACCTCTAATTCTTTAGCAGCAGCTGAAAATTCTTTAAAATTTAAAACATTCATCGCTGGATTTCCTAACGATTCTGCATAGATAAGTTTCGTCTTGTCATTAGCAAGCGCCGTAATTTCATCTGCCGTTAAATTTGGATTAAAGAACGTAACATCAATACCCAGTTTACGCAAACTCACTCCAAATAAATTAAACGTTCCCCCGTAAACCGTTGAAGAACAAAGTAAATGATCCCCACTACTACAAATATTTAAAACTGCGAGCATAATAGCTGCTTGCCCAGAAGCCGTTGCAACAGCTCCTACACCGCCTTCTAAATCTGATAACTTCTGCTCAAATGCGGCTAGAGTAGGGTTTCCAATACGTGTATAAATATATCCTTCTGCCTCTAAGTTAAATAGGGCTGCTAAATCATCTGAAGTATCGTATTTATATGTTGTACTTTGATAAAGTGGTAAAACACGTGGTTCACCATTTTTTGGCGTATAGCCACCTTGCACACAAATTGTTCCTTTTCCCCATGATTCTCCCATCTCTCATTCTCCTTTCTTTTATACAAAATAAAAAACTGCCCCTTTCCTGAAAACAAGAAAGGAGCAGTTTGAAAACACGCTCTAAAGGCTCTTTCTTATCTCTCAGGATTACTACCTGCAGGATTTGGCACAATTCCGTTATACGGCTGTTGCCAAGGTTTCATCGGGCCTGTCCCTCCACCTTTTCTTGATAAGACTATGCAATTACCGTTGATTTTATAGCAATAATTTCCTAATGTCAAACAGTTTTTCTGAATGTTCTAAAATAAATGTTAACAGTTTCATATAAAGCAACAAAGGAAATATATTCTAGTCTATTTCAAAAAAGACCTTTAAAAACCTCAAATCAGTCTATAAAATTAAATAAGTAATTTAACCTATAATCCAAATTCCCCAAAAGTTAGCCTATATGTTGAATAGGCCATCTTCTCAAAAAGATACTATATATATTCAATCCATTTTTCACTAGTATATTTCACTTTTTTACCTACTAAGATTTACATAACGGAGGTATAACATGACAAATAAAAAAGATATGCAGTACATACTTGCTCTATATGGCATTCTTCTAGGATCTATAGTAGGAGCTACAGTCTGGTTATTTTTAGTCACAATAAATATTGGAATCCACTTTATTTGGGGATACTTGCCTGAAGTTCTCTCTTTTCCCTCTTATTACACCCTTTGCGTAACAATAATTGGCGGGGTCCTTGTTGGTCTATCACAAAAACATTTCGGTACATACCCACGCCTTATGCCTGAAGTGATGGCTGAATATAAAAAAACTGGTCGAATCGAATATCGCTTTGTCCATCAGGCTACTTTAACAGCGATTATTGTTTTAATTTTCGGAGCTAGTCTTGGTCCAGAAGCCGCACTAGTTGGAATTATAGGCGGACTGTGCACATGGGTAGGGGATCGCTTTAAATTTGCCTTAAAGGGTATGAATGAGCTAACCGAGATCGGAATTGGAGCTACTTTAAGTGTCATTTTTAACGCACCATTATTCGGTTATTTAGCACCAAATGAAAATGAGGGGGAACAAATTGCTGCTTTTTCTAAAGGAAAAAAGGCGATTGTATACTTAACTACTACTTTCGCAGGTTTTTCTGTTTATTTACTACTGAGTAAACTCGATAATCGTGGATCCTTTATTGTTGATTTCGGGGAAGGTGCACTTTCTTTCAATGAATGGATCGCATTTCTTCCACTTGCTAGTATCGGTGCTATAGTTGGTTTCTTTTATTTCAAGTTAGAATTCACATTAGAGAAGTTAATTCACCCTTTTAGGGAATACAAACTGACACTCGGAATTATCGGTGGTATTTTATTAGGAATTGCGGGAACTTTTCTTCCGTACACATTATTTTCAGGGGAACATCAATTAAAAGAATTAGTTGTTGAATGGAGCCATTTATCTTTTTGGATACTACTTCTTTCAGGGATTTTAAAGTTGTGCATTACTGCCGTTTGTTTGAACACAGGGTGGCGAGGTGGACATATCTTCCCAATTATATTTTCCGGGTCAAGTATCGGATACGCTGTAGCATCTATTCTTCCTATAGATCCAGTAGCATCTGTTGCCATCGTAACGACAGCAATTTCAAGCTATGCGTTACGAAAGCCAATAGCTATAACATTACTATTACTTATGTTTTTCCCGCTTAATTTACTATTGCCCATGCTTGGTGCAGCTGCTATCGGGAATGCCTTTCCGCTCCCAAAACATAACGAAAATAAAAATTAATAAAAATAGGCAGTGGGGATGAAAGCTCCACTGCCTATTTTTTTATTACACATGCTGCTTTAATAACGCTTCTAACTCCTCAAAATTATGCACTTCATATGTTGGTATAATCCCACTATCATTTAATTTCCTTTCTGGATTAAACCAACAAGTATCAATTCCCGCTACATATCCACCTTTCATATCAGCGCTTAATGAATCCCCAATAATCAGCCCTGCTTCAGGTGCAAAGTTAGGAATCCGTTCAAAAACATAATCAAAATACTCTTTCATCGGTTTTTGAAAACCTGTATCTTCCGAAACAAAAACATCTTTAAATAATGAATGTAAACCTGCATTACGTAAACGTTTATCTTGCGTCTTAGAAACACCATTTGTCACTATATACAATTCATACTCTCCTTGAATTTGATTTATAAATTCAAACGCACCTTGCATGAGTTGATTTCCTTCTTCTAAGTAGTTACGATAATTATTTTCCAATAATATTCCATCTACTTCTTCTCCATACTCTTTAAACAACAGAGAAAATCTTGTATTTACAACTTCATTGCGTGATAGTTCCCCTTTTTCAAAAGCATCCCAAAGACCTTTATTTATTTTTTTATAACGAGCCTCTATCTCGTCTGTTAAAGGGATTCCCTTCTCTTCAAAAAGCACCCGTAAAGCCACTTTTTCAGCCTTTTGGAAGTCTAGTAATGTATCATCTACATCAAATAACAACGTTTTATATTTTTTCATAAATTCATCACACTCTCTTTTCTACAAAAACAAATTTACATAAATCGTATCATTCCTTCTTGTAAAGATAATAGGAGATATCTCATACTATACATAGGGGTGAAAATATGAAAATCAGCAAAAATGAGGAAGAAATTTATCAATACATGCGAATCCATCAATTCCATACCCTATTTTCATTTCATGTCTTGCCATATGTAGAGCTGCATTCTTTTCAAACGAAAGAGATGATATGTAGCGAAGGAAATGCTCTCCCTTATCTCTATTACTTAATTTCTGGGAAAGCAAAAATATATATGAGTCATAAAAACGGGAAGGTTTCATTAATTAATTTTATTCAAGCACCATCTTTTATCGGGGAATTAGGATTAATAGGAGTAGAAAATATTACTAAGTCCGTTGAAGTACTAGAAGATTGTGTGTGTTTGGCACTTCCTCTTAAAGATTGTCAGCAACTTTTATTACAAGATGCAACGTTTTTACAGCACTTATGTAAATTTATTGGAGAAAAGACAATTACTCGCACTGAAAATTACGCAAAAAACTATAGTTATCCTTTTGAAAATCGATTAGCTGCTTTTATTTTATTAACAGAACAAAATAATTGTTATATAGAAAAGCATACCGAGGCCTCGGAATATTTAAATGTCAGCTACCGTCATCTTTTATATATATTAAATCAGTTTTGCCAACAAAATTATTTAAGAAAAGAAGGCCGAACATATTATATACAAGATCGAAATACATTAGAAAAACTTGCTGATGAACTAAAAATATAAAAAACAGCATTAACATGTAAACGTTAATACTGTTTTTTCGAGTGACGATTATAATTTTAATTAAAATTCACTTGCTACTTTAGCTGCTTCTTCAAGACCTGCAGCGATGATTTCTTCTGCTTTATCTGGGAATTGGTTATGTCCTTCAATAACTACTGTTTCCATGTTTGTTGCGCCGAAGAAGCCCATCATACTTGCTACATATTTAACAGCCATTTCTACCTCAGCTGCTGGACCTTCTGAATATACGCCGCCTCTTGCATTTAATAATGCAATCTTCTTATCTCCGATTAGGCCAACTGGACCCTCTGGCGTATATTTGAACGTTTTACCAGCACGGTTTAAATAATCAATATATGTGTGCAATACTGCTGGAATCGTTAAGTTCCATAATGGGAAGCCGAAAACAACTTTATCAGCTTCTAGGAATTGATTTAAATACTTATCAGCAACTGCTACTGCTTTTGCTTCTTCTTCTGTTAAATCAAAGCCTTTACCTGCCTTGAATGTACCATTGATCATGTCTACGCCTACATATGGTAATTCTTCTTTATATAAATCAAGTTCTACTACTGTATCATTTGGGTGTGCTTCTTTATAGTTTGCTAAAAATGCCTCATATAATTTTACACTAACTGCTTGTTCCGCTGGACGGTTATTTGCTTTAACGAATAAAACTGTTGCCATTATTTATTCCTCCTAGTACTCACTCTTATGTTGTTATATGCTTTCAAAAAAGGTATCCCTTGTAATTGTTGTTTTGTTGCTTACAAACATATTTTATCTTTATATAAAGACAATTTCGTCCTCACATAGACGTATTTTTCCATAAAAAAAGTCCACCTTCTAAAGGCGAACTTGGTCTTACGACTTTCGTCTTATACAATTCCATTTTTCACTGCATATAATGCCGCTTGCGTACGATCAGATAAATTCAACTTACTCAAAATGCTACTTACATGCGCCTTAACTGTCTTTTCTGTAATAACTAAAACAGATGCAATTTCCTTATTGCTCATCCCTTTTGCTAATAGCTGCAATACTTCATTTTCTCTCGCTGTTAGCACATCCACTTGAATAGAAGGTTCTTCTTCCTTTTCTTCTACAGGTAATGTTTGAGAGAGAAGAGCATTTGCTATATCCGGATGTAATTGAATATTACCTTTATATGCGCTTCGAATAGCCTCAACAAGCTGATCTGGTTCTACATCTTTTAAAATATACCCACTTGCTCCAGCCCTTAATGCAGGTAACACATGCGCCTGATCAGAAAAGCTAGTTAATACAATTACTTTCACATTTGGATACTCTTTTTTAATATATGCCGTCGCCTCAACACCATCCATTTCAGGCATGTATAAATCCATTAATATAACATCGGGAGTTGTTTCTCCTACTTTCACTAACGCTTCTTTCCCATTATTCGCTTCTCCAACTAACTCTAAATCTTCCTGTGTACTTAAGAAAAATGCTAATCCTTTTAAAACGACTGTATGATCATCAACTAACAATACTTTTATTTTCACGAACTTCCCTCATTTTCACATCATAATGGTACGTTTATTTTTACACTTGTTCTTTTCTTATCACTTACAATTTTAATTGTTCCACCAACTAATTCTACTCTTTCACGCATCGTAGTCATGCCAAGTGATTTCTTCTCTTTTATATCCTTTTCTACAAAGCCGTTTCCTTGATCGACTATTTCTAATGACACATTTTTCTCATTCACTGTAAAATAAATCGTCGCTTCTTTTACACCTGCATGCTTACTTACATTGTTCAGTGCTTCTTGGCCTATGCGCCACAAAGCTTCTTCTACTACACGAGGTAAATCACGAACACCCGTAACTTGCTCCCTAATTTTCAGTCCCAAATTTTCACCGTACTGCTTTAGAGCTGGCAATAATCCTTTTTCTAATCCTGCCGGACGAAGCTGCCAAATTAATGTCCTCATTTCTTTCAAAGCTCCTTGCGCCAGTTCACGCATCTCATGCAAAGATTGATCTACCTTTTCATTTTTACCTTTTAAAACTGCCTCAGCGCCTTTTGTCATGAAGGTTAATGAAAATAATTTTTGCGAAACAGAATCATGTAAATCTCTTGCTAACCGATTTCTTTCTTCCATTCGTACAAGTTCACGGCGCTGCTCGTTTAACCTCAAATTCTCTATTATTAACGAAACATGGTTCGATAATGCTTGAATTACATCTATTGTATTAGCATCCAACTCTCCATTATTCAAGCTAACACATAAAACACCAAATATATGGTTTTGAATATGTATTGGTGTAGCAATAACAGCTCGATTTAGATGTACATTATGTCCTATTTGATGTTTTATTAGAACTGGTTCATCTTGTTCTAACGCCTTCTTGGCCGCCTCTTTTATATCCTCTTTTAACTCTTCCTGAACGTAAGACGCTCGCAGAGATAATTCTTTTTCCTCCCTAATAAAAAGCGCTACTTGATTCCATTGAAATACTTCACCTACGTGATTTACCACCTTTTCAGGTAGTACATTAAACTTATGAATCGTTTTTAAATCTTGAATGAAACGCTCTAATTTCACATAATAATGTGCTCTTCTCTTTTCATTTTCATATAATTTTGTTCGCTTTAAAGCCGTACCAATTTGGAAGGCAACCGATTGGAGTAATACTAATTCTTCTTCTGAAAAATGTGTTTTACCCGGACTTGCAACATTTAACACCCCAAATTTTTCTCCCCCAGCTTTTAAAGGAACCGTAGCATGATGAAGAATGCCCTCCGTATCCCCCCAATTATATTCAATTGCATTATTAATTCTTTTACATTCAATAATATTAACGGCTCTCTCTAATTTTCCATCTACAAAACCTCGTAAACACCAACATTCACCTTCGCACATCGGGCGTTTATTTTCATATGTCAGTGCCTCTGGTAATTGATAGTCAATTAACTTCGTATACTTCCCATTTTCATCCGCAAGAAAAATCCATCCTGTCGTTAAACCTGTTACACTTAGTAATTTCTCTAGGACAGCTTGCAATACATGATATGTATCATTTGATGTATTTAATGTTTCTGCAATTTCCTTTAATATAACTAATTCATTTGTACGATTATCTCGAAACATACTCAGTCTCCTGCATACAAGATTTTAAATAGCTCTTAAAATAAATCATCTACTTTTCACTTTGTACTTATTCGTAACATTGATATAATGGTGAGAACATAGTTTTCATTATATCACTCGAGGGGGCTTTCATAATGACATTAAATAAAGCACTTACTATCGCTGGTTCTGACACAAGTGGCGGTGCTGGTATACAAGCAGATTTAAAAACATTCCAAGAACTGGGCGTATACGGAATGACATCTCTTACAACAATCGTAACGATGGATCCACATAACGGTTGGGCACATAACGTATTTCCAATCCCAGCTTCTACATTAAAACCACAATTAGAAACAACAATTGAAGGTGTTGGCGTAGACGCTTTAAAAACAGGTATGCTTGGATCAGTAGAAATTATTGAAATGGTTGCAGAAACAATCGAAAAGCACAATTTCAAAAATGTAGTAGTTGACCCTGTTATGGTATGTAAAGGTGCTGATGAAGCATTACATCCTGAAACGAATGATTGCTTACGTGACGTTCTTGTTCCAAAGGCATTAATTGTAACACCAAACTTATTTGAAGCTTACCAATTAAGTGGCGTAAAGATTAATTCTCTTGAAGACATGAAAGAAGCAGCGAAAAAGATCCATGCTTTAGGTGCGAAATACGTCCTAATTAAAGGCGGTAGCAAACTTGGTACGGAAACTGCAATCGACGTCCTATATGATGGAGAAACATTCGACCTTCTAGAATCAGAAAAAATTGATACGACAAATACACACGGCGCAGGTTGCACATATTCTGCTGCAATTACAGCAGAACTTGCAAAAGGAAAACCTGTGAAAGAAGCAGTAAAAACTGCTAAAGAATTCATCACAGCTGCTATTCGTTACTCATTCAAAATTAACGAATACGTAGGTCCAACTCACCATGGTGCATATCGTAAATTTGTTGTATCAAAAGAACTTGTCTAATATATAAATAAAAAACACTCACAAATTTCATACATTGCCTCTGTGAGTGTTTTTTATAAGCTTTATGTCTTCTGGTCATCTTATCTTTAAGATACAGAGCTGACCTTATTTCTACCATTTCGTTTCGAGTAGTATAACGCATCATCCGCCGCTTGAATAAATTGCTCCGTTGATTCTTCATATTCTGAAACCCCCACCGAAACTGTAATTTTTATTTTCGTTTCATCTAACAATTGAAATGAGTGACTTTCAACAGCTGTACGAATTTGCTCGCCCATAAGAATTCCGTAAGCTAATCCCTTATTCGGTATCAAAAGCGCAAACTCCTCTCCACCCTTTCGAAAAGCCAAATCTGGAAATTGTGAAGTTTCTCGTAAAATACATCCTACTTGTTTTAGCACTTCGTCCCCTGCAGGATGCCCGTACGTATCATTTACATACTTAAAGTGGTCAATATCTATAAGTAGTAAACAAAACGAATCATTTTTCATGTTCTTATTACTAATATGACGATTCATCTCTAAATCAAACTGTCTTACGTTTCCTAAACCTGTCAATGCATCTATCGTTGCGTATTGTTTCATCTTTTGAAATAACTCATTGGATTGTAAAACATAATTTGCACTTATGAATGTTATGTAACCTGTAATAATACTAGAAATTAAATATAATCCCACTATGTGGATTTCTTTAATTAACCATATATATAACGCTGGGATTAGAATAGATAAAATATATGTGTGTAACCATACCCACTTTCCCCCTAAAGAAAGCTTCATGCGCGAAATAAAGATACTCCCTATTCCTATCGCAATGATTGTATAAAAAGCCACTTGAGAAGCTAATGAATAATCCATAAACAACAGCCTAGTTACTAAAATCATACCAATTGTTATGGTACTCGCTATCGGTCCTCCAATAATAACAGCTAGAATAACAGCTAAATAGCGTAAATCCAATAGAATGGTACCAACACGAACACTGAAATACATCAATACTATACCTAGTATCCCAGTAAAAATGCCTACTACACATTTCTGCCCAAAAGAGAATCCTTCTTTTAACGGCTTATCCCTTAAAAGCTGGCCCCCAATAAAAATAAAGGAAAGAATAATTGTTGTATTTACAAATAAGTCCCTTAACATAAAATAATCTCCCTACTTTTCCATCTATCCCCTTCCTCACTTTATTGTATACGAAATACCTTTAATTCCCAAAGGTTTTGTTTATTTTTGCTGTTCCACGTGAAACAGCAAAAAAATAAAAAGGGCGAAAACTCGCCCTTTTTCATTAACAACAGCGTGATATTTTTCCACCCTTTGCATTAAATCTTGCTTCTTGTGCCTCAGCAAAAAATTGCTTTTGACATACAACCTCTTCTTCAGGATGATGCTTTTTCATATGCTCCACATATACTTCATAACTTGGTACTCCAACGAGCAAACTAATAAAGCGTTTTCTTTCACCCCATACTTGCCACAACTTTTTAAGCATAGTTCCTCGACTCACTTTCATCTCTAGGAATATATGGTGCCTCTTTTAACGGCATTGGCTTATTTCTTAATACTTGGATCCAAATTCGAAGTGCTGAAATTAACACAGCGATTACAACTATCATAAAAATTCCGCAAAGCGCTGCATCGATATAATCATTGAAAATAATTTGCTTCATTTGAGCGACATTTTTAGCTGGCGCTAACACTTTTCCCTCATCTAATGCTCCCTGAAATACCTTTGCATGCGATAGAAATCCAATTTTAGGATTTTCATGAAATAGCTTTTGATATCCCGCCGTCATCGTTACAATCAGCAACCCGATAGTTGGAATAAGTGTTACCCAAACGTACGCCTTTTTTCCCATTTTAAACAAAATTGTCGTTCCAAGTAATAATGCAATACCTGCTAGCATTTGATTTGCAATACCGAAAAGTGGCCATAATGTATTAATTCCACCGAGCGGATCTATTACCCCTTGGTATAAGAAATATCCCCACCCTAATACACATAATGTTGTAGCGATTACATTCGCTAATGTAGAATCCGTTTTCCCAAATGGCTTATATACATGCCCTAAAATATCTTGAATCATAAATCGGCCGACACGCGTTCCGGCATCAATTGTTGTTAAAATGAATAGAGCTTCAAAGAGAATCGCAAAATGATACCAAAATGCCATCATGGCCGTTCCACCTATTACTTGTGAGAAAATATATGCCATACCTATCGCTAATGTTGGCGCACCACCTGTACGTGATAAAATTGTTTGCTCTCCAACATTTACAGCGAGATCTTTTAGTTCATTTGGTGTAATAGCAAATCCCCATGAGGAAATAACTTGAGCTGCCTGCGAAACATCTGTACCGATAAGTGCTGCGGGGCTATTAATTGCAAAATACGTTCCCGGTGTTAATACACAAGCCGCAATCATCGCCATCGCTGCTACAAACGACTCCATTAACATTGCTCCATAACCGATTGGCTGTGCGTGTCCCTCTTGCTCGATCATCTTCGGCGTCGTACCTGATGAAACGAGAGCATGGAATCCAGACACTGCACCACAAGCAATAGTAATAAATAAGAACGGGAATAAGTTTCCAGAAAACACAGGACCAGTTCCATCAATAAATTTCGAAACTGCTGGCATTTGTAAATCTGGTGCTACAATTAAGATACCGATTGCTAACCCTACAATTGTTCCGACTTTTAAAAATGTACTTAAATAATCACGTGGTGCTAAAAGCATCCAAACTGGTAATGCCGATGCGATAAATCCATATACAATAAGCATAATAGCAATTGTTTCACCACTAAATGTGAACATACTTGCAAGTGTTGGATTTTCTGCTACATACTGTCCTCCAACAAGAGATAAAATAAGTAGGATAATACCAATTACTGATCCTTCTCCAACACGACCAGGCCTAATATAGCGCATATAAACTCCCATTAAAATAGCGATAGGAATCGTTGCTGCTATCGTAAACATTCCCCAAGGACTTCCGATTAGTGCCTTTACTACGACTAACGCTAATACTGCTAATAAAATAATCATAATTCCTAAAATACCTATCATTGCAATTAGTCCTGTAACAGGTCCAATCTCATCTTTAATCATTTCTCCTAACGATTTACCATTACGTCTCATCGAAGCAAATAAAATGACAAAATCTTGGACAGCCCCCGCAACAACTACCCCAACAATAATCCAAATGGTTCCTGGTAAATATCCCATTTGTGCTGCTAAAATCGGTCCTACTAAAGGTCCCGCCCCAGCAATCGCTGCAAAGTGATGTCCAAACAATACCCACTTATTTGTTGGAACATAGTCTTTCCCATCGTTTAATGTATGGGCTGGTGTTTGCCGATTATCATCTAAATTAAAAACCTTTCTCGCTATAAATCTACTATAAAAGCGATAAGCAACTGCATATACACATACGGCAGCTACTAAGAGCCATACAGCATTAATGGTTTCACCTTGTGATAAAGCTACTACCCCAAAAGCACCTGCTCCTACTGCTGTAATAACGCCCCAAAGTAAAATCGATTTCAATGTCTTCACATACAATTCCCCCAATACTATTTCTTAGTGGAGATTGTACTAAATTTTCTGAATATTTAACTTGAATCCTCCCTATCATGAAGGATTTTCAGTTTATCATGTTAAAATACTCTCATTACCTACTATAATTCAATGTTATTTCGAAGGCGTTTTACATAATTACGACTGACTGGAATCGGTTGCTCATCATACCTATCTAAATACAAATTATACGTGCCATTATAATAAGGTTTCAGTTCTTTTACATATGACATATTAATTAAATAGCTTTTATGTACACGTAAAAAATCATATGCATTTAGCTTATTTTCTAATTCCTGAAGTGTATATGTTGAAATATACTGATTATTCGTTGTGTAAATTGAAACAGTTTTATTTTCTTTATTTTTACTTACATATACGATATCTTCTGGAAGAATATATCGTATACCCTCTTGACTTTCTATCGGTAGTTTCCGCAAATAACTCTTTGCTTTCTCACCTTGTTCTTTACCTATTTTATATAAAAGAAATTGTAAATCTTCTTCACGAAATGGTCGCAATAAATAATAAAATGCTTGGAAACGAAAAGCTGTAATAGATTCTTCTATGTTTTCACCTACAAAAATAAATTTTGTATAGCAATTTATTTCTCGTAATAAACTTGCATATTCAAAACCAGTACCATCTAGTAATTTGGAACTTAAAAAAACAAAGTCTGGTATATGTTTTTTCATCATAAATAAAGATTCTGTTCCTGTCTTTGCTTCAAAACATTCTACATTTCTCATATTTTCAGTGAAATTTTCAGCTAACTCTCTTCTCTCTTCTGCCTCTTCCATGATCAGTAAAATTTTCATTTCTTCAACCACCTAATTCTTTGTCCATATGTCCTGTTGTATACATTCGCTTTTATAAGAAATAATCCCTTTTTCTTACTATACCATTATTTATCTAAAAAAACAGAAAAAAGGAAACCACTTCGGTTTCCTCTCCCCTTTTATCCCGCACTAACTGCCTATAAAGAGCCGAGTAGTGTAGGATAATAAACGGTCAGGGATACGTTTAAATTTTCACTTTATACTAATTCTCGTTGCTTCGTTTCCTGTCCAAGTATTATTACAGCGAATACACCAATTAAAATTGATCCACAGAAAATCGTAAATATTAATGATAGTGAAGCTTCTGAAGCAACTAAATATCCCACTAATAGTGGCCCAAGAATACCACCAATACGACCAAATGCTGCTGCCATTCCTGCACCTGTACCACGAATAACCGTTGGATACTGCTCAGGTGTATAGGCGTATAATGCTCCCCAAGCACCTAAGTTAAAGAAGGATAGTAACATACCTGCCACGATTAATACTGTTAATGAATCCGCAACCCCAAACAAATAAGCACTGCAAGCTGTCCCGATTAAATACGTAACCAAAACAAATTTACGACCGAGACGTTCAATAAACCAAGCAGCTGTGAAATATCCTGGAAGTTGAGCTAATGTCATAATAAGTACGTATTGGAAACTTTTTATTAAACTAAATCCTTTTAGCACCATTACACTCGGTAACCAAAGGAACATTCCATAATAGGAAAAGACAACACAAAACCATAGAATCCATAGCATAATTGTTGCTTTACGATATTCCCCAGACCAAACTGATTTTATATTTTCAATAACAGATGGCCTTTTTTCAACTTTTTGGAACCTTGGGGAATCCGGTAAATTCCATCTTAAATATAAAGCATATAATGCTGGAACTGCACTCAATACCATCGCAACTTCCCAACCATATTTAGGAATAACAAAATACGAGATAAGAGCTGCAATTAGCCATCCACCTGCCCAAAAACTTTCTAATAACACAACAATTTTCCCACGCTCATGCGCTTCAACACTCTCTGATACTAGTGTAGAGGCAACCGGAAGCTCTCCGCCAAGCCCCATACCAATTAAAAAGCGTAAAACGAGAAACATCGCAAGTGTCGTCGTTAATGCAGTTAAACCACTACCGATAGAAAATAATAATAATGTAATAATAAAGACTGATTTTCGCCCTATTTTATCTGATAGTATCCCAAAAATAAGCGCTCCTACTGCCATACCGATTGAGTTAATACTGCCTATCCAGCCCATTTCTTGCGTACTTAATCCCCAATCCTTTTGCAAGGCTACCATTACAAATGAAAGCATTCCAACATCCATTGCATCAAATAGCCATCCAAGCCCAGCTATACCAAGTAGTTTGCGCTTCGAAATTTCTTTTACCTTGCCCACTAGAAGTCCTCCTCACACAGGTGTCTTTACACATCATTTTACATGTGTGAATTGTATAAGTAAAATACTTTTGTGTAAAAAATTCTCCTTCATCATTCCCAAAAAGTAAAACGTCTATCCCGATTGGTGAGAGCTAATAATCAGTGGGGATGCCTCACTGATTAAAGTTTCAATTTATTAAAAATGAACAAATAAAAAAAGCAGCGATATTTCGCTACTTTTTCGAACGCATTACTTCTTTTAAAAATTCCGCTAATACTAACTGACGACGCCAGCGTGTTGGATTACTGCATAATCTATAAAACCACTCTAAATGAATCGCTTGAATCCATTTTGGTGCACGTTTTACCTCTCCAGCCCATACGTCTAAACTTCCACCCACTCCAACAGCCATTTTCGTTTCTAAACGATGCTTATTGTTTTGGATAAAGTTCTCTTGTCTCGGAAAACCAAGTGCAACAAGTAATAAATCTGGTTTTGCTTCTTGAATGCGAGAAATAATATTCTCTTCGTCTTCTTGTTTAAAATAACCATCTTGTATACCGGCGATGGATACAGCTGAATATGTCTTTGTTAAATGATCTGCTGCAGCTTGTACAACATGCGGCTTTGCACCTAATAAGAAAACAGATACCGGCTTACTATCTTCTGATAACTTCGCAAGTAAATTACACATTAAATCAAAACCTGCTACACGTTCTTTTAAAGGTGTACCAAGCATCCCGCTTGCCTTTACAACCCCAATACCATCAGGTGTAATTAAATCTGTATTCAATAATGTTTGATAGAACTTTTCATCCTTTTTTGCGCACATAACAATTTCAGGGTTTGCTGTTACTACCTGAAACGTATGAGTTCGCTCCGCTTCTAGTTGTTCTTTTAAATATTGGACCGTTTCATCCATTGTCATTGTAGAAAAAGGAACGCCTAGAATATCAACTGTTTGTACTGCCATAGTTAACTATCCTCTCTATCATTACAAGTTTTTCGCTATTAATTGCTTATATGTTTCCTTTGTATCTTCATATAGTTTTTGAAGTGAGAAGTTCATAGTAGCATGCTCATAAATATGTTTACCCATTGCTGCTAACTCTCCAGTTTTCCACTTATCATACGCTTCTTCTAAAGCTAATGCTAATGCCTTTCCATCACCTGTCGGCACAATCCATCCGTAAGTTTCATCTACGATTAATGGTTCAATTTCTCCAGCCCTAGTCACAATTGATGGTACGCGTTGATTTGCCGCTTCTAATAAAACTAGTGGGAACCCTTCACTATGGGAAGTTAATAAATTTACATGTGACGACGCAAATAATTGTTTTACATCTTGACGATGTCCTAAAAACTCTACTTTATCGTTAATCCCTTTTTCAGTAGCTAATGACTTTAGATTTTCTTCTAATGGGCCATCGCCAACTAATAATACTTTAATTTTCTCTAATTTTGTTTGTTGTAACGCATCGAATAAAACTTCATGTCCTTTGACAGGATGTAATCGTGCTACTTGGATTGCCGTAAATACATCTTCATCAATATTGAACATTTCTTTTTTATTATAGTCTTCTGCTTTTTCCTTATCGTATTCAATTCCATTATAAATAACATGCATCTTTTCATTTGAAATACCTAATGCTGCCAGGCTTTTTTTCAATCTATTTGTTACAACGAAAAATAAGTCTATATTTTTTAAGGCTTTCAAATTTAATTTCGTAAAAATCCAACCTTTTAAGCCCTGTTTAGTAAAGTCTTGAAATGGATCACTATGAATAGTCGTTACCCATTTTGCCTTTATTCTCTTTTTCATTAAAGAAACATAGAAATTAGCCCTAGGGCCATGTGTATGAACTACATCGAATTTTTCTTTATTAATAAATTCACTTATATTCTTTAAAATGGATAAATCATAGCGCGATTTTTGTGAAAACACATGGACTTTTATCCCTAACTCCCTTGCTTCCTTCGCAACAATTCCATCTTCAAATACTGCTAATTCTACTTCACCAGTTGGAAACTGATCGAGAAGTGAAATAATATGTGTTTTCCCTCCCCCATCTTCTGCTCCTGCATTCATATGCAATATTCTCATATTTTTTCCTCCTTTAAATCCTCGCTATGTTTCCATCTATTTTTATTTTACTGTACTAAAAAATAAAAGCTAACAAAAGTTAGCTTTTATTTTTATCATTCAATTTCTAGGTCTACTATTAGATAAGCTAACACCACTACAAAGTAAATCCCAACTCCTGGTGCTGTTAAAATATGTCCTGCAATATAAGCAATACCTAACGCTAACAATAAGCTTGCTGAAATCATTCCATATTTTATATTAAATATGTCCTTAAATCTCGTAGCAAATGCTAGTAGAATTCTTAGCCCGTAATAAATAAATGGAATCATTAGTAATACAAAGCCAATAATCCCGAAATCATAAAACCAATCATGGAAGTCCATTTCAATTAGTTTTGGATCTGGCTGCTTTTGTTCATTGTATTTAAAGTTACCTGCATAACCCATTCCTAATAGCTTTTGTGACATTGGTGCTTCTTTAAAGAACTGCTTATGTCTTTCTTCATATACTTGACGTCCACTGAAAATAAGATTTTCTTGATTTTCTTTCTTTTGCTCTTTCTCAAGCTCTTTCTTAACTTCCTCTTCTATCTTCGCCTTTTCTTCTGGCTTTTCAACTTTATGGTGATTTTCTTCTTTTTCTTTAAGTTCTTGCTCTTTTTTCAGCTTCTCTTTAATTTCTTTTTCTTTTTGACCTTGCTGCGCCACATTTTGCTCTGATAAATAATTATTGTGAATACCCATATTTTGTGCTAATGGCGTTTGTTTAAACGTTCCAACTACACCAGCTAATAGGACAATAGCAATTACTGCATTAAGTGCAAGGGATTTTTTGTTCGGATTTTTTCTATCAAATAATAATTGTAGTAAAATAATCCCGATTGCTGCCGCTAGCGTAGCACCGATTGAGCCCATCCCTACTTTTGTACCAACTTGAATTAGCGAATAAATCATTAAAAGTGATGGAATCCAATATAAAATGTGTTTCCAGCTCTTTGTTTTTTGAATAGAATATAGTACTACAATAGGGAAAATAATAGCTAAGATTGAACCTAGTTCATTCCCTGCATAGAACCAACCTCGAGAACCAACCTTCATCCATTCATAACTACCAAAGTCAGTAGATGTTGAAATAGAAATAACCATAATTGCGTTAATGATTAATGTAGAATATACAATACTATTTCGAACCTTATCACTAATATTAACTGTCTTTTTCAATGATTTTAAAGCTAAAATGTATGATCCCAGCATGATATATATATATAATGCTTTCGCAACGAATTTAACCTCTTCACTAAGTACAATAGGATCCTTAACTAGTTTGTTATTAATAAATCCTACTCCTAAAACTCCGGCTAATAATATAAGATAAATTAAAAACTTTCTATTTTCCTTCTCTTTTGCCTGAATTAAAATGTAAATGCCACCAACAGCCATAATAAGGAATCTTACTAAAATTCCAACGGTAGCATTTGACTTTAATAAAGTGATGCTAAGAGACGTTAATAAATCTAAAACAGGCTGTAAAATAATAAAAAAGAGCAAAAAACGCTCAAATCTAACCCTAGCTTGATTTGCTAACATTCCAAGACCTCCATACAAAATCTTAACATTATCTTTTAATCATAATTTTTATCTTCAAAACACACCTAGCAATTATAACATAACTCATATTTAAATTGAGAACTTATTTTTATGCCGAAACTAACCAAATCTAGCGTAAGTAGTACTAGAAAACATTATCCTTTAGCTATCCTTCCCTATCTCTATAAAAACTATCTAACACTCTTCTACTTATTATCAGCATTATAGTAACATTTGTTAATTCATTTATAAATATATAAAAATTTAATAACTACACGCAAACACCCACTCGGCTATCCTACAACTAAAGATTAACCTTGCTCCGTTTTCTTCTAAACATTTTCAAACGCTTTCTTTATGTATTTTATCCGTTTTTCTACATGTAGCGAAAAGTAATTGTTATTTCCAATACTTTAGTGTATATTTTTTCTCTGGAACATCTTTAAGAGGAAGGGATTAAGGCCATGTTATTAATCGATATATTTACGTTTCTTGGCATTATCGCCGCTGCCATTTCTGGTACATTAGTTGGTTTAAAAAAAGATTTAGATTTATTTGGTGTCCTTTGTTTAGCTGTAGCTACTGCGCTCGGCGGCGGTATTATTCGTGATATCATGATTGGTAACCTGCCCCCTGTCGCATTTGTAAAACCCATTTACTTTTTCGTAAGTGTATTATCAGCATTATTTACTTGTATGTTTTTTGAGCGCATCAATAAACTTCAAGTCGTTATTATGCTTTCTGATGCTGTTGGCTTAGGCGTTTTTACAGCTATTGGTGCAAATGCGGCAATGTCACATCATGTTGACGCCTCATTTCTAGTTGTTTCAATGGGAGTCATTACAGGTATTGGAGGCGGTATTTTGCGTGACATTTGTGCTCAAGATATCCCTTACGTATTCCGAAAAGAAATTTACGCAATCGCTTCTATCTTAGGAGCAATTAGCTTCCTAATCACACACGCTATGGGGGCGCACGTATTAGCTTTCTATGTTTGTTTATTAGTAACATTCGTTATTCGTGTCGTCACTGTAATATATAATGTGCATTTCCCCGTTTTCTTTAAAACACATGCTAAAATTAATAAAGGCCATTAAGAGAATTCTAGATAGAATTCTCTTAATTTATATACTATTCAACGAACTAATATAGAGTAATTATATATAAGCATATATAATTACTCTATATTAGTTTTAAAATTGAAAACGTTTTATATACAGGGGGAAGAATGATGCTTGGGGTTTTCAAAAAAAATATTAATAAAACACATGCCAGTATAATCGAATTAAGTAAGGACCAACAAATAACTTTTAATGTACCTACTAATTCTGAATTAAAAATTCAAATGGATATGCTACATATTTCAAAAGAAGATTTACAAGTTGTAAAAGTACTACAGCCTTTTATTTATGCAGAAATTGATTGGATTACTGAAAAATTCTATGCCAACATTACAAAACAACCTAATTTAATTACTATTATTGAGCGTTACAGCTCTATTCCAAAACTAAAACAAACTTTAAAAACACATATTAAAGAATTATTCAGCGGCCATATGCATGAAGATTTTATTGAACAGCGTGTTAGGATTGCCAAAAGGCATGTACAAATTGGTTTACATCGAAAATGGTATACTGCTGCTTATCAAGAATTATTCCGCTCTATCATGAAGATTTTGCAAACAAAAATAACGACAATCGATGATTTTTCATATTCTATAAATGTCATAAATAAATTATTCACTCTTGAACAAGAACTTGTTCTTGCAGCTTATGAATCTGAATATGAAAGAATGCAAAAAGAGCTTGAGAAAGAAAAAGAATTAACTGCTATGACAATTACGCATATCGCAACAGAACTAGCTGCTGTATCTGAAAAAACAAGCTCTTCTATTCAAAAACTAACCGCCAAATCTGAAACTATTGTAGAGATTGCTAAAACAGGTACATCATTAGCTACAACATCTGAAGAAAAAGCAAATAAAGGGAAAGAACAATTAAACCAGCAGAATAAACGAATGGGATCTATTCAAATGAATATGGAAACGATTATTACAGATACTCATGAACTTCTCAATATTTCTAACAAAATTAATGAAATCATAGATATTGTTAAATCGATTGCGGAGCAAACAAATTTACTCGCACTAAACGCTGCTATCGAGTCTGCACGTGCTGGAGAATTTGGGAAGGGGTTTTCTGTTGTTGCTGGTGAAATTCGAAAATTATCAGAGCAAACGAAAGAATCTATATTTAACGTTACAAAGCTCGTCGAAAAAACAAATGAACAAATTACTCGTGTCTCGTCTTCCGTGAAACAAATTAGCTCTCTCGTATCGGAAGGAACGGATAGTATGTCGGCAACAGATCGATACTTCCAAGAAATTGTAAAAGATATGTCTAACTCAAAAGAACAGAATAAGAAAATTGAACACGAATTACAAGCTATTTCACAAGTAATGAAAGGAATTCAAGATGATTCCTCACAAATGGCTCTAACAGCCGATAATTTGCAACTAGAACTAAATCGATAAGATGAAATTTAGTAGTCAGGCATACTTTCCATCTGCACTGACTACTAAATTTCACCTTCCATCAAAAAAAGAATCCAGAATGGATTCTTTTTATTTTCTGAAAAATATTTTTTGACAATACACATAACTCATATAAACACCAAAGCTCTGCAAAATAAACAATGCCGGCATAATTACATTGTAATATGCCATATCTACTTGGAAGAGCTTTAGCAATACGTAGCCACTAATTAAAAATAAGAACAACATATATCCCTCATTTTGTTGTTTCTTAATAAGGAAGTGTAATAGAGCTATAGTCATAAACAATGTTACGGCTATATAAATCAGTTTTTCACATTTGAAAAGAATAGAATTTATCCCCTCATCCGAAAACTGATTTATCATCGGTTCTAAAAGTTTAAATCTTTCTCCCTCAATCTCTTTTAACTTTTGATCAATATGCTCTGTTACACTTTGATTTTTTGATATTTTTTCCTCATGTTTCGTTTTTCCAATTAAGACAGATTGAACATATGTCTCATTCGCAATCGTATATTGTGATAATCCCATTGTCTTAATTCCATAATTCACACCAAAATGAGCGCTATAAAATAGAATAAGTATCCCTATCATCTTTAGTAACACTTTTTGTTTCGTTGCTGATTGAAATACTTCAATTAATAATACATATACCGTGATAAAAATAGGAAGAAATAATCCCATTGGGAAAATCATATTACTAAATGCAAATAAAATCGCTGAAAACACCCACATATAAGGATGATCTAATCCTTTATATAAAAGTATGTAACAAGCAAAATAAAATAAAAATATTGCAAGTGACTCAGGAGTTAATACGGAACTCATGAATATATTTGGAATATACAGAGCATAAAAGATAGAAGCAATACGACCGCATTCTTCTCCAAAAACCATTCCCGCAATACGATAAATAAATAATGCTGTTCCTGTGCAAAATAGCACATTAAATAGTTGTAAAGCGAATAATGAATCACCAAATATACGAATAATTACCGACTCATATATAATAAAAGGTAAATGAGTTACAGTCCCTATATTATTACCAATTGCAATCTGCTTTGCAGACTCATACATCACTTTCATATCACCAATTATTGGAGCATCTACAAATAACAGCATACTAAGCCTCACAACTATAGATATACTTATAAGAAAAATAAGAAATTGTTTATCTGTAAAACGATATTGTAGAATTGATGCCACTAACAAAATGAGTATGACGAAAATTGCTAATATGATTGTTACACTTGTTGTACTTCCTCCAAAAAATTGCTTACTTGTCTCAAATGCTGCCCAACAACTATAAACCAAAAATGCGAGCATCGCACCGATTGTAATTTTATTGAAGAAAGATGAAAAATTTGTTTGTATATGATTCATATGTCCATTGCACCTCTATTTCCATTCATAACAAAACGATTCTATCATGAATGGGTACACGGCTGATAGGGAATTTCTATGACAAATACATAGTCATTACTTTTTACTTGCAATGTAAGCGAATCCTCTTTTACACTACATTTTAGATAAAATAAATTTTCTTTCAGTTACATGAATACAAATACAGAAGTTTAAATAATCCTCTTTTGGAATACACTTTACTTCATTAAATATCTAATATGAGTAATCTGCTTACACATATTATTCTGATTGAAAACAGACTATAGGGGCTGAATATATGGAAAAGAAATTCATGCGAGAATCTAAAGCAATTAAGACAACACGTGTTTTTCCTAACGATTTAAATAATCACCAAACACTTTTTGGAGGGAAATTATTAGCAGAAATTGATAGTATTGCTTCAATTGCGGCTGCAAGACATAGTCGTAAACATTGCGTAACAGCATCTATTGATTCAGTTGATTTTTTAACTCCAATTCACCAAGCTGATTCTGTTTGTTATGAAGCATTTGTATGTTATACAGGGAAATCTTCAATGGAAGTTTTCGTAAAAGTAATCGCAGAAAACTTATTAGCAGGCGAGCGTAGAATTGCCGCTACTTGCTTCATTACATTTGTAGCAATAAAAGATGGAAAACCTTCGTCCGTACCACAAGTACTCCCTGAAACTCAGGAAGAACATTGGTTACACACAACCGGTTTAGAACGCGCGGAAAACCGAAAAAAAGGACGTTTAAAAAGTAAAGAGATGGCTGAAGTTTTAACTTTAAGTAAGCCTTGGAATATTTAACATAATCTTCTCATCATACATGCACAGGTCCTTCCTTGCATGTATTTTTTATTATAAAAATACTATCGCTTGCTTCATCAATGCGGAATGGATAGCGCTTCATTAAAAGATATATAAATAATAGTATTGGATATAAAGCAAATTGTAGGCGTAAGTACAATGCTAAAAAGTAGAAAATGTTTCGTTTTATGAGTATCAGCTAATTTTAAACTCCAATATAATAATCTCAATGGAAAAGAATAGAAACTGTCCTTCTGTTAAAGTTAAATTTTCCAAAACAATCTCTGGAGGATATACAGCTAATAAGAAAGTACCTATTAATCCTGCAGCGGGATTCAATAAATAAGTACCAATCTTATAAGTTAGTAAAATAATAAGTACCCCTAATAGGATAATAATTAATTTAGCTACAAAAAGGCCTTTATTGCCATTTACAAAAAAGTAAAATACAGTAACTAAAAACACTGGAAAACCTGGCATAATATGAATAGGTGGTTTATCCAGCTCATGATATATTAACATTCCTGTTTCCAATAAAATAGTTGCCGTTTTTTGATAACCTATATCATCGCTAGCTAGAGTCAAATCTGCACCATGTGTTTGTAAAGTTGCAAAACGAAGCGCAAATCGCCTTAACATTTCATATTTCCCCTTAAAATACATAATTTCCAAATTGCATTTCTATATTTTTACAAGAAAATATATTCTATAATAAATACTTTTTATACAAAGTACAATAATAGAAAGTTGATTTACAAAGTTTATATGCGTTAAACTGATACAGATGTTCTTGTAATCTTCTTCCTTTCAAAAGGCTTGTATATATGGTGCAAGACATAAAAAATTTGAGGAGATAAAAATTCTATGATGGAACAAAAACAACTTGTTTCTGTTGTCATACCTCTGTATAACACAGAAAAATATATTGAAGAAACAATGCAGTCAATACTGGATCAAACATATAAAAACATTGAAATTGTAATTGTAGATGATGGAAGTAAAGATCAATCACCTTCTATCGTAAAAAATCTTGCAGAAAAATATCCGGGGCAAGTAAAATACGTTCACCAAAAAAACCAAGGCGTTTCAGTAGCTCGTAATACAGGGATTGAAAATGCTAGCGGGGAATACGTCGCTTTCCTTGATAGTGATGACTTATGGCATCCAACTAAAATTGAGAAACAAATCGAGAGTATGCATAAAAACAACATGGATGCGTGCTATTGTGGTTATATGAATTTCTACGAAGAAACAGGCGAAAAGGTTGAGCATACAACAAACTTTATTAAAGGTGATATGGCAAAAGCATTCTTAACACACCAAGTTGTTGCTCAAACAAGTACTTGGATTTTCAAACGCTCTATCGCAATGAATCATAATATCCGTTTTACACCAGGATGTAGCTGGGGAGAAGACTTGGAGTTTTTATTTAAACTAATGAGTGTGACAAATGTATGCTATGTCGATGAATATTTAACATATTATAGAATCTTATCCGAAGGAAATCTTTCTTCTAAATATAAAGATTACGAATTAAAAACAACTAAAGAACTAGAAGTATTCAATCGTATGAAAGACTGGGTACATAATAAATCTCAAGACTTCATTACGAAAGACCCTCAGTCACTTATTGAGATTCTTGAGACTTATTTATTCCCTTATACGGTTATCAATAATGCTTGTATATACATTAAAGAAAACTCTCAATTAAATAATGCCCAAGTCCAATTAATCAAAAAAGATATAAAGAAATATTGCCGTAAAATCTATTCGAAAAATGGAAAGCGTAGTAAAAAACTATATGCAATGCTTTGGTTTGTGCGAATTAAATTTCTGTTTTCTTAAACTGAAAATATAGTACTCATCTCTCTTTCCGTAAACAAATCAAATTTACAAATAGGACAAACGAAAAAGGTCCTAAAGAATAGAAAGGTTTTTTCTCATGAAAACAAATAAGATTCTTAAAAATGCCTCCTACCTATTTGTAGGAAATATTACTGTTCGATTTGTACTTGCTATCGCGACGATTCTCTTCGCAAGATACGTTTCTCCCGGTGAGTATGGGATGTTTACAACTGCATTAGCTGTTTCCGCTGTTATTTGTTATTTCACAGATGCAGGTTTGACACATACGTTTATGCGTGAAGGAACGAGAAAGGATGCAAATATTAGCGTACTAATCAGTAGTTATTTACGCATTCGTTTCGTATTAGCTGTCGTAATTTCTGTACTCTTCGCTATTTTTGCTCAGTTCTTCTATACTGATGCCTACTTACGCGCCATGGTATATTGGGTTGTACTACCAACAATGTTTGGAGCAACTTTACAAGGTGTTGGAATGGCTTACTTCCAAGTAACAGAACGTATGCAATTTACAGCGATTATTTCTGTACTACAAGGTGTAACAGCCGCAGCTGCGCTTCTACTAGGAATGTCGTTGAAATGGTCACTTATGACGGTCGCTGCTATGTATGGGATATCTAGTCTTGTAACAGGAGTCATCGCCTTCATAATGGTACTCCGCCATACGACAGTTCATAAGGGCTGGGACAAAGGGATTTTAGATCAACTGCTGATTTTCACAATCAATGGCATTATTATTATGCTTTTACCGCAGTTAGGCCCTATTATATTAGAAAAAGTTTCGACGTATGAGCAAGTTGGATTCTTTGGAGCTGCATCGAAAATACCTGCAGTCCTTTATCAAATACCTGGTGTAATTGCAGCAGCCTTCTACCCAAAATTATTTACTTTTGGAAATGAAAAGAATATTGATGAACATAGAAAACTATCTCAGTTTGAATTAAAACTAATGTCTTTCTTAGGGATGGGAATCTCCATTCCATTTATCGCTGATCCAAGTTTTTGGATTGTTACTTTATTAGGCGAAGAGTATGCGCCAGCTGGTGATGCTCTTGCCATTTTAGCCTTTATGGTCATTTTACAATCTATTAACTATCCACTTGCTGATAATTTAACGACCATTGGTCAACAATGGAAACGTGCAACAACAATGGGAATCGGACTAGCTGTTGCCATTATAAGTTACATCGTCTTAGGTAGTCAGTTCGGAATGATGGGAGCCGCTATTGCCGCTATCCTTACCGAGATTACGTTATTAATCGGATTCACTCTATTTGTTCGTAAAGGCTTCTCGTTACTATTTAAAGGGATTATATTCAATACCTTAGCCTTTATATTAAGCTATATTCTATACCGTACAATATTAATTACCTTACCGCCACTAATTGCTTTAACAATTACTGGTATATTATACGGTATTATCGGTCTTGCAATTGATCCGCAAATACGAGGATTGATTTTAGGATTTATAAATAAAAAGCTGGCTCGAAAATAAATAAAAATAAAAACTTCAAATTAAATTTGAAGTTTTTATTTTTATCTTCTTCACTTAGAAAATGGGCTTTTTTTCAATCTATATCTTAAATTGACTTGCCTTTCTGGAATGATTATACTTGGAAACGAACAGCACTAGATGTAAAACACCTATTATTAAGGTAATTCATAGTTAATTTTTCATGTAAATATTAACTACAAACACCCTAAATTTACTATAAATTATACAAATAAACACTTTATTAATACTATTAAAAATCGACGATTCATACATAGTTTTTCTTCATCCTAAAAAGATAACCAGAGATGAAGAATGTGGAAATTGAATTTAAGGAGGCTTATTTATTTAATGACTTCAGAAGTAAATAAAAGAACATTTTTCACTAAAAGCACACTTATTATTATTCCATTATTAATAATATGTGCATTTGCTTTTCATTACTTTTTCCTAAAATCAGACAGTGTATTTTCTAGTACGGGAGATGCATTATCACAATTCAGTTTCTTTACATTCCTTTTACAACACGCATTTAAAGATGGAAATTTATTTTGGTCTTGGGATTATGGCTTAGGTGGAGATTTATTCGGAGAATTTAGTTATTACTATAGTACAGCACCATTTTTCTGGCTTACGCTTCTACTTCCTAAACTAAATTTTGACCAAATCTTTGAGCTGAAACTATATATGAGTGTTTTAAAAAGTACATTAGCTATGTTATTCATGTATGGTTCTTTACGTTATCACAATAAAACTATTTTTTCTTCTTTTATTTCTGCCATTATATATGGAGGATGTATAACTTTCATTCGCCATTCTTTATTATGGGATTTCATGGCAGATGCTATAGTGTTTTTACCTTTAGTAATATGGGGATTAGATAAATATATTTTAGAGCGAAAAAAAGGATTATTCCTGTTTGCAACAGCACTTATGCTTGCATCAAATTTCTATTTCGCTTTCATTACTAGTATTTTTATCTATATTTATGCCTTTTTCCAATATTTCGCTACACAGCAGAACAAAACAATTAAAACATTTATAATTTATTATATTAGAATTGCTTTTCTATATGTTTTATCACTAGGTTTATCTGCTGTTTGCTTTATACCATCTGTAAATGGTGTATTTAGTTCCGACCGACTCGCTACAAAATTTACTATACCGTTATTTTTTGAAGATACGTTTTATAAAAACTTAATGGAAAGTATCTTTTTCATTAATAATACAGAGGAGTATCAGCTTGCATTCCCTGTTTTCATCCTCTTCCTTATTACTAGCGCGCTTCTAATACGCAATAAACTTGTCACAAATAAATTACTCTTTACTGGGTTTATGTTAGTGCTATATATGCTTCCATATACGTATTCCGTATTTAATGGCTTTTCTGCCATGCAACACAGATGGTTTTACTTATTTGCATTTGTGGTTGCGCAAACTGTTGCCTACATTTTAGATTGGATGCTACTCCACAAAAAGAAGGTCAATTATTTAATAGGTCCTTTGCTAGCAACAGCATTATTTATTTACGCATTCTATAGAAAAGTAAATATAAACGCACAGCCACTACAAACGATTGATAACATTTTAATTTGCATTACTGTATTATCTATTATTACCATATTACTATGGCGCTATTTATCAAAAGTAGCCTTACAATGTTTCATTGTATTAAATGTACTCGTCAATGTAATATTTATTAATTACTTCTATTCAGATTTTGCTCTTAATAAACACTTTAATCAAGCAGGCGTGACAAAAGAATCATTACACGGGCCAGGTCTTGATAATAAGGATGAAATTGACGCAATTCGTTATATACAAAATCAAGATAAAGATTTTTATCGAATTATCAATCCAAACAATAATTATAAAAATACGCCGATGTTGCAAGGTTATCATGGTACAAGTACTTATCAAAGCTTAGTCAATTATCATGTTCATGACTTTATGAAAAATAAGTACAATGTTTTCCAAGGATACGATAGTCCATCTATGTTCTTCCAGTTAGATAAACGATTATTCCTTGAGAACATGCTAGGGGTAAAATATTATGTACTAAGTGAAGGTGCTAATAAAACCGAAATTCCTTATGGTTATAAGCATTTACAACAAGTAGGTCCTTACAACATTTATAAAAATGAATTTGCACTACCATTAGGCTATGTATACGAAGCTGGAATAAGTGATGAAGAATTTTCAAAACTTAATTTTGCCGAGAAAGATCAACTTTTATTAGATGCTGTAGTTGTAAATGATGTTGGAAGTCTCCCACTAAAACAATTTAATACAAAACAGCTAGATTCAAAACAAATTAAGATTAATCCAAATAAAATGAAGTGGGAAAATATAGAGAAAGAGAAAGATATACTCACTGTTCATGAAAATGGGCGTATAATAGTACCTATTGATAATAACGATATGTTAGGTGATCTTCTTGTTGAAATTAAAATTAGAAATATAAACAAGGAATCATTTGGGGTTACCGTGAATGACAAATCTATGATAAAAGGTAATGAAGATGGAGCTTATGCTTATCCGTTAGAAAGATTTGTTTACAACTTAGGAAAAGATGCAAAGCCAACCGAGCTAATCATTTCTATTCCTACTCCTGGTCAATATGAGTTGAAAGATTTACAAATCAACAGTACTAACTATCAGACTGTCCCGAAAAAAGTAAATACTTTAAAAGAAAATAGCCTACAAAACATTTACTATGAAGGTAACTCCTTAAAAGGTGATATTAATTCCACTAAAGATGGATTACTATATTTATCGGTACCATATAGTAAAGGATGGTCAATAAAAGTTGACGGTAAAGAAACGGAATTTACGAAGGCTAATTCCGCCTTTATTGGCGTTCCTATTTCCAAAGGGCAACATGTAGTTGAAATGAAATACGTCACACCTTATTTCAAAATGGGTCTCGTTATTTCTATCATTTCATTTATCATTTGCATCTCGCTTCTAGTTCTTGGAGATACGAAAAGATATTCAAAATTAAAAAGTCGTTTTAAAAAAAGGTATTAAAATGAAGTGAAGTAAAAGTTGAAGATGATTGCTTCACTTTTACTTCATGCCCACTTTAAAATTACACCTAAGGAGGTCCTAACATGACCCTTTCAATAGTAGTACCATGCTACAATGAAGAAAAGGTGCTTCGTGCCTTTTATTCAGAGACTTCTCTTGAAATTCATAAATTAACTACCGATTATGAATTTGTTTTTGTTAATGATGGTAGTAAAGATGATACATTAAATATTTTACGTGATTTAGCTAGTGCAGATTCGTCAGTACACTACATATCATTTAGTCGAAACTTCGGAAAAGAAGCTGCAATGTTAGCTGGTTTAAAATATGCTACAGGCGATGCAATTGTTATTATGGATGCTGACTTACAACACCCTCCTACGTTAATAAAAGAATTGTTAGAAGGATATAACGAAGGCTACGACCAAGTCATTGCAAAAAGAACAAGAACTGGTGATTCACCTGTTCGCTCTTTCGTCTCTCGTCTTTACTATAAGGTGATGAATAAGTTTGTAGATATTGAATTAGTAGATGGTATTGGTGACTTTAGACTTTTAAGTCGAAGAGCAGTGGATTCTTTAGTGTCTTTAAGTGAATACAACCGATTTTCAAAGGGTTTATTCTCTTGGATTGGTTATAACGAATTAATCATTGAATATGAAAATGTATTACGTTCTGATGGAGAAAGTAAATGGACCTTCTCGAAATTATTAAATTACGGAATTGATGGTGTAATTTCATTCAATAATAAACCGTTACGTCTATCTATATATCTCGGATTACTAACAACCATTTTAGGACTTTTATACGTAATCACTACGTTCGTTCAAATCATCCTTGGTGGTGTGGAAGTTCCTGGTTACTTTACTCTCATTTCCGCTATACTATTTATTGGCGGTATTCAACTCATATTCCTAGGTGTGATTGGTGAATATATCGGTCGTATTTATTATGAAACAAAACGTAGACCGCATTTTATTGTAGCTGAAAAGAAAGTTAGTGAAGTTAAACAAAAGGCATAACCAAAAAGTTACTTCTGTAGGTAGAAGTAACTTTTTTATATACTAACATTTACAAACACTTCTTTTGAAAAAATATACATTTTGAAATGATGGCATTATATGAAAGAATTTAGTATCATGATTCAAGGTACTATTTCAAGTTGGACGGAGGATACTATGAGCTTATTAACAGTTGAAAAATTAGGACATACATTTGGCGATCGTACATTATTTAAAGATGTATCTATGCGATTATTAGCAGGTGAACACGTTGGATTAGTTGGTGCAAACGGTGTTGGTAAATCAACATTCATGAATATCATTACTGGTCAGCTTATTCATGACCAAGGTCGCGTAGAATGGACACCGGGCACACATTATGGCTACTTAGATCAGCATACTGTTTTAACGCCTGGGCGTACAATCCGTGACGTACTAGCGGATGCATTTTTACCGTTATTCGAAAAGGAAAAAGCTTTAAATGAAGTTACAGAAAAAATGGGAACTGCTACACCAGAAGAACTAGAAGAACTTCTTGAGCAAATGGCAGAAATACAAGATGCACTTGAAGCAGGTGGTTTCTATTTACTAGATATGAAAATTGAAGAGGCTGCACGTGGTCTTGGAATTGATGCAATTGGTTTAGATCGTGATGTTTCAGCACTAAGTGGTGGACAACGTACAAAAGTATTGCTTGCAAAGCTATTACTTGAACAGCCAGAAGTGTTATTGCTTGATGAACCTACTAACTATTTAGACGTTGAACATATTCATTGGTTAACAAATTATTTGAAAGAATACCCACATGCATTCTTATTGATTTCTCATGATACGGAATTTATGAATAAATGTGTTGATGTTATTTTCCATCTAGAATTCACAAAAATGACACGCTATACAGCGACATATGAAAAATTCCTAGAACTAGCAGAAATCAATAAAAATCAACATATAAACGCTTATGAAAAGCAGCGCGAGTTTATCAAAAAGCAAGAAGACTTCATTGCAAAGAACAAGGCTCGTTATTCAACGACAGGTCGTGCAAAGAGTCGTCAAAAACAACTTGATCGCATGGAACTTATTGATCGCCCAGAAACAGCGATTAAACCTGAATTCTCATTTAAAGAAAGTCGCGCAAGTAGTCGCTTCGTCTTTGAAGGTGAAAATGTAGAAATCGGATATACGCATCCTCTACTACCAAAGCTATCAATGACGATTGAACGTGGTGAAAAAATTGCTATTGTTGGATGTAACGGTGTTGGTAAATCAACGTTGCTAAAAACAATCTTAGGTAAAATTAAACCTTTAAGCGGTAAAACAAGTCTTGGTGACTTCTTAGAGCCTGCATACTTTGAACAAGAAGTTAAAGCTGATAATATAACACCAATTGATGATGTATGGAATACATTCCCTGGCCTAGACCAGCATCAAATTCGTGCGATGTTAGCAAAATGCGGATTAAAAAATGAACATATTTCTCGCCCATTAAGTCAATTAAGTGGTGGAGAACAAGCAAAAGTTCGTTTATGTAAGCTAATGGGCGAGGAAAGTAACTGGCTACTATTTGATGAGCCGACAAACCATCTTGATGTTACAGCAAAAGAAGAACTTAAGAAGGCTATGAAAGCATATAAAGGGACTATTCTTCTTGTATGTCACGAACCGGAATTCTATAAAGATTGGATTACAAAGGTTTGGGATGTTGAAGAGTGGGCAGAAAAAAACAACTAAATTATTTCCTATCAGTAAAAAAGCCGTTCCTAAAAATATTTTGGGACGGCCTTTTTTTATAAACAAGGATTTTTTATATCTCTCACAATATAAAAAAATTAAATACGTTAATAATATCCTAGTTTTTTAATGATTACATTTAAATGATATTTTTGGTATTATTTAGATAAAATAGGAAAGGAATTAATTAAAATGGTATTTAGTAACCTTGTCTTTTTATGTTTATTTTTACCTGCCGTACTCTTAATTTATTATGCTGTACGCAAAGAACTACAAAATATAGTTTTATTATTTTTTAGTTTAGTATTTTATGCTTGGGGCGAACCCATTTATGTTTTTCTAATGCTATTCTCTATCCTTGTTAACTATTGGTTTGGGATTTTATTAGGGAATAGTCGCTTCACAAATGGTCAAAGAAAATTATTACTAACGTTTGCAATTGTAATGAACATCGCTATTTTAGGATATTTTAAATATGCAAACTTTTTAGTAGATAATATTAACTCTATCTTACATACCAATATTGTTCTTGAAAAAATACCTTTACCAATTGGTATTTCATTTTTCACGTTCCATGCGATGAGTTATATTATCGATATTTATAAGAAAAAAGTCGATGCTCAACGAAATATCTTTGATTTGGCCTTATACTTTACTGTATTTCCACAGTTAGTAGCAGGACCAATTGTTCGTTATAATACAATTTCTCACCAATTACACCAGCGAACTGTTGATGCCGACAAATTCTCTGAAGGTGTCCGCCGATTTATTATTGGTTTGGGTAAAAAAGTTTTAATTGCTAACCAATTAGGTGTTATAGCCGATGAAATCTTCTCAATGAATCCTTCTGATATGAGTGTATCATTAGCTTGGATGGGAGCCATTGCCTATACGCTACAAATTTACTTTGATTTTTCTGGATATAGTGACATGGCAATTGGATTAGGAAAGATGTTTGGATTTGATTTTCTAGAAAACTTTAATTATCCATATATCTCAAAATCCATTTCTGAATTTTGGCGTCGTTGGCATATTTCGCTCGGTTCTTGGTTCCGTGATTATGTCTATATTCCACTTGGAGGAAATCGCGTTACAACTTGGAAAGTTTATCGTAACCTCTTCATCGTATGGGGACTAACCGGTTTTTGGCATGGTGCTAGTTGGACCTTTATGATTTGGGGTATTTATTACGGAATTCTAATTGCACTTGAAAAAGCTGGAATCGAAAACCTGCTTCAAAAATTATGGAGTCCTCTTCAACATATTTACGTGATGTTTTTAGTTATTATTGGATGGGTGTTTTTCCGTGCAGATAACTTCAGTTATTGCTTTGAATTCCTAAAATCCATGTTCGGATTTAACAGTCCGTTAACAGATATTAACAGTTACTTCTATATAATGAATTATTGGGGAATTTTCTTATTAGCTATTATTACTGCAGCACCCGTATTCCCATGGTTACAAAAAATGTTATCGACAAAAAGATTTGCTGTTTTATCGCCAGTATATTATTTAAGTATTCTAGTCATTGTTTTAGTATTCCTAACAAATGCAACTTATAATCCATTTATTTATTTCCGTTTTTAAAGGAGGTTCACTATGAAAAAATTTCAAAACCTCACTTTAATAATGGGGTTCCTTACAGTTATTTTTGGGGTGGGTATTTGGACAGCAAAAGTTATCCTTATAGATAAAAAAACATTTTCTGAATTTGAAAACAGGAACTTAGCTATTAGACCTGCTGTAAATGCTTCTACTATAAAGACTGGAGAGTTATTCAAGGGTATCGAAACATACTTTACAGACCATGTTGGACCTAGGGATCTCTTTCTTGAAAGCTATATAAAATTCCAACTCTCTATGAATCGAACATTTGTAAATAACATTCATGTTACAAACGATCAATTTATTTTTAATAGACCTAATATGGAAAATCATTTAAATGATGTTGATGCTGGTGTTCAGGAATTAAAAACTTTGAAAAAAGATTTTCCACAAACAGAATTCTATTTCTCTTTAGTTCCTAGTAAGCAGACAGCGTTACAGTATAAGCTTCCCTCTTACCTAAATCTTGGTTACGAACAAATTCTTAGGGATCACCTTGCTGAGAAATTGACAGCAACGAAATTCCCTATTATTGATGTATTACCAATGTTTAAAGAAAGATTTACTAAAGAAAAACTAGAACGAATGTATTTAACTACAGATCATCATTGGAATATGGAAGGTGCCTTTTATGCATATGAGGATACGATGAACTTTATTAATTCTCATTCAAATAAATATAAAGGACAACCAATAAAGAAAGACGACTACACTATTAACTGGGAAAAACCGAAAGGAAAGTTTGTTGGTAGCTGGAATAATCAATTGTACCGCTTAATTGATACTTCATCCGTACAAATCCCATATGTCCGCTATAATTTCGGTGAATCTTGGGACGACTACACAGTTTACTACGGTGCTATTAAAGATAATACCGCTAAAGAATCAATGACTCAGTTTTACGGAAAAGAAAAAGATGTTCCTGCTCCTGGATATGCTAATGTTTATCAAACAGATTTCCCTGAAATAAACATCATTAATACAAAGGCAGACAATGATTTACACCTTGTTATCTTAAAAGATTCGTATGCTGATGCTACATATCCTTTATTCGCACGTAATTTTGCTAAAACAACTTTTATTGACCCTCGTTACACGCAAGGAAAAAGTGTGAAACAGCAACTAGAAGAACAAAATGCAGATATTGTATTGTTTATATACAACGACACCAACGTTTATGGTGACATGTATAAATTTCAAAATGTAAAATAAATACTATTTTCAACTTTAATCAGTGGGAATGAAATCCCACTGATTAAAGTCTCAATTTATATAGTAATATCGAGCTAACCTCAATCTAAAATCCTTCAAATCATTATACGCTTCTAAATTCGCTAACATCCCTCGAATAACTGGAATCCTTGGATTTGGCACTCTCATTTCGGATTCTAAAACATCTAAAGTAACTAAAACCTCATCATTTTCTAGTTGGTCTGCTAATGTTCGTTTTAATATAATAATTTCATTTAAAAAATGCTCTTTTACTTGTTCTTTAATAAGCTCTGAGCTACAAAAAAATTCTCCCATTTTTGCTTCATTTAAAACAGGCCCTTCCGAAGATTCTAGAAGCCCTTCTACTAAATCGTCTACTCTTTTTAAAATAAATGAGGCAACATGAATGAAATCAATTTTTGGTTCATTTAAAATAATCAATTGTAAATAACCATGGCATATACCTTCTACCATAATTACTAAATCCAATAAATATGGCATAACCTTTTCACCATAAATGGACAATAAACTATTCCGATAAAATGCATGAGACTCTAACTTCATCCGCATCATAAATTCTTCCACTTCTTTATTAAACGGAATGGCATTTTCTCTTGCATGCATAATAATAAACTCTTTATGTTTTTGCACATCAGTAAACTGAAAGTATAATTGCTTTTCAAATTTTTCACGTGGTAATAAAGGCTCTTGTTCAATATCCAGCATTTTCTTTTGGATTTTGTCATAATAATATCGAAGTGTCGCTAATAAAAGCTCATCTTTCGATTTAAAATATAAGTAAAAAGCTCCCTTAGATATACCACTAGCTGTCACAATTTCCTGCACTGATGTCGCATTTACACCCTTAGTAGCAAATAACTTCATAGCCGATTCTATAATTAAACGCTCTTTTTCTTTCATATCTTCTCTCCTAAATTTAATCTCGCATCTTATTATAAATGTATTATACCATCCCTTTTTATTGACGATTGACCGAACGGTCAGTTATATTATGTATTAGACTGACCAGTTGGTCAATATAATACAAAGGGAGCGCAAACATGAACAAAATCATCAATTTCTCGTTAAAAAATAAGTTCGCAGTTTGGCTACTAACCATTATTGTTACTATTGCGGGGATCTACTCTGGACTCAATATGAAGCTGGAAACAATTCCTGATATTACAACACCGATTGTGACAGTAACTACGGTCTATCCTGGTGCTACACCAGAAGAAGTAGCTGATAAAGTTTCAAAGCCGATGGAAGAACAACTACAAAATTTAAGCGGTGTTAACGTTGTGAGTTCATCATCTTTTCAAAACGCATCTTCTATTCAAGTAGAATACGATTTTGACAAAAATATGGAAAAAGCAGAAACAGAAATTAAAGAAGCTCTCACAAATGTAAAACTCCCAGAAGGTGTTAAAGATCCTAAAGTTTCACGAGTAAACTTCAATGCTTTTCCCGTTATTTCGTTAAGCGTAGCAAGCAAGAATGAATCTTTAGCTACTTTAACTGAAAATGTAGAAAAAAATGTTGTACCGGGATTAAAAGGACTTGATGGTGTTGCATCTGTTCAAATTGCTGGTCAACAAGTAGATGAAGTACAGCTTGTCTTCAAGAAAGATAAAATGAAAGAACTAGGACTAAGTGAAGATACTGTAAAAAATGTGATTAAAGGATCGGATGTATCTTTACCACTTGGCTTATACACATTTAAAGAAACGGAAAAATCAGTTGTTGTAGATGGCAATATTACAACGATTAAAGCATTAAAAGAACTTAAAATCCCAGCTATACCTTCCTCACCTAACGGTCAAGGTAGTCAAAATGCTGGCGCTGGTGCGCAAACGCCACAAATGAATCCAGCCGCTATGAACGGGATTCCAACAGTTACATTAGATGAAATTGCTGACATTAAAGAAGTTGGGAAAGCAGAATCCATTTCTCGAACAAATGGAAAAGAAGCAATTGGAATTCAAATTGTGAAGGCCTCTGATGCAAATACAGTTGATGTTGTAAATGCAGTAAAAGATAAAGTAAAAGAACTTGAGAAAAAGTATAAAGACTTAGAGATTATTTCAACATTCGATCAAGGTGCACCTATTGAAAAATCAGTAGAAACAATGCTGAGCAAAGCAATTTTCGGTGCTATCTTTGCGATCGTTATTATTATGCTGTTCCTACGAAATATTCGAACAACGTTAATCTCTGTCGTTTCAATACCACTTTCTTTATTAATTGCTGTTTTAGTCATAAAGCAAATGGATATTACGCTTAACATTATGACACTTGGAGCAATGACCGTTGCTATAGGCCGCGTTGTCGATGACTCAATTGTTGTTATTGAAAATATTTACCGACGTATGTCGTTATCAGAAGAGAAATTGCGCGGAAAAGATTTAATTCGTGAAGCTACGAAAGAAATGTTTATCCCAATTATGTCTTCTACCATCGTAACAATTGCTGTATTTTTACCACTTGGACTAGTAAAAGGTATGATTGGTGAAATGTTCTTACCATTCGCCTTAACTATCGTCTTCGCTTTATTAGCATCATTACTAGTAGCAGTTACAATCGTACCGATGCTAGCTCATTCCTTATTTAAGAAAGAGAGCATGAGGGAAAAAGAAGTACATCATGAAGAAAAACCAAGTAAATTAGCAAATGGGTATAAACGCATACTTGCATGGGCTTTAAATCACAAAATTATTACATCAAGTATCGCTGTCCTTCTATTAGTTGGTAGTCTTGCACTTGTACCAGTTATCGGTGTAAGTTTCTTACCTTCTGAAGAAGAAAAAATGATTATCGCAACATACAACCCTGAACCAGGTCAAACGTTAGAAGACGTTGAAAAAATTGCAACAAAAGCTGAGAAGCACTTCCAAAATAATAAAGACGTCAAAACAATTCAATTCTCATTAGGTGGCGAAAACCCAATGAGTCCTGGTCAATCAAACCAAGCAATGTTCTTCGTGCAATATGATAACGACACGAAAAACTTTGAAAAAGAGAAAGAACAAGTCGTTAAAGATTTACAGAAGATGTCTGGCAAAGGTGAATGGAAAAACCAAGACTTCGGAGCAAGTGGCGGTAGTAACGAAATTAAACTATACGTTTACGGAGATAGCTCAGAAGACATTAAGCCTGTTGTAAAAAATATTCAAAATATCATGAAGAAAAATAAAGACTTAAAAGATATAGATTCTAGTATTGCAAAAACATATGCAGAGTACACTTTAGTCGCAGATCAAGAAAAGCTGAGTAAAATGGGCTTAACGGCTGCTCAAATTGGAATGGGACTTTCTAATCAACATGATCGCCCTGTTCTGACAACAATTAAAAAAGACGGTAAAGATATCAACGTATATGTAGAAGCTGAAAAACAAAATTATGAAACAATCGATGACTTAACAAATCGTAAAATTACAACACCACTTGGTAATGAAGTGGCTGTGAAAGATGTTATGACTGTAAAAGAAGGTGAAACTTCGAATACAGTGAAACACCGCGATGGCCGTGTTTATGCAGAAGTAAGTGCAAAACTAACATCTGATGACGTTTCAAAAGCATCTGCCGCTGTTCAAAAAGAAGTAGATAAAATGGATCTTCCTTCTGGCGTAGATGTTTCTATGGGCGGCGTTACAAAAGATATTGAAGAATCATTTAAGCAACTTGGCTTAGCGATGTTAGCTGCGATTGCCATTGTATACTTCGTTCTTGTCGTTACATTTGGCGGTGCCCTTGCACCATTCGCAATTTTATTCTCGCTACCATTTACAATTATCGGAGCTCTTGTTGCCTTATTAATCTCCGGTGAAACATTAAGTGTGTCTGCAATGATTGGTGCGCTTATGTTAATCGGTATCGTTGTAACAAACGCAATCGTGCTTATCGACCGCGTTATTCATAAAGAAAATGAAGGACTATCAACACGTGAAGCTTTATTAGAAGCTGGTGCAACACGCCTTCGTCCAATTTTAATGACTGCAATTGCAACAATCGGTGCTCTTATCCCGCTTGCATTAGGATTTGAAGGTAGTGGTTTAATTTCTAAAGGACTTGGTGTAACGGTAATTGGTGGATTAACAAGTTCAACGTTATTAACACTTCTTATTGTTCCAATCGTTTATGAAGTATTAAGCAAATTTAAAAAGAAAAAAACAAAATAACAAAAAATAACCTCGCTAACTGCGAGGTTATTTTTTATTTCCAAACAAGATTAGGAAATCACCATAGCCTTCTTTCTCTAATTCCTCTTTTGGAATAAATCGAAGAGCTGCGGAATTAATACAGTAACGAAGGCCATTTGGTCCTGGACCGTCTGGAAATACGTGCCCAAGATGTGAGTCTCCTTCTTTACTTCTCACTTCTGTACGTGTCATATTATGACTCACATCCATCTTTTCTTTCACACTTGCTGGCATAACTGGTTTTGTAAAACTAGGCCATCCACATCCACTATCAAATTTGTCTAGAGAAGTAAATAGCGGCTCACCTGAAACGATGTCTACATAAAGACCTTCCTCTTTATGGTTCCAATACTCATTTCGAAATGGTGGTTCTGTACCATTTTCCTGCGTTACATAAAACTGCATCTCATTGAGTTTTTCTTTTAAATGAGCATTATCCTTTGGCCAATGTTGCTTAATAAAAGCATCTCGTCCTGAGCCTTTACGATATAACTCATAGCGGAATGTGTTTTTCTTATGATATCCTTGGTGATATTCTTCAGCTGGATAAAATGTAGCTGCTGGTAGTATTTTTGTCGCAATTGGTTTTGAAAAGCGCCCACTCTGCTCAAGTTCTTCTTTTGAGGCTTCTGCTTTTTTACGTTGTTCTTCATTATGATAAAAAATCACTGTTTCATAAGACTGTCCGCGGTCGTGGAATTGTCCTCCAATATCGGTCGGATCAATTTGTCTCCAATATATATTTAACAATTCCTCATACGACATTTTATTTGCATCAAATGTAATTTGTACCGCTTCATAATGTCCTGTTGTTTCTGAGCACACTTCTTTATACGTTGGGTCCTCTTTATGACCGCCTGTATAACCTGAAATAACCTGTATAATGCCCTCCATCTCTTCAAATGGAGAAACCATACACCAGAAACACCCTCCAGCAAATGTAGCTAACTCTACCTTTTCATTTACAGCCATTCTTTCACCCCTATTCTATGTTCTTCTTACAGTATGGCATAAGGAACATCATGTTATAAAAGAAAAAGCATCGAACATCGATGCTTTTTCTTACTTCACTTTATTTTTTCCAACATCCTTCTCCATTTCATCACTTGTCACGTCTAAAACATCTAGTAAGAAAATGAAGATTGGAATACCGATAATCAGTCCCCATACACCTAAGAAGTGCTCTGAGAAAATTAATACCATAAAAGTATAGAAAATCGGTAAATTTGTTTTTTGCGACATAAACTTCGGATTTAATACGTAACTTTCAAGCGCATGAATCACTGTTACGATAACTAAAATATAAACAACGTACATAATACCGCCAATATTGTAAGCAATCATACAAAGTGGGAATAACGAAATGATAACCCCCGCTACTGGAATTAATCCAAGCAAGAAAATCATTAATGCTAAACCTAATAATTGCGGGAATCCTAATATCCATAATGCGATAACTGAAAGAACACAGTTAACAACAGCAATTAAAAATTGTGCTTCGATTACCTTTCCAAATGAACGTGCAAATTTCTTTCCGAAGTACTCAATTTCAGTATAGAAAATTGCAAGCCTGCTTTCTTTAAACTTTGCAGTAAAACCAACAATACGAGATTTTTCTAATAAGAAAAACAAACTCAAAATTAAAGAAAGTAAAACCTGAAGGCCAAATTTACCAACATTCGTAATCGATTTATACAAAATGTCTACGCCTTGTCCTACATATTTAGAAAGCTCCATATGATTGACAGCATTAACTGCATACTTAATTAGTTCACTATCTGGTGGGTTTCTTAAAAATACATTGAATTGGTAAATCAGTTGTGAAATTTGTATCGTCAATACTGGTAAATATTTAAATAGCGTAATAGCAATTCCACCAATTAACATTACATATAGAAATGCTATAATAATTTTTCGATTAATAGGCATGAAATGATCTAATTTGCGGGAAATAAACTTTTGGAATCGATCCATTAAATACGTGAGAATAAACGTAATTAATATTAAATTCAACATACTTTGCAGCCCGTATAACACGAGAGCAAGTATTACTAATACGAGTAACCTCTGAAATCCTTTACTTTGAAACAGGTTTTTTATTTGCATAATCGACGAATACTCTCTCCTGTCCTATAAACTAAAACGTTACTAAGTAGATTTCTCTCTCTTTTCTACTTTTAATTATTCATTCATATTAAGATTTTTATAAACTCATTATATGCCTACCTTAACAGGTATACAGTAGCTTACTTCTTATTTTACAATACAATGACCTAATTCAAAACGTATTCTACATAGTATTAATGAAGATTTAAGGAAACTTACATTTTTTTAAATAGGTCTTACCACTACTGTAACATAAAAAGCAAGCTATCAGTAGAAATCTGTCCTACAAATAGCTTGCTTTTCTTGTTTTTTAAGTAAGTTTTACTATCCAATGAATGGTATGAACATTGGGATGACAACTACTGTTACAACCCCAACTACCGTTACAGCAATACTTGCCATTGCTGCCTCTACCTCACCCATTTCAATTCCTACCGCAACTCCTAATGCATGACCCGCTGTTCCAAGCGCTAAACCTTTTGCAATCGGATGTTTCACTCTAAATGTTTTTAAGAATAATGCTCCTAATGCGTATACGATAACTGCGTTGAAAATAACTGCAAACGATGTAATTGCTGGAATACCACCAATACTTTCTGAAATTGGTAACGCAATTGCTGTTGTTGCTGCTTGTGGTAGCATTGAATTCATTACTGCTGTATCTAAACCGATTGCTTTTGCAACAATGAACACGACAATTACTGAGCAAATAGATCCAACCACGATAGCTGATAAAATTTGCCACCAATATTTTTTCAACTTATCAACTTGTTTATAGAGTGGGATAGCAAATGCAATGGTTGCTGGCTCTAAGAAGAAACTAATCATTTTTCCGCCAGTATTATATTCTTCAAAAGTAAAGTTACCTACCTTTAGAAAGACAATCCCTAATACCATCGCTACGAATAATGGCGTAAATAGGAAGAACCCTTTTGAATGCTTGAATAATAATGTTCCGATTCCGTATGCGATTAATGAAACGACGATTCCGAAATATGGAGTCATTGTGCTTGCCATGTTCATTACCTCCTAACAATATATAAATGCAATGGTTACGCAACCTTTCCGTGCTTGCGTCCTTTATTTACTACTTTCAATTCTTTTGTATCTTCTGTTTCTTTTTCATCTTTTCCTAAAATAAATTGTGCAAATAACCCTGTTACAGCGAGTAAAATAACTGTTGCTACAACAATTACAGTTAAAATTTGTACAAAGTATTGCCCCATTACACCAAGAGAATTAATAACTGAAATACCTGATGGGACGAATAAGAATCCAATAATACCTGTTAAAGCTGTTCCGAGTGATTCAACTTGCTCCAATTTAATAACTTTTAAACATAATAGACTAAATAAAATAACTAACCCGATTACCGATGAAGGCATTGGAATTGGTAAATGTGTTGCAATAATATTAGAAATTAACATAATAGCTGAGAATATGAATGCTTGTGATAAGAAACTATATACTTTTTTCGTACTCATTTTGGCCACCTCTTTCGATTTGGTACCTTTATTGTATAGGATACAAACGTATAAGTAAGCGTTTACATAACAGAACGTCAAATATACAGAATCAGTTACAAATATAAAAGGATGAAATACAAAAGCTGCTTCTTAAATACGAAGCAGCTTCTTGAGTTCTTTTGCATATGTACGGCTAACAGGTACTTTCGATCCTTCTTTCATGATTAAATTATAAGTAGAATTAAACCATGGCTGAATTTCAGTAATATGATTAATATTCGCAATAAAGCTACGGTGTACGCGCATGAAGCTTGCTTGTGGTAACTTCTTCTCTAAAATTACAAGTGTATCATGTGTTACATACGTTTCCCTCATTGTTTTTACTGTGACTTTCCCATCTACAAGCCCTACATATATAATATCTTCAATATTCACAAGTACGATTGATTCTTCAATTGGTAATGCTAATTTATGCATCTCTGCTGTTACATCTGTCCCCTTTATTTCGTGCTTCGTTTCTATTTGCGCTTGTTTTTGTTTTTTATACTTCTTTAATGTCTGCACAATACGCTCTTCATCAAATGGTTTTAAAATGTAGTCTAACGCATCTACTTCAAATGCTTGCAGCGCATATTGATCATAGGCAGTAGCAAATACAATTGCAGGTGGATTTTTCATCTTCTTTAATATATTCGCGATTTCAAATCCGTTATCATCGGATAATTGAATATCTAAAAACACAATATCTGGTCTACTTTGCATTAGTTCTTCTAATGCGTCTTCCACACAATCAGCCTCACCAATTATCTCAACTTCTTTCGTTCTCTCTAATAAATACTTTAGTTCATCACGTGCTAACATTTCATCGTCAACTACTAGTACTTTTAACAATCTGCTCTTCCTCCCCTACTTTTTTTGGAATAACAAAAGTAATCTCTGTCCCCTCATTTAATTCACTTTCGATATGAAGCATCGTTTCTTTTCCAAATAATCCAATAAGACGTTCATTAATATTATATAAAGCTGTTCCAGTCCCTTTCTTTGACGAAACTACCATCTTTCCTAATTGTTCTAAACGTTCTTCCTCAATTCCCTGTCCATTATCTTTTACTTCAAAGTGAACCATACCCTCTTTTTCAAAAACATGCACTTCCACTTCGCATACTGGTTGCTTCTTCGGAAAAGCATGTCGCAATGCATTTTCAACCAATAGTTGAAGAACAAATGGTGGTACTAAAGTTGTCTTTAGCTCATCCTGAATATACATCTTTACCTCATACTTATTTGGGAACCTTGCTTGTTCTAGGGATAAGTATGCCTGTACATGGTTTAATTCTTGTTCTAGTGGAATCAATAACTGACGTGCCCCTTGCAAATTACAACGGAAATATACGCTAAGCTGTAATAATAACTTCCTTGCTTTTTCTACATCTGTTCGGCATAAAGCTGATACTGTATTAATCGCATTAAATAAAAAGTGCGGGTTAATTTGCGCTTGTAATGCTTTTATCTCCGCATCTTGAAGTAATTTACTTTGCAACTCAGCTTCTCCTAACTCTAACTGCGTGGAGAATATTTTTGCTAACCCTTCTGCTAATTCCTCTTCCACACGACTTAACTGGTTAGGATTTTTGAAATAGAGTTTTAATGTCCCTATCGTATTTCCATGCGAAGTTAGTGGAATTACAATCGCCGCTTGCAAAGGGCAGCCTTCATGTTGACAATTAATAACCTCACGTGATTTCGCTTTCATTATTTTCCCTGTGTTTAACACTTCTTTCGACAAACCGGTTATTAAACTATGTGAAGGAATATGGTGATCTGATGCTAATCCAACATGAGCTAATATTTTCTCTGTATCTGTTAAGGATACCGCATCTGTTCCTGTAAAACGGTGAATAATTTGTGCCACATGCTTACATGATTCTTCTGTTAAGCCTTGGCGGAAATACGGTAACGTTTTATCTGCAATACGTAATACTTTATGAGTCTGAAGTGCCTTTGCATTCTCCTCCTGACGCAAAATAGCTTGTATCATAGAAAGTAAAATAAAACTTCCAAAACTATTTACAAGAATCATTGGTATCGCTATTGTTTTCACAACGCTAATTCCATCCTCTATAATTAATAAAATCATTAGCATTTCTAAAGATACGATAAAAACACTTAAAACTGCTGAAAACTTAGGAGTAATTGTACGATTATATTTTTTGAAAATATATCCGATACAACCAGTTATAATCCCAGCTAAAATAGAAGAGATTGCGCAGCTTAGCGCTGTCGTACCACCAAGCATATAACGATGAATACCAGCAATAAATCCTACTCCAACCCCTACGATAGGGCCACCAAGTAAGCCGCTAATACCGACACCCATAATACGCGTATTCGCAATTGTACTTGACGAAGAAACACCTTGTAACCAATTTTCATTCATAATCGTATTTCCTGCTATTTCAATCCCAGTGTAATTGCTTACAATTGTAAATACCGAAAAAATACAAATAAGCTTCAGCTTATCTACATAGCCATCCTGTTTATGAAGGAGGCGTCTGAAAGTTTTAATATGAGAGAGTAAAAATCCTAAAATAACTATAAGTCCGACTCGTTCAATCATCATGAGTACTAAATTTAGCATCTTTGATTCATTCCTTTTTATTTAGTTAGTTTTATTATGGGAAAATAATGAAGTCGGCGTCAAGAAGAACGAAATATTTTTTGAAATATTTTACACATAATAACTTCCTCTTTATTTGACAATACAATAGAAGAGTGCTAAAAATAAAGTAATATAATACAGTCCTTTAACCCAACCCCGTGAGGTTGAGAAGGAAGTCGGAATATAATATACGTATGTTCTTTTTGGGGGATACGTATGCTTTTTTGGCCTTCTCATCATATCAGGTGAGAAGGCCTTTTGTTATTCTTCCATAGCGACTGTAGAAAATAAGGAGGAGTAATAATGAACGTCACTACTGATGTACAACAAATAACAGAGGAGACGAAAGCGAAAAGATATAAAACATTATTTGGTTCTGCGCTAGGATATGCAGCAGAAGGTTTAGATATGTTGCTATTATCTTTCGTACTTGTCTATATTTTAAAAGAGTTTCACTTAAGTCCTGTTGAAGGTGGAAACTTAACATTAGCTACCACAATAGGGATGTTAATTGGTTCTTATTTATTTGGATTTATTGCTGATTTATTTGGCCGTATTCGTACAATGGCCTTCACAATCTTACTGTTTTCACTAGCAACCGCACTCATTTATTTCGCAACAGACTACTGGCAATTATTAATTCTGCGCTTTTTAGTTGGAATGGGTGTTGGTGGTGAATTCGGAATCGGAATGGCCATTGTAACAGAAACATGGTCTAAAGAAATGCGCGCTAAAGCGACATCTGTTGTTGCACTTGGATGGCAATTTGGTGTACTGGTTGCTTCACTCCTTCCAGCATTTATTGTCCCGCACTTTGGATGGAGAGCCGTTTTCTTATTTGGATTAATTCCAGCTTTACTAGCTGTCTATGTCCGTAAAAGTTTAAGTGAACCGAAAATATGGGAGCAAAAACAACGCTACAAAAAGGAACTGTTGCAAAAAGAAGCTACAGGTAAATTAACAACTACTGAAGCAGAACAACTAAAACATATAAAAAAATTCCCACTTCGAAAGTTATTTGCCAATAAAAAAGTAACAATTACAACAATCGGTCTCATTATTATGTCGTTTATCCAAAACTTCGGATATTATGGAATCTTCACATGGATGCCCACTATTTTAGCAAATAAATATAACTATACATTAGCAAAAGCAAGTGGCTGGATGTTCATTTCTACCATCGGTATGCTAATTGGAATTGCAATCTTTGGTATTCTAGCTGATAAAATTGGTCGCCGTAAAACTTTTGCAATCTATTATATTGGCGGTACAGTATACTGTCTCATTTACTTCTTCTTATTCACAGATTCAACATTATTATTATGGGGAAGTGCATTGCTTGGATTCTTTGCAAATGGAATGATGGGAGGATTTGGGGCAATTTTAGCTGAAAACTATCCTGCTGAAGCTCGCTCTACCGCTGAAAACTTTATTTTCGGTACAGGACGTGGGTTAGCTGGATTTGGGCCTGTTATTATTGGCTTACTCGCTACAGGTGGCAACCTACTTGGAGCATTGTCCTTGATTTTTATCATCTACCCAATCGGGTTAATTACAATGCTACTATGTGTACCAGAAACAAAGGGAAAAGTATTAGATTAAACGTAAAAGAGGAAGCATCTCATTTAAGATGCTTCCTCTTTTACGTTTTTATTTATTTTGATTTACTAGCCTTCTGAAATAAGAATGCAGTTTTATCTTCTTCTTTTACAATACCTTGTTTTAATGCTAATTCTCCCGCAACTTTAGGCGCTAACCATAGCATTGGGGATAACAAAATTGATACCGGAACTGCCGTCACCACGATAAACGATTGTAGCGCATTAATACTTCCTTCACCCATATATAAAAGAATTGCTGCAACTGCGCCCATAATAAGCGACCAAAAAATTCGCAAACTAATTCTAGGATCTCCGTCTCCAGTCACTGCCATTGAAATGGAATACGCCATTGAATCCCCTGTTGTCACTACAAATAAAATTGTTAATAAAAGAAATGCTGGTCCAATAATATTAGAAAGTGGCAATTGTCCTGTAATTGCAATCATAGCTGCCGGCATACCAGATTCACTTAATGCGTCCGAGATAGACCCAGGATTCATCAACTCATAAAACACGCCTGATCCACCTAATATAGTAAACCAAAACGTTGTAATAATAGGTGCGATAATTCCAATTGCAACGATGATTTCTCGAATCGTTCTCCCTCTTGAAATTCGACTCACTAAAATTGCCATCATTGGTCCGTATCCAATAAACCATCCCCAGAAAAAGATTGTCCAAGATCCTAACCAACTTGCATCACCACGATATGTGCTCATCGGTATAAATTCATTTACATAAAATCCAAACGAAGAAACAAACGAATCAATAATAAATCCACCTGGCCCAAATAGTAATATGAATGCCATTAATACAATTGCTAATCTAACATTTAAATTACTTATAATTTGAATCCCTTTATCAATACCTGTTACTGCCGATATGGTAGACACGGCCACCACACAAACAATAATTGCTAATTGAGTAGTAAACACATCAGAAATTCCAAATAATTCTTGTAATCCATAACTTGCTTGTAAACCTAAAAATCCAATTGGGCCAATTGTACCTGCAGCTACTGCAATAATTGCAGCTGCATCAATTATCGTTCCAAGCAGGCTCTTTCTTAATTTTTCCCCAAAAATAGGATATAAGAGCGTTCGAGGTTTTAGCGGCATATCTTTATGATAATGTCCATACATCATAACTACCGCACTAATTGTACCTAAAATCGTCCATGCTAAAAATCCCCAATGCATATAACTTTGTGCTAAAGCAGGCATGACTGCTTCTTTCGTTCCAGCAGATATACCATCATGTATTGGTGGCACCGTCATCAAATGATACATTGGCTCTGCTGCTGCCCAAAAAACGCCACCTCCGGCAAGTAATGTAGACATAATAATAGCAAGCCATTTTGCCGTACTAATCTCAGGTTTTTCTAATCCTCCAAGCTTAACTCTCCCATATTTGGAGAACGCCATACACATCGCAACAATAAATGTACCTAATAATAAAACTTGCCAGAAGGCACCGAAATATTTAATTGAAAAAGCGAAACTTTTATTAATCGCACTCTCTACATAATCCTTGTTCAAAAAAACTGCAATTACAAATAATAAAAGTGAACCACCACTAATAATAAATACAGGCCAATCAGTTTTTCGACTCTTCATCCTCATTTACACTTCCTCCTTCCTCAGCAATCTAAAAAAACAACTTTATTATGTTTTATTGTTTAAAACCAAAACACAATAATTATATATGCATAACATTTTATCGACTTCCCACATACTTATGTTGTCCCTAAAAATATGCCAAATCCCTTATTAAAAAGAAAAATTCTCTTCCTCTTACATAAAAAAGCAAAACAAAAGACCTTATATTTCTATAAGGTCTTCGAAACAGAAATTTGATTATAACATAAGGTACTCCTTGGTTCAAAAAGCCTCTTCCAAAAATAACCGAGAGTAAAGGCTTCCATTTGCTACATAACAGTAATTAAAAAAATTATATTTCACAGAAAAAACCTACACTAAATATTATTTATGAAAGAAATTTGGCTTCAAAATTTCATTCGGATACGGTTTATGATAAATGTGAGTGGTAGCTGGAGATAATGGCGGAATAAGCCATACCCAATTACCTGTTACAACACGACCACAAGCAGCTTCTTGCTTCTCAAATTGCTGAAATTGTTGTGCAGCAGTATGGTGATCAACAATACTAACTCCTTGTTTTTTAAAGGAGTGTAGTACGGCAATATTCAACTCAATTAGCGCCTTATCTTTCCATAAGGTACCGTTTCTCGATGTATCTAAATCCATCATCTCCGCAACAGCCGGAAGTAAATTATAACGATCATGATCTGCTAAGTTGCGCGCCCCAATTTCTGTTCCCATATACCATCCATTGAACGGAGCGGCTGTATAAGAAATACCGCCAATTTCTAAACGCATATCTGAAATCATTGGAACACCATACCATTTTACTCCAAGTGATGAAATAGGGTATTCTGGGTGTTCAATTGGCACTTCTTTTACTTCTTCTCTCGGAATTTCTTTATATGTAGGCGCATTCCCGTTTATAGAGAACACAAGTGGCAATACATCGAAATTCGTACCTTCTCCTTGCCAACCAAGCCCCTGACAAAAGTCCGTAAATGTAGCGGAATGAGAATCACCAATCACTCCCGTTTCTGTTTTATATCCTGCATATCGAATCAATTGGTGATTATAAATTCTTATATTATTTTCTTCACCTTGATATTGCTTAAAAATCGTAATGGTTGGTTTAACTTTCCCGTCGTTCGTTGCATATTTAATATGATGAATTAATGCATTATATACACCCTCTTCATCATTTACTTCGCGCGCATCTAATATGTGCATCTTACTCCAAAATAGTCTTCCAATACATCTATTACTGTTACGCCATGCCATTCGTGAACCATGAACAAGTTCTTCAAATGTATGCTCATATGTCCCTGTCTTCTCTATCTCAATTTGAATTTCTTTTATACGTTCTTCTATCAATTGTTCTTTATGAAGCTCCTTATAACAAATCGTAATAAAATTACTTGCTTCCTCTATTAATTGTTTCGTTTTACTCATAAACAATCTCCTTCTATTTCAACAAAACCCTGCTACTTTACAGTATAAGCAAAAAGGATAGGAGTCACAAATGAAAGTGAGAGTGTTACTTTTATTGTAATATTTTTCAGAAAATTAATGGACTTACTATTGACTTATATGGAAAATGGGTGTATTTTTGACTCAGGTAAAGTATTTTTACCTAGACCAACTTTTTAAGTGGAAAGGAGGTAATGTTATGTCTTCATTTCAATTGCCAAAGCTTTCATATGACTATGATGAACTAGAGCCACATATTGATAGCAATACACTTTCCATTCATCATGGAAAGCACCATGCGACATACGTAAACAATTTAAATGCTACTTTAGAAAATTATACTGAATTACATAATAAATCTTTAGAAGAATTGCTATGTAATTTAGATACTTTACCGAAGGAAATTGTTACAGCTGTACGAAATAACGGTGGCGGTCACTATTGTCATAGTCTTTTTTGGGAAGTGATGAGCCCACGAGGTGGCGGTGAGCCTAATGGAGACGTTGCAAAAGTAATTGATTATTATTTCAATACCTTTGACAACTTAAAAGATCAACTTTCCAAAGCAGCTATTAGTCGTTTTGGAAGTGGCTATGGATGGCTTGTTCTTGACGGTGAGGAACTCTCTGTTATGAGTACACCAAATCAAGATACGCCTTTGCAAGAAGGGAAAATCCCCTTACTCGTAATTGATGTATGGGAACATGCTTATTATTTAAAGTATCAAAATAGGCGCCCAGAGTTTGTTACCAACTGGTGGCATACAGTAAACTGGGACCAAGTAAACGAGAAGTATTTACAAGCAATTCAATCACAAAAACATTAGTCGTACGTATAAGGTAAATTTGGTAATGTAAAATCAGTATTGTCGAAATCCTCCAGAATCCCCCGGATTGCCACCGGGGGATTTATGATTACTTCATTGTATTTATATAATGTTTTAAAACATTTTTCATTTCTAGTTTCAGCTCTCGGAACAAAAATCCGAATTCACGAGCCTTTCCATTATGTAATGTACAGTTAGTTACCTCATTATAAGGAGCTATATTTTCCCCAGCTTTCTGAATGAGTGCTTTTATTCCTGTCTTCTCTTCTATGAAATGAATAATTTCTTCCGTAGAAACTACCCCGTTACTACAGGCGTTAATTGGCCCTTTCACATTTTCCATTCCGCACCAAGCTAGAAACTCTCCTGCCTCTTTTTCATGTATAAATGACAAAGTTCCATCTACATGATCCACAACGATAGGTTTTTGGTTCACAATACATTCAACGTAAAATTGTAACCTTTTCGTATAATCGTTTTCTCCAATAACAACTGGAAAACGAACTGCAACAACTGGGAATGTTGCTTGTTGAAATACAACGGCTTCAGCTAATCTCTTTCCTTCACCATAATTGAAGTCATTCCTATCTCCATACGCGATTGCATAATCGTACGGATTAAAGTCTTCTTCTGATAAGCTTAGGGCAGGTTCATAGACGGCCATTGAAGATGTCATAACATATTTCTTCGTTTTCCCTCGTAACACTTCACATATTATCTTCGCTGCATTCGAGCTATAGCATAAATTATCGTATACAATATCATAACTTTTTCCTTCTAGACGCTTTTCTAGTAGCTTTCCATCTTCTCTATCAATAATTATTCTTTTTACTGCGCTACCAAAAGAATCTTCAGTAACTCCCCTCGTCGCAATCGTTACATCGTGCCCCTCTTGCAAAAGTGCTTGTACTAAATGTTTACCAAAAAATCTTGTTCCCCCTAGCACCAATACTTTTTTCAACTTCATCATCCCCACTTTAGCAAATTGTAAAATACTACCTCTCTATTATAAGTGCTAACATATAAAAAGCATGGAATTCGTTTAACGATTCCATGCCTTTATACAGATAATATATTAACGTACTCGATATTTATAAATACAATAACAGAAGTATAAAATAGAAATTACAGATACATAAACCCATAATTCATATACGAATCCCTCTCCCCACACTCCCATAAAATAAAAGAGTGAAGGTAAAGTCAATGTTACCCATGATTGTACGAAGGCAATCCTTCCAAGATATTGATTAATGTTCTTCTTTTGTGTATTTAATACAAAGAATAAATACCAAAGTAATGCCCACATAAACCACGTTAACGCATTAACAACATCATGGAATTGAACAAATGAAACAACCATATAGAATAAGGCAATAATTGCTACCCAAATACAAAACCATCCTAGGCCACTACTATCCATTCCTTTTATAAAAGTAACACCTACATATAAATAAGTTAATCCAAATAAGAAAGTAGCCGCATATGAATACACTGTCCAATTGCTTTGGTCAGAAATCATAATCAAATAAAACGGAATAATAATTTGTAGTGCACCCACAAATAAATTAAAAACACCCGCACTTTTCATCTCTGCTTTCCCTAATATAACAAGACTATTTAAAAATAAAGCTGCCCCTGAAAGTAATAATCCTACATAACCCATATATATTCGTGTGAAAATCTTTACCTTTCACACTTTTAACCTCCCCACACTATAAAATGATACTTATATTATTTTTCTTCCCATTTAAAACTACATACATAATTTTTTATCTAAATAAGTCAGACCTCCTACCTCAAAAAAGGAGTGAACTTAAAACGCTTTCAATAATAAATAATCCTATCAAAACTTGAACTAGGATTCCTTGATTATAAACGGACTCTAGCAATGATACAAGTGTTGGAATACATTTCAATAATACGCTTTCAATTCCCATAAAAAATTAATAAAATAATACATTACTCTATCTCATTCTACTACCTTCTAGCATAAGATATTGTAAAATCATATCATTTAAAACAGCGAACGTTCTTTTCTAGGTTCGCTAATAAACTTAGTAGAAAATGAATATAAAAAATGACCTCTTGCTTTTATGCAAAGGTCATTTTTTATATTCATCATTAAACTTCTAAATAGCCATTTTTATTATTTGATTGCCATTTCCAAGAGTCAGCACACATTTCTTCTAATCCGCGTGTTGCCTCCCAGCCTAATTCACGCTTTGCTTTCGATGCATCAGCAAAACATACTGCCACATCACCTGGGCGACGCTCTGTAATTTTATAAGGAACTTTCTTGCCCGAAACTTTTTCAAACGCTTCAACCATCTCTAGTACACTATAGCCCATGCCTGTGCCCAGGTTATAAGCATCTACTCCTGTTGTACTCAGTACTTTCTCAAGCGCCTTTACGTGACCATTTGCTAAGTCCACAACATGGATGTAATCACGGACTCCTGTTCCATCTTTCGTTGGATAGTCATTTCCGAATACGCTTAATTCTTTTAACTTACCTACCGCTACTTGCGTTACATATGGCATTAAGTTATTTGGGATTCCATTTGGATCTTCTCCGATACGCCCACTTTCGTGTGCACCAAATGGATTGAAATAGCGAAGTAATGCGATACTCCATTCTGCATCTGCAAATGCTACATCACGCATAATTTGCTCAATCATTAATTTCGTTTGACCATATGGATTTGTTGCACTTAATGGAAACTCCTCGGTAATCGGTGACGTTTCCGGGATACCATATACAGTTGCAGATGAACTAAAGATTATCTTCTTTACATTATGTTTCTGCATTACTTCACATAGCACTAACGTGCTTGTAATGTTGTTATGATAATATGTTAATGGAATCGCTACTGACTCCCCTACAGCTTTAAATCCTGCAAAATGAATAACTGCTTCAATTGAATTTTCTTCAAAAATTGCGTCAAGCGCTTCGCGATTTAAAACATCTTCTTTATAAAACTTAAATTGTTTTCCTGTTATTTCTTTTACTCGATTTATAGATTCTACCGAGCTATTCGAAAGATTATCCACTACTATAACTTCGTAACCGCTATTTAGTAATTCTACACATGTATGACTACCAATATATCCTGCTCCACCTGTTACAAGTATTGCCATAATTATAGTCCTCCATATTTCATTCATTATAAACTTCTCAAAGTATATCACATATTTCTTATCCTATGTTTAACATGCGAATACAGAAACTTACATTTTATCCCATAATAATTTTATAACATATACGATTCTAATCAGGTAATAAAAAAATGCCACATAATTTTTATTATGTGGCGTTTTTTTATTAAATTACGTAACAATATACACTTAGAAAATGCGCAAGACTACCTAATAATACAAAAACATGAAAAATTTCATGATGCCCCATATATTTAAACTCTAACCATTTTGGCTTTGTTCCATAAATAAATCCACCAATTGTATAAAAAATGCCACCAAGTACTAAGAAAATAATGCCTCCTGTACTTAAATTCTCAGCTAACGGTGCAAAGAATAAAACAATTAACCAACCCATCGTAATATAAATTGCTGTCGATAACCACCTTGGACAATTAAACCAAAACATTTTAAATACAATGCCACAAATCGCAGTTGCATAGACTAAACAAAATAATAGCAAACCACTTGCTGAATTTAATGTAATTAAGCAAAAGGGTGCATATGTACCTGCAATTAATATAAAAATCATAGAATGATCTAGCTTCCTAAAGAAGTATATAACACGTTCATTGGCCACAACACTATGATATACAGCTGACGCCGTATAAAGGACCATCATTCCAATACCAAACAAAATAACAGCTGTAATTGCAGCAAATGATGGCATCTTGATAGAAACTTTCACAAGCATAGCTAATAACGCAATAAATGATAATATCGCTCCACCTAAGTGAGTAAATGCATTAACTGGTTCCCTTACATAAGTATTCATAATAACACCCCTCATATAATTACATGTAGTTTTGATAACTACATGTAATTATATACACATTTCTTTTTAAGGTCAACATTTACAATTCATTTGTTTCGTAATACCATATTTAAAGATATATTAAACATTAAGTTCCACTAAGTTATAAAAGTGAGGGATTCTACGTGGAAAATATAAATGAATTACTTAAGACATTACATTTAGAAAAAAACATTAAACTTGAGGATATTCCAAATGTTGACTTATATGTAGACCAAGTTGTCCAACTATTTGAGAATACTTATGCAGATACAACGAGAACTGATGATGAAAAAGTATTAACAAAAACGATGATTAATAATTACGCAAAAGGGAAACTATTCATCCCTATCAAAAATAAAAAGTATTCAAAAGAGCATATGATTTTAATTAGCCTAATTTATCAATTAAAGGGAGCTCTCTCCATTAACGACATAAAAAGTTCATTAGAAACTATAAATGACTCCTTATTAAATGATGATTCATTCGAATTAAATACGTTATACAAAAATTATCTTGCTCTTACTGAAAGCAATGTCGAAAGCTTTAAACAAGACGTAAATAACCGTGTTACAGAAGTAAATGAGATTTCTTCCTTAGAAGATACAAAGCTAGAAAAATTTCTACTACTAACATCCTTCGTGACTATGAGTAATATGTATAGACGTTTAGCGGAGCAACTAGTGGATGATTTAAAAGAATCATAAATAAAAAACTATCCACCTATTAAAGTGGATAGTTTTTTATTTACTTAATTGCTTCATGAACTTTTAGTTGTTTCCCTTTAATCGTTGTAGTCTTCATGACTTTCAAGACAAGTGGTCCTTTTCCATTTAATATTTCAACGTAAGAAACATTATCTTGTATCGTAATAATACCTATATCTTCTGCTGTAACACCTTTAATTTTAGCAATTGTACCGACGAAATCTACCGCCCTAATTTTCTTTTTCTTCCCGCCATTAAAGTACAGCTTCATAATGCCTTTGTTGATATCTGCATTTTTATCTTTCTTTATAATTGGTTTAGCATGTATCTTTTCTTCAAATGCAGCTTTCTCTTTCATAACTTCTTCTTTTGAAGGTCCAATTGCCTTTGGAATTTCAAATCCAATATACTCCTCAATCTCTTCTAAAAATCTATTTTCATATGGTGTTATAAATGTAATAGCTTTTCCACTATTTCCAGCTCGTCCCGTTCTTCCAGTACGATGTACGTAGCTTTCTTTTTCAAGTGGAATATCATAATTAATAACATGTGTAATATTATCAATATCAATTCCTCTCGCAGCTACATCTGTTGCTACTAAATAACGGAATTTTCCTTTTCTAAAATCATCCATGACTTCAAAACGATCTTCTTGTACCATACCACCATGTATTTTGTCACAAGGATAGTTAGCTCGTTTTAATTGTCTATATACATGATCTACATTTTCTTGTGTACGACAGAAAATAATACAGCTATCAGGATTCTCAATCGTTGTTACATCTTTAAGTAGTGAAAGCTTCTCGTCTTCTATCACCTCAAAAAGAGTATGTTCAATTTTATCCGTCGTAATCCCAGCTGCTTTAATTTCAATATGAATTGGTGAATTCATATATGTACGAGACAATTTCTCAACATCTTCTGGAAGTGTTGCTGAAAATAACATCGTCATTCTTTTTGTAGGTAATTCATCAATAATTGCCTCTACTTGATCGATAAAGCCCATATTTAGCATCTCATCTGCTTCATCAATAACTAAATACTTCAAACACTCTAAAGAAAGGGTACCCTTCTCAATATGATCCAACACACGACCAGGAGTACCAACTACAATATGTGTCTTTTGCTTTAATTCTAATTTTTGACGTGCAAATGGAGATTTCCCATAAACTGCCGCAGCCTTAATCCTTTTGAATCGACCTATATTTGTAATATCTTCTTTTACCTGTACCGCAAGCTCTCTCGTTGGTGTTAAAACTAATGCTTGTGGTTTATTCTCTTCCCACTCCACCATTTCACAAAGTGGAATACCAAATGAAGCTGTTTTTCCACTTCCAGTCTGGGACTTCACAACAAGATCCTTCTTTTCTAATGCAACTGGAATAACCTCACCTTGTACTTCTGTTGGATGATTATATCCTAACCCAGTAAGTGCCCTTACGATTTCCGTACTTAGTTTATAATCAGAAAAACTTTTTTTACTCATATATTAACCTCATTTTATTTTGTATTATTTTCTTTTTTATCTTTTGTATACATTACTATCACCCTACTTATTATACTTGAAACCTCACATAAAAAGGTGGATCATGCCAGATTCATCTTTTTATATAGAAATAAACCTTATCATTTCATATAATGTTCAACTACTTGATAACATCTTTTGCTCGTATTGTTAGCATTAACCTTTTCATAGTATCCTACATCCACTCCAAAAAAATAAAAAGAATACATACAACCTTGTATAATTATCTTAATTTTTCAACCTTTTTCATAAACGAACAATAAAAATAAAAAAACGTTTTAAATTCGTTTTTAACGTTGTTTTTTAGATATAAAATCTACTTTTTAAAAAAATGTTAAGAAATCCTTTGACTTCTTAATAAAAATAATGTAAATTATCCTATGGACGAACATTTTTGATTAATAAAAATAAAATATTCGTATTTTAGGGGTGTAAATGATGGAAAACGTATTCGACTATGAAGATATTCAATTAATTCCTGCAAAATGTATTGTAAATAGCCGCTCTGAATGTGATACAACTGTCACTTTAGGAAAACATAAATTTAAATTACCTGTCGTACCTGCAAATATGCAAACGATTATTGATGAAAGAATTGCAACTTATTTAGCTGAGAACAACTACTTTTATATCATGCATCGTTTCCAACCAGAGAAACGAATCTCATTCATTAGAGATATGCAATCACGTGGATTAATCGCTTCTATCAGCGTTGGTGTAAAAGAGGACGAATATGAATTCGTACAACAATTAGCTGCTGAGCAACTGACACCTGAATATATCACGATTGATATCGCACACGGTCATTCTAATGCTGTGATCAACATGATTCAACATATTAAAAAACATTTACCAGAGAGCTTCGTTATCGCTGGAAACGTTGGAACTCCAGAAGCGGTAAGAGAATTAGAAAATGCTGGTGCCGATGCAACAAAAGTTGGTATTGGACCTGGTAAAGTTTGTATTACTAAAATTAAAACAGGCTTCGGAACTGGTGGTTGGCAGCTAGCTGCACTTCGCTGGTGTGCAAAAGCTGCAAGTAAGCCAATTATCGCTGATGGTGGTATTCGTACACACGGCGACGTAGCTAAATCTATTCGATTTGGGGCAACTATGGTCATGATCGGTTCTCTATTCGCTGGTCACGAAGAGTCTCCAGGGGAAACAATTGAAAGAGATGGCAAACTTTATAAAGAATACTTCGGTTCTGCTTCTGAATTCCAAAAGGGTGAGAAGAAAAACGTTGAAGGTAAGAAAATGTTCGTTGAGCATAAAGGTTCTTTAGAAGATACGTTAATCGAAATGGAACAAGATCTTCAATCTTCTATCTCTTACGCTGGTGGAACAAAATTAGATGCTATTCGTACTGTAGATTATGTTGTCGTGAAAAACTCGATTTTCAATGGTGACAAAGTATATTAATTCTTAAATTAACTTGAACCTTTCCGTAAATCGTTACTAGAAATACTACAAAAAAGGCAGCACACACTGCATCCACTGCAGTAGCTCAAATGATTAAAGAGGAAGTACAACCTGCTATCGATCGCTGGTGGTACAATGAAACATGCCGGAGTAGATATGTCAAAACCAGATGCAATCCGTAAAGCTGTTTCTTACGTTGGTTCATTAATTGATAAATTAGAGCATTCTTATCAAGTATAAAAAATAAGCCCTCGCTTTATGAGGGCTTATTTCATATTTACTTCCCAAACCGTTTGCGATATCCACATTTCCTGCAAAGTTCTTCAACCGCAACTCTTTTCGAAAATCCATCGACAATGTTTGTTGCTCTTTCACCTTCGATAATGTTAGAAAATGAATCATTATTAATATTCCCAAGGTTAATAATCCCTTCACCATCTAAACAACAAGGAATAACTGTTCCATTCGCTAAAATACCCGCTTGATTACGAAGTCCATGACAGAATCCTTTCCCATCATCCTCTTCTTCATGTAATGCTGGCCACTGGAATTCATAGTCTTGATTAATAAAGACACGTTCTGCAATTTTTATACCTTTTCCTGGTGTAAGCTTCTCTTCAATTTGATAAGATAGATCAAATTCATTTTCAATTATAGATAATAACTCTCTATTTTTCTGGATTTCAGCATTCGTTTTATTATCCTGAGTTAAATTCCATAACCTTAACGATACAATTAAATCTGATTGACTTGTCGCTTCCCTAATGAAGGAAAGTATACTCCTTACATAGCCCTCTTTATCTTGCGAACCTGGATGTCCATCAAAACTATGCAGTGAAAAATTCATTTGTCTTAACGCAGGCTTATTTAACAGCCTATGTCTTCTCTTATTAATTAACGTTCCGTTCGTTGTAATATTAACTTTAAACCCTTTTTCATGACTTAAGTCTAATAGTTGATCTATTTTCGGGTGGAGCAACGGCTCACCCTTCACGTGCAAATAAATGTAGTCTGTGTGAGGTTTAATTTGGTCTAATCTTTTAGCAAAATCCTCCACAGAAATGAATTGCTTCTGCCTTTCCGTCGGCGGACAAAAGCTACACGCAAGATTACATACACTCGTAATCTCCAAGTAAAACTTCTTAAACTTCTTCACCTTTAATTCCTCACTTCTCTAACTACTTATACTTTTTCCTCTTCATATTACAGCATATTTTTATGGAAATAGAAACATACTTATTTTAGGAAATCTACATACCATCTAATAATATTTAAAAGACCATCGGTAATTTTTGTCCAATGGTCTTTTTATCCTTTTATATGCAAAGAATAAATTTATTTATGATACGGTTCATCGTAACTATTCTAAATAAGGTTATTTTTTATTATTTTCATAATTAAATTTAACAAAAAAGGTAGTGCCTTCCGATCCTGTTTGAATTTCTATTTTTGCATTATGGCGGGCAGCAATGGCATAACATACACCTAACCCCAATCCAGTTCCATTATCTTTGGTCGTGTAAAACGGCGTACCCAGTTTCTCTAATACTTCAGGCCTGATACCTTTTCCTTGATCCCGCACTGCAAGCACCACACAATTTTGACCTTCCTTGTAAGTGCTAATGGTTAGGACTTTCCCTGTATTCATCGCTTCTAAGCCATTACGATATAGATTCATTAATAATTGCCGTATTTCATTACGATTTAAAAGTAATTCTGGAATGTCATTTGTATCGACTTGAATATATTTATTTTGATTGTACGTATCAATCTTTATTAAAGGAATAATATCGTGGATAATTGAATTTAAATCTAACATCTGCAAATCCGATTTCCTTGTATTACCCATTGAGAGAAATTCAGTAATAATAGAATTGGCACGGTTAAGTTCTTCAATCATTAAATGAAAGTACTTATTATGTTTCTCATAGGTATTCTCTTCTTTTAATAACTGTAAAAATCCTAGTACTGTTGTCATTGGATTTCTAATTTCATGGCTGATACCTGCTGCCATTTGCCCTATTAAATCTATGTTGGATAATCTTTTCAATTCCTGTTCATATTTCTTTTTTTCCGTTATGTTTTTAAAAATACAACAAATACCATCATCATACGGGTATGCAATAACTTCATGCCAATATTCATCTGCAGTAGAAAGAAATTCGAAATGAACTGTAGTTCGCTCTGACATCGCACGATGAAATTCCTTATACATAACTGTGTCGATTTCACTCGGGAAAACATCCCATATATTCTTTGCTAATACATCTTTTGCTGTTTTTCTTTTCGGAAAATATTGGTGCTTATTTACGTATGTAAATTCCCATTTATTATTTAAAATAAAAAATCCATCCGTAATACATTCAATCACACTTGTAACTTTTTCATTAGCAGCAGCTAGCTCTCTCGTTCGCTCTTCCACTATGCTTTCTAGTTGATCCATATATGACAAATTCGAAAACGTAGGGGCTGTGGCATCAACGATAGATTTTGCTAGTTGAAGTTGAGAATGATCATAATTGTGAGCTTTTCCTTCTTTGCCAACGACGATTACCCCTAATACTTCTCCAATTGAAACCAATGGAATCATCAATAGACCCTTACTATCTATATTTTTTGTTTGAATAACTTCTTGAATCTTGGCTTCATAGCTTTTCTCTGTCCAATCCGCTTCTGTCCAATGACAGGCCTTACTTAATTTCGTTGTTTTAATTGTTGTTTTATCTAGCGGATCTAGAAGATGGGCAGTCATATTTTTACTCTCTAAAATCTGTTCTAGGTAAAAAAAGCATTTATCAAAACTCTCCTGTATCGAGGAACACATTGATAAATCACGTGTAACATTTAGTAACAGCTGCTTCTCAGCAATAAGGTTTTCCTTTTGTTTTAAATTATTTGTGTTTTGAATTGCAACCGCAGCCATATTTACATAAGCTTCAACACTTTGAATTTCTGAATCTGTTAAGTTCATCGGAATTCCATAATCAAATAAAAAAACTAGACCAAATAACTCTTGCCCAAATGAGATAGGCAGAGCTAATAAGGACTTAATTTTGAATGCATTAACCGGTCTCGGATCTGGTCGATGATCCTTTGAGGTATCAGGAATATAGATGGTTTTTTTCGTTTCAATAACCTCTTTTGCCAGTAAGTCTATTTCAGGATCAATTACTTGAGTATCGAGCGTTACGCCATTTATAGTCTCTGGTTTTCCTGCAAACCCTCTAAATGTTCCATCTTCCTGGGGTAAATAAATTCCAACAGCATCACACCTAACAATTTCCTCTGATATCGCCATTGTCACACGCTGCAATACGTCACGTAGTTCTAATTTCGTATTTATTATTTTTGTTATATTTGCGAGTCTAGAATATCTCTTCTGATCACTTACCATTCACATAGCCTCCAATTATAGGCATAATAAAATAAATATGATAATATCAGTGTTTTACATAGAATACATTACTTATGATACGGTTCTCCACGATTAATCCGAAACGCTCTATACACTTGCTCAAGCAACACTAATCGCATTAATTGGTGTGGCAATGTCATCTTTGAAAAAGAAAGTGATTCATTTGAACGCTTCATCACTTCTGAGCTTAGTCCCAGTGATCCACCAATTACAAATGCGACTTTACTCTTTCCGTATGTAGCAAGGCGATCTAGACTTACCGCAAATTCTTCTGATGACTTTTGCTTTCCTTCTATAGCTAATGCAATCACATGCGTGTCATCAGAAATTTTATCGAGTATACGTATACCTTCTTTTTCCTTTACAATTAACATTTCTGCTTCACTTAAATTTTCTGGCGCCTTTTCATCAGGTAATTCAATTACTTCTACTTTTGCGTATGCAGATAATCGTTTTAAGTATTCTGCTATACCTTGTTTCAAATATTTTTCTTTTAATTTCCCAATTGAAATAATCGAGATATTCACACGTATCCTCCACCTTACAAACATGTTATCCACAAAACTTATCCACATATCCACAAATACTACCCACATATTGTGTGAGAATCTGTGTTCGATACAACATATGTCGCCTCATTTTGACAAAATTCACATGTTTTTTTCTCTTTTCCCGAGTTATCCACATTGTTGATAACTGGTGCAACTTCACACTCATCCACAATAATATCTAACGCTAATTCAACATGTTCTAAACAACAAGGTAAATTCATTTTCTACACCTCACTTTTCTACAATAGAAAACAGGAGGTAGGCCCTCCTGTTTTTAATACTTTTGAATGCCTAATTTCACTGTTGTTGTTACTCTTTTTGTACCACGATAAAACGTAAGAGTCATTTTATCATTAATTTCCTTATCATATAAGGCCGTACGGAATCCAATAATATCGCGAATCGGTTTTCCATCTACTGCCACAATAACATCATGTTCTCTTAAACCAGCATCCGCACCTGGCGAAGGACTTTTCACATCCAAAATACAAACGCCCTCTGTTACAGTACCTGGTAAATGTAATGTTTTTGACCAATAATAGTTTGGGATTTCATTTAATGACCTAAGTTCAATCCCAACATACGGTCTTCTTACTTTTCCATACTTCTCAAGTTCATTCATAATTGGAACAGCTCTAGTCACCGGAATAGCAAGGCCGATTCCTTCTACTTCTTTTGCAGCAATTTTCATTGAATTAATACCAATTAATTGTCCTGCTGCATTTACAAGCGCACCACCACTATTCCCCGGATTAATCGCTGCATCTGTTTGTAACACTTCTACTTGCCAATCATAATGTCCATCTTGATCTAAATCTACAGGGACAATACGTTCATTAGCTGAAATAATACCTTGTGTAACTGTTCCAGAAAATTGCAGTCCAAGTGGGTTTCCAATCGCAATAACTGGTTCTCCTCTGCGAACAGTATTAGAATCGCCAATTTCAATTATTTTTTTCACATGCTTTGCATCTATTTCTAATACAGCTAAATCTGTGACTACATCGGTTCCTAATACTTTTCCAGGAACCTTCTTACCATCACTTAGACTTACTTCAATACGATTCGCTCCAGCTACAACATGATTATTCGTTACAATATAAGCTTGACCATCTGTCTTTTTATAAATTACTCCTGATCCTGTACCGGCCTCTGAATCTGCCTCTGAAAAATTATCTCGTTGAATGTTAATAACACCCACAACAGCTTCAGATGCACGATCAACAGCATCTACAAAGCTAATCTGTTTAATCCCTTGAGCTTCAGCCATATTACTTCCGCTTGCTTCAGCTTGCGGAAGCGTATCAGCAGAATTCGAAAATAAAGGCGCTCCAAACGCAAATAAAGAAGCTCCTACAATTGTTCCCGCTATACTCGAAAGAACTATACCTTTGTGCTTCTTTTTTCCTGCACGTTTCATACGATAACTTTCTTCATCAATAAAGGACATATTTGTTCACCTATCTTCCTGAAAACAACTATATTCACCTTTATTGTTTACTAAAATGAAGAATTATACGTATTGAATTTTTGTAGGCATTTTTGGATCTGTATCGTGAATTTCAAATGATTCACCCACTCCAAATCCTTTTTCCTCTAGTACTTGTGATACTGACATACGCGCTAGTTCTTTCATGTTATTATCTAAGCTTAAATGGGCTAAATAAATATGCTTTGTCTCATCTGTAATTACATCTGCCATCGCTAATGCAGCATCCTCATTACAAACATGCCCAACGTCACTTAAAATACGTCGTTTAATGCTCCATGGATAACGTCCCATACGAAGCATTTCTACATCATGATTACTTTCAAATACGAAAGCATTAGCTCCCTTAATAACGCCCTTCATACGGTCACTTACGTATCCCGTATCTGTAATAAGCGCTAATTTCCTATTATTGTTATGGAAAGCATAAAACATCGGTTCTGCCGCATCATGAGAAACTCCAAATGACTCGACTTCAATATCACCAAATGTTTTCACATCACCAACTGAGAAAATAAACTTTTGTTCAGTTGGGATATTTCCTATTAAATGTTCCATTGCATTCCATGTTTTCTCATTCGCATAAACAGGTAAATCATATTTACGTGCCAATACACCTAATCCTTTAATATGATCACTATGCTCATGCGTTACAAGAATACCTGATACATCATTTATATTTAGTTCTGCTTGTTTAAATAAAGCCTCTGTTGCTTTACCACTTAAACCTGCGTCGACTAGTAATTTTTTTTCATCGGTTCCTACGTATAGCATATTTCCTGTACTTCCACTTGCAAGTACGCTAAAATGCAACCCCATTCTTTCTCACTCCAGTATGTTCATCAACCACTTGATTTTCCTTTTCTCCTAATTCCATAACTTGTCCTTCAATTGCATTCACAAAGAAGTCCTGCTTCTGCTCCGTTTTTAAATTCCACGTTGGAGCAAGTACTTGGTTATTAGAAGTAGATGCGGTAAGAGTGGCATAACCAATTTGCGCTTCTTTAACATGCGTATTTCCATGAATTTTATTTTTTAAATACAAATTTTCTAAAGCTGTTTGAGCCGTAATAATTTCTTGCTCTTTCGTTTTTTCACCTTCGCCCATTTCTTTTAAATCAGTTAGCATTGTCTGCGTATATGAAACAAGTTCATTTTTTTCATTTAATTCCACAACAATCATCGCCTGATTATTATAGAAAATAGGCTTATCTTTATATTTTTGGAAGAAATAAATTTTAGAGTCTTTCACCGCTCCAAATTCATATTTTTGTCCATCCAATACATAGTTCTTCAAAAATTCATTATACTTATCTTTTGATAATGATTTCGTATTTAAAAAAGGCTCTTTTAGCTTACTTTCTATCTTGTACATATTTTGTATATGCACCGTTTGATTTTTCAAAGACTGTATATCTTCTTCTTTAAAGGCTTTATTTTCCGCTCTAATAAATGACTCTTTTTTCGGTTCTTTAGGGATATTTCCCATCGTAATTTTATTTGCTTTTAATTCTTGATCTATCTTTGTTTCTGCAATAAGCTCCAATTGATTACTATCTTGCTTTTGAATGAATTGGAAAATGAGAAAGAGGTCCAAAACAAAAAAGGTCACAATAAATATGGTTTTAATCCGATCCCAATCCATTTAGTCCTCCCTCACTCCACTCATAGATTTTCTGTTTACCTGTTTCATCTTCAACAAGCTTTACATACCAAATTGGTTGTAGTCGAACCACTTGCCCATCTAGTGATAACTTGTATCCAATGCCAATATCCTTAATTACTTGTTTCTTTATCTCTGGATTATTTTCTAGGGATGCTATTACAACATGCCCTGACGGAAGAGTAACCTTCTGTTCTATACCTTTAGTATTTAAAGACAGCAACGGTCTTTCATATTCCATTACTTCTTCTGATCCCCATACTTGTCTTAATTCCGCTAATCCATCTGCATTGAATACTGGATATCCATCTTCATTTAAGCGAAATACTGTCTCTCCTTTATTCATATAGTCCAAACGATATGAATCCAAACTCCCACTGTGACCACTTACAAATTCAAAGCTTTTTTGTAAAAGCATTAAATTATCTATCGTTTTCTCAGTTAAGACAGAAGAGTTTTTATACTTTAGCATGTGACGATCGTTTTCAATTTCCATGGATCTAATACCATCTGTAAATGTTTCTTTCGACATCTCGGTAATCGGACTTAAATAACGAGGATCACTAAACAGAGCATTCTTAAACGTATCAACTGCTAAATTAGATGAAATATATGTTATATTGCTTAACTCTGTCGTTCCATCTGGTAAAAATAATTTTTTCATATCATTGAGTTGATAATCAAAATAAGGTTTTGCTGATACTATAAATTGATTTTGGGCATTTACAATATCTTTTAAATACAAGCCACTTAATTTTGCCTCGTATATTTTAAAGTTATCACCATCAGAAACAAAGTTAATTTTAATTTCTTGATCCTTACTTCTAGAAGGATCAAGGAGAATACGATTAAAGTGTTTAGGCTTATCTGTACTTTTCTCTTTCATGTTAAACATGGATTTAACTGCATCAAATGGGATATCGGTAGGGAAAACAAGTTCAACTTTCCCTTCACCATGCACATATGAAAGGAAATCACCCTTAGTGATTGATATCTCTCTAAAATCATGTAGTTCCCCTACTTCCAGGGGCTTATAGATTGATTCTATATCTGCCTCTCTTCTGCTCCCATAATGATTTTTATCTTTATGCACGATGATAGAAGTAGGACGGACAACATCGGAAATTTTAGTTTGGTTCATTCCTTCATTCCCCTGTACAAATTTCGCGTTTTGCATGGATGTAGAATCTGGCACATACGTCCATAGATTAAAAGTAAGAAATAGGCTAATTACAACTAGGTTAATTAAAACTATTGTTTTAAAGTTTTCCATACTCATTCCCAATCGTCCTCTTCATCTGCTGCCATTGGTAACGTGAAATAAATAGTTGTCCCTTTTCCTTCTTCACTCTTCGCCCAAATAGAGCCACCATGTGCCTCAATCATTTCTTTTGCAATTGCTAATCCAAGTCCCGTACCACCCATTTGTCTTGAACGAGCTTTATCTACGCGATAAAAACGTTCAAAGATTTTATCAACGTTTTCTTTTGGAATACCCATTCCTTGGTCACTTACACTAATTTCTAATAAATCACCGCGATCACGTAAACGATATGTTACTGTTCCACCTTCTGGTGAATACTTTAATGCGTTAGAAATAATGTTATACAGCACTTGAGTAATTTTGTCAGTATCCATATCAATAAATCTAGATTTCTTAGAGAAAGATCGTTTGAAACTTACATTTTGCTCTTTAGACATTTCAAAGCGATCAATAATATTATTAAAGAAATCAGTAAAGTCGACCCATTCTTTCATTAAACGATGCTCTGTACTATCCAATTTAGATAGCTGTAACAACGCATTTACAAGTCTAATCATTCTTTCTGTTTCTTCTTGTGTAACCGTTAAAAATTGTGGTGCAATATTTGGATCCTGCCATGCTCCATCTGTAAGTGCCTCTAAATAACTGCGCATCGTCGTTAATGGCGTCCTTAATTCATGAGAGACATTTGCCACAAACTCACGGCGTTCCCGTTCTATACGTTCCTGCTCTGTTACATCATATAGTACAGCAATTAAGCCGTTTGCCTTCCCTGTTTCTTTTTGAATAACAGAGAAACTAGCACGTAAAATATATGGTTCATTTCTCGTACTAAAATCTAATAAAACAGAATCTGGCTCTTCATATAAATGATCGAGCGTAAATTCTTCCTGTATCCCTAATACCTCTAAAACAGATTGATCGAGCGCTGTTTCACGAGAAACATTTAACATCTTTTCCGCAGGGTCATTTAGTAAAATAATATCCCCTTTTCGATCAGTAGCAATTACTCCATCTGTCATATGTGATAAAACAGATGATAATTTACGCCTTTCACTTTCTGTAGAAGAACGAGCTTGTTGTAATTTTTTCGATAAATTATTGAAGGATAATGCCAGTTGTCCAATTTCATCATGGCTATGCACTTTTACTTTTCTGGAATAATTTCCTTTTGCCATTTCGATTGCTTGTCTCCGCATATCTGAAATTGGTCTTGTAATTGTTTGAGCCAACAAAATCCCAAGTACGGCCGTTACTAATAAAGCAATTACTGTTCCCGTAGCAAAAATTTGATTTATATCCTTCATTTGTTTATATACATCTTCCATAGATGCCACAATGTAAATAACACCAAGCGCATCCTTACCGTTATCATCTAGAATCGGAGTAAGCATAACTTGAACACGATGACCTGTACTACCATCCTTCTCAATTTTCACTTCTGGCTTTTTTTGTACTAACACTCGCTGAACAGCTATATCAGTTGATGTTCGATTCACCTTATTCTGCTTTGATTCATCTGAAATAGCCAGTAACTTTCTGTGCGAATCAAATACACTTACCTCTTGTATAACTTTCTTCTGATCAGAGGCAAATTTTCGAATTGACGTTTTAATCGTTTCATCTGTTGACTCTGTTTCTGCTTTTGTATAACTTTTTTTAAACTCTTGCTTCAAATTATATGATAATAAGTTTGTTTGCTGCGTTAAAGAATCCCTAAAACCTTGTACTAAGCTCTTCTCTAATTCCCTTACGAAATATACTCCAATAACTTGCATCGCTATTAATATTAATAGCATATATATAAGCACAAATTTTAAATGAATAGATTGAAAAAAACCAACTTTCTTCATATACTATTCCTGCTCTGGGTCACGCAAGTAATACCCTACTCCACGTCTAGTTACAATTAAAGTAGGATGGCTTGGATTATCTTCAATTTTTTCACGCAAACGACGTACTGTAACGTCTACTGTGCGCACATCTCCAAAATAGTCATAACCCCAAACTGTTTGTAATAAATGTTCGCGTGTCATAACTTGTCCTAAATGTTTCGCTAAATAATGTAGCAACTCAAATTCACGATGTGTAAGCTCGATATTTTCCTCGCGCTTCGTTACACTATATGCATTTGGATTAATCACAATTGGTCCAATAACCATTTCTGTATTTTCTTCTTTTTCCGCAGCACCACCTTGTTGATGGCGGCGTAAATTCGCCTTCACACGAGCAAGTAATTCCCTTGTACTAAATGGCTTCGTTACATAATCATCTGCCCCAAGCTCAAGCCCTAATACTTTATCAATCTCAGAGTCCTTTGCTGTAAGCATAATAATCGGCATTTCTGAGCTTTTACGTATTTCACGGCAAACCTCTAAGCCGTCTTTACCTGGTAGCATAATATCTAATAAAACCATATCTGGTTGCTCTTCATTAGCCTTTTCAATTGCTTCATCACCATCATGTGCCATTACTATTTCAAAACCTTCTTTTTCTAAGTTAAACTTCAAAATATCTGCAATCGGCTTTTCATCATCAACTACTAAAATTTTCTTTCCCATCATCGTCTATTTCCTCCTTATAAAAATATGGTCAATAATCCCTAAACATATTGATGTTTACATAGTATGTCCTATATGACCGCATCCTTTGTTTAAGTATTTTCTCCTCTATTCTCATAGACTCATGTATGATCCACTTTTACACGGCATCTTATACGATCTATAGAAAAACCTCTAGCTTCAACTGCTAGAGGCTCCTCGTTCTATTTTAAAATAACTACTCAGTTTTGTAAAATTACATAAATAAAAAGGATATTAAGTGGGCCCACTTAATATCCTGAGAGTGGCTCGGGACGGAATCGAACCGCCGACACGAGGATTTTCAGTCCTCTGCTCTACCGACTGAGCTACCGAGCCAAAACTATATATAAAACCACTAATGGTGGTATAAACAAAAGTGGCGGTCCCGACCGGGGTCGAACCGGCGATCTCCTGCGTGACAGGCAGGCATGTTAACCACTACACCACGGGACCAAAAATAAGCAAAAAAAAACATGACCCGTACGGGATTCGAACCCGTGTTACCGCCGTGAAAGGGCGGTGTCTTAACCACTTGACCAACGGGCCACGAAAAATAAAATGGTGAGCCATGAAGGACTCGAACCTTCGACCCTCTGATTAAAAGTCAGATGCTCTACCAACTGAGCTAATGGCTCATACTCACCAACGTCATATTTTCGTGACGACAAGATGTATCATAACATGTATTCTGTATTTATTGCAATACTTTTTTCGTTTTTTTATAAAAGAATAAGAAAAAACTCATGCGGACATGAGTTTTTTCTAAACACTATTAATTAAGCTTCGTATACGTTACGAACAATATTTGTTTGGTTACGATCTGGTCCAACTGAGAACATAGATATTTGAATTCCTGTTAACTCAGAAACACGTTCTACGTATTTTCGTGCATTTTCAGGAAGTTCATCTAATGATTTTACACCAGTAATATCTTCTTCCCAACCTGGAAGCTCTTCATATACAGGCTCACATTTTGCTAAAATGTTTAAGTTAGCTGGAACTTCATCAATAACTTCACCATTGTATTTGTAAGCAACACAAATTTTAAGAGTTGGAATACCTGTTAAAACGTCGATAGAATTTAATGATAGATCCGTTAAACCACTAACACGACGTGCATGTCTTACAACAACGCTATCGAACCAACCTACGCGGCGTGGACGACCAGTTGTCGTTCCATACTCGCGACCAACTTCACGAATTTGATGACCAATTTCATCATGAAGCTCCGTAGGGAATGGACCATCACCAACGCGGCTTGTATATGCTTTACATACACCTACAACGCGAGTAACTTTCGCAGGACCAACTCCAGTTCCAACTGTTACACCACCAGCAATTGGGTTAGAAGATGTAACGAACGGGTACGTACCGTGGTCAATATCAAGCATAACACCTTGCGCACCTTCAAATAATACACGGTGATTATTATCTAATGCATCATTTAATACAACAGATGTATCACATACATATTGCGCGATTTGTTGCCCGTACTCGAAGTACTCTTCGAAAATTTCTTCTACAGTGAAACCTTCTGTATCGTACATTTTTTCAAATAAACGATTTTTTTCTACTAAATTGCGCTCAAGCTTCTCTTTAAATGCTTCACGGTCTAAAAGATCAGCCATACGAATACCAATACGAGCAGCTTTATCCATATATGCAGGACCGATACCTTTTTTCGTTGTACCGATTTTGTTATCACCTTTACTTGCTTCTTCTAACTCATCTTGCTTTAAGTGGTAAGGTAAAATAACATGTGCACGGTTACTTACACGTAAATTATCAGTACTTACACCACGATCGTGTAAGTATTTTAACTCTTCAAGTAATGCTTTTGGATCTACTACTAATCCGTTTCCGATTACACAAATTTTCTCTTTATAGAAAATACCAGATGGAATTAAGTGTAATTTATATTTAACTCCGCCGAAAACAATTGTATGTCCCGCGTTATTTCCACCTTGATATCTTGCAACTACTTCCGCATGCTCAGAAAGAAAATCAGTGATTTTACCTTTTCCTTCATCGCCCCATTGTGTTCCTACAACTACTACTGAAGACATTATTAAAGCACCTCCGCAATTTTCAAACGATCTATTCAAACAATATAATTGTACCAAAACCGAAAGAGAAGTCAACCGAAAAGCGAACATTTTTTCACAAAAAAACATTTTCGTTCGTAAGAATTATATATTTAACTTATGAAAGCCTTATCTTTCTTATAAAAAAAAAAGAAACACATCTTATTATAAGAAATGTGTTTCTTTTTTATACTGCCTTTATGCCGGTGGAGCATGTCCATCCTCAAAACGACGTTCTAAGTTAACGAACTTATTGAACTCTTTGACGAATGCAAGTTCCACTGAACCTACTGGACCGTTACGTTGTTTTGCAATAATAATTTCAATTGTATTTTTGTTTTCCGTTTCTCGATCATAGTAGTCTTCACGATATAGGAAAGCTACAATATCAGCATCCTGCTCAATACTTCCAGATTCACGAATATCAGACATCATCGGGCGTTTATCTTGACGAGATTCTACACCACGAGATAACTGTGATAAAGCAATAACAGGCACTTGCAATTCACGTGCAATCCCTTTTAAGGTACGAGAAATCTCAGATACTTCCTGCTGACGGTTTTCTCCTGATTTCCCACTTCCTTGAATAAGCTGCAAATAGTCAATCAAAATCATACCAAGACCTTGTTCTTGCTTTAATCTACGACATTTTGCTCGAATCTCATTTACTTTAATACCTGGCGTATCATCAATATATATACCAGCATTTGAGAGACTCCCCATTGCCATTGTTAATTTTGCCCAATCATCGGAAGTTAATGAACCAGTACGAAGTCTTTGTGCATCAATATTCCCTTCTGCACAAAGCATACGCATAACAAGCTGATCAGCACCCATCTCCAAACTAAAAATCGCTACATTTTCATCCGTTTTCGTCGCTACGTTTTGTGCAATATTTAATGAAAATGCCGTTTTCCCTACTGATGGACGTGCTGCCACGATAATTAAATCATTTCGTTGGAAACCTGCTGTCATCTTATCTAATTCAGTAAACCCAGTTGGTATCCCAGTAACTTCACCCTTTTGATTATGCAAAAGTTCAATTTTGTCATAAGCATCTACAAGAACATCTTTAATGTTTTGGAATGCTTTTGCATTCGTTTGATGGGATACTTCTAATATTTTTTTCTCAGCCTCATTTAAAAGACCATCCACATCATCTTCTCTCTCGTATCCATCCGATACAATATGAGTCGCCGTGCGAATTAAACGACGTAAAAGCGCCTTTTCAGCGATGATGCGTGCGTAATATTCTACGTTAGCTGCAGTTGGCACAACTTCTGCTAACTCTGCTAAGTAAGAAACCCCACCAACTTCTTCTAGTAATCCTTGATCAGCCATTGCTGATGTCATCATTACTAAGTCGATCGGCTCTCCCTTATCAGATAGCCCAAGCATGACTTCAAAAATCTTTTGATGTTTCGTTCGATAGAACGAATCAGGTACCAATAACTCTGATGCTGAAGTTAACGCATCTTGATCAATCAATATGGCCCCTAAAACCGCCTGCTCAGCCTCTATATTATGCGGAGGGGTACGATCAGCAAGTACATCACTCATACGCAATCCTCCTTGCTTAATTTATTTTTATTGTTCACTAACATGAACTTTTACTGTTGCTGTTACTTGTGGATGCAATTTCACAGTAACGTTTGTATAACCTAACGCGCGGATTGCATCGTCCATTTCAAATTTACGTTTATCAAGCTTAATCTTGTGTGATTTTTGCATTGCATCTACGATTTGTTTGCTTGTGATAGAACCAAATAAACGGCCACCTTCTCCAGATTTCGCCTTTAATTCTACAGTTAATTTCTCTAAAGTCTCTTTTAACTCTTTTGCATTTTCAAGCTCTGCTGCTGCATCTTTTTCTTCTTTACGCTTTTGAGCTTCTAAAGTTTTCATACTGCTATTTGTTGCTTCAGCAGCTAATCCTTGTTTTAATAAGAAGTTATTTGCATAGCCATCTGGTACGTTTTTTACTTCTCCTTTTTTACCTTTACCTTTTACGTCTTTTAGAAAAATTACTTTCATGATTGTGTGCCTCCCTGTAAATAGTCATCAATAACAAATCGAAGCTTCTCCTCAGCTTCATCTACTGTAACATTTTTCATCTGTGTGGCTGCATTCGTCAAATGCCCGCCACCGCCTAAGTTTTCCATAATTAGCTGCACATTCACTTCACCTAAAGACCTGCTGCTAATTCCAATGAGATTCTCGCCACGTTTCGCAACAACAAATGATGCAATAATCCCTGTCATCGTTAATAACGTGTCTGCCGATTGCGCAATAAGCACTTGATCGTAGTAATCATCACTATCAACTTTAGCAATCGCAATTCCATTTTTATAAATGTACGCATTTTTTATAGCTTTTGCAACCCGTAAATACTGATCCATATCTTCCTTTAAAAGTTCTTGTACAAGTACAGTATCTGCACCATGTGAGCGTAAATAAGAAGCAGCATCAAATGTACGAGCCCCTGTCCGGAATGTGAAACTTTTCGTGTCGACAATAATACCCGCTAACAATGCCGTCGCTTCTAACATTGTCATCTTTAAATTTTTAGGTTGATACTCAAGTAATTCTGTAACCAATTCTGCTGTTGAAGAAGCATATGGTTCCATATAAACTAGCAATGGATCTTCAATAAAATCTTCTCCACGGCGATGATGATCAATAACTACTACATTTTCAATTTTATGTAACAGTTTTTGCTCCATCACCATAGAAGGTTTATGCGTATCGACAACAACAAGTAACGACTCATCATTTGCAAATTCCATCGCTTGCTCTGGAGTAATAAAACGAGACCATAACTCCTCATTTTGTTTCACTTTGTCCATCAAACGCTTAATTCCTTTATCGGAATCATTTTCATCTAACACAATATATCCTTTACGCTCATTTAATTGAGCCACTTTTAAAATACCAATCGCAGCACCAATTGCGTCCATATCGGGAGCCCTATGCCCCATAATAATGACATTACTACTTTCTAATACTAAATCCTTTAACGCATGCGAAATGACCCTAGCGCGTACACGGGTACGTTTTTCAACCGGATTTGTCTTACCTCCATAGAACTTAACTTTACCTGTCGCTTGTTTAATAGCTACTTGGTCTCCCCCACGCCCAAGCGCAAGATCTAAACCAGATTGAGCCATTGCTCCAAGCTCTGATAAAGGTAAATCACCTGATCCGACACCCACACTTAATGTAAGTGGTATATTCCTTTTAGATGTTTCTTCACGCACCTGATCTAAAATGCTAAATTTCCCTTTTTCCATCTGCGTCAAAATACTTTCATTTAGCACAACGAAGAATCTTTCTGAAGATGCACGTTTTAAATACGCCCCATACTTAAGTGCCCATTCATTTAGTCGCGATGTCACAAGACTTGTTATATTCGTACGTAATTGATCATCTAATCCTTGTGTAACTTCATCATAATTATCCAAATAGATGACAGCTAAAACAGTCCTTTGATCCTCGTACATCTTTTCGATTTCTGTTTGTTCCGTTACATCAAAGAAATAAATTAACTTTTCTTCTTTCCTTACAAAAACGCGAAACTTTCGATTATTTAAAGAGACTATATCATCAGAAGTTTCTCCTTTAATGAAAAGAAGTAATGTTTCTGATACATCGTAAAGGTGCCATCCAGCTAATGCATGCTGTCCCAGACATGAAGATAAATAAGGATTTGCCCAATCAATCCCATAATCCTTATTGTATAACAAAATACCAATCGGCATCTGGTTAAATGCTTCATTACTCACTTTCTTTACCCTTGTAATCATATCTGTCGTATGCTTTTCGAAATTCCTTTGAAAATTAAGTTCAAATCGTATAACGATAAAGAATACGATACAAAAAATGACAAAAGCAGCTATCCCCATAATTAAATGAAAATAACAGAGAATTGAAATGAGCACAAACACAAAAAATGCCAATACATAAACAGGATATAAAAACCACTGTTTCTTATCAAATTCAGGCATGTATACAACTCCTATAAAGTAAAACTAACTCACCTTCCAGTTAGTTAAACAGATTAAAATAGTATAAGGAATATTATTTTATCCCCCTATTTTAGAACGCAATGAAATCCCTAAGTCAATTATACCTAAGATTGTCACAAGAGGAAACAGCATCGGAATAAACATGCATGCAATAAAACTAATAATAGGAACCCCTTTAGTAAAACCTTTTCTATACGCTAAAAAGGCGATAAATGTCAGACCTTGCAGTACAAGCAATAGTGCAAATATGACATTTAGGTTAGAAAATACCATATGTAAATATGATGTTGGTTCTACTTTTATAAAAGTTGCTAACAAAATAAACATAACGTAATACCAAATGATACTCTTTGGTAATTGTATATCTTTAAATTTAGGCCAAGATATAACGTCATGTTTTAACTTTTTCAAAACACTACCTGATATTATCACTGTAATCCAAGAAAAACATACTGAAACTAGCACAAGTATACTCGGAAGTAACGATTGTAATATATCATTCATTTGTGCAAGTAACTCTTTTTGTTCCTTACTAATCGGCATACCTGTAGCACTTACTATCTTTTCGCTTTTCGCCATACTTTCACTAAATATACTTTGCATTTGCTTCATTATATCTATGTTGAAAAACTTTATACTCGCAACATAAATAAGTACAAAACCAATTAAGTATGCAAGCGTCCCAGCTATTAAGATTTCCACTGGCTTTTTTCTTGTTTTATACATATATCCTAAAACAATCCCTATCAATCCAAACATAATTGTCTTCACTAAATTCATCGGTTGGCTCACAATAATAGTAACAAAAAGTGCCGCTACAAAAAACACGAGCACATTAGATAGTTTATGTCTTATCATTAATAGTATAAATGGTAACGGCAACGCAAAAGTTACAACTGTACCCAAAACCGGAACATACATAGATATAAGCAATAACATTGCATATATAGCCAACAACGCGGCACCTTCAGTAATAAATCTTGCTTGTTTCACATTTTAACCTCTCTTTCAAAAAAGAAAAGCATAGCAAAATGCACAGTAGAGTCCGACTCTACTGTGCATTTCATACGCTATTATTCACCAACATATGGTAAAAGTGCCATTTGACGAGCACGTTTAATTGCAACTGTAAGTTTGCGTTGGTATTTCGCGCTTGTTCCTGTTACACGACGAGGTAAAATTTTACCACGCTCAGAAACGAAACGTTTTAATAAATCAACATCTTTATAGTCAATGCGAGTGATGCCGTTAGCTGTGAAGAAACACACCTTACGACGTTTCGCACGTCCACCTTTGCGTCCTGCCATGTCTATTTCCCTCCATTCTTTGTTAAAACTAACAAATTTACTGTATTAGAACGGTAAATCGTCGTCGGAAATGTCGATCGGTTGACCTACATTTGAAAATGGATCGTCATTCTTCGTAAATCCAGAGTTACCTTGGTTACCTGAATTACTAGATTGACCAAATGGGTTAGAGCCTTGGTTACCGAAACCAGCTCCTGATGGTTGCTGATTAAATGAACCACGTTGCTCCCCACCGCCATTACGCGGCTCTAAAAATTGCACGCTTTCCGCAAGAACTTCTGTTACGTATACACGTTTACCATCTTGTCCCTCGTAATTACGAGTTTGAAGACGTCCATCTACGCCTGCTAAGCTACCTTTTTTCAAATAATTTGCTACGTTTTCTGCTTGTTTACGCCATATTACACAATTAATAAAGTCAGCTTCACGCTCACCTTGTTGATTGGCAAATGCGCGATTCACAGCTAACGTAAAAGTAGCTACTGCAACACCATTGGGCGTGTAACGTAAGTCAGGGTCCTTAGTTAAACGACCAACGAGGATAACACGATTCATCAATCGAACCACTCTCCCTTATATATCAATTATTTTTCTTCTTCTTTAACAACGATATGACGAAGGATGTCTTCGTTGATCTTAGCTAAACGGTCGAATTCATTAATCGCTTCTGCGTTAGATTTCACGTTTAAGATCATGTAGAAACCTTCACGTAAGTCGTTGATTTCGTAAGCTAAACGACGCTTACCCCACTCTTTCGTGTTAATGATTTCTGCACCATTGTTTGTTAAAACACCTGCAAAACGTTCAACTAAAGCTTTTTGAGCTTCTTCTTCAACGCCAGGACGAATGATGTACATAATTTCGTACTTTCTCATTACACTTTCACCTCCTTTTGGTCTAAACGGCCCGTAATGGGCAAGGAGCAATTAATTTATAGTAATTACTCACGAGTTTAGATTATATCATAGTAAGTTATATGAATCAACTCACCAATACATAAAAAACTTGGCAAACATATAATATATTTGCCAAGCTCATATCTTTATTTTTCCTAGGAAATATTAAATTAAACGTTAAAACGGAAGTGCATAACATCTCCGTCTTTTACGATATATTCTTTTCCTTCTAAACGTACTTTTCCAGCTTCTTTTGCAGCTGTCATAGAACCGTTTGTCATTAAGTCATCGTAAGAAACTGTTTCTGCACGAATAAATCCACGCTCAAAGTCTGTATGAATAACACCAGCACATTGTGGTGCCTTCATTCCTTGTTTAAATGTCCAAGCACGTACTTCTTGAACGCCAGCTGTAAAGTAAGTAGCAAGTCCTAATAGATCATATGCTGCACGAATTAATTGATCTAAACCAGACTCTTCAATTCCTAATTCTTCAAGGAATACTTTTTTCTCTTCTTCGTCTAATTCAGCGATTTCTGATTCGATTTTTGCACATACAACGATAACTTGAGAATTTTCATTTGCTGCAAATTCTTTTACCATTTGTACGTATTTATTTTCCGAAGGATCGATAACATCGTCTTCACTTACATTCGCTACGTATAACATTTCTTTTGTTGTAAGTAAATGAAGGCCTTTAACAATCTTCATCTGCTCTTCTGTAAATTCAACAGTACGAGCTGGTTTTCCCTCTTCAAAAGCTTCTTTTAAACGAACTAAAATTTCATGCTCATATACCGCTTCTTTATCTTTTTGTCTTGCTAATTTCGCAACACGCTCGATACGCTTATCAACAGACTCTAAGTCCGCTAAAATTAGCTCTAAATTGATTGTCTCAATATCATCAATTGGATCTACTTTCCCTGAAACGTGCGTAATATTTTCGTCTTCAAAACAACGAACAACTTGGCAAATTGCATCTACTTGACGAATGTGAGATAAGAATTTATTTCCTAAACCTTCACCTTTACTAGCACCTTTTACGATACCTGCAATATCAGTAAACTCGAATACAGTCGGAACAGTCTTTTTCGGTTCTACTAGTTCCGTTAATTTATTTAAACGCTCATCTGGTACTTCTACAATCCCTACGTTTGGATCAATTGTACAGAATGGATAGTTCGCAGATTCTGCTCCTGCTTGTGTAATTGCATTAAATAAAGTGGACTTCCCTACGTTAGGTAATCCAACAATCCCAGCCGTTAATCCCATATTTTTCACTCCTATGTCTCAATCTTTCATCATTATAGATAGTAACGAAAAAAATGACAAGTTTCCGCCAAACGAAAAAAAGTAACAGTTACCTACTGTAACTGTTACTCTCCCTCTATTCTTCGTGCTTCACAAGTATTTTTTTCACCTTACGATCAAACTCTCTTCGAGGAATCATTACTGAATGGTCACACCCCTCGCACTTAATGCGGATATCCATTCCCATACGAATAATTTTCCAACGATTCTCGCCACATGGATGGGCTTTCTTCATTTCCACAACATCATACAAGTTATATTCCTTTTGCTCCACTCTCCAAACTCCTCTCCATACTAAATTGCTTTTCCACTAACTAATTCTTCACGATTATATAAAACCATACGTGGATATGGAATTTCAATTCCATGTAAATCAAGACGATTTTTAATCTCTTTACGAAGTGCCCTTGCAATAACTGCATGTTGCATCGGTTCTACTTCAGCAATAACACGTAATATAACTTCTGATGCAGCTAATGTTTGCACACCTAATAATTGAGGTGTTGTTACCATTTTTTCGTACTTTGAAGGTAATTCTACTAATAAATCTTCAATAACTTGCTCTGCTTTCGCAATATCAGCCTCATATGAAATAGATACATCAACAAACGCTACACTATTACTAACTGAGTAGTTAGTAACTTGAACAATACTTCCATTTGGTAAAGTATGAATTTCACCTGTCCAACTCTTTACTTTCGTTGTACGAAGTCCAATTTCTAAAACGACTCCTTCAAATTGACCGATTTTAACATAATCGCCAACCGAAAACTGATCTTCTAACAAAATAAATAAACCTGTAATAACATCTTTCACTAAACTTTGAGCACCAAATCCGACTGCTAAACCAATTACCCCAGCACCCGCTAATAAACCTGATGCATTAATATCAAACACACCTAAAATCGCAATTAGCATAATGAACATAACAACGTACGCTACAATATTTTCAAGTAATTTCGCTACTGTAACTGTACGACGTTCTGAAATTTGAATTGGAGAACGACTTCCCATGCGAAACGCATTTCGTACAACCGCTCTTGCAATTCGCACAACAACTGCACCAATTGTTAAAATAATACATATTTTTAATGTCGCAACTCCAATATGAGCCCAACGATCAGCATCTAATAAATACTGTTTCATAGAATTAAACCACTTCGCTAATAAATCCATGTACCTCTACCTCTCTAGCTAAAATTTCTTTTTAGTTACCCTTATTATTGTATCAGAAGTCCCCTAATTGCTGAAAAAATTTTATGATTTTAATCCTATTTTATCCCCGACATCCAGGTATAAAATGGAACGAATGTATATATACTAGTACTATTATTTCCGTTTTCATTCACATTTTGCAAAAATTACGCACTTATAACTTTCCATTTTCCTCACCATATAACATATATTGAAAATTTATTAAAAGGATGGGTGCTTCATGAATATTGGAAGTTTTCGCTTACCATTTTTTGAGAAAGAAACTCAAAACGTTATGCACCAAGATCTAGAAGCCTCCGAGATAATCAGTAATTTCTTACTTACCCATATTCCTATTAAAACTAATATACCACTCATTCTCGTTTGTATCGGCACAGATCGCTCTACAGGTGACGCACTCGGCCCATTAGTTGGTACAAAACTTGAACAAATAGACATCCAAAACCTCCAAGTATTCGGTACACTAGATGAGCCAGTACATGCGCTAAATTTGGAAGAGAAAATTCAGAATATACAGAAAGAATATCCTACTGCATTTATAATTGCTGTTGATGCATGTTTAGGAAAGTCCCAAAATATCGGATCAATCACTACTGGAAAGGGACCTAGTAAACCTGGAGCTGCTATGAATAAGAAATTACCTGCAGTTGGTGATTTGCACATACACGGTATCGTCAATCTAAATGGGTTTATGGAGTTTTTCGTTCTTCAAAATACAAGATTAAGTTTAGTCATGAAAATGGCTGATGTAATCGCACAAAGTATAAAAGAGACGGATCAAAAATTATCCGCATTAAAAAAAGCAAACCATCTATAAATAATAAGATGGTTTGCTTTTTAATTTTTCTGTGCTAATAGTTCTAAAATACGATTTAAATCTTCTTTATTAAAAAATTCAATTTCGATTTTACCTTTTTCTTTTTTCGTCTCTTTAATTTTCACATCTGTGCCAAACTTTTCTCTTAAGAACGTTTCACGTTCTACGAAAAATATATTTCGCTCTTTTTTCACTTTTTTTGTTTCACGTGAAACGTGTTGATTAATCTCTTGGACGATTTTCTCTAATTGACGAACATTTAATCCTTCTTTTTCAATGCGTTTCAATAAGGACTTCAATTGTTCTTCATCTTTTATCGTAAGTAAAGTTCTCCCATGAGCCATTGAAAGTTGACCATTTGCAATCATATCTTGTACGAAAGAAGGTAGGCTTAATAACCTAGTATAATTTGCAATGTAGGGTCTGCTTTTACCAAGACGTTTCGCTAATTGTTCTTGCGTTACATTTAGCTCATTCATTAACATCTGGTATGCCATTGCCTCTTCCATAGGATTTAAATCTTCTCGTTGTAAGTTTTCTAACAAAGCAAATTCCATCATTTGCTGTTCATTTAATTGTCTTACAACCGCAGGTACTTTTTCTAAACCAGCCTCTTTCGCAGCACGAAATCGTCTTTCACCTGCAACAATTTCATATCCTTTAATGCTCTTCCTAGCAATTAATGGTTGTAGAATACCGTGTTCCTTAATCGAAATTGCTAATTCCTGAATCGCCTCTTTATTAAAGTGTTTACGCGGTTGATATGGATTCGGCCTTAATTCAGTTACAAGAATCTCCTGAATTGTTTCCTCTTCTTTCACATCTAAATCAGGAAAAAACACATTAATTCCTCTTCCTAATCCTTTAGCCACCTGCAATCACTTCCTCTGCTAAATCTATATATACTTCTGCTCCTCTTGATTTAGCGTCATACTGCATAATAGGTTTCCCATGACTTGGAGCCTCGCTCAAGCGTACATTACGCGGAATAATCGAGCGATATACTTTATCTCTAAAATACTTTTTCACTTCATCTATAACTTGGATTCCTAAATTTGTACGGGCATCCAACATTGTTAACAATACACCTTGAATTGCTAAATTTTTATTTAAATGTTTTTGTACAAGTCGAACTGTATTTAATAGCTGACTTAACCCTTCTAGTGCGTAATATTCACACTGTACAGGAATAATAACAGAATCTGCTGCTGTTAATGCATTAATCGTTAATAACCCTAAAGATGGGGGACAGTCGATAATAATATAGTCATATTCATCACGAACTGGCTGTAATGCTCTTTGCAAACGTACTTCCCGGGAAATAGTCGGTACCAATTCAATTTCAGCACCAGCTAATTGAATTGTAGCGGGTAGAACATCTAAGTTTTCAGTTGCGGTTTTCTGTATAACCCCTTGAACATCTGCATCTTCCACAAGAACGTTGTAAATACATTGATCTAATTCAGATTTTTCAATTCCCACACCAGTCGTTGCATTTCCTTGAGCATCAATATCTACAAGAAGGACTTTTTTACCTACTTGCGCCAATCCAGCCCCTAAATTAACAGATGTTGTTGTTTTTCCAACACCGCCTTTTTGATTAGCAATAGCAATGATTTTTCCCATGATGTCACCTACTTTCAACCTTTCTATCTTATTCTAGTAACAATTACGTTTATTGTAACATGAAATAAAACTTTTTCTTTTACGTCCTTTATTAAACTTCAAAATTTATTTCTAAACTCCTTCTTCATTTAACAAGAAAATATAGTAAAAGAGACCTCTCCAATAGGATAAGGTCTCTAACACGTCATTATTATTTTTTCTTTGGAATTTTAATTGTAATTTGATAGTACTCATCAAATTCTTCTTCCTCAGAATTAACATTCAAACCACTTTCAGTAACCATTTGTAAAGATTGTCTAATTGTATTCATAGCAATCCTCGTATCTCGACTTACTGCTTTTTGCTTTGCCTTACGCTTCGGTTTCGCTTCCTCTAGTAACTTCGCAATTCGTTCTTCTGTTTGCTTTACATTTAGTTGTTTCTCCACAATTTCCTGTAAAACTTTCAGTTGTAATTCCTCATTTTTTAAAGGAATGAGAGCGCGGGCATGACGTTCTGTAATGCTTTTTTCTAATAATGCACTTTTTATTTCTTCAGGCAACTTTAACAATCGCAACTTATTTGCGATTGTAGATTGTCCTTTTCCAAGTCGTTGTGCCAATGCTTCTTGTGTTAAATTATGTAACTCAATCAGCTTTTGATATGCCACAGCTTCCTCGATTGCCGTTAGTTCCTCACGTTGCAAGTTTTCAATTAAAGCTACAGAAGCTGTCTCTGTATCATTTAAGTTCTTTATAATTGCAGGAACCTTTTCCCACCCTAACTTTGTTGCCGCGCGAAAACGTCTTTCTCCAGCAATAATCTCGTACTTATCATCCTCATATTGCCTTACAACAATCGGCTGAATAAGTCCATGTGTACGAATTGTTAATGCTAGCTCATCAATACGCGCATCATCAAAAACTGTTCTTGGTTGATAACGGTTAGGGGTAATATTTACTATCGGAATTTCTTGTATTTCTTCATATACCTTTTTATCTATCTCTTCATGGCTTTCGTCTTGTAATTCGAATTCGCTCTCTTTATCTCCAAAGCCAAATAAACGAGAAAACGTATTTTTCATACATATTCCACCACCTTTTAGGCCTATTGACTATTCTCCATAAAATGTTTCCTATGAAACATTTACGTTTTCATTTATATAATTTAATCTTACGTCTAATAAGATTTATTTTTCAATAGGTAATTTATTGGGTGTTCCCGGTTTGCGTGGATATTTCTTTGGTGTCTTGCGCTTTTTCTCGATTAATAAAATATTACGTTCACTCTCTTCAAACGGTAATTGGAACGTAGACATCTCTTTTAACTCTCCGCCTAGCACCTCTAAAGCATACTTGCCATTTTCAATTTCTTCGTTTGCTGCTGCACCTTTCATTGCAATGAATGTTCCTCCAACTTTTACAAGCGGTAAACATAGCTCACTTAATACAGAAAGACGCGCAACTGCACGTGCCATTACAATATCGTATGATTCACGTACACCTTCTTTTTTCCCAAACGTTTCAGCACGATCGTGACAAAATGCAACATCACTTAATTCTAACTTTTGTGCTAAGTGATTTAAGAAATTAATACGTTTTTGCAACGAATCTACAATTGTTATTTTTAAATGCGGGAAACAAATTTTTAAAGGAATACTTGGGAATCCAGCACCTGCACCAACATCGCAAATTGAGAATGATTTTGAAAAATCATAATAAAAAGCAGCTGTAATGGAATCAAAAAAGTGTTTTAAATATACTTCTTCTTTTTCTGTAATAGCCGTTAAGTTCATTTTTTCATTCCACTCTACTAATGTTTCAAAGTAGATTTTGAACTGCTCTAACTGTCTAGAAGAGAGGGTGATTCCCTTCTCTTCTAGCATAGATTGAAATTGTTCTATGTTCATCTAGCAATATCTCCTTACTATTTATTGGTTCGATACGCGTGCAATTTTTCCTTGTTCTATATAAACAAGTAAAATGGAAATATCCGCTGGATTTACGCCAGAAATACGTGAAGCCTGCCCCATTGAAAGTGGACGAACATCTTTCAATTTCTGTCTAGCTTCTGAAGCAATGCTAGAAATCGCATCATAATCAATATCTACAGGGATTTTTTTATTCTCCATTTTCTTCATACGCTCTACTTGCTGTAAAGATTTTTCAATATATCCTTCATACTTAATCTGAATTTCAACTTGTTCTTTAACTTCATCACTTAATTCTACTTCACTTGGTACTAAAAGATGAATATGCTCATATGTCATCTCTGGACGACGTAATAAGTCACTTGCACGTATTCCATCTTTCAATTCACTTCCGCCAATATTGCGAATTAATTCTTGAACTTCAGGACGTGGTTTAATAATAATGCTGCTTAAACGTTCCTTTTCCTGTTCAATTTGTAATTTTTTATTTGTAAATCGCTCATAGCGCTCTTCTTTAATTAATCCAATTTTACGACCAACTTCAGTTAAACGAAGATCAGCATTATCGTGGCGTAATAATAGACGGTATTCTGCACGAGACGTTAATAAACGATATGGTTCATTTGTACCTTTCGTTACAAGATCATCAATTAAGACGCCAATATAAGCATCCTCGCGACCTAAAACAACTTCTTCTTTACCTAAAGAACGGCATGCTGCATTAATTCCAGCCATAAGCCCTTGTCCGGCCGCCTCTTCGTAACCAGAAGTTCCATTAATTTGTCCTGCTGTATATAAATTTTTAATCTTTTTCGTTTCAAGTGTTGGCCATAGTTGTGTTGGCACAATTGCATCATATTCAATTGCATAACCTGTACGCATCATTTCAACATTTTCTAGGCCTGGAATTGTTCTAAGCATGTCACGTTGTACATCTTCTGGTAAGCTTGTGGATAAACCTTGTACATATACTTCTTGTGTATTACGCCCTTCTGGCTCTAAGAAAATTTGATGACGTGGTTTATCATTAAATCTTACTACTTTGTCTTCAATAGAAGGACAGTATCTAGGACCTGTTCCTTTAATCATACCAGAATACATAGCTGAACGATGTAAATTTTCATCTATTAAACGGTGTGTTTCTGTACTTGTATATGTCAACCAACATGGAATTTGATCCATAATAAATTTCGTTGTTTCAAAAGAGAATGCACGTGGCTTATCATCACCTGGTTGAATTTCTGTTTTACTGTAGTCAATTGTATTACTGTTTACACGAGGAGGTGTCCCTGTTTTAAATCTCACAAGATCAAATCCAAGCTCCTCTAAATGCTCAGATAATGTAATAGACGGTTGCTGGTTATTTGGACCACTTGAATATTTTAAGTCGCCCATGATAATCTCGCCGCGTAAAAATGTTCCAGTTGTAATTACAACTGTTTTTGCTGTATATTCTGCACCAGCTTGTGTAACTACCCCTTTACATACACCTTCTTCAACGATTAAACGCTCTACCATTCCTTGGAACAACGATAAGTTTGGTGTTTCTTCAATTGTTTTCTTTAATTCATGTTGGTAAGAGAATTTATCAGCTTGCGCTCGAAGTGCACGTACGGCTGGTCCCTTACCTGTATTTAGCATACGCATTTGAATATGAGTTTTATCAATATTACGTCCCATTTCTCCGCCTAATGCATCAATTTCACGAACAACAATCCCTTTTGCTGGTCCACCAACAGAAGGGTTACATGGCATGAATGCTACCATATCCAAGTTAATTGTTAACATTAATGTTTTTGAGCCCATTCGTGCTGCCGCAAGACCAGCTTCACATCCTGCATGACCTGCACCGATTACTATGACATCGTATGAACCGGCATTGTATCCCATTGTTTATTCCTCCTAATAATCTCTATCTTTCTACAACTTCACTATATTATTTTCCTAAACAAAATTGAGAGAACAACTGGTCAATTAAGCTTTCATGCACTGTGTCCCCAGTAATTTCACCAAGTATTTCCCACGTTCTTGTTAAATCAATTTGTACCATATCAATTGGTACACCATTTTCAATCGCCTCAACTGCATCACCGATTGTTTTTCCTGCTTGTGTTAATAATCCAATATGTCTCGCATTAGAAACATATGTCATATCTGCAGAATCGATTGTTCCTTCAAAGAATAAATCAGCTATTGCCTTTTCGAGTTCATCTATTCCTTGTTCCTCAATTAAGGATGTTGTAATAACACGATTTCCCGCGGCTAACTCTGTAACACGTTCCATATCAATCGCTTGCGGTAAATCAGTCTTATTCACAATAACAATAAAGTCTTTTCCTTGTACCGCACGGAATAGATCTTCATCCTCATTTGTTAAAGCCTCGCTATAGTTAACAACAACTAATACTAAATCCGCTTGGCTCATCATTTCTTTTGAACGTTCCACACCAATTCGTTCAACAACATCTTCTGTCTCCCGAATACCGGCTGTATCTATAAGTTTAAGAGGTACACCACGCACGTTAACGTACTCTTCAATAACATCACGAGTTGTTCCTGCAATATCAGTTACAATTGCCTTTTTCTCCTGAACAAGACTATTTAATAACGATGATTTCCCAACGTTAGGTCTACCGATAATTGCTGTAGCAATACCCTCACGTAAAATTTTCCCTTGTTTTGATGTTTCTAATATTTTTTCGATTTCCGAACGAACATGCGTCGCTTTCTCAATTAAAATATTATGTGTCATCTCTTCTACATCATCGTATTCTGGATAATCTATATTTACCTCAACATGAGCTAATGTTTCTAATATTTCTTGACGCAAAAGACCAATTAATTTAGATAATCGCCCTTCCATTTGATTAATTGCTACATTCATCGCACGATCTGTTTTTGCTCGAATCAAATCCATAACAGCTTCTGCTTGTGATAAATCGATACGTCCATTTAAAAAAGCACGTTTTGTAAATTCGCCCGGTTCTGCCAATCGTACTCCTTGTGCTAGAATAAGTTGCAATACTTTATTTACTGAAACAAGTCCACCGTGACAGTTAATTTCCACTATATTTTCACGTGTAAAAGTCCTTGGTGCGCGCATAATAGACACCATAACTTCTTCAATAACTTGATTTGTATCTAAATCAACAATATGACCATAATGAATAGTGTGAGAAGGAACCTCTGTTAAATCCTTCCCCTTAAAAATACGATTAACTTTCTCAACCGCATCATCCCCACTTACTCGAACAATGGCAATTGCACCCTCTCCAAGCGCTGTGGAAATCGCAGCAATTGTATCAAATTCCATGTCCTTTCACCTCACTTGCTTATTTATCTCTATTTCAACATGATTATTTCTTTCACTAAATTATTAGGATACCATAACGAACCTATCTACAAAAGAAGAATAACTCATTTTATTATATCCCCATGTAAAAAACACTAAACTTATTCACAGTGGATAAGTTTAGTGTTTTTTAGTTATCCACATCTATTTTCCGCTCAAAAAAACCGGCACTCATTTGAGCAACCGGTCATTTAGGAGATATTACAACATGCCGATGTGGTTCATTTCCTTCAGAAGTTGTATTGATACCTTGATGATTTGATAATGCCTGATGAATAATTTTTCGTTCAAAAGATGGCATCGGTTCTAAAATAACTCTTTTTTTCGTATTAAATACTTGTTTCGCTAATCGATAAGAAAGTGATTCTAACGTACTTTTTCTTTTACTACGATAATTTTCAGCATCTATTGTAATACCGATATACTGCTTCGTGTTACGATTTGCGACAAGTTTTGTTAAATACTGCAAAGAGTTCAATGTATTACCTCTTTTTCCAATTAAAACTCCTACATCATCACCAGAAATTGTAAATTCGATCTCGCGTCCTTTTACAATTTTACTAATTTCAACTTCCACACCCATATTGTGAATAACATTTCTTAAATATTCTTCACATTCTTGAATTGGATCTTTCTTCAATACAACTTCTACTACTGCAGGACGATTCCCAAATAAACCTAAGAACCCTCTTTTACCCTCATCGACAATATTTATATCTACTCGATCTTTTGATGTGTTTAATTGCCTTAAAGCATCCTCTACTGCCAGCTCGACTGTTTGTCCTTTAGCAGTAATTATACTCACTTGCTTGAGCCTCCAGCTTTGTTAGCCTTAATCTCTGGCCCTTTGATAAAGTACATTTGAGCAATACCAAAGATATTACCAACAACCCAGTAAAGTGATAATGCGGCTGGGAAGTTAATTGCAAAGATTAAAATCATAATCGGCATAAGCCAAAGCATCATTGCCATTTGCGGATTTTGACCAGCTGTTCCTGCCATTGCAAGCTTTTGCTGAATAAATGTCGTAATTGCCGCAACAACTGGTAAGATATAGAACGGATCTGCCTGTCCTAAATCAAACCATAAAAATGTATGTTCACTAATTGCTGTTGTTCTCATAATCGCATGATAAAACGCGAATAAAATAGGCATCTGAACAAATATCGGTAAACATCCTGCCAATGGATTTACACCATTCTTTTGATATAACTGCATCATTTCTTGTTGTAGTTTTTGCTGTGTTGCTTGATCTTTAGAACTATATTTCTCTTTTAACTTCACCATTTCTGGTTGTAACGCTTGCATTGCCTTTGTACTCTTCGTTTGTTTAATCATTAATGGTAATAATGCAAAACGAATGATAAGAGTTGTAATAACAATTGCTAAACCGTAATTACTGTTAAATAAGTCGGCAAAATACGTGATTAACTGAGAAAGCGGATATACGAAATATTCATTCCAAATCCCAGTACTTTTCGATGTAATCGGCTGACCCGTTTCACTACAACCGGTGGCAATCGCCATTAATGCAACGACCATGGCTAGTAAACCTAATTTCTTTTTCAAAGCCTACTCCTCCTTGTATCGGTATGTATATAGTGTAATTCATTTCCTTACGCTACCTTTTTATTCTTTTCATACCAGAGCGTTTAAAGACATGAATTAAGCTTTTCTTTACTTCTTCATATGTCATCTCTGCACAAGGCTTCCTTGCTATTATAACAAAATCTTTCCCAGAATCTATCTCATCTTTTAACTCTGTAATAGCCTGACGGACCATGCGCTTAATTCGATTACGAACTACTGCATTTCCAATTTTCTTGCTAACAGAAAGGCCGATGCGAAAGTTTGGCTGTTCTTCTTTATCTAATTGGTATACAACAAACTGACGATTCGCATTTGATTTTCCTTTTTGAAAAACCGCCTGGAATTCATCATTCTTCTTTATACGATGTTTTTTCTTCATATCAATTGACACTCCTGTATTTCATCAGCGGAAATTCACTATTATTAGAAAAAAAGACCACTGAACGATCAGTGGTCTACGCAGATAATACTTTTCTTCCTTTACGACGACGAGCTGCTAGCACTTTACGTCCGTTCGCTGTGCTCATACGGCTGCGGAAACCATGTACTTTGCTGCGCTTACGTTTATTTGGTTGGTAAGTTCTTTTCATTATATGACACCTCCCTGAGGAATATCTGTTAAAGACAGTCCTATAAATTATAGTTAATCAACTAGGAAAATGTCAATGGTTCTAGAAATTTTCATCAAATATTCATTTTGAACCTATTCACATACTTTTACACAGCACCTATATTTCCTTGTGGATAAATGTTTTTTCACGTTTTTTATATCCACAAACTTTTTTCGCACTTTTACACAGTATATCGTGTTGTGGACAAGTTTATTCCACAAGGTATTGATTTTGTGGATAACTTTCTTAAATTCATTGCTATAGCCACTTTTTTTTGATATTATAGTTGTGTTTTCACTTTGAATAAGTTTTCCACACCTTTATTTTATCCACAGTTTGTGTATAACATGTGGACAGTTTTAATCACATGTGGGTAAATAGTTGTCCACATTTGCTTTTTTTGTCGAAAACCCTATCTCATATACAAACGACGTTTTTAGGTTTTAAAATACGTTTCGTATAAATATACATTTTATATTTATTGGGTTGTACATTTGTTGCGCAACCTTATTCTTTTACCATCTTAGTAAAGGAGGGACACCT
>NZ_JBBOZR010000002.1:0-569478 GCF_038008705.1 Bacillus sp. FSL W8-0770
GTGCCCTTTTATAATAAATGCTATTTCTTCACCTTTATGTGCCACAGGCTCCATAGATGAAGCGGTTTGAGGTAGCTGATTGATTAAAGCCAATTCCAGTGATCCATCTAAATTAGGAGATAATAACTCATACGAAACATTACCGCTTTCAGGGAAAGTTATTTTTATCTTTGGTTAGCTCTTACAACTAATTCTTCTGTATTGGTATTTTCCAAGAAAAAATTTAATAAAAGAATATTTAATGCTACAGAAATTAACTTTAGTGTTTGTAAGGGTGGATTCGTGATCCATTGCTCAATCTTACTTAACATGGAAGGCGTTGTATCAGCTATTTCAGCTAAATGTTTACTAGTTAATCCTGCACCTTTTCGAAATGCCATAATTTTTTGAACAACATTAATATTGTTCATATAAATAATCTCCATTAAATGAGTGGAGTATATTAAATTTAAATTAATTTTATTTACTTATACTTAATATAATGTTAATATATATTTAATTAAAATAAATTAATATTAATTTTCAAACTGTCAACTGATGCGAAACCGTGGAAAAAAATCTACTTAGAAGTAAAGGGATTACTGTTATTGAATATACAACAGACTATAGTAAAGCGATAGAAAAAGAAGAATACAAGCTAATAATGTATTCTTAAGTTTTTAAAGGACGTGAAATGAACATGAAACCAGTTTTAAAATATATAATTATTTCCCTTGTTTTTTCAATAGTAGGGGTGTGTTGGGCGCTGTTTGACATCTTTATGTTAGATGCAGACTGGCTATTGATTTGGATAGGTGTATTAATGGCATATCTATCGTTGTATATTGTGATAGGTCTATATAGTAGAAAAACGTACGATTCAAAATTGGCTAAAGTGCTTCTAAAAACAATAATTACAACCTTTAGTTTTGGAGCATTAGGAATATCATTCGGAGTTGTACACGAGATATTAGGACCATTGAGTCTTACTTTAATGACATGGTATTGGTTTATAATGATATTTTTATATTTAATACCCATAATATTATTATTGATTTTAGTATTGGTAAGTAGTAAAAATCATAATTTCCCTGGGGTATATAGTATACTTATAATTCTAAATATACTTCTTACGTTATGGCCGTTATTATGGCCATTATTTATTAATTTTATGGGATCTGGTATGAATGCAAGTGCAGGATGGTAGCAGCTCACAGATTATAAAAAGATTAAATGAAAAAGGTTATGAATTTGAAGCTTATAACCGAATAAAAAAAAGGATGAATAAGTTAAATGAATGGAATAAGAAATTAATATAGGGTTTAAATATTGGTAAGAGTGTGTTTAGCTAAATATATAACAACACGCTCTTTTAACTGGCTATTTTTTATTATTTAAATTTTTAAAAATAATATTGATTAAATGAAAAGAGAGTTTTGCTCTCTTTTTTTTGCATTTCAGCAAAACCTTATTAAATGTGAAGTGAAAATTCATTTGGAATTTATATTAGTAACGAAAGATATTCAAGAAGTATCTACTTTCGTGTCTAAAAAGTATCCATTTTCATGTCTCAATAACGGGACATGAAAGTCTAAACTTTTTGAACATAGGACAAGAAACTCTAAACTGCTTAGCCAATAATAATACAATAAAAAAGAAAGTAAACTTTTACCCAAAAGTTTACTTTCTTTCAATCACTGTGTTTATAACATTTCTTCATATTTCGAATAAATATCCAAAAAGGATACATTCAAAACACTGTTATTTTGGTTGTTATGAACAATTGCTACTTTTACATAAAAAACAGTCGAACAGCTTAAGAATTATATTTACGTGTCCGATTAACTAAAATGATTTATCAAATCAAAAAAGAGAGTGAGGCAGATGAAAATAAAATTCATAGTTGGTAAGTTGAAAGTGTATTTCGAGATTAACAGAGCTACATTTAAATTAATAGACGAGTTAATAATGAGGTCGCGCCAACTAAACGCGAACTTCGTATGTTAAGGAATTTTTAAGTTAAAAACCTGGGTTTTACCGTACGTTAACAAATTTCCATAAACGACATTTAATGTTTGTTATGGGATTTTGTTTTTAGTAATGAGTTTAAGAACTGGTTTTTGGCCGTATTTCTTTCAGATATCATCCTTTATTTATTATATATAGTTTGGAAAAATTACCATTTACACACAATCAGTATTAGTGTATTATTCATCTAGTACACTAATACTGAGGAGGGAAGAAATGGAAATTGATTTTTCTCCTAATATCCCGATTTATATTCAGGTAATGGAATACATAAAAAAGGAAATTGTAACAAGTCGTTTAGCACCGGGTGATAAAATCCCAGCTGTACGTGAACTAGCCAGTGAATTACAAGTGAATCCCAATACGATTCAACGCACATTTCAAGAGCTAGAACGAGAAGGTATTGCTGTGACACGAAGAGGAACAGGGAGATTTGTAACGAGTGAAGGAGAAAAGATTACTGAACTACGCAAAGAAATGGCAACAGAGTTGCTTGATAATTTTATAAATGGAATGGACAATTTAGGATTTACGAAAGAAGAAATTCTTCCAATCCTCCATTCTTCATTAGAAAAGAAAAGGAAGGAAAACTAATGACAGAGTTATTAAAAATTGAAAATCTGTGGAAAAGATATAACTTAAAAACAGTGCTTCAAGATTTAAGTGCAACAATTTCTGAAGGGAAAATTATTGGTCTTGTTGGTGATAATGGTAGCGGAAAAACGACATTATTAAAAATGATTGCTGGTTTGCGTTATCCTTCTAAAGGAACTATCACAATTGAAGGTCAGAAGGTAGGAATAGAAACAAAGAAAACTGTTTCATTTATGCCTGATAGTCCTGTTTTTGACGAGTGGATGACGATAAAAGATGCTGTAGTTTTCTATCGGGATTTTTATAGTGACTTTGATTTTCATCAGGCAATGGACTTAATAGCTGAGTTTAAAATGCCATTAGAAGAGCATATAGTTGCTTTATCAAAAGGTGGAGTGGAAAAATTACAACTTATCTTAACTTTCTCCAGGAAAGCAAAGTTATATATATTAGATGAGCCATTGGGTGGAATTGATCTTGTTTCTAGAAAACATGTACTAGATTTAATTCTTAAATTTTACCGAGAAGATTGTACCATTCTCATTTCAACTCATTTAATAGAAGAAATCGAAAATATATTTGATGAAGTAATCTTTTTAAAAGACGGAACTATTATATTACATGAAAACGTAGAGGAAATTCGTTTTCATCACGGGAAAGCAGTACATGAATTGTTTAGGGAGGTGTTTGAGCAATGAACCCACTTTTTCTCTATTTATATAAGTGCAATAGAAAAAAAATAGCAGTCTTTTATTCTGGTTTTATTATTATTTCTTTACTTCTTTTATTTAGTACGATAGGACTCTCAAGGGTACTACCTCCGTTTATAAAGGATTTAGTATTACTCATATACCTAATAATAATTGGTATAGCTGCATTTTTACTTCTTCTAATAGCGCTGCCTTCTTTCAATAAAATATTAAAAAATTCTATGACTCGTTATACAGCCATCCCAACCCAAAAATATATATATACGAATTTATTATTTTTTACATTAATGTTTATTATTTTATTAGGTATAGGCTTAATTTTTTCATATTATTTTTCACAAAGTCTTTATGATGGAAAAGTAATTGGTTATAATCCGAGTCTTTATGGTGGGGAAGTAACCGGAGAATTTCGACAAGAATATCACAAGTTGTATAGTTACGGAATCTTCCAACACATATTTGCTTTTCTTTTATGGGGAATCGATTTCATGAGTATCCTTATTTCTTGTTATTTTATCATAGCCATTATAAGGCTGTTTCCAGTGAAGTCATGGATGAGTAAAATAATTTTATTCATCATTTTCGTTGCTATCTTTTCAACAATACAAACAATAGTAATGAATGTGTTAAGTAAATTAGAGAAATATGCAGTTACTATTAAAAGTTCTGGGTTCATGGATAAGAATGATTTTTTTGATACATCATTTTACCCTATTGAAGATTTCACTATTTTGGGTCTATGTTTTACTTGCTTGTTAATAATTGTACTCGTAGCGATTACAGGTCGCATTATCAATAAGAAATTAGAGATATAAAAAATCACTTTATAAGTAAAAGATATTTTGGGAGGAAAGCATGAAAACATCTAATCCAATGTTAAAAAAAGACAAATTCCATGAAAAGAAGACAAGCGCTTCTACGATGACAATAGGTGGAACGATAGGAAAAACATTCATTTTGCTTATCTTACTTCTTGCAGCATCTGTCTATTCCTACGTACAGATGACACAAGAGACAATGAAAATACCCGTGTTAATTGGAATTATAATAGTTACTCTAATTGTCGCTTTTGTGGTTATATTCGTTCCGCGCATATCCCCAATTTGCGCACCGATTTACGCAATATTACAAGGGGTTTTATTAGGGAGTATTTCAGCATATTATACAATGCGCTTTGGTGATTCTATCGCTTTAACTGCCGTATTACTAACAATTTCGATTTTATTTTCCATGTTAGTGTTATACGCAACTCGAATAGTAAAAGTAACTAAAAAGTTTCGTGCGGTTGTAACGGTTGCAACACTTGGAATTTTTATTATGTATTTTATTGTTTTCTTATTGAGCATCTTAGGGGTGACTGTTCCATATATTCATCAAGGTGGGACAATTAGTATTATCATAAGTGCAATTGTAATTGTTGTTGCTGCATTAGATTTATTACTAGATTTTGATTCAATTGAACATGGTACTCATAGTGGAGCACCAAAGTATATGGAATGGTACAGCGCAGTAGGACTTATGATGACATTAGTATGGTTATATCTAGAGATCCTTCGTCTGGTTTCTTACATTATGAAAAACAAAGACTAGAAAACATCCTGCATGGTTCAAACATGCAGGATGTTTTTGTATTTCGTAGTATCAATTAGGTCACGTTATGTAGAGAAAGAAAAATTTCATTTAGAGGGTACTTCAAAACTTTAGCTTGATGGATGTATGGTGCTACCCCTATAAGCTCAATAGGTCATAGTTGGAAAAAAAGTAAGGCTATGGCCTATTTTTACACGTATCTTGGTTGTACCTCTTTAACCGATGAATATTGCAAGTAAGAACGGCCCATTCAATATTTTCTATTCAAATATGATAGAATGAAGATATATCCAAAACGGAGGGAAAACAAATGAACTCAAACACAAAACAGTTTATTTATGATATCCAGCAAAGAAAGAACAATTATATAGAAAATGTATTAATAGCAATACAACACCCTCAAAAAGAGCAATCTGAACAAGTCATTCAAAATATAGTAGAGAAGATGGATATGATGATTAGTTTAGTTACTACTTACATGGCTATTGAATCCGAATCTACAAAAGAATTAAAAGAGCTTCAGGAAGAACTTATTCATGCTCAAGCATATATTCAAAAACGGAAATTTGAAGAAACACAGAGATAAAACCCTGTGTTTTTACTTGGTGGACTATGACATTAATTTTTTTAAAATTTGATTATTGCTTTGGCATAATCCATACAATTTGTTGAATGCGTACAATATATGGCGCCGTATCTTCAATGAGCAAATGATCTGGTTTCACATCCTTTAATTTACCTCTTATATTGCCTCTTACAGTTTCAATAACCACATGTTTACCAATTACTGATTGTAATGTCTGATATACATAGGGATTAGGCACACTTACCATATTTTGTTTACTAAAGTCATTTCCCTCCAAATAACTCATTCTATAAGACTCCTTTCTAACTTGCATTCTTTCTACTAATATATGATATAAATCTTATAAATATGCTAGAAGGATAATTCATTATATGGACGGAAATAACATTTTAATAGGGTACGGTTTCTATTTCTACATTGCTAAAAAAAAAGATTTATATAAAGTTACTTTTACTAGTTAATAGGAGATGATAAAGGGATATTTTGAATATACATCTAGGTTGTTCGTTTCTGGATATGTATCATTTTAAATACGGCCTTTATTAGAATAGTGCTCATACTTTTTTTGAGATTCTTTCGTAATACGTGCGTTAAGTAAAATTGCTAACAATAAAAACACTCCATATTTTCCTCCTGTAGCTCCTATGATAATCACACTACTACAAACAAGTATAATTAATAGGATAAACGAAACTGAATAAATACGGTCATAATTTTTTGACATCTTTTCGTATTTTATGCGTTCTTTCCTTGCATTCATCTAAATTCCTCCTTTAAATTATCCATTTCACTATCAAATAAATCTCACCCTTAAAAAGGAAATAATATAACGTTATGTAAATTAGTTTGTTTTTTTATCAACTAATTTATATAACGTAAAAAGAAACCCTACCAATATTAAGCTTTCCATTATGATAATTCCGACCCTTTCCTTCCTTTTAATCCCAACACATCAAATAAAAGTTGCAGCAAACAAAAAGGATCATCCCTTTTCGTAAAGGATCATCCTTTTCTTCATTCAACAATTTTCAGGTATTCTTGATTGATTAAAATAACAGCCGGTCCATCTACAACAATTCCACCAACTTCAATTTTTTCATAAGGCTCAATCTTTATAGAAGTAATCCCTTTCCGCTTCTTTAACTCGTTACTTAATTCTTGCGTTGGCATGCGTTTCATATCTTCACTCCTTCTTATTGTTTCATTTAATCTTATTATGTTAAATAAATTGTAAAAATGGTTTCTAGTTCTAGAAATCCCATCAATTTGTATCGTTGACCATATATTTAGATGTTACCAACTCGCGTATCTCTCTTATGAAAAGAAGATAAACAATTACTATTCACTGTCTCAGTGAATGTAAAAATTCTTAAAGATAGAGATGAGATTGATTGTTTTTTCTTTTAGAAATAATGACTTAGATATATACCTAAAACAATGAAAGCCCTACCTCTCTTTCATCCTTACGGCTCCTTGTCCGTGCCAGTGTGAATCAGGATTGCAAAAATTCAAGTGACTATTTGATCGAGTTATTTAATGAAACTTCGAACGTTCGTAAAAGAAATTTAAAAATAAAAATGGATTAGATTGAAGTAATAACAAAAGAGGTTCCTACTCTAAAAGTGAGTTGAAGAAATCGAATGTCTTTGAAATGAGTTGCTTTTAATACTCATCATATTCCCGAAAGATTTAGAATGTTTTTAGAGGATATAACGCATTATTTATAATGAACCTTAACAGAAACTTTTTATTTGATTTTCAGTGATTCCTTTAATTAATTCTAGTTCACTGACCAAAAATCTATATGCATCATCCAACAATTTTTTTTCGCTTGTATTGAGTGCTTTTTCTTTCTTCATACGCATTAAATCCCGTACAACTTCAGCACCTTCTTGTATTTCACCCGTTTTTATTTTGTCCGTGTTCACTTTATGCCTTTGTTTCCACGGCAGTAATTTACAGGATTCTTCATGGTGAAAAATGTGTATAATGTGCTTTAATGCAAGTATATCAATAACTGGGCGTATATTCGAATTCAATATTTTACCCGTAGGAATCATGACTTGCATATTACTGATCGACATTTTTATGACAAAATACTGTTGTTTTTTTCCTGAGAATTCTTTTTCTTCTATGGCTTCAATTATACCTGCTCCGTGCATTGGATAAACAATGTTATCGCCAATTTGAAACATATAATCCACCTCCATATATGGTAACCTTCTTAACCTTAACATATATGTGTTTTTTTATCAAATATTTTATAATATCATAAAAATATTTTTTCTGTCAATTACTTTTTCTTTAAAAATCAAATCGAATAAAAATAGCACAAAAAACATAGGGAGTGTGTCAGATTTCCCATAAAGGGAAGGGGAATTTCCCCTCGTATATTCTGAAACCTCTACTCATTAACGTAGATCAGTTTTTCCCTTGAAAACGACCAAATCGATCCCTTATTTTTTTCAATCTTGTGTGGTAATCCAAAATCTCAATTCTTGCTTTTTCAGCTAGAGGTGCAATTGGTCGTAGGGCTTTTAACCCCCAATACTCAATCACTACATCAAGTACTTGATCAAAATATTGTAGTGGTCCATAGTTCGCTTCTTTTGCAATTACAGCCATTCTATTTTCAAAATCAGGCATGACGGCACCTGGCATTTTAAAATTCTTAATTACATTGGCAATATGATAGCAATAATTAGGTTCTAATTCCAAATGTGTTCGAATGACGTCTCGATAAAAAGCATAATGAAGAGTCTCATCTTTGGCAAGACGACGTAATAACGTAGCAAGATCTGGATCATGCTTACTTGCAACCTTAGCAACATTATTGTAAAACACCATCGTTGCAAGTTCTTGTAGCGTCGTATACGTCATAGCTTCGATTGGTGTATGAAAATCAGGTTCAAATCCCCCCTCAACGACTGACTTTCTTAATTCATGTATTCGTTTAGGATTCACACTTCGAGTGAGTAGTAAATATGTCTCCAATAGATTCGAATGTTGATCCTCTTCTGATGTCCAAGTATGAATAAAGTCTGTAATAACAGAGAGGGACCCTTTAAAAGTCGCAGATAAATACGTGGTAAACCAAGGTAAATTCACTTCTGTTAATAAAGCTGTTTCAATGGCTGTAATTACACCAGTAGGAAGAGTAACTTGACTTTCATCCCAAGGAACTCTTTTAAAGTCCATTCCCTTATCCCATGGTAAAAACTCATGATAACCCCAGTCTATCTTCTGCGCTCTAATTTTATGTTGTTCATACAGTTCTTTTAAACGTGGTTCTAATCGGAAATCTAAATCATTTGTTAGCATAAAAGTCCCCCCATTTCTTATCACAGATAGTCATTCTATTTTTACTCTTAAAATTTTCTACAAATAAATATTACGTTCCTTTTTTTAAGTCAAACATAATAAATTTGTAACAAAACCTTTTAAGAGCGCTATATTTTTATAGGATTTTTTTATTAAAAGGGGGACCGTTACATCTATTTTCTTTTTTTTATAAAATAGATACTGAGGCATACAATATGTTAGTTAGCCTAAATAAAGAAACTAACCTCAGTAAATTCAGAATAACATTCATGGATGAAGATACTCGTCATGTTATAAATCTTCGTGAGTGTAAAAAGGTGCATGCTTATAAAGAATCATTTTATAATAAAGATAGATAGTGTTTTATACACATTAACAACTTATTTAGATGTAAATCCAATATATTAGATTAAGCACTTGAAAACCAAATAAAGTGGATGAGATAGCCTTAAATGACAAATCCCAACTAGAACAATGTACATTGGCTATGTATGGTGAGTTAGACCAAATTTTGTTATACAACAAAAAAGGGAAGAGGCGATAAACATGCAGTCAACAGAAGCGCATATGAAGGAAAAACAACGTAGAGAAAAAATAGAAATTATATTTAGTCACAGGGTAAAAGGGGAGAGTTATTTTCACGGCTCTTCCTATCAATGGAAAAACATTGTATATCAAAATTATGATAGAATACAACAAAAAGAGATGGAAGTTGAACAACTCATTTCGAAAATGGAAAAAGCAGGGATTCGTTTTACGCAGCACCGTTCACTCATATACTATCCCGTCATTGATTTTGTAAAATATATAGCTAAGATTTATAAGGAACCCCTCGAAATACAATAATCATATTTAAAGGAAACATTTATAAAAGGTTTATTTTCGAGGCTTTTTTAACTAAAACCTTAAAAAATCATTACTACATTCTTTTTATTTTCAATACTCATCGGTTTTGTTATAATATCAACCATAGCGTATTATATTCGTTTGTATATTTCCATATTTTAGGGATTTTATTACACAAAAAGACAACTCTTAATTGGAGTTGTCTTTTATTTTGTTCGATATACACAATACTATTCTGATACAAAAACATCAAGATTCTTACAACCAAAGAAAAAGTAGGATTTCTAATAAGAGAGATCCTACTTTATTTCCTCATATTCCGTCATTATTTTATGAAACGTGTTTTTCTTTAGCTCTAACATTTGCATAAACATAGTAGCTGTCTTTTCTTCACCTTTACATTTATTACAAAAAATGTTATTGTTAAAATGAATTATTTTTGTTCGGTGTAAAGGATTTGTAACTTTTCACCTTTATGATCACTGAGAGCAAGGATAGTATTACATTGTGTGTGTTTACACACTAGGAGGCAATACAAATGGAAAAAGGTAATGTAAAATGGTTTAATGGCGAAAAAGGCTTCGGATTCATCGAACGTGAAGGTGGAGACGATGTATTCGTTCATTTCTCAGCGATTCAAGGCGAAGGTTACAAAACTTTAGAAGAAGGTCAAGCAGTGACTTTTGATTTGGAGCAAGGTCAACGTGGACCTCAAGCTTCAAACGTACGTAAAGCTTCTTAATTTTACAAACCAGGGGAGGCAGGCTCTTTTATAAGAGTCTGCTTTTTTTCCGTGAAACAAAGAACCCCGACTCGTAAAGGACATGAAAACAGTAAATCAAATGGTAAACCAAGTCTAGCATATACTTACGGAGTATCCTAATTTAATTTTTGAGCTACCAACTTTATAAGCCTTTTTTTAGCATAAAAGTACCCCCTAAATGAAAATTCTCTTTCTCTACAGTTAGTTATTTTGAGAAGTCAGCTCATTTTTTGTTTTGGGGGTGTTTACACTCCTTAAGTTGATGGGCATGGGGTCCTACCAAAAAAAGCGAAAAACATACGTTAAGTAAATTTCGACATAAAAAAAGCCGATTTTTCCTACGCTAAAGAATCATCAGCCTGTATTTTTTATATCGAACTAGTTTAAGCTTCTGGAATAATTGTAATAGCGATGGTCCGAACTGGATCCTCTATTGCGTTGCCCTTACTTTGGGCATGGTAGTATTTAGTCATTAATTCATTAAGTTCATTTTGAAAATTTATAAAGTGTTCCTCATCTAACTTTAATTCCACTACAGAAAAAGAAGCATTATCTTCTTGGCTGTTTTGTTCATCTAATTTCTTAAGATAACTTTGATATTGTGTCATAAGTGATAACTGGTAATAGGAAATGTAGTTTAACTTTTCCTTATTAGATAATCCCTTCCATTCACTTCCTTCAATTTTTGCATCTTCTTCATTTATTGCGTAATATTTTTCAGAAACAGATTTCACTTTTTTTTCTTTAATCACATGGACAATACCAGAATCAACCATGGTTTGTAGATGTCTATATAGAGTTGCTTGTGGTACATTTTCAATGATTTTTACCATTTCTAATGGTGTTAACCCATCTTCCTTATTTCTCATAAGTACTTGGCAAATTTTCATTCTTACGGGATGCATTAAAACTTCAACTTTATTACTCACTATATCACCTTATTTATTGTTTATTTTTATTCTCATTATAAATAATGAGAATAATGATTGCAATGTATCAGCTCTTGTTTTATCATTATTAATAATGATAACGAACTTGGGAAGGAATGGTGAAAATGCAACTACATTATGGATTGAATGACCTTAAAGACATTGATATTATGGCTTTTCTCCCCATTGTATTGCCGATTATTGCAGTGGGGGCACTATTAGTTTTCATTGCACTAATTGATTTATACCGACATAGGAAAACAAGAAAAAATGTACTTGTATGGACGCTAATTATTCTTTTTGTTAATGTATTGGGACCTATTCTGTACTTTGTTATAGGGAGAAAGGACAGTGAGAAATTATGAAATTAGAAATTAGAAATGTAACAAAATCATTTAAAGGGAAAATTGCTGTCAATAATTTCACGATGGAACTGCAATCGGGGGAATGCGTCGGATTAATTGGGCCGAATGGAGCAGGTAAATCCACATTAATAAAAGTGATTTCGGATATTATTAATCCGAATGCTGGTGAAGTTTTGTTGAATGGGATAAAAATATCAAAAATGAAAAGAGAAATTGGTTACCTACCGCAATATCCTAATTTTTTTCATTGGATGACAGCGAGAGAAACCCTTACGTTTATGGGGCAACTTTCGGGATTGAAAAAAGAGGAATTGTCAAAGTCAATTCCAAAAATTTTGGAGAAAGTTGGACTAAGGGGCGAAGAAAACTCAAAGGTTGGTACATTTTCTGGTGGAATGAAACAACGACTTGGTATTGCACAAGCATTATTGCATAAACCTTCGCTAATTGTCATGGATGAACCGGTATCCGCATTAGATCCAATCGGCCGACGGGAAGTATTGAATCTGATTGAAGAAATAAAAAAAGATACAACCATTTTATTATCAACCCATATATTAAGCGATGCAGAAGAAATCTGTGAACGATTTGTCATTATAAAAGATGGAACAAAAATAGAAGATACAACGATTACTGAGCTTTTACAACGTAATAGTGAAAATAAATTAATTATTGAAATCACAGCTAAAGATCAAAAATGGATTGACGTTGTTAAAAAATTACCGTATGTGAAGGACGTAGAAGTGATTGGGCTTAAAGTTAAAGTGAGGGTTGAAAGTATCGAAGTAAACAAAAATTTATTGCTACAAAATGCACTCGAACATAAAGTGGACATCATTAAGTTTGAAGTGAGCAACGATACTTTAGAAGAAATTTTCTTGAAATTGGTGGTGCAAAAATGAATAACTTAATGGTATTGATAAAAAAAGAATGTGTTCAAATGTCACGTGATTTTAAGGTGATTTGGCTACCAGTTGTTTTTATATTTTTAGGGGCAACACAGCCAGTAGTAACTCATTACTTGCCATCAATTCTAGAAGCATTAGGTGGCGGTCAGGGTATTACCATTGATTCGAGTATGGCAGCACAAAAAGGAGGCGAAGTACTAGCGAGTACTTTGGGATCGCAGTTTGATCAGCTTGGAATTATGATTCTGGTAATTTCTATGATGGGTGTCATTCAAACAGATAAAGCAAACGGTATGTTGGCCTTTATTTTAACAAGGCCCGTTACTGTTACTTCATATATAGGTGGGAAAATAGTATCTAATTATTTAATGGTAGCTTTTAGTGTAACAATTGGATACTTTACCTCTTATCTATATGTAAATTATTTTTTTACTGCTGTTCCATTTTTACACATGATTACTGGATTAATATTTTATCTAATTTGGGTTCTTTTTATCGTATCTTTCACAACAATGATAAGTGCTATTTTTTACAGTCAAGGTATTATTGCGTTAATTTCAATTGTTTTCCTTTTAGGTTGTAGATTAATCGTCGGTTTGAGTCCAATAATGAATCAGATTAATCCAGCCAGTATGAGTAAACATGCAATGGAAACGCTAGTTACGGGATTAGTAAATTCAAGCGCAATAAGCAATATGCTACTAACTGTTTTTTTGATTTTATTCACACTCTTCGTAACGAATTATTGGATTATTAATAAAAAGTTTAATTATGAATAAGCAGGGAACAACCGTGATGAAGATATGGGATTTTTGAGTTGGTTTAGTGGCAAGGATCTTACTTCTGTATTTATTGCCTTACTATCAATCTTAATAATTGGGAACCATCTACTTACTCATGAATGTACAGAAACTTATAATTTAAATAAATTAAAGTCGATAGTTCCTTAACGTGGGAATAATCGGCTTTTTTATGTCGAAATTTACTTAGTGTATATTTTCGTTAAAATGATGGTGGGACCCATACCCATCAACTTAAGAAAAATAAACGCCTCCAAAACGATAAAAGTAAACTTCGGTGCTAAAAAAACAAAATTTCCATTTAAGATACCCCCAGAATGAAAACTTTATTTTTTTGCAACTAAAGGACAAATAAAAAAGGTCCTTAACAATTTGTTAAGGACTGCGGAATAAAGCCGCAATTTGGGTTGCAACCCAATCAGTTTGTAGAAAATAAATTGCGATTATAATAGCAATTGTATTCCAAAAAGCAATGTTTCAAATGGATTTCAACATACAAGCGTGGGATAAACGAAAACAAATCATGTGTGACGTATTAAATATAAATTTTGATGCTGGTGTAGTTCATATTAAAGATCAAAAAACAAATTTGTATTGGGGAAGGAAGTTTGAAGATGTAGAACTACTCCAATATACAGGACAAAAAGATGCGTACGAAACGGAAATATTCGAAGGGGCCATTGTATATCAAGAGTTTTATGATCGTATATCAGAAAAACATGGATTTACAGGAGTAGTTAAGCAGAAGGAAGGTGCTTGGTGGATTTGTAATGGAGTGGATCATGCTGAATTGCTGTGGAGCGAAGTAAATCTGAATCATGTAAAAGGTAATATCTATGAGAATTTAGAGATTTTAGAAAACTGGACAAAATAGTTATTTTATAACCCAAAATAAAAGAACCCGTTTGTTATAAACGGATTCTTCCCTTAAGGTGTGCAAGGAATACAAGGTAACTGGCCTAGGGAAACCTGTAGAATTCCTTGTGATTGTAATGTATGCAAAGGAATCAATAAGGTTAATGAATTTTAAACAAACTTCTTATTTAGTAACAATTGAACTACTCACCACTTAACGTCCTTACGGACTTTTTGAAGTGGGAGATTCCTGCGAACACCGATGTATCCACCGGTTATCTTAGCAGGCTCTACCCGTAGTCCCTACGGTGAGAACATAAGTATCTTGTACGTTGACGCACCACACTCCCTACTTTAGGCCTGGTTTTCGCAACTTCGGCAAGCATGGGGCGATAGAACGTTGAAGATTTTACGGTTGCAACGTTTTTCTGCAACCAACCTCATATCTTCAGTTTTCGAAGAGCAATCTGTACAAGTAAATGATAGCAAACATGTTGGCTTATGCCAACCGACATTCATCTCCCACCTAAAATTGGTGTTTGACACCTTCACATTTTTGAGGAAGGAGTCTTCTGTCGGAAAACGATAAAGAGCACCGTAAAAGGTGCTCAATGGCTAATTCTGAAATGATCATGAGTATTGTATGTATGTTTCTAGTATATGTGCAGTTTTTATATAGAAACTATGTCTTGCGTGCCCATTGCATTCTATGTTTATTGTATGGAAAACGTGATACATTGCAATACATTAAAAGAGCACTTTTGATAGTGCTCTCTGACTAAAACTAATATTGAAAAAGGATACCCAAGATATTATATGTATGTTTTTTAGATAGGTTCAGTTTTAAAACAAAATCTTTCTTTTACACAACAAAGCAGCTAGTTAACAAAACTAACTGCTTGTTGTACAAAAGAAACGCTGCGCTTACAGAAATAGTTTGTAACTTTAAATTACAAAAATAATATGAACAGGGTAGAAAATGTTATGCAGAAATGAAAAAAATAAAATGAAAAAGAGCAACATGCATAAGTGCTCTTTAAGATAGGAGGTAACACTTTGAGCTGGACGGTTAGGTTAAAAGTATATGTTGTAGAAAAGGAATAAGACCTAAAACTTATTTTTAACTTAATACAAAAGAGCAGTTAGCAAAAGCTAACTGCAATGAGAAATTACACCCATGAATTTAGGAGTACAAAATTACATGGTTGAGTATAATATAGGCCAAAATTCTAGGTTTATGTAACAAAAATAAAAAGAGCAGCTTTTTTTAATAACTGCTCTCTGTTGTGAATTACAACCTGGGTAAGAAACAGATTGTATTGTGATTATTATTGACGGAATATTGAATTTTATTAAATTGTTTAACAAACTTCTTATTTGGATGCATAAAAAAAGACAACATCCGAAGGGGAATGTTCTCTCAACAAATGTAACATTCTATGAAAGAAAAGAGGAGATACAATAATATATGCTTGTCCAGTTTAAATGTGAAAAGATTTTAAAATTAAAGAGCGCAAATTGAGAGCGCTCCTTATACCTCATTATAACGACAGTGACGAGCTCACATTATATAGAAAGGCACTATTATTGTATGTCAAAGTATGAGATTAGTGAATGGATTTAGATAAAATCGTTATTTTAAATGGTTTAGCCCCCTTGAAGGGCGCTCCAGGGGGCTAAGATTCGAGAATTTTTAAACTCTTGTTTAATTACATGAAAACTCCCTAAAGAGTATCTATGGAATTTTAACATTTAACTGATTATTTTTACATATATATATTGAAACTCGAATGTTAAAAAAAGAAACCCCGTTTATTCACGGGGCTTCTAAGGGTAATTGTCAAGTAATGACGTACTCGACTAAATAACCATATCATGAATTTTTTGGTAAAAATACTGGTAAATGTGTCCAAATGGGTAAGGGCATTTTTTTAAACCAAAACGCTATTTGGCACAACAAAGCAGCAAGCTGAAGTAGCTAACTGCTTTGTCGTACAATTTTAGAAGTACAACTAGATACAGATATATGTTGTAACAAAAAGTTACAACTATATTATAAACAAATATCAAAATAATATGCATGAAAGAAAACTAAACAAAAATCTCATTTTGTTTTATTTTAAAACCAAAAAAGAACACTTAATAAAGTGCTCTCGTGACGAGACTCATCTTATAACGACTATTTTATAAAGAAAGAAACTCAGGATATTATATGTGCGTCAGTTAATTGAGTACCTTGTACAAATAAAGAGCAGCTAGCAAAAGCTAACTGCTCTCCAGAAAAGCATTAAGAAGGAAGTTCAGAACTCAAGTGCATTTATAGTATGGACAAGGTTTAGGGATTTATTCAAGGAGGAATGGATATGAGGAAGGTTAAAGAGTTTACAGGTAAAGTCGGTGCGGAATTTATGAGTTTTCTTCTTGAAGACGATACATTACACAGTGCTTATTATTCGCATGTTGAAGTTGTTATGGATAATGGCAAGAAGATGTTGTGCATTAAGGACGACACTGGATTAAAAGGTATAGCTGAAGGTCAAACAAGGGCAGAGGCAATTACGAAAGCGAAAGTGTTTTTAAAGAGACAGGAAGAAAAACAAAGAGCAGCTAGCAAAGGCTAACTGCTCGGTACTCCAAGAGGGAACAAGGAGAAAGATAACCATGTGTCTACAGTATTGACGGAATATTGAGTTTTATTCAGGGCTGGTTCCAAAAAAGTGACATACCGCCAAAATATAAAATTATTAAAATGACAATTACTATGAAAGCAATTAAAGAAACTTTCTTCCAGGAATTTTTCATTAGTAGACCTCTTTTATAGAAAATATTAACATCTATCAAAAATTTGAACAAAATAATCCTTTGCGCGACACGTTTCCTTATAAGTGTGTAAACACGAAATAGGAGGGTTATCAATTTGATAACAATAACTGATTGACTGAAAGTAGGAATGAAAGCCGTCAAGTTGAGCTGAAACTACTTATCTGATACTCCTACATGCAAAGCGTGATAGTAGTCGCAAATTGTATGAAGCTAGGTGAAGTCGGCTGAACAAAACCTAAGTGAGAAATCATATGGTAATGGATAGGTCGGGATGCTACAAAATATCTATGGTGAGAATGTCCAAAATAACGGACTGGCAAACTTGCGAATATACGGGTCTAAATTATTAATACATAAGAAATATGTATGTCGTCAATGACGATGTTATCTACCGAAAAGTATTGTCTAAGTCTCTAACTAAGAAACTGTATGAATATAATGAACATCAATTAAAAGTAAAGTTTGATAATGGGAAAGAGTTCTTCTTAAGCAGTACAAAAGATTCTAATAAGCATTGGGTATCAAAATATTCAAAGTCCATTATCGACTTATACAAAGCTATCTAAAAAAGCATCCATAACGGGTGCTTTTTTCTTTGTTATATAGAAATTACACATTAAACGTATTTAAATACTGTTTTAGGTATAACATGAATTCAACAAATTAGATAACGGATATTTTTCTATTTAGATTAGATGTTAAATGTACCGTGAAACTCTTGGAAATACAATGTCGGGAAATGATAATGATACTGGTATATTACGGGAGAAGGCGGAATTGTAGGAGTAAAGGGAATGTGCCCAGGTTGCATACCATATTGACCATATGAAGGGTATTGAGGTAAATGTTGCCAAGATGAAGCTGGGGCTACAACAATCCTCATCGTTAAAGGATTCATAATATAATCACTCCTAAAGTAGTATTCATGTAATAGGGTATGCGCTCACTGAATATAGATGTGCACAATCTAGGCCTATAAACATAATAATTAACGAACAGAAAATATGGTTACTAATCTTATGATGTGTCAATTATGGGTGTTTTATTTTACCATGTAGATAGAACAAACATGTGTATAGCAATTATCGTAGGCGCTGCCGTGATCTGGGTGGCGTCTTGTTTGTTGTTAAGGGAAAGATAAGGAGGAGAAGAAATGAGTCTTGCACTTCATAATGGAGATTTGAACAAGTTAGCAAGAGATATTACAATTCGATAAAAGGTTATAAAGTCGAATTAGTATAAAAGGAGGTGGTGCTATGCCTAAAATCAACTTCAGTGATAAACAATTACAAGTAATTAGAGCCCCTTTCAATTACACGCTAGAAGTTAATGAAGGCACATAACGCCACGTTCCGGTAAGACAACTGCCGGGCACTTCAGATATGCTCGTTATTTAACTAATTCAAGAGATGAAAACCATTTAGTCGTTGCGTACAATCAAGAACAGGCGCAACGACTTTTTATTGATGGAGACGGAAGTGGATTAGCTCATATATTCGGAGATTTAGCGGTTATAAAACATAACGAGCTCGGATCTCATTTAGAGATACACACGCCGCGAGGCATAAAGAGACTTTTTTATAAAGACGGCGGCAAAAGTAACAGTGTCGGCGCTATAACGGGTATGTCACTCGGTAGTGTAGTCTTTTGTGAAATCAACTTATTAAACATGGGTATGATCCAAGAGTACTTCCGTCGTACATTCGCTGCTCAGGACCGTTATCATTTAGCAGACTAAACTCTCCTGCTCCTAACCATCCTGTTATATCGGAAGTATTCGACGTTCAAAACACACGTTGGACTCATTGGACTCCTAATGATAATCCGATATTATCAGAACAACGTAAGCAGGAAATACATGAGGTTTTCCCTAAGAATCCGTATCTATTGGAACGAGATTGGTATGGTAAACGAGTAATGCCTCAAGGTGTTATCTACAGCATGTTTGATATGGATAAAAACATCCAACATGTTGTTTTGGGTGATTGATACGAAATGTTCTTTACTGCTGACGGTGGGCAAAGTGATGTTACAAGCTGCAGCTGCTACATTGTATCGAGATTTCAGAATAAATTCAGATTGTTCCGTGTGGCTAACTACTATTAGATACTAAATCTCCATCATCTACGATACGAGCATGCACTGGTGTAGCTCCCATTTTAGGTAAAGCACCCATCCCCATAAAATGTGTACTAGCATACCGACCATTTAGTAGTCCAATCATGCCTAAAAGGTTAGCACCTACGCATACTGTATATAAAGTAATATTAGGGTTGTGTGCTGCTTGGTGTAGTATAGTTTTCAACTCTGTCTCAGAAGCTTTTTTAACCTATTTACAACTGAATTTGGTCCATCATCGTAGGATTCGCCAGCACTACCTGGAATTAAAATTACATCTTCAGCGGTTGGATCGAGTATGCCTGTGGCTTCGATTCTTACGCCATTTACTCCACTTTTAACTAATCTTTTCCCTTCAAGAGTTACTAACTCCACTATTACTTCTTCTGGAGAAAGAGCTGCTGCAACGTGAAAGACATCATAAGGAGCAAGTGCATCCATTAAATCAAACCCATCAAATAAAACAACTTGAAATTTCATATTTTATACACATCCTATAATTATTTCAGACCGAACGGTTCGGTCTGATGAAAGTGCTATATACAGATTAATGAACAATCCTCCAGTTACAAGGAATATGATAATAGGTATGTATATATAACAGTCACTATTTGATTATAACACCTGGATTTTAATATCATAAAAATTCTGTAATATACGGAGGAAAAGTAAATAAAAAGAGAGAGTTCGGAATTTAAAAATCTGAATTTATAGATGTAATTATCCGTAATGTATGGGTCTTATGAGTAGCATCATTATATACATTTTGAATTTCCTTTCAGTGTTATAAATGGGGGGGAGTGTTATATATGGTTCCAATGTAACATACAAGTATCTAAATGGATTTTGTCTTAATACAACACTGTCTATTTAATTATCGCTAAACTTTTCTATTAGTTATACCAACCAACATATGTATAAAATCTTGATTTTTCAGTTTAAATTATTTAACATCTAACCCTTAATCTTATTACTATCAAAAAACAACTTGTAGTCTAGCTACAAGTTGTTTTTTGATAAGGTTATATGTTTTTAAATGAGGCAGTCCTATTGTTATATTTATAAGATTGAATAGATTTTTTGAACTACTAATCATTTGGCACCATACTGTAATTAAAAGAATGGTGAATTGTCATGAGTTGTCTTCGATGAAATAACCGAATGGAATATATGACATAAAACTTTAACACCCTCTTTTAATTCTTGTTCACTCATATAAGAAAAACTTAATCTCATATGATGAGTTTCTAATTCTACAGGATAACAAGCTGAACCAGGCAAAAATGTCACTTTTTTCTTTTGTGCTTCTAAAAGAATAGAATTTGTATCTACCCACTCAGGAAGACTAATCCAAAGATTTAATCCTCCTTCAGGAGTGTACCATGAAACTTCAGAAGGAGCATACTTTGATAATAAATCTAAAACTAGATCTCTTCGTAATTTCAAAGCAGTTCGTAACTTTTTTATATGCTCCATTGATTTCTCTGATTTAATAAACGGTAAAATCATCTTCTGAGTGAGTAAAGGACTACCCAAATCTGCGTTAGCTTTTGCTGCTAACAATCGATTAAATATGGAACCAGAAGCAACTAAAACCCCAATTCTGCAACCAGGTGCAAATGTTTTACTTAATCCTTTTAAATAAATAACATGCCCGGAATCATCTAAGCTTTTTATAGGAATCGGTGGTTTTTTACTATAGTAAATTTCATTCCATGGATCATCTTCTATAATTATGCTATTGCTACTTTGGGCTATATCAAGAATCTGTCTACGCCTTTTGGCAGTTGTGATAACACCTGTTGGATTATGAAAAGTAGGGACTGTATATATAACCTTTGGTTTATATTTATCGCATAAACTCTGAAGAATATCTATCCTCATGCCATCTTTATCAATTGGAACGGTAAGGACTATAGCACCTCTCCCACGAAAAACATCGATTGCTCCTGGATAAGTAGGAGCCTCCATAATAACCACATCATCAGGCCCGATAAATGTTCGAGCAATTAGACCGATTCCTTGCTGAGAGCCATTTGTAACTAATATATTATCTGGATCCGTAGTAATATCAGTTCTTTTTAAATATGCAGCCATTGCATGTCTTAGTTCAAGATCTCCTTGAACTTCTGCATACTGGGATAAGATCCTTGGATTATGAACAAATATTTTTTGAACTTCTTGTTCTAAAAAGCGGTTAGGAAATAACCTGGGATCAATCATTGAAGATGATAATTGAATCATTTCTGGAACTTGATGAAAACGAGAAAATTGAGATCTAGGTAAGTAATCCTGAATTGAGAGCTGCCAATTATAAGGTGAAACTTTTGGTTGTCGATTAACAACTTCTTTTCTTTCGGGATTAACAAAAGACCCTTTCCCTTGAATAGAAGTAACGAAGCCATCTTCCTCGAGTTTCTTATATGCTTTTGCTACTGTTACTAGACTCACCTTCAATTGTTTTGTAAGTGTGCGTATAGAAGGTAATTGTGTTCCTTCTTGTAGAAAACCAGAACGTATATGATCCACAATAGATAGATATATTTGGCTGGAAAGTGAAATTTCACTATTGCGTTGAATTTCAAAATGCATATTAAATCTCCTTTCAGTGTTATAGAAGGCGGTTGCGTGTTATATAGGGTTCCGATATAACATACAAGTAGTTCAAGGGATTTTTAAAATAAAATTTAAAATGCGAAAGGAGGTAATAGCTCTATTAATAAGTATTAGGTTAAACGTCTTTACTTAAAATGATACCCATATGTGATGATAATTTAATTATCTCGCACAAAAGCGATTTATATTTATAACCCATTAAGTAATGTGAATTAAACGAGACTTATAGTATAGAGGCAATATACGTGATTTTTAAGATTCATGCAAATATTTAATTTTGATCAAATAATTTTTTAGGTAGTCAGAGATTGCAATATTATCACGCTTAAAAGGGGAGATATTATGTTTAAACACGATACTATTGTACGTTTTAGTGAATGTGATTCTTTAGGACATGTAAACAACTCAAATTATTTTACGTATTTTGAAGAAGCAAGAAATGACCTCTTTAAAATTTTTAACCCGAGTCTAAAAATAGAATCTTGGAATTTAATTGTTGCTTCGACTCAATGTGACTTTATTCGTGAGGTGGTTTATGGTCAAAAATTAGTTGTTTCTACATGGATTAGCAAAATTGGTAATGCAAGTTTTCAAGTTGAACATGTTATACAAGATGAAAATCAAAATTGGATTGCAAGAGGAAAAGTTATTTTAGTTCATTTTAATTTTCAATCACAAAAATCAATTCCTTTATCTCAAGAAATAAGGAACGTACTTTCGGAACATACTGAGGCACCTAAAGGTGTTCCGATGTTGAGATAAAAACATCATAATCATTTGATCTTAATACACAATGGGACACTATGGAGGTATATGTAATGAAATATTATGTAGTAGACGCATTTGCAGAAAACATATTTGAAGGAAACCCTGCAGCAATTTGTATCATGGAAGATTGGATTTCAGATGAGATGATGCAAAAAATTGCGATAGAAAATAATCTGTCTGAAACAGCTTATACTGTAAAAGAAGGGGAGTGCTATCAACTAAGATGGTTTACTCCTGGAGGAGAAATTGATCTATGTGGCCATGCAACTTTAGCAGCAGCATACGTTATTGCAAATTATTATGAAAAAGGTATTGAGGAAATTATATTTCTAACAAAGAGCGGAAAACTTGTTGTATCCAAGAACGGTAATCTTTATGAGATGGATTTCCCAAGCAGAATGCCTGAAAAGATTACATTAACAGATGAGATGGTTAAAGCCATTGGAATAAACCCTATTGAAAGCTACTTAGGTAGAGATTTGATCTTCATATTAGAAAATGAAGAGGATGTTCAAAATCTAACTCCTGATTTTGCGAAAATGAAGGAGCTAACAGAAGGATTAGCCGTATCAGTTACTGCCAGAAGTGCTAAATATGATTTTGTTTCCAGAGTTTTTTTTCCAAAACTAAATGTAAATGAAGATCCAGTTTGCGGTTCAGCGCATTGTAGTTTCATCCCATTTTGGGCACAACGTCTTGGTAAAGATGAAATGGTAGCAAGGCAGCTGTCTGACCGAGGCGGAACATTATATTGTAAACATGAGGGAGACAGAGTAAAGATTGCGGGAACAGCAGTTGTATATGCCATTGGTGAGATTCAAATTTAATAAAAAGGAGGCTAGAACATGAAAATAGAACAAAGAATGGAAGAACTAGGTATTATATTAACTAATACTTCGCCTGCTAAAGCATTATACGTACCTGTCAAACAATTAGGGAATTCCCTTTTTGTTTCAGGACAAGCTCCATTTATAGATGGTACACCCGCTTATACAGGAAAAGTCGGTGGAGAAAGAACCTTAGAAGAAGCACAAGAAGCAGCAAGAATTTGTATTATTAATACACTGGCAGCAGTCAAAGAGTATATTGGTGATTTAGACCGTATTGTAAATGTAGTGAAACTACAAGCCTTTGTGAATTGTGAAATTGAATTCAATCAACAACATATTGTTATTAATGCTGCTTCAAAATTATTACATGATATCTTTGGAGTGGAAGGTCAACATGCCCGAACGGCAATTGGAGTGAATCAGCTACCCATGAATATCACAGTGGAAATTGATTCTATCTTCGAAATTCAGGGCCAATAAGCTAATTATAAATGAAATTTCCCCTTAAAAATAATAATTAATACTAAAATCACATGCTAGTGTTAGACATATTCAGCAAGTATTAAAATTTAACTTTCAATTATAATACTTGCATTACATGGAGAAGAATATATGAATAAAAAGAACGATTTCAATGATAATCAAACCAAATGTAAAGCTCTTAAACTTTCCAATAATGATCAGTGGCAATATGAATCATTTTATAGATACCAACCTGTATTTTCATGTAAAGCTTTATTGAAATTTTTCACTAGAAGAGCAAAGTAATAGTATTAACTCACATCATAAAGTCAGAATTTTCTTCATTCAAACTCCAGGAAAGGAATGCAACTTGTGAAATGCAGATTAAAGCAATTACTATAGAGGAAATTTATCAGGAGATATTAGATGGAAAAAGAAATAGATTCCCGCCAAACACTTGGAAATTAGATGAAAATAATGAAATGGCTAAAGAGTAACAAGATATTTAGTAACAAACATTTTAAATTGGAACGAAGAAGAAATCAAACAGAATTGGAATAACGCATTAATTGCAAAGTATCGTTTACGTGGCGTATTGAAACATAAATATGAAAATAGTCCGTATGCAATGATTAATGATTTATATCCAAACAGATATGTAAAACATTTATTTAGAGGATATATAAATAAATCTTAATATTTTTATAAATCTCACATTAACATGATACCCCAAAAGGGAAAGGAAGGTCCGTAAAATGTCATTAGAAAAAGTTATTTCCTATTTTAAACAATATGGTATGGAAGATAGAATTATAGAGGTAACAGAATCTAGTGCAACAGTTGAATTAGCAGCAAAAGCGTTACAATGTGAACCTCAAAGAATCGCAAAGACTTTATCTTTTCAAATAGAAGATCGTGTTTTAGTAATAGTAACTGCAGGTGATACTAAAATTGATAATCGTAAATACAAGGAACAGTTTGGTGTTAAAGTTAAGATGGTCGATGCAAACAAAGTGGAAGAGTTAATTGGACATGCAATAGGTGGTGTTTGCCCGTTTGCTGTAAATAAAGATGTAGAAGTGTATTTGGATGTATCACTACAAAGATTTATAACTGTTTGTCCTGCTTGTGGAAGTGGAAATAGTGCTATTGAATTAACAATAGAAGAACTAGAACGATACTCAAAATATTTAAAGTGGATTGATGCCTGTAAGGGATATACAAACTAAGAAGCAATCTTAGGAGAACAATCCATATATGTACGTCTGTACGCTATTTTTATAGAACTATAAATTACAGTGGGATTGAATAAGAATGAGAAATAGATTTTTTATAATAATGTTATCTATGCTATTTAGTATTGGATTGGCTGGCTGCGAGCAATGGAATCGTTATAGTCCGTTTGTAAGTGCGATAGATGTATATGGTGTAGTGAAAGAAGAAGCTAAAAGAGACACTAAGGCCCCTAAAGATGTAATTCATTATTCATATGATTTAATTGGATATGATGAGAGTTTAAATAAAATAGACTTAGGTTTTGGGTCAGATAACAAATTCCCTATTGGCACATATATTAAAGCTGCGAAAAGGGGAAGTGATACAAGAATGCATGATATTTCAGTTATTAAAAAAGAAGAGATTCCAGAAAATATATTAAAGAAATTAAATAAGAAGTAATAACCTAGATAAAAAACTACATTCTATATAGGGTGTAGTTTTTTAAGTATAAATTAAAATATCTCGAACAATCAGCAAAAGAGATTAGTTCAATTATTAATATTAATTCAGAAATGAAACAAGTTTTGAAACGTTTATACGTATAGTACATTTAATCCGCAAAATGAAATTTTTTTTGGTTTAGCATGTAAATCTAAAAAAGCTTTAGTTTAGACTTTCTTGTCCCAATCAAGTTCCAAAAACAAAAGTTTAGACTTTCTTGTCTAAATAGTTTAGAGTTTCATGTCTTTGTACAGTACAATAATAGAAGGGGAGATGAACTGACCATCATCCAAGAGTTCGTTAAATTCTGATATAACGAACTCTTGGATACTGAAATTCTATTCCTATTATAGCGGTAGCTTATTTGATTTTTAGGTTTATAATTCATAGCTAGTTTAAGTTAAGTGACTATTTTGAGTAATCTATAAAGAATTAATCGCTTTTATATAATTATATACAAATAAATTATACATTTTTTGGTATGGATCCCTTTGATTTACAAAAATAGGAAATGTACATTTTGATTTTATGATATTTTCCCTTTGTTGTATTCATTGCGAGTGACAAATATTTTAAAAGCGTAGAAAGATTTTATTTCTACGCTTCTTTTAATAAGTAGTAGATTTAGTGTTTTTTTAAATTTGTTATATAAGATTTTACAGCTTGCAATAAGAATTCTTCCTGCCTCATACCAGCTTCCGCTGCCATTTGAACTACTTTTTGCTTAAATTCATGATCTGCATGAAAAGTTAATGGCTCTACATTACTTTTAAAGTAAATACCTTCTACATGTGGAAGAATCGTGCCAGATTTCATATGAGAATGTAAGTACTTAATCTCTTCTTGAAACTGCAATGGATCTACTTGTAATACGAAAGGTTTAATTTCTAATTTGATAGTATCTGCTGAAATACTCAATCTCATATTTGTGATACCTAGCTCCTTATAAAATAAGTTTATTAGATTATAAGTAATGGAATTAAATAATTGAGGTTTTTTAAAGGAAAAAGATAAATACCCTCGTTTTGTAATTACCGCTTTTTTAATGAATGGTTCAAAGGTGTAATCATGTTGTTTATAAGTGGATAGAGGGAAAATATCCTCGTCTTCTGTAAGAATCTTACCGTCTGCTCCATTGATCTCTATTACCCTAGCTGTTTTTCCGTTATGTTGATGTGTTAATAATTGATATAAGTATATATCTTCATTTTGAATTTTCGTAATGAATGTTTTTCGCTCTTTTGTTTTGGTTTTTTCATAATCAAGCATAAAAATCTCTAGTTCTTCCTCATCGATAAGATATACTTGTTTTCCTCTTTTTTCTACCATTGTGGCGGGTAATTTTCCAGATTTGATGTATGTAAAGATAGTAGATGGTGCAACATTAAGAATTTCAGCTACTTCTTTTGTGCTAAGGCCTTTAACCTTATTTTCATTTTGTAAACGTTCAATATCCTCTAAATAGAAAATCTTACTACCGAATTGCTTCCAGTTATCTTTATATACACATTCTATTAATCCATCTTTTTCTTTTTTTAAAATTGTTTGTACCGTTACTCCTAATAAGTCAGCTGCCTCTTTGGTCGTTACAGTAGGTTTTGTAATGAACAATAAATCTTGTGTCATAAAAGGACACCTCCATAACTATTGTTTGTTAATATTTTAGGTATGTATATATCATATCAGAATCTGATTTATATTTAAAATAAGAAATAGATTTTATTAAATATAGTATTCATTGTTATCGTTTAGAAATATTTTTCATTCAAACTATATGTTAATGAATTATTATAGTTGTTTTTATTATAAAATCACTATAGATTTTAATTATTTAATTGTTAAAAGATATCTATTTAATAATAAATTATAAAAAAATATAATTATAAGTAAATAGTGAAGAATATAACGTTCTTACAGAAGGAAAATGAATTATCATTTGTATAATTAATAGAAGTAAAATAAAATAATAATTATAGGTAATAAAGAGAAGTATTATTATAATCTTCAATAGGAGAGGTAAATTTGAAATATGGATAATAAAAATGAAAAAGAAAATTTATCTATTATAAATAAACATAGTGAATATATAGATACATATGTAGAGAATTTAAGAGATGTAGTGCCATTTCTGTATAACGATAGTTATGTGGATAAATTGGAAGAGAAAATGGAGCTTGCAGAAAAAGAGGGAAAGAGTAAATATACGTATTTAAGTGACCTGGAAGTTATTTATCATTTCGTACATTTACAAAAAGATATGGATGAGAAGAAGAATAGAAAAGAGGATACGAAAAAGAGTTATGTTTCTGAAATCTTGTCATTTTGTCAGTGCATGGTGCAGCATGCAGAAGAATTTGAATTGAATGGGGAAGAGGTACAGAAAAATGACTCTTTATTGAAAACATTGCAACCTTGGCATATTCGTAAATACAATTCTTGGCTGAAACGAGTAGAGAACGGTAGGAATGGTGACACATATGCAGTCGCAACACTTGCAAAGAAAACAGTGCTCATTCGTTCTTTTCTAAAACATCTTCATGCATTTTCTTATATTGAAAAGCCTCTTCATGAAGAACTACAGCGCGCAAATGTAAATGAGCAGGATCGGCCAAATCGGGACCTATCCTATGATGAGGTTATGAAAATTTTAGGGTTTTTTAAAGAAAGAGGACATTTAGTAAACTATACAATTTTACTGGCTCTAGCAAGTACTGGTGCAAGAATTCAAGAATTGTGCACCGCGAGAGTGAAAGATTTACATTACGACGGAAAGTACTGGTTAAAAGTCACTGGAAAAGGGGATAAAGTGCGTGAACTTTTTATTTCGGAACATTTATATCAATGTATTTGTGAAATGAGGCTGAGAAGAGGATTCCAAACGGTATTGGATAAAGGGGATGAGAGTCCGGTATTTATAAATCAAAGAGGAAATACTTATAACTCTAAAACATTATCGAATCAAGTAACAGATATGATAAAAAAGACAAACTTAGAGTTTCTACTGTATCGTGAAAATCCAGTAACGGCGCATACATTCCGTCATGCTTTCGCAATTATGGCAGTAGAACAAGGTAATGCAGATTTATATCATTTAATGCAAACACTTGGCCATGAAAATATTCAAACGACTAAAATATATTTAGAAAAGCATATGAAGCGTAAAAACAACGTTGGATCTACTTTCGCTGATATGCTGGTTTAAACTTTATATAGTTTATAGGGGTATTTAATTATATATTTTTTACATAATTAAATGATTTATATGTTTGTTTATTAATTGTGAAGAAATATATAATTGGGGAAATAAATAAAATAACGAAATTCATTTTATACAGAAAAAACCAGGATGATTTTAAAAAGTTATCCTGGGTTTTTCTTGAATACACATAATTATTCATATTTCATAAAATTAATTTGAGTTAATTATAAGTTAGCAGAATTTATATCTATTCCAATCTGATAGTGTTAATAACATTATATAATTTGTAGAATTAGTTTATAGAGATTATGAAACTATTTTTCATTGGGTGTATCTAATTGATGATTGATTACTGTGCTGGACCTTTTATTCATAAGTATATAGATCCCACCTATGAATGATAAGATTACTGGATAGAAAATCGCCCAACCACTAAATGAGTATACAAAAATACATATAACTAAAGATAAGAATGCCATCCACCAACCTATATCTTGAACTTTTAATAACTTAAGAGCAGCTAGCATTGTAAAAATATACGAGGTAATAAAAATTACACTAGGGCCTTTTAGAAGCATCTCTAAATTTGGTCGTGCTATACCATAAAAAATTAAAATACAACTAAAAATTCCGCCTAAAACTAGTAAAACCCTAGTTGGAGTTTGGAATTTAGAATGTAATTTAGCAAAGAAGGAAGGGAAATGTCCTTCTCTAGCTTGGGCGTAAATCATTCTTGAAAAACCTGCAATGTTAGCATGTACAGCACTAAACGAAATGAAATGAAAATTGCTAAAATAGTGGTTATATATGTACCTATTGGTCCTAATCCTTTTGATATTAGAATGCTAAGGGAAGCTATCTGGTTCTTATCACCATATGAGTGAGTCCCTATTGTTACAAAAGATATTGCAATGTACATAATTGAGATGCAAATTGCCCCTAAAAATAGACTAATGGAAATATCTTTAGCAGGTCTTTTAAACTCTTCAGCTAATGGGGTTATCATCTCCCATCCTACAAATGAGAAAAAGATAATTACAGAAGAAGCTCCAACAGAAGACCATCCGTTTGGTACAAAAGGTGTAAAAGAACTTAATTTTACATAGGGGATAGAAACGACAACAGCCACAATTATTAGAAGTGAAATTATACAAATGACAAACACACTTATTTTTGATGATAACTCAATTCCTTTAATATGTAAGAGTAAAGAAGTAATCAAAATTACTGCCGCGATGCCTATAACTCCTACATTACTTATTGGAAAAACATAACCAATATAATGGGCACCTGTTAAAGCGATAATAGGTAATCCAATAGGAATAGATCCTAACATAATCCATCCTAGGATTGCACTCGTATTTGCATTAAATGCCATTTGAACATAAGCTGTAATTCCTCCTGCACTAGGAATTATTTTAGCAAGATGCGCCAGAGTTGCGACAATGGGAAAAGCTAATATAGACATGATAACCCAAGATAAAAGCGAAGCTGGTCCAGCGCTATTTGCAGTAATTGAGGGCAATATAAGAATTCCACAACCCAACACAGCCCCTATGGTTAATGCAGTCCCTTGTACCCAAGTAATTGAACGTTTCAATGATTGTTGTGTCAAGATACTCAGCCTCTCTTTCGTTAATTGATATCAATTATATAAAGTTTTAAAAAAAGATAACATGCTATAATTTATGTATTAATTATAATTTTCTTAAAAAATTTAAGAATTATTAATTGTATTCTTAATTAATCAAGGGGAGATACATTAATGGATCAAACAGATTTAAAGATTCTTTCACATCTTCAGGAAAATGCACGTTTAAGTATGGTTGAAATAGGAAAGCTGGTAGGTTTGAGTTCCCCCTCTGTTACAGAGCGAGTCAGAAGACTAGAGGAACAGGGTGTCATTATAAGTTATCGTACGATTGTTAATCCGAAAGAATTAAAAAAACATATTACCGCGTTTGTTTTAATGGAACCAAGAGATTGCAACAAATATAAAAAATTTGCAATGGAACATCCAGATGTAGTCGAATGCCATCGTATTGCCGGTTTATACAGTTATCTAACAAAGGTAGTGACAGAATCAGTACATACACTTGAAGACTATATTAATTTGTGCTTAGAGTATGGAAAGCCTACAACCTTAATAGTGCTTTCTTCTCCAGTAGAACATAAATCACTTTTTACAGAGAGTGAAAAATCTTGATTACATATGAGAGATTATTCTAAAAAGATAAATATTGTGAAATGATAAAATTTAAAATTATATATTTGGTATAGTGTTAGACTAGGGCTTCGGCACTAGCTTTTCTTTCGCTTGAATATATTACTAAGTCATATATAATATGCTTATATACTTGAAAGTGAGGGAGAGAATGGCATATAGCAAGGCGCAAAATGAAGCCACAAAAAACTATAAAAAACGTAATCCAGAACAAACGAAATATCTCAATTATAAAACTATGGCTAGAAGTTTCATCAAGAATTTAGCCACACAAGAAGATTTGGATATGCTAAAAGGATTAATGGCAGAAAAAGAGGAGAATGACCGTGCTAGAAAATAAATTAGGTATCAAAAATCAGTTGGAATTGAATCGAGTGGAAGAACGACTATCAAAAATGAAAGCCAAAGATTTATATGATTCAGGAGAAATAAACCACATAGAAGTTGGCACATTTAAGGGTCTTTCTGACATTCATAATTATCTATTTGAAGATATTTATTTCTTTGCTGGGAAGATTCGAAAGGTTAACATAGCGAAGGGGAACTTTCGATTTGCTCCTGTTATGTATCTAAGCCATTCACTAGAACATATAAATACTATGCCACAAACAACCTTTGATGAAATCGTTGAAAAGTATGTTGAAATGAACATTGCTCATCCTTTTAGAGAAGGAAACGGTAGAGCGACTAGAATATGGTTAGATTTAATCTTTAAGAATGAAATTCAACAGGTGGTTGACTGGAATAGGATTGATAAAGAAGATTATTTACTGGCAATGGAACGCAGCCCGATTAAAGATATTGAAATTAAGCATTTACTCAAAAATGCACTAGTAGATAAAATTAATAGTCGTGAAGTATTCATGAAAGGCATTGATATTAGTTATTATTATGAGGGATATACTGAATATGATATAGAGGATTTATAAATAAAAAAGGGCTGAAATTGCCCTTTTTTATTTGCGTTTTGAAGAGAATTTTTCATATAAAAACAGTATAAAATGGATTCCACCATGGATCCCTAGTGTTATTTGGAACTTATTCTTTATAGTATTACTTTATGTAAAGATCCACAAAATAAGTTCCTCTTTTCTGAAAATAAATATTAATAAGTAATTATTAATTAATATACATAAATTACTTTATAGTTCATTCATGTATTCCTTTCCATCTACATCAATCATTTATTGAAACAGATTTCTGTGGTAAATGAACAAAATATTGGGATGACATGGGTACTTTATCATGAATCAGACATGCAAAATTATGTAGCTTGTGGTGAAGATGAAGGAAATACTATAAAGGGAAAAGTCGTAGCGAAACCAGGGAAATATTATTTAAATGTATATAAATTCGATGATAAAAACGGTGAATATTCATTATTAGTAAAATAAATTCATTTCCGATATGTATACGGGAGTTGTATTTTAGGAGGAGTCTATCACGATAGGCTCCTCCTACTTTTTATTTGTATATTAGAACCATTAAGAATAGAAAAAATTCGTGTTTGAAAAAAGTTTAATTATTTCCTATCTGCATTACTATACTATCAGACTCTTTTCTTTAATAAGTCTAAAAGATTCAAGTGCTTACAAGGAATACTTAGCTAACTGTTCACCCCAAGATGATAATTCCGTTTCAATAAATCCTGCTTTTTTATATACAAATTTAGCTGTAAGGTTTTCAGGAGCATATCCAATCATTATTATAGAAATGTTTGCATTATTATTTCTTCTTATCTCATCAATTACCAGATATATAGCTTGTTTACCTATACCTTTCCCTTGAAATTTTTCATCAATCATAAGTCTATAAATCCAATAATTATTATCATCAGGATCTATCCCAAACGTAGTAAATCCTATCATTTTCTCATCAAAATAAATCCCTTTTGCATAGAAATTATCTAGAAATTGAACTTCTGCAATAGAATAAAGGTTGGATGCAATAAATGTTTGTTGTTCTTCTTTAACTGACAGCCTAATTGCTTCTTCCCAATTATTTTTGTCAATAGCCTTTAAATAAAGTTTCTTCAATCTGATACTCTCCTTCCAATATTGAAGAGGAAGCACGTATTTTAGGGGTTAGTGGTACGTTATCCTCTTGTTTTTTTTCAAAATTAAATATAAATATTTTCTCATCGACAACGCCTCCTTAAAGGTACAATTCAAAACACATTAGTATAATCAATATGATTATACTCTTTCCACTATAAATTATTTTCCTGTTGAAAAAATCCTATTTCTGCAAGGTATATGATACCAAATATCTGAGAATCTCTTTGCAAACAATTGTATTTTAGCTTGAATAAAGAAGCACGTTTTTTTGAAGAAGAATATGATTTATAACTTGATAGCAGTGCGGTACACTATTGTCATTAACCTATTATTCTATGATTTTTTTCTATTTACTTATATTTTCATTTTTACTGTACTCTACTTCATTAAAAGTTTGTTTATATCCCAGATTGCCTCGTGTGAAAATAAGAATAAGTAAAGCGACAAATCCCAATCCTATCACTACAAATATATCTGTATTCTTTAAAATAGGGTTGGTGGAATGAGTTTGTGCCAAACTAAACGTATTTACACTCGCATGAATTAGCATGACAATAAATAAGTTACCGTGATTGCAGTTATAGACCCAAGTAAGAATGATTGAGATCGGCAAACATAGTAAAATAAAAATTGGCAAGTGAATATATAGGAGAGAAAGGTCAGAACCTGGGCCACCCCTTTGTGCAGCTGTTAAGAAATGTGGAAGATGCCAAAAAGTCCACAAAACACTAAGTAGTAATGTAGCTTTTAACGGTCCAAATTTCGATTGTAATCGGGGCAGAGCGAAACCACGCCATCCGATTTCCTCCGGTAAAGGTCCACCGAGAAAGAAAATTGCTACAAAAGAGAAAAGATAGGTTATAAAAAATTCAAAATTAAGGTCACGGAAAGTGGGTACCTCTCCATTTAATATCACCATACCTAGAAACATTGCAGCGGGGATAACGATGAGAGTAAACAAGTACCACTTTAAACCGACCTTAGTAGTGAGAATGCTTTTTCTAACTTTTTTCCATGCCTCTTTGCCTTCAAGAGTTCGAAACATGATACACCCTGCTAACATAGGGCCTGCAAATGCATTGGCAAAAAAGAAAATATCAAATACTTTTGTTTTAGGGAAAATACCCCATTGTGAGAAGATAAATGGAATTAATACAACCCATGAAAATAAATATGCCATTACAAAAAATGAAGTTAACGGATAGGATTCCAAATACCCTCTCAGAATTGTTCATGAGTTTTTTGCTTTTGTTAAATACTTCAACACAATCACCTCTTCATTTATAAAAACCTGCATATGTGCTAATTCCACATGCTTTGATAAAGAACCTTTTTGATGTAATAATGTTCAGTTTTTTGTATGAAAGGAGAGGTACGTTACCAAAGAAATGTAGAAATCTTTTTAAAGAAAATCACCTAACATTGAGTTAACTAGCTTTTAACATTAATTGAATTTTTGATATATCCTCAATCGAATAATGTTTACTAAGATTTAGTTGGAGCCATCCTTACTAAAAATCTACAGAACCACTTCAGTTTTATTACTATGCTTTTCACACAAGGAACGTTTGAGTACCAAAAGACATCTATAAATGCACTATTTAATACAATGCGTACATCAATTTATATCCAATAGTTTTGAAAGCGTTCGCACATTTAAATAGTTAAAGAAAAGGCACTCCTAGGAGTGCCTTTTCTTTAACTTGAACCATGTTCCTATATATGTTCCCCATCCCATAAAAACACTTCCTATAAAACAGGATCCTAGACATCAATAGACTTCATTTGAAAAATAGTTTACATATTGTATGGGTGATAACAGTAACGCTACATCATGAATATAAGATGCGTTATGGCTTCTGGTCTAAGAACCTACTTTATAGAAAGTACCTTTCTCATATATTTTACCACATGTAATATTGAGTTTGTTAAGTATTTGGTTAATATGCACAATTACATAGTAAATACCTTTTAAATAGGAGAATAAGAAAAATGCAAAATAAGTGATTCTAAACATATTCCAGATAACCCCTAATTTTTTATTAATTATTTATTTGGCACTCAATAATAGAAGTAAGTACTGCTTGCATTCCATTTAATAAATCTAACACATTCACATCAAACATTTATTTTTATTCACTAGGGGATTTAGTTAATTAGAAAGAAGCATATGCAATAAATAATTCTGTTTTAGATAACATCCAACCACTTAAAAATCCAGTAATAAAAAAGGAGGGAGAAAGTATCTTTTATTGAAGTTTGTTTATAATAGCTTTTTAACTTGTTAGGGGGAATCATAAAGGAGATTAGTAATCTCTTTGATCATTTTTATTTTCCTTATAGTAATGGACTTATTGTATTAGAAAATTCAAATTTTGAAAGGAGTATCAATAAATATGAGTAAGAAAAAAGATACGTGCCTATCAACTTAAGGATAGCAATTAAATGGGTTTTTGTTTAAATAAACTAAACAAAGGGGTGTTCTTTATGTGTACTAGTTTGACATTACAGACAAAAAATGGTCAACATTTTTTTGCAAGAACGATGGATTTTACATTAGATTTCAATCAAGAAGTAATAATAGTTCCTCGAAGTTATCGATGGAACAATATAACAGGTGAAACCATCGAAACGAAACAAGCAGTTGTCGGGATGGGGATTAACTATCAAGGAAGGGTCATTCTGGCAGATGGAGTAAATGAAGCAGGTATGACTTGTGCAACACTCTATTTCCCAGGTTTCGCCACTTATAATGAAAGTATAGATGACAATAAAACGAATCTGGCTCCATTTGATTTTGTGGCTTGGAGTCTCACGCAGTTCAATTCTATTGAAGAGTTAAGAAAGTCTGTTGATAGTATTTCTTTTTTGGATGTACCATTACCTATTTTAGGACTTACTCCTCCACTACATTGGATTATAGCGGATAAATGGGGAGAATGTATTGTACTAGAGCCGACAACTGAGGGGCTAAAAGTGTATGACAATCCGTTAGGGGTAATGACCAATAGTCCAGAGTTTAACTGGCATCTTCAAAATTTAAGACAATATATTGGTCTTAGATCGCAGCCCTATGAGTCTACACAATGGGGGGATTTATCATTAAGTGCTTTTGGACAAGGTTCAGGTTCAATAGGGCTTCCGGGTGATTTTACCCCACCATCAAGATTTGTTCGGGCAGCATATGGCAAACAAAATATCCAAGGTATAGATAACGAAGAGGAGGGGGTATCGGCAGTTTTTCATATCTTATCAACTTGCGAGCTTCCTAAAGGTGGAGTGATAACGGAAGAAGGAGTATTAGATAATACCATCTATACCAGCGCAATGTGCATGGAATCAGGCACTTATTATTACCATACCTATGAGTGTCGGCAGATTACAGCTGTCAATTTGTTTCATGAAAATTTAGATGCAGATGAGATTACAACTTATCCATTTCAACGAAAACAACAGATTTTTTATGAAAACTAATCGGAATCCTGCAAACCGTTTACAGATGTTAGACTATATCATTTTTGTTGTCTAGTTTACTAAAGTATTACTAAAAAGGAAGGCTGATACCACATGATAGGAATAGAGGGTGAAAAAAGAGGATTTTAAGGCATTATTTAAAGTGAAATAGATAATTTAAAGGAGGAATTTAAATGGATGCAAGGAAAGAACGCAGAAAATACGAGAAGATGTCAAAGAACTATAACCGTATTTATTTCGTTTCTCCTATTAATTTTATTTGTTTGTAGTAGTGTAGTTATCATAGGAGCTACAGGAGGAAAATATGTAGTGTTTTTATTGTTAGTAATTTTACTTAACGTTCGTATTACTAAAGAACCTCAAAAAAGCATGAGCAATATTCAAATAAAGGGCGTATTTAAAATGATACATATCCTGAAAGGAATAAACTAGATGTACATTCAAAATATCCCTATATCATCATCTGTTAACTAGTAAAAGTAACTTTATATAAATAGTTTTTTAGCAATTTAGGAATAGAAACCGTACCTTATTAAAATGTTATTTCCGTTCCTATAATGAATTATCCTTCTAGCATATATATAAGATTTATATCATATATTAGGAGAAAGAATGAAAGTTAGAAGGGAGTCTTATAGAGTGAGTAATTTGGAGGGAAATGACGTTAGTGAATAAAATATGGTAAGTGTGCCTAATCCCTACGTATATCAGACATTACAATCAGTAATGGGTAAACATGTGGTTATTGAAACTGTAAGAGGTAATGTAAGAGGAAAGTTAAAGGATGTGAAACCAGATCATTTGCTCATTGAATATACGGTACCGTATATTGTACGAATTCAACAAATTGTATGGATTATGCCAAAACAATGATCAAATTATATGTAATTTGATTTATAAAAAATTGGTTTAATAGACGTCCAAAGAAAAACACAGGGGTTTATCTCTGTGTTTCTTCAAATTTTCTTTTTTGGATATATGCTTGAGCATGGATAATTTCTTTCTGAAGTTCTTTTAATTCTTCCGTAGATCCTGATTCAATCTTCATGTACGTAGTAACTAGACTAATCATCATATCCATCTTTTCTACTATATTTTGAATGACCTGTTCAGATTGCTCTTTTTTAGGGTGCTGTATTGCTATTAAAGCATTTTCTATATAATTGTTCTTTCTTTGCTGGATATCATAAATAAACTGTTTTGTGTTTGAGTTCATTTGCTATTCCTCCATTTTGGATATACTTCTATTCTATCATATTCGAATGGAAAATATTAGATCATCCTAAATGTACACCTGTCCCGCACATCTCCTCAAGTATACAAACTAATCCTTTAATGTAAAGGAAGCTAAGAAAAAATTTTATAAAGAAAAAGCCGATTTCCCTATATATTAAGGGTATCGGCTTTTATTCATATTCTTTTACTTAATTAATTTCTGACATAAAACCTATAATAATAACATTACTTTTACTAGCTAGAAAAGGGTTGATACTGTACATTTTAAAATATCAATTAAGCACTAATATTTTGGTTATGCACTGTTTCACCTTTATGGGAAACATAACTGTGTGCTATCATTCCTAGCATTATTACAAAAATGCCATACCAAGATAAAATAGAGGGGGATGAAGAATGTAATAAGATTAGTTCTCCAATAACAGCAAAAAGGACCTCCATAGATTGTGTTGCTTCAACAGTTGCAAGTTTCTGCATATCTCCTTTAACCATATCAGTAGCTTTAAAAAATAAGATAGTTGCAATTACACCAGAGCAAATAGCAACTAAAATAGATTGCATAGTTTGCTCCTTACTAGGTATTCCTGCTGTAAAAAGACCGTACAAGGATAATAAAAACCAAAATGGTAAGCTAGCTAATGTCATTCCAAGGACACGTTGATAAGCATCTAGACGATCTCCACAAACCTCCATCATCTTACGATTCCCGAGTGGGTAAGCAAAAGAAGCTACAATAACAGGGATAATACCTAACATAATATCTTTTATAGCAAGCGATTTTGCTTGTTCCATTTGCATAAGGAAAATACCAAGAAGAATAATTAATGACATACTCATACCCTTCATTGGAATTTTTCCTCTTTTCTTAATAATTCCATCTGGTGTTTGATAAGTTTGGATAAAAAGAGGAGCTAACAAAGATCCTGATATAATAGTAACTTGCCATGTCCCCGCAATAATCCATCCTGGTGCATGTGCAGCGGCAAAACATAATGGAGCATAAAATAGACCAAAACCTACAAAACTCCATAAAAACCATGCACTTAAATCCTCTCTCATAACTTGTAATAATATTTTTAATTTTTTTCGACTCATAACAAGAAGTAAAAGGAATGGCAGCATGAAAATAAACCTTAATGAAGCACTCCATATCCAGCTACCACCTGATAATTCCATTGCTCGATTTAATATAAATGTGAAAGCAAAAAAGAAAGCAGCACATATACCTAAAAAAAGAGGACGCAAATTTCTCACTTTAATCTACCTCATAAGTCATTAATTTCTCAAGGCTTAACCAGTTTTGTTCTACAAGATGCGCTGTTGTTTCTTTATCTTTATTTTTACACGCCTCTATAATTTGCTGATGTTGTTCTACTGACTTTAGACCATTTATCGAAGTGAACTGAGAAATTTCGAGACGTTGAATCTTAGATATACTTCGTTCTAACGCACGAATGATTTCAGGATTTCCTGCCACATCTAAAAAAACATTATGGAATAACTCGTCAGCTTCAATTGATTTTATAATATCTTTTTTCTCAATAGATAATAGTAAAGCCTTATTACTGAACTCTAATTCTTGAATATCCGATTCTTTTAATAATGGTACTGCTAAACGAGCAGCTAACGAATGTAAAACTGCTACCACAGTAAATGCGTGTTTCGCCTCCTCAATATTTAATGGTGCAACACGAGTAACTGAACCAGGAATAGATTCAACAAGTCCTTCATCCTCAAGACGTTTCAACGCCTCTCTAACTGGAGTACGGCTAATTCCAAATTCTTCTGCTAATTCTTTGTCATTTAAGCGTTGCTCCGGTTGCAGCTCTAATGTAACGATTGCTTTTTTCAAAGTTAGATATACTTCATCTCTAAATGACATACGTTTAATGGGTTTAATAATATCTTTTTTCATAAAACCAATATATCGGATATTGGTTTTATGGTCAACTCTAAATTTTCAATAAAATATACTCGATTATCAAATTCTAAAAACGACCATTTAAGGAACCTTCCTAACGTATGAAAAAACCAAGTTCTTTAAAGAAATAAATCCTTAGCGTACGAAACTCGCGTTTTATTGGTGGGACTCTCTAATTAATTCGCTTAATGGATTCGGTCTCGTCTATTTTGGATACTACTTTATGTGAAATGGAGATATTATTTTTATTTAGGATAGATTTCTTTCGAAATATGTATCTAGAGCCGTATATTAATTTAAATGTGATACGATAATTGTATATATGCATTTAGAAGGTAAAAGGGGATGAGTGTTGATGAAAAACCATACAATGGTAAACGGAAAACTCCTTCAGACTAATAAAAAGTGGTCACATCTCCGGCAAAAACAAAAAGATCATATTTCTAATTGGTTACGTAGGGAATACATACAGTTTGTAAGAACGCATCATCGAAAACCTAGAAAAAACGAGCATGATGAGATTCTTCATGAAGTGATGAGTCAAATACAGGAACAAGAAATATGGATTCCAAATGGTGAAGTGAAAAAATATTATGTAAGCAAAATAGGAAAATGGTTTAGAAAAATAGAAGGTGAATGGGAAATACAAATAGATAACAATGAGCGGCAGCAAGTATTAAAAGAAAAGTAGATACAAATAGGGTGCGTATTTCATGTATAACTTACAAGAAGATATGTATGAACAATTGAAAGAGAAAAAAGGGGAAGTAACTGTATTTTTAGGAAATGGTGTTCCAGTACGTGGGCAGATCCTTGCAACAGATAAAATTACCGTTCTAATAATGGTTCATGGTAAGCAACAACTAGTCTACAAGCAAGTAATTTCCACAATTCTTAAGTAATTCTTTTTCCTTTTTTCGAGAGAAGAGGAAAAAACACAAAAAAATAGAAGATTGAGATCAATCTTCTTTAAAAAAGGAACAGATGACAGATTACTACTCCAACTCTTAATTAATTATAAATAAGCACATATAAATATTCAATCCATTCCGAGTTTTCTCAACATATTTGTCTTTTTTAAAAATTATAATATAAGTAATTCTTTTTATTATTATATATTTGTTCTTTCCTGTTGCAGAATCCTTAAGCTATTAAGGATTCCTTTTCTTGTTTCTAAAATTCAAAAACTACATTGATAAAACACACAGCAAAGCTATGCATACATTTTCTTTAGACAATTAGCTAAATATCATCTAAGCTGTAATTTTATGGAAATATAATAGCTGATTTCAAACGAAATTGGAAATAAACGTAAGTCTATGGCCTATTTTTATACGTATCTCGGCTATACCCCATCGCTATCAGGTTAAGAAATACATTCTTCCCCAAAACGAAAAAATAAGTTGCCCTCTATCAGAAATACACAAAATTTTCATCCTGGGGGTTTTATAAAATTATTAAGTTAATGGTCATGGGGTACCATCAGAAAAATGCGGGTTTACAACGCTATGCCCATTTTAAGACGCTTCCCTCGTATTTAAAAACGTTAAGAGAGTTTTAGTGGCTTTAAAGAATCTAATGATACTATATTATCCATATTAAAAAGGTATTCTCCTAATAAATTGATATGTTTCCCTCTAAAGGTGACTATAGATAGCTATCGGAAGGGAACAAATAATGATTTCTTATCATTAGAATTATAGGAAATGAAATAAGACCGCTCCTAATTATAGGAACGGTTATAAATTTATCATGTGCTGGAGGTCAATCCGAATGGCATGGACTACCGTCTCTAAACAGTATGAGCATGAAATTTGACGAGTATACGTAAGAATAGTGGAAGCCATAACGAATTATTAGTTCGTGGTACTGAAAGTGTAATTGATCAAATGAAATATAAAATCGCATAAGAGTTTGATGTACAACTTGGTGCAGACGCAACCGCTCGTCCAAACGGACTGTTGGTGATGAAATTACAAAACGTCTAATAGCAATGGCTGAGGAACAACTTGTCGGTCGATTCACTCGCTAATTATATAGTGTATGGATTAGAAGGAGAGATTATAATCTCTCCTTTTTTTATGGGAAAAATCTATGCTCAAATTGTTTTTAAGGAATTTTAAGTAAAAGTACAAACTACTCTTCTAGATAGAAAGAGCTGAGCTAATAGTTAGGGATTCATCATTTTGATGAGGACATACTTAATAATAAAAAGCAGTTAGCAAAAGCTAACTGCCATAAGAACATTACATAAATAGTAGTTTTTAAAAATTATTCAATTTTATTTTCAAATCTGTACAGTCTTTTCTTTCATCATACTCAATGTAAGCTATGTGACCATCGGGGCGAATTAAAATGACATCAATATTTTTTAATTGATAATCCTGTATTTCTCCTACAACCACCTTTGTGTGCGAATCAATGTTTATTTTATCTATTTCTTCTTTATAAGAAGGATGTATTAATAAAATATATTTACCATCTTGCATCAATTCAAAGAGTTTATAAGTTTTCTTATTTTGAGAAGAAATAGTAAGATTTGTACATCTTTTCCCTATTAATGGATGCTTTTCTTTCGTATGCATAGAGGAATATATAACCCCTAAGCCACTTACTCTTTCAGCTAAATCTTTATTCATCTCTGGGTATGTGAGTAAATGCGAGAATAACTCTCTTAATTCTATACCTGCATTTGAAAAGTTTATCATTAATTGTTCTTGTGCTTGTACATCCTTTAAAAATTGTTTTCCCACAGCATGTCGTTCAAAATGATAACTTTCTAATAGGCTTTCATATTTTTTTTGTTTTATAGCGAGTCCCAATTTCCATCCTAAATTAAAAGCATCTTGTAAACCTATATTCAAACCTTGTCCTCCTGCAGGGAAATGAATATGCGCTGCATCACCTGCCAAGAATACACGCTTATGTTGATAAGTATTTGCTAGTTTGGTTGCATTTCCAAAACGAGAAAGCCATATTGAGCTATTAATTTGAACATGTTCACCTGTAATACTATAAATACTATAAATACTATCGATAAGCTCTTTTTCTGTGACAGCAACATGAACAGGTATTGTCTGATTCTTAGGATCTACAATTGCAAAACGAAATACATTAGGTGCAATAGGTACCATTATTATTAACCCATTTATATTAGATGTAGAAAAAAATGGGTTATCTGGTACATCTTCTAAAATGACATCGCCTAATATAGCTGTAGTTGTTGTATCTGTTCCATTAAAAGGTATATGTGATAACTCACGAACTACGCTTCTTGCGCCATCAGCGCCTACTACATATTGAACTTCTATCTTATATATTGTTTCTGCTTGTTCTATTTCTAGTTGTACGAATGTTTCATACTGTTTTAAATTTTTTAAAGTATGACCACGTTTAATGTCTACACCTAATTCTAACGCACGCTCTTCTAATATTTCTTCTGTAATAGATTGGGGAATAAAAAGCGTATATGGAAAATCAGTATCTAAATTTTTAAAGTTTAATCTTGTATCTAGGGCAGCAAAATGGCTGGTATCTGATTTCTTCCCTCTAGATAAAAATCGATTTTCAATACCTCTCATAGCCATTAATTCTAAGGAGCGGGGGTGAAGTGTGAGTGCTCTAGAATTTCTTATCCGATTTAATCTTCTCTCTACAACGACAACTTTTACACCTTGAATAGCTAATTCACATGCTGTCATAAGTCCAACCGGACCACCGCCAACTACCGCTACATCATAATAATTTTCCATGTCATGCCCTCCATTTTTTTATTTAATTAAGAGCTAATACAAGAATTTGCACAATGGATTTGTAAACGATATCTATTGTGCAAATATAATTATAACTCATTTTAGTTTCCTTGGAAACTAAAATGAGTTAACTTGAGATTTCCCCTATATCAAACATTCGATATGAAGGTTAATTGAATTCAATATGAGAAAGATAATAGGGTAATCTATTTTGAATTATTTAATGAAAGGGGTATGAGATTGAGATGAATAATTCATATCATGAAAAGACACATACATTGATTAAACAATTATTTAACAAGTTTTCACCAAAAGCTCCTGGCTTTGCATATATTGCTAGTTTTGATAGCGGGGTAACTTATAAAGGTACGGCTGGCTTAGCTTCTATAGAGAAAAATTTACCTATAACCACAAAAAATATTTTTAATATTGCCTCAGTTTCTAAACAATTCACTGCATTTTCTATATTACTCTTAGAACAAGAGGGAAGATTGAGTTTAGATGATTCAATTGTAAGGTTCGTCCCTTTTATAGGAACATATGCTGAACCTGTAACATTGAAACATCTAATTCATCATACTGGTGGACTAGTTGATTATATGGAATTGGCTCAAGCAGAAAATATTAAATTTACTGATATATTAACTGTGGAAGAATCGTTAAAACACCTTAATGGTCATCAAATTGCAAGGTTCCCTGTTGGCACAAAATTTGAGTATAGCAATACAGGATATTTTTTATTGTCACTAGTGGTAGAGAAGGTAAGCGGGAAGTCTTTACGTCAATTTGCAAAGGAACGTATTTTTGATCCTTTAAATATGAAAGACACAACAATTGTGGATTGCTACCCAACTACTATATCAATTGCTAGAGGGTATTCAAAGAATGAACAAGGAGCATATATGGTCTATGAAAGCCCTTGGGAACATACAGGGGATGGAGCAGTTCATACAAATGTTGAAGATCTTGTAAGATGGGGAGAAAATTTAACTACAGGCACCGTTGGTGGAAAAGAACTTGTTAAAAGAATGAGCGAAATAGGTCCGAAATTTTCTCCAGCTGGAGAGACGATTATTGAAAACGAAGATTATGCTTTTGGACTAAGACTTGCTGAAGGTTTTAACTGTCGGTACTTAGAACATTCAGGAAGTTGGGCGGGTTATCGTTCACACTTCATGCGGTTTCCACAAGAATATTTGTCTGTTGTGGTCCTAAGTAACTATGATGGATTTGATTCTAAAAAATATGCTAATGAAATAGCAGAAATTGTTTTAGAAAAGTAAAAAATGGAAATAACACTAATCTATTTGATAAAATTCATAAATAGATTAGTGTTATTTTTAATACAGTTACATTTTCATGTTCTATTAACCTATAAGGCCATCTAATTTTAACCATTGAGATTTTAAAGATCTTTTATTAACTTGCTTCCATCAGGCCTGCCTAATCCTGTACATGCATCTCATCTGGAAGATGTTTTTCTCTTTATGAATAGAAAAACTCTTGATGTGATTTAAGTTACATGAAAAGCTATATATTCAAAATTGGAGGGGTAATACCGTTAAGGAGATCCCAAGAACTTAATCCAAAAGAATATTCGAAATGCGGATAATCAACTATGGTAGTAAAGCGTCCACCCCAAGTTAAACCAAGTTTCTCTCCTATATACCCCATTTGCTTGAATTTCTTGATGTCACCCCAGGGTATAGAGTTATTTTCGTAAGGTGCAGCATCAAAAGCTAATCCCCAATTGTGATATGATTCTCCGCCTCGAGCGTTTGTAACCTTTTTACCCGGTTTCCATCTACCTAAAGAAAATAACCTATCTTGTTCACTCCAACTCCTAAACACTGAATATATTCGAACATCTAAGCCATTAGTTTTTGTTAATTGAAGAAATTCTTTAGCCAATATCTCTACATATGGATGTAAGGATTGTAAATGATTAGAGCTAGTATAAAATTCAGATTGAGAATTGGGATTAAATAATTTGTGGCGTGTTCTCGGTGTAATATCACCAGAAGGGTATAAATTTTGCTCTTTTTGGTATTCTTGTGTGGCTTGGGTAGTTGATAAACCGAATAATCCATCAAGTTGTCCAAAATAAAACCCTATAGATTGTAGCTTCTTTTGTATTAATATTACGTTCTTAAATAATGATTTCCATGTGTTAACTTCTACTATCCCATTAGGATTTAATTTAGTTTTCTCTTGGAAAATTTTTGTGCATTTATGTGTTTTTTCATCAAAAAAGCCGGTAATAGGAAGTTTCTCGTAGTTTACTCCCAAACCAATTAAATTTAATTGGAGTACGGTTACGTAGTAGCCTGTGGAACCTAATTTAAGAATGGGTAATTTCTCCATATTTCACCCCTTGATTTTAGAATACTGTTACTTATTATAGTTAAATTGAACTTTAATATGACAGGTACTAATCGTAAAAAATAAAATCAATTTTATTAAAGTTACTATATTTGAATGTTTGTAAGTGTTTTTTCTACTCATAAAATATAGATTTTAAAGGAGTAATTCTAAAAAATCTCTTTATAAATCAACTGAAATCTTCAATTTATAACTTTCTTTGTAATAGACAAGTATGAATATAAATTACATAAAATTATCTTTGTAAATAAGGTTATTTGACTTTTATAGTATGTAAAAAATGTAATTATATTAACCGTTTAGATTGAAGGAATTATTTGGATAGAATGGTGAAAGAAGTTGAAATAAAAATAGAGCTGTCCATATTGCCTGGATTCTTTCTGTTAATTCTAGAAAGGCCTCAGCAAAGTATCGAATTGAATTATATAAAATTATCTTTATAAATAAGGTTATTTGACTTTTATAGTATGTAACAAAAATATAACTAGATTAACCTTTTGGATTGAAGGAGTTTTTGGGTAGATTAGCAGGAAGTGGTCAAGTATTAATAGAGTAGTCCATACTTATTTTTAAAAAAATCTATAGAATCTTTAAAGAAAATAGGCAATTATATGATTTCAAAAAAATAGAGTTGAGCATAATATCATGGATAAAGGGCCTTTTTATTTTGTTTATATACGAGAGTTTTAATATAAATAGGATTTGATGAGAGGAGAGATGAATTTGTATAATTATCCACCATATTTTTCAGGGAATTCTAAACCACCACATTTTATAGCAGGAGTGAGTGATGAAGGTCAGGAAGCTTTTTATCGGCAACCAAGCGGAAAGATATTTGCAAAAATATATGAAAAAGACACAGAAAGACCGATTAAGGGTGTCAAAGTATCAATTTATAAAATGACAAATGAAGGGCGTATTTTAGCTTCCCGACAAAGTGAGGTTATTACTTTATATACGAATGAATTCGGTGAAACAAATACAGTTGCCTTGCCTACGCCCCCTAAAGAGAATGCGAGCGATCCTTTAGGATCTAAACCTTATTCAGAATATGCAATTTCCATTGAAGCTGCAGGTTATGCACCTGTAGTACTGCGCGGTACACAAATTTTTGAAGACGTTACTGCTGTTCAGAAAATGGAACTTATACCCATTAGTGGAACGGAAGGACGGGATTCTGTTGAAATAATTGATATTCCGGAACATACATTAATCGGACAATATCCCCAGCAGGAATCCCAACAGGAACTACAAAAAGAACTCGAGACACAACAAGAGATAAGAGTAGATAGCGATAAGGATAGGGATAGGGATATTGTAATACCTGAATTTATTATCGTTCACGATGGTCATCCAAATACACCTGCACGAAATTACAAAATGAGATTTAAAGATTATATAAAAAATGTAGTCGCTTCTGAGGTTTATCCGAATTGGAAAAAAGAAGCATTGTTAGCTAATGCTCTTTGTATAATGACTTTTACATTAAATCGTCTTTATGTAAACCCTTTTAAAGGAAAAGGATTCGACATCACAAGTACTACACAGTTTGATCAAAAGTATACTCATGGGAGAAATACCTTTGAATCTACTGATGATGCAGTGGATGAGGTATTTAAGCAATATCTTGCAAAGCATGGAGAAAATACACCATTTTTTACACAATATCGTGATGGTAAAAAACAAACATGCCAATTTGCTAAACGGCCAGGAATGCTATATCAATGGGGAACATTCTGCCTGGCAGAAAAAGGCATGAGCCATTTGGATATTTTGAAACATTACTATAAAGATATTGAAGTCCGTTTAGCGGAATTTATACAAGTCGTTAAATCTTTCCCTGGGAAAATTTTGAAGGAAGGAGATCAAAATCTTGCTGTTGAAACCATTCAAAAATATTTATACCATATAAGAAAAAGATATACAGATATTCCTGAAGTAAGAGTAAACGGTACGTACAATTCAAGTACTGCAAATGCAGTTAAGGCTTTTCAAAGGCAGTTCCAACTTCCTGAAAATGGAGCTGTAGATGAGGTAACTTGGAATAAAATGAATGATATGTATGTGTATGTTACAAATCTCCCTGGCATGTATCCTATTTTGCAGAATGGCAGTCAAGGAGAACTTGTAAGGAGATTACAAAATTTATTGAAGGACTATGGTTTTTATGAAGGACAATTAGATGGTTTTTTTGGACTTGGAACTGAAGTATCAGTGAAAGAGTTTCAGAAGATAAAAAGTTTTACTGTTACAGGAGTAGTGCGTAAGGAATTATGGATGGTCCTTGAAGCGATAGAATATACTATGGGAACTTCCCGAGGGGCTTTAACAAGCAATTCAATTCCGCAGCAAACGAATAGAGGATTAAATCTTAAAACACAAGCGCCTTCTCAAAATCAAAATCCAGTATCTATTTATCCCCCTTCTATGACAAATGTGTCCAATTATCAGCAGACACAATCATTCTACAATAATAATAGATATTATCCCTATTCTTAATTAGTGATGTAAGTAAAAGTAACAAGGAGTAATTAAATGAACAGACATAGAGGGAGGACGAATAGATTTGAATGAAAATTATTCTTATCCATTGGATTTAGGACAGCAATTTTATTATCAACCACATCTATTTTTTAATGAAAATCAAATTTATTATGATACACGGCATTCTTATCGGGCATCAACTGGTAAATTAATTGTATCTGTTTATGAAATGAATACAGATAAACCTATTAAGGGTGCAAAGGTATTCATTCGTAAGCAAGATGAAGGTAGTCAAATTATTGCTACACTCCAAACAAATGACATTGGTTTAACAAGTCCCATTTCTCTATCAGCGCCTCCTAAAGAGTATTCTCAGAATCCTTCAGGACCTAAACCTTATACAGAATATGTCCTTACAATCGAAGCACCTAACTATGGTGTTAAAATAATTAGGGGTGTACAAATCTTCCCGGAAACTACAGCGAAACAAAGAGTGGAAATGCTTCCTGTTAATCGAACAGGAGAACGCCAATTAATTGAAACAATTAATATTCCTCAACATGCATTAACTGAATATTATTTAGAGAGACAACTTCGATCAAACTATCCCCGTTTTTCTCACTTTCCTCAACATGCAAATAGCCTAAACATCCCTCAATACATTATCGTTCATGATGGAAATCCTAATGAATTAGCTCCAAGATATAAAGTGGAATTTAAGGAATATGTAAAAAACGTAGCTGCTTCAGAACTTTATCCAACATGGCCTAAAGAAGCAATTAAGGCTAATATAATTTGTATAACATCTTTTGTATTAAATCGTATATATAATGAGCATTATTTGGAAAGAGGGTTTACTATTAGTAGCACTCCTTTGTTTGATCAATCTTATAATTATGGTAGAAGTACTTTTTCTGAAATCGATGATATAGTTGAGGAGTTGTTTAATCAATATATTGCAAAACCGTATAGTATCGAACCAATGTTAATTGTATATAGTAGTGGTATAAGAAATGATTCAAATGAATACTTTTGTAGATGGAGCAGTAAATATCTTGCTGATCAAGGTATGGATTATGTAGGTATTTTAAAGAGCTATTATCCATTAGCTCAAATTTATTTTTTATAATTTAGTAAAAAGGTATGATGTGATTTAGGGGTAAGATGAATTACAAATGGTATATGGATTCAAGTTTATTATTAAAATATAGATAAATCAAAAACCGTAGAAGTAGTTACGTTCTATGGTTTTTCTGTAGATAATTATTAAAAGGTTTATTTTGTTAAAATAAAGAAAACTCCCTCTAAAAAAGGTAAGGGAGTAAGTATTAAGCTTTTTTAACTTATATTTATTTGAATTATAAAAACTCAAGAAGAACTCAATGAAAAATTAATTTTACGGGCATAGTTAGGAAAATCAACAAGGGGGTTTCTATTCCCTTGGGTGTCTTGAATACTTTGATTTCGATGTCGTTCGTATATACTTACTGGAAATTCTTCATGCCATTTAAGTAATAATTCAATGTCTATATTTTTTTCTTTGTCGTTTGCAATTTTATCTGGATATCTTAGTAAAAAGTATAAAGTAGCTCGAGCCACTATTCCTTTAGCATATTCAGGTTCGAATAAACTCTCCTCTAATTTTCCACATTCTTGTCTAATAATGTTCAGTACTTTCCCTCCTTCATAATCTGAGAAATCATGATAAGGGTAGTTACTCCTTAATGAGTTACATGATGGTTCACATGCGAATAAATGATGTAAATCACCTCTCATTGGTTCCTGTTTATTGAACCATGATTGTGGTACTACATGTTCACAGTTTAGTTTATTGTTTTCTTCAATTCGCTTTTTTTGAGTTTTTAACTCATTTTCTGTTAATAATTGATTAGCAAGAAGTGAGTCCAATTCATTTTTTCGTTTGGTGAGTATTTTAAAATCTTCAGCAATAACGTCTTCAGGATTTCGAATCTTCCCTGAGTAGATACTTTTTAAATTTCCGTCTTCTTGCAAATCCACCCAAGTATATAAATATTTTGTGGGATCATATATAACCGGTTTATGTGTATTTTCTATTAAGGAATGTAAAGCCTTAAATAATTCATTTGGTTTTAATTGATCGAAATTTATTGTTTTATAATAAGATGCTATAATGTTTTTTTCCGCATCATCATCAAAGTATTTTTTTGAATCTTTTTCAATAATACCTTTATTTTTATTAAGTTTATTAAGAAGTTCAATTTGTTCATTTTCACTCATTAATAAGGCTGAAAATTCATTTTCTGGAATACTTGAATTATTTTTTGTCATACGTAATAGCCCTTTCTTCATAATCGTATGCTTACATTCGTATAATTTATTGAATAATTTTATAGGGTTACTTATGAATATCCTTGGTTACAGTGAAGGAACTAGAATATTAATAATTCTTTTTGTTCATTAACACTAAAGTGAATTTTAATTTTTATACTAAGAACCTTGCTACCAAAAAGGTTTGATACTTATAATCGAATAAAATAATATTAATTGTACATTCTTTTATTATATTATTAATAATTTAATAATAAGATTTAAGTATTTGAGCAATAAATAAATTGGATTTGTGCCAAATTATCTTGATGCAAGGTAAATGATATATTTTTAATACTCTTTAATCTGAATGCTATTTTTCTTTTGAGCAACAGATACATAATGATAACCCAAATTATTTGGATTTCAGAAAAGAGATAGTGTAAGTTTACACCACCTCTTAATTTTTAATAGGAATATATTTCTAAACTTTATTACTAACAATCGCTTTTGTAATTACAATCCTCAACAGGTTTAATTGCATGGCCTGAGTCATCTGTACACCATGACTGTGACTGGAACGCTAAAAAGACAGCTTCCCATTTATCAGTGTCTTTATAATGGAAAAGTACTCCACCATCTTGCCAAATGCCGTCATCTTTTTTAAAACTTCCTACATTTCCTTGGTTCATGTGGACATCATGAATTCCAGGAGGGATTTCTTCACCATATGCATAAATATCAACTTTTGGATTATTTTCAGATGTTTTCATGTAATTTAAAAATTTATCTTGCAAATCGTTATCCTCACCAGGTGCAGTTACTGGAAGTGGGACTAATTTACAACGGTCAAGTAAATTACCTCGAATATAATCAAGTGCAATTTCTCTATTATTACTAGTAATGTTTGTGAAGCCGTAATTTAAGTTAGGTAGGTTGGTAATTTGCTCAGAATGAAAATTTTTACCTGCATAATACAATAACTCTGATGGTCTTTCTTTTGATTTGACATTAATAATAATTTCGTATTCACGGTTATTATTATCTGAGATATTAACTGTAAAATGAGGTGTACTATCCTGATTGTCAGGAGGGGTATATCCTACAACTTGACCTTTTAAAACTCCATAATTTTTTAACGGCATTGCTAACAGCTCCTAAAAATTTATTTAAACAGAATATAGTATTATCTGTGTTTTGTTTTTTATTCTAAAGTTATATTAATAAAATGGAAGGGAATATTTTTTTCTATTAAGAAATTATAATCAATTTATGGTTTTGACTTTTCAATATCAGCGGCTAGTAGTAAGCTGCACGAATATTTTCTAATGACTATTACAGGAATATCAATTACAACAGCAACTGGATCTATCTCCGTTTTGCATGGAGCTTGTATATCAGAAAACGTAACAAGTCGTTTTGGAGGTACTTCTAGTGCCACTCCCTTAGTAGCGGGAATTGCTGCTTAAACTATTTCAGCGAATCCTGAATTAACAGCTCTAAATATAATTTCTATCCTAAAAAGCACCGCTTCTAAATTAAAGATGCCACCAAGTCCATTTGATAAAGGGGCATTTATTGATATTGGAAGTTGTGATGGAACATGGAGTCTCTTGGTTTGGGCATGGTAGAGTGGATGCATTCAATGCGGTGAACGAAGCTTTATAAAGTAAATAATGTTTGTAAAATATCCTTTTAATAAGTATTGGGACAAAAAGTGGTAGAAAAAATAAAAAGATTTGCTGCTATAAATAGAAGATATAGTTAAGGGTAAAAATTTGGGTGCGATGCTGAAAAAAATATAAGATTTTAGTTTTATTATTAATATCAAGTCAGGAATAAAGTGAGTGTTTATAGTTAGTTGTATAATTAAAATCTACCCAAAAAATGACTCTTTTTTTAAGAACGTTTTTTTATTTATTCACTATAATTTTATAATAGGATATATAATTATAAAACTTAAATAATTGCTATATGATAATATCGGTTTCTAGTTTGTTACAGCTTTCTACAAAGGCAGGGGCAACTAACTTATAACCTTCAAGTACATGTTAAATTCTCTTTAAGGTAATAAAGGTATATTAAAATTTAATCATATAATAATAGATGAATTGAAAAAGATATGGAGACGCTAACTTATTTTAAGTACTTTATAAAATTTAGATCTTGATAATCTCAAAGCATATAAATTGTTAATGAATTTATTAAATAAAGTGTATAAATTTCCAACATAAAGAACAAATTAATAGAGATGTTATAAACTACTATCACGAAAGGGTGTAAATTATGCATACAAAACGTTGTTCGCATAAGAAATGTCAATGCTTTATTGTTCCAACCTATATTCTGGAGAATTTAGCACAAAACGATATAGAAGCCGCACGAATCAGTTTAGCAAAAAGTCGCCAAATTCGAAAACGTAGAAGCTTGAAAGAATATGATATTAATGGGGTTGTCGCTTTAACTGATGCAGGAGCAGGACCTAAAGGTGAATCTGCACGCCATGTATATGATTGTAATGGTGGAAGAGACCTTCGAGTTAAAGAGGTTAGAAAAGAAGGAGATAGATCAATTGAGGATAACGCAGTTAACCATACGTATGATTATGCTGGTATAGTACGTGATTATTACAAAAATGTGTTCCACCGCAATTCTATTGATGACAATGGTCTTGATCTCATTTTGAATGTTCATTTTGGTCATAACTATCAAAATGCTTTTTGGGACGGGGATGAAATGGTGTTTGGTGATGGGGATGGAACTATTTTTACTAGTTTTACAAATTCACTTGATGTTATAGGGCACGAACTAACACATGGAATTACTCAATTTACTAATGGATTAGAATATGATGGACAGTCTGGAGCTTTGAATGAACATATTTCGGACGTGTTCGGAATTGCAATTAAGCAATCTTATTTAAAGCAAACGGCAAACGATGCGGATTGGTTAATTGGTGCTGATATAATGGGACCAACATTAAAAGGACAAGCTCTTCGTTCAATGAAAGCACCTGGCACTGCATTTGACAATAAACTAATGGGTAAGGATATGCAACCAGATCATATGAAAAACTATTATCAAGGATCTCAGGATAACCACGGTGTTCATATAAATAGTGGTATACCAAATAAAGTGTTTTATCTTGTATCTATGGAAATTGGAACAGATAAAGCAGCTTTAATATGGTATAATGCAATGCACAGCTTATTTGCAACTACTAATTTCAATCAATTTGCGCAAATTGTAACTAAAGCAGCACAAAAACTTGTAGATAGTGGCGAAGTTCCGCAAACAGCTGCAAAAACAGTAGAATCAGCTTTTAAATCGGTTGGTTTACCTTCTTAATCAGATTCTGTATCATGAAGGGAGGGGCTAATATGCATATTAAATTTAGTTGTACCGGGGGACTAGCTAACCTCCACTTAACCTTTCAGACAGATACGATGGATTTACCAGAGGAACAAGCTAAGGAATTAATTAATTTAATTCATCAATCTAATCTTTTACATCTTAAACCAAGTGAAGTAAATGGGGCTGCTATCCAAGGAGCGGATGCTTTTTCTTATGAGTTGGGAATAACAGACGATGAGAAGAATGTATCCTTTTCAGTAAACGATTTGACAGCTCCAAAAGATATGCTCCCCGTTTTAGATTATTTACGCAATTTAGCTATTAAAGAAAAGATGGAAAAATAATAAAAAAACCAAATTCTCAATTAGAATTTGGTTTTTTTATTATTAACAACATCTTATGTATTTTTAAAATTTATCTGCTAAGCATACGTGATGAAAAATTGTGTTATAAAATAATATTGAAATCTTACTAATCCTGTTTGTTTTCTGAAAAACCAAATTCATTTGGAAATTGAGATGTTAAGTAATCTTTCTATTGCTATTTAAATTAATTATTAAAGAGTCTTCGCTAAAACTAACAAATAGAATTGGTGTAATTTTAAGAGTAATCCTGTAATATTAAATAAATTCACTGCAGATTTCCAACTATGTATTTTTTACACAATAAAATAAAGATTGAACCGAGTAATACACCTTGTTTAAATGTCAGAATAAAAGTCCAGCAAAATAAAATTGCTGAACTTTTATTCTTTATTCTTTCCCAGTCTACCTAAGCTATCTTTAATAGTTGTTTCCCCAAGTTGAGTATATAACAATGCTGTATCTTGACTAGTATGTCCAAGTTGCTGCATCACTTGTAACGAGTCTTTCTCTTCCATGTATAACTTATTTGCCAATGTATGTCTTAATTTATGAGGAGACATTCTTTTTCCATAGGCCTTAGTATATTTTTCTACTATATCTTGGATGGCCCTAACTGATAGAGGCTGTGCAGTATGTTTATACTTCGATAAAAACACATTTTTTAATTCTTTTCCTGGTGCATATTTGCTATCTCTAATTTCCATATACTTTTCAAGATCATTTAACGCAATTGGAGTAATCCATACTGAATCTTCTTTATTTCCTTTTCGTATTACATCAATTAGCCTTTCTTTTATATTTATATCTTCCATACGGAGATCGGCCAATTCACTTACACGAATACCACTACCAAGAAAAAGGGAAAGAATAGCTACATCACGATCTTTGTCTCTTAGAAAATAGAACAATTGATGTTTTGTTAAAGATTTTTCATGTTCGTACTTAACGTAATTCAAGAATTCTTGATCGTCATCATTATGAAATATCTTAGATCTCATACGTTTTGCACGGGCATTTAATGTTTCTTTATCTTTATGTATTTCAATTTTGGCCATTACATTTCTATAAAAATAACATTCTCCCTCATCATTCTCTGATAGGGAAGTAAGGTACTTGAATAAAGACTTTAAGGCTGAAATTTTTCTGTTAACAGAGGAATTCTGCATGTTTTGTTGTAGTTTTAGAAACCTCATGAAGTTCTCAACATCTTTTTTCTTTAAATTCTCCAAATCAGAGAAGGATATGTCTTTAATAGGCTTAAATTCAATAATTTGTTCAGATAATAGCCAGTTAAAGAAGACCCTAAAATCATATACATAATTCAGTAGGGTGGAGGGAGAGGCATCATGCAATTCTTTGTACTCCACAAATTCTTCTATGTAAAAGGGCATTTCATTTAGATTCTCGTATAATTTTTTACGATGTACGGATTTTTGACGTTGCTTGCTGTAATCCATAAAAATCACCTCATATATACTATAACAGAAAAATAACGCGAACACAAGTTCGCATTAAATTCAATTTTTACACAAACTTATTTACATAATTAAATTATGAAATACTAAAACACACTCAATAGTGAATGGAATAATGTGTTTACTCAAATAAAAATTATAGATAATCAAGTGAGAAATTTGTATTTAACTATAAAAATTAGTGCAAAAACTATATATAAATGTATGTTAAATAAAACAAATTTGATATCTAAATTCATACAAAAGATCAATACATGAATATAGTTTAAAATTCTTTATAAAAATATAAATCGGCTTATTTAATCATAATTATAGGGAGTTAATTAAATCAACGTGAGAAAAAATCTTATAAAGTAATATGTAATTTACTATAGAAATTATTAATGAGTAACTCAAAATTTAATAATTTCTATATAAAATATGAACTATATAGGCACACTCAAACATACGAAGATTTACGCAACTAAGCTCGAAATCCCTAGACGCTATTATTTGATTTTATATAAATACTTTATTGTTCGTAAAATTGGTATTTCGTGCGAAGTTGTTAATGATTATTTTTTCACGCTTTTATAAAGGCATCATATACCCTACCTTTCATCAGTATAAATATCTTTTAGTTTCTGGTACGTTCAGCTATACATATTAATATTATAAAAGATTGCTTATAGAACATATCTAATATATAACATTTTAATGCGAAACAGTTTACTTTAACTCCTTAAGACTAAATAGATGGTGTATTTTACAAAATTTAATTGTTGTGATGTCGAAATAGAGCATTTCCTTTAATTCTTTTCATTATAGCCGGTTTAGCTAAGCATTCTGCTAAATATTATTTAAATGCAAATTTCAAAATGTAACTACTAAATTTCTCTTTCCGTCTCAATGACATAAGTATTTTTTTCGTTTTGAGATTTATTCACTTGTTTTTTATAAATCCCTATTAGATATGTTATGTAAACAGTTATGTAAACAGCTATATAAAGTGATTTATTGTAAATCCCTTTATATAGCTGTTTTTCAAGTCACATTCCCCCCCTACTTTACCAATCGGTGTAACCACATTCTGTGTACTTTCTGCTTCATGTAAGTGCAAACCCGTACATCAGCATTCGCACTCATCATGATAATACGATGAAGATTTAATTCCTCAAATCCAAATGTAATCAGCAATCTTGCAACTCCCTTTCCCCAATAATCTGGATTTATGTTATACCCTATTTCTCCCTCCCTATTAGTAAAATCTCGAATCATAATCGCACCTGCCCCCTACCACTCTTTCGTACTCCAATTCAACCAATGCAAAAGAAAATCGACTTCTCAGGACCTTACTTGCATCTTGAAGAACTTGGTTTACAAATTCTTTTGTTTCCGTTTCCGAATTATGGCCCCATGCTTGGTATCGGTACACAATGGACTGTGATGTATATATATGTATATCCTTCCAATCATTTTCTTCGATTTCTCGTAGTTTGAATCTATTATGTATTATGTTATGAACCATCCAATTCCCTCCATTCACTTATGCCCTTTATCACACTAAATTTCATCATAGTATTCCATTAACTTAGCTTAATTACAACATGAAAAAATCTTAAATCCACTGATACTATTTATCTAGTAAAAGAGAATCAGTACATATAACCTTTGTACTTTTCTTCAAACATCTTACTCGAAATTGATCCTACATATTCGAATGTTCCATACCAGAAAATAAGTTCTTGTAGAGATTTGTCAAACACTGTACACTGAATATGTGCCGTCTTTGCCCTTCTCTTTTTAGAGGAGGTGACAATAGAACGTGGAGAATACTAGAACCACCCGTAAACGTTCAGAGAGAGAAAAGAAACGTAAGCGTCTTTTTTCTTTTGGCACAATCGTTACAGCATTCAGTTTCCTTAGAAATATACATTACTTTTTCACCAAAAGTGAAATAGGTAAGGGTATAACTGAATATGTAAGACATCTTCTTAAATAAAAAAGTGCCGCTATAAGTAGCGACACTAAGACCAGTTTGTAGTTATGATTGGGTTCCAAGGTGAAGTACTGACCATACTTTCATTGCACACGACCAATGCAGTATCATTTTGAAGTGCAAAGACGTTGAAACCCAGATTACTACTCTACATAGTATTGCGACATGCAGTGCTTTTATTCCTGTCTGCGTACGAAAAAAGCCTTGGTGACCAAACCAAGACTTTTCAAGAAGCTTACGACCTATCAATAGAACGAGAATCAGAACCACCCGACTTCTTGTTCGTTATAATCTAGCTTACACCCTTATTGTACTATACGTTTTTTATATTTTCAACAGTCTGCATTCCTTTCACGCAATATTCATACTTCTAATACTGAAAGTTACCTTACACGACCTCTATCCATTGAAGATTCACGTCACACTTTACATACTTCATAGAAAAGATACAATAACATTACTATTTTTCAGTCTGTAGCTTGGTATACAATAAGAATATCCAAATACTAGGAGTGATCAGGATGACAAGTACTTTACTACTATTAGCTCTTACTGTGTGTGGAATAAGTGGACTATTCTCCCTAATTAGGAAGCTAACTACGCCAAAACAAGATGAGGCTAAACGTTTAATTATTATCGAATCATTGTCTATATTAGGAGTTGCATGGATAGGTATTGGACTATTCTTGTAACATACTTACACATTACTTTCATTACGATTGAATAAAACTTATTATTCCGTCAATAATAGGGATAGGCATTAGCAAAAACTCATTTAAAGTCCTTAGTCTTTCTCCTTTCCCCTTGGAGATTCCTTGATCTGGAGCAGTTAGCTTTACTAACAGCTCCTTTTTTTGTATCTGTAAAAGCATGATATCATAGTATTACACAGAAAACATAATTACATCACTATAGTCGCTCTAGCCTGTTCGAGTACACCACAATATAAAAAACGCTTCCTATTTTTAATAGGAAACGTTACTTTTTCAGTTGTTACCCTTTTGATGTAGCATAATCCTCCACACTCCATATGCCACGTTTTTCTTTTTGTGTTTAATTTTGCGTCTTCTCCAAATAATCTACATACTTCGTATTGGGCTGATAAATATAAGCAACACGCGCTAATTCCCTTTCCACAGCATTTGATTTAAGAGTTGTCCATCGACCCACACGTAGGCTACTAATCTTTTAAACTTATCACGTTCCCCTACATTCATTTCTAACTCTACTTCTTTTCCCACTGGCGCATACTTTGCGGTAAATGCCGCTCCTTCTAATCCGAATGGTTGGAGCCCTAGTCTTGGATGATGTACTTCAGTCGTATCTTAATACATAGAAATCTCACATCCTCTACCTTACCGTTTGCTAACTTCACTCGAAACGTATCACCATCGATATGATCCAGTATCGTAGCTTTGATGATTCTATTAGCATTTTGTTTCTTACTCTCCCCAGGTACTGGGTTTATTGCTTGCTCGACCAATTCTGGATACTGCAGTTTACCCGTAAACTCTTCTTTTTTTACAGGTACGGACGCTGCTGCCTCATAACTATTCTCTTCTTTCTAATTTTGCTTTGTTTCTCTTTGTTTCGCTTCCTTTCTGCTGGTCCTTCTCCGCTACATTTCTTGTAACGGGAATTTCAGTGTCATCTTTCTACTACACCCTGTTACCAATCCTAAAATCATGCACAATGTAGAAATGAACCATAAAAATCTCTTCATCGTATGCCTCCTTCTCTTCTTGTTTTCTTCCCTGACATCATAACGAGATTGGAATCATTGTTGGAAAAACGATGGATTTCTATGATGTAGCAAAGGTTTATGTATACATCCATTGCTGAACTATTCTACTCTTTCATACGGACTTTTTATGATATGTATGAAGGATTCACCCATACATATACCGAAACCCCAATAGGGAATCATTCCATTAATCACCATACCCATTTCATACCATTACATTTGGAGGTTAAACAGGATGAAAAAAAAGAAGTTACAAAAATCAGCACTTTCTTTTACCCTACTCTTTTCTTTATGTATTTCTTCTTTTCCGCTTACAACAACCATTCATGCGGATACACAAGGGGCACAAACTGCAGAAAAGAAACAAGTCTCTTTAACGGAGCGTACGTCATTATTTTTTGACTATCTCCAGCAAGATAAATATGCAGAAGCACTTCAGTTAACGTCTGCTGCTTTTCAATCCAAGTTTACGGCAAACATATTACAAAACTGGTGGACACAAAGTGGCGGGAGCAGGATTACAAGCATGGGAACACCTGTTATTAAAGAACGAAACTTAGTCCATCAAACGGTTGAAATTCCAGGAGCTATCGAAGGAACTACTATTCCACTACTCCTTAAATTCACGCCTGGCGGCAAAGTTGATGAAGTTGGCGTAAGGACGATGCCACAGAAATCTTATACCATCCCGCATCCTAGTTATGACCAACCTGATTCCTACCAAGAACGTGAAATCGTAATTGGAAATACTACATACCCGTTACCAGCCACATTAACGGTTCCAAAACATAAACCTGGCGAAAAAGTACCTGTTGTGGTTCTTGTTCACGGTTCTGGTCCACAAGATCGTGACAGTACATTTATGGGAGCTAAAATCTTTAGAGACCTTGCAGCTGGTCTTTCATCAAGAGGTATCGCAGTGCTACGTTACGAGAAACGTTCCTTAGAACACGGTTTTAAAATGAGTGCAGAACCTGCTACATTAGACCGCGATACTACAGATGATGCCATATATGCAGCAAAATCAGCAGCGCAGCAGGAAGGCATTGATCCAGATAACATTTTCATTCTCGGACATAGCCAAGGAGCAGGCACCATGCCGCGCATACTAAGCAAAGCACCTTCATCACTTGTAAGAGGAAGTATTTTAATGGCACCTCCTGCACGTCCTTTTACTGACATGCTCCTTGATCAGTATCAGTACCTCGGGGCACCTAAGGATTTTATTGATGAACTAAAAAAACAATTCGCTTATATTAAGGATCCTACTTTTGATCCAAATCACCCACCAGCTGGCTATAATTATCCTTCTCCACATTTCATGTATGATGTGACTCGTTGGCGTCCAGTTGAGGAAGTGAAATCACGAAAAGAGCCATTACTGATTCTGCAAGGCGCACGTGATTATCAAGTAACTGTAAAAGACGATTTTACGAGGTGGCAAGAAGGGCTTTCAAGCCGCAGTAATGTTCAGTTCAAAGAATATCCGAAATTGAATCACATCTTCACGGAGGGCGACGGGGAATTCAGTCACCCTAATGAATACGAAGTCCCTTCCAATGTTCCTGCGTATGTCATCCAGAACATCGTTACATGGGTCAATGAGACAAAGAAATAAGAAAACAACAAAAGCCATCATGCAATCATCATTTCGTGATGGCTTTTGTGATATTAAAACATGTCATATCAGAAATTAATCGCTTCTATGAATTGATATTTTTACAGCGCTTATTTGCTTCATATCTTGCTATTCCTGGTCCGTCAGTGCAAGAATACAAAATTTATTTCGATATGTAAGAATGCATATTATTTCTCTTGGATGTTATGATATACTCTCTTTGTGAGCTGATACGATATTTCTTTAGATTGGAAAACTAAAACCTCATTAACCCAAGTTGGGGGCGCCATTTGGCGTCTTTTTTTAGTTTTGCTCCATAGGCATTTAGCTTAGATATTGAAGTAACCCCAAAACAAAAAATAAGCTGCCCATTCGGAAAACTTATGTACATCATTTTCGAATGCGGGAGTTCCATCTTTCAAAACTAACCTATTAAATAGGGTTAGTTGTATAAACTATATTAGCATCGGAATATTCTCGACTTGGGGTTACCGTAAATGCTTTCTCCTAATCATCCATATCGATAAATGCCTTACTTCTGATCAATTTGCCTTTGTTGTTCTTCGTTTAAAAGGAGCTAGTTTTACATACGATAAAGCACTAAAAAAACTGTGCACAAAAACCTGCATGGTAACAAGTTTTTGGCACAGTTCTATTATTTAATCCCTTTCATAAGTACCTGAATCTTTGGAGCCATGAAATATAAAATAACACTTAAAACAATGGATACTCCGCCAATTACACCGAAATAAATAATCTCTGTTTCAGGATTATATAATCGCACAAGCTGCGCATTGATAGCTTGTGCAGATGCACTCGTTAAAAACCATAGACTCATTGTTTGAGCAGAGAACGCTGCTGGAGCTAGTTTTGTAGTAATAGATAAACCTACAGGTGATAAACAAAGTTCCCCGATTACGACTAGAAGGAAACTAATGACTAACCAAATTGGGCTAACAAGGGATTCGGTACCATGGATATATGCAGGAATAATCATCACTAAGAATGATAAACCAGCAAATAATAAACCGATAGCAAATTTATTTGCTGTACTTGGTTGGCGTGAATTCAGCTTTATCCAAAGCCAAGCAAATACTGGTGCTAGTAAAACAATATAAATAGGGTTTAATGATTGGAACCATGAAGATTGAACCTCCAATCCTGCAAAGTTTAACTGCGTACGTTGATCAGCATAACTAGCTAAGATGATGGCTCCCTGCTCTTGAATCGCCCAGAACATTGTAGCAGCGATAAATAGTGGTATGTAAGCAATTAAGCGAGATTTTTCAACTTTTGTCGTCTTTGGACTACGGTACATAAAGACAAAGTAGCCTGTTGGAATTAGAATACCTAAGATACTTACAAGTAAAGTAAATCGATCAATCGTTAAAATACCTGTTGGAATTGTTAACACACAAACTAGTGCAATTGCGATAATACCAATGCTAAACTGTATAAGGACCTTTTTTCTTTCCTTGTCTGTTAAAGGATTTGGTACTTGCGTTCCTGCTAATCCTAGATTTTTCTTTTTCGTAAGGACATACATAATTAATCCAAATAGCATACCAATTGCTGCCACACCAAAACCTAAGTGGAAGTTATACTTTTGACCGAGTGTTCCAATCACAAACGGAGATAATAGTGCTCCTAAATTAATACCCATATAGAAAATACTGAAACCTGAATCACGACGAGTATCTGTTTCACTATATAAATCACCAACAATACTAGATACATTCGGTTTTAATAACCCTGTTCCAAGTACTAAAAATACCATTGAGATAAATAATGTACTAACCGTTCCTGGTAGAGCTAAGATGAGATGACCAATCATTATTAAAACGCCACCCCAAAATATTGTTCTACTTGAACCTAATAGGCGGTCAGCAATCCACCCACCAATAATGCCAGACATGTAAACTAACGAACCATAGATAGCCATAATAGATGCAGCTGTGGCGTGATCCATCCCTAAGCCACCTTTAGAAATGGAATAGTACATATAGTAAAGTAATATTGCTCTCATTCCATAGTAAGAAAATCGCTCCCAAAATTCTGTAAAGAATAGGGTAAATAGCCCTTTTGGATGTCCAAAGAAACCATTTTGTGGAACGGTGCGAATGATATCGCTTTTGTTAAGCTTCTCCATACAAATACACTCCTAATATACAAATATAATAATTCATTGTTAAGTATATACCAAAAGATAGAAAATTTAAATAAATTTTTATTTGTGTAATAATTAGATTTTTAAGAAAAAACTAATTTATGTGTTGTTTTCGATGATAATTTTATGTAAATTATATAATATATATATAATAATTCTGATAGTGATATTGTACAAATATAAATACAAATATAGGAGGATTTATATGTTGGCAATAAAAGCAGTTACGATAGAAGAAATTTATCAAGAAATATTGGATGGCAAAAGGAAACGATTCCCTCCAAATACTTGGAAAGAAGATTTGGATAATAAACTCGCCCGCAGAGTAATCACATATTTATTACACAGTATCTTAAAATGGGATAAGGAAGACATCAGAAAAAAATGGAACACTCAATTACTTGTAAAGTATAAATTACGAGGATTACTCAAACATAGATACGAAAATAGCCCTTTTAAAGCAATAAATGATTTATACCCAAGTGAGTTTAAAGAATGGGAGTTTGGTATGACTCCTTTAAATTTTTGGACGAAAGAAAAGGCATTAACGATTTTGAGATGGATGATTGAAGAAAAAAAAGGTTTATCGAACGAAAAGCTCTTACGCGTATACGGCAAAAAATGGTTGGAGAAAAACAAACTTAGTGCCCCTCTGGCTATATACTGGAATAGTAGTCCGTTTGCAATGATTAACGATTTGTACCCTAGTCGTTTTAAAGAATGGGAATTTCTCATGACGCCCAATAACTTCTGGACAAAAGAAAAAGCATTAGAAGCATTGAAATGGACCATTGAAGAAAAAGAAAAATTAACGCCCGAACAAATACTGGATGTTTACAGTATAAAGTGGCTAAAGACTCACAGATTAGCGTCTCCATGTCAATTAATGTGGGGAAATAGTCCATTTAAAATGATAAACGACTTATATCCAGGTCGCTTTAAAGAATGGGAATTTAAAGTTACACCAGTTGGCTTTTGGTCCAAATGTAAAGCACTAGAAGCATTAAGATGGACCATTGAAGAGAAAGAAAAACTGGATGAAAAACAGCTATTAAACGTATTTAATCAACGATGGCTCATAAAACAAAAATTACGGACACCCTTACAACGCTATTGGAAAGGAAGCCCCTACGGGATGCTTATTGCTTTATATCCAAATCGTTTTTCTAAAGGTATGTTAAAAGGGTATTGTAATAATTAAAGTGGAAATGTAAGTATGCAGAGACGCCCTTTGGTGTCTCTTTTTGAAATCCTATGTAAGTACATTCTTATGTGCCTATCGCTTTATTTATCGAAGAAAGTGAACCTGTTATATTATTTCCCAATCCATCTCGTCAAAGCCATACCAAGAAACCCAGCGCCCATCCCAATCATCCACCCAGTTTTGGCGCCCCCAAACATAGATCCCACTCCCGCGCCAAGAAACGTACAGCCCACGAATACTATCCCCCGATGCCCCAGTTCGGTCGTTCCATGCTTCATCCCCACCCTTTCTTTACAACATATACTATATGCAAGCTAAAATTTCTAGCTTATGAACTGTTCATTTTCTTGACTATAACTATATGTTTCATATCCATTACTTACAGGTCCAAATGTCATTTTTACATCAATTCGTTACTTAACTTCATTGGTTACTTTTTTTCATCTTATAGAAGATTATTTCTCAACACATAACACATGGAATTATATTACCAGTAATGGTAATATAAAGGTACCTTCAATTGTTAACTGTTGTTCCCTTTTTGAAAGTCCTGTCAAAAGACAGGACTTTTTAAATTTACTTCCTACTAATTTGGCTTTTTCGTTAATATCCTTTTACCTTGTATTTATTTGTTTTGTTATCTTTCCTTAACAACAAATAAGACGTCGCCAAAATCAAGGCAGCGCCTACTATAATTCCTATACATTTAATCAAAATCATTTATCCTCACATTATTTATTTCTTTGCTTCCATACCCCATTCTCTTTACGAAAAGTATTCTTTCCATTCATGAAGTCAGCTGTATTACCAGGAATGCTATATTTCTTATTCTTTTTCTTAGACTTCTTCTTCAGCCTTTTCTCTTCTTGGATAGCTTGCAAATCCGCCTTCCATTGTTTCAACAAATCCTTTTCACGTCGCATCGAATTTGTACCCCTTGGTTTAAAATGTGAACCAGATAATTAGATTCTACCTATTCATATAGATATCCTCTAATCCAATGTACTAAGTTATGTTTTTCTTTTTAAATAGACCAACAATATATTAAAATATTCTATATATCCAAGGAGGTTTGTCATGCTCAACTTTCATAAAGAATTACCCCTATTAGGATTCTTTTTGTTTTTATACAGTTTTATTGGTATCATCTTTTTATTACTATTCCTGAGCGTGTAGTAACAATGCAATGCGTATACATATATGTTTAATGTGTAAATTCTATAAAAGAAGTAAAAAGCACCTCTGCTGGATGATTAATATATACTATATATTAATTAGGAGAAAACATTTGGTATAATATAAGTGCTTTATTATATGTGTTTTCTTCAAACCGTCTTAGGAGGAAAGTAGTTTTTTATTTTTTCAATAGTACTTACTAACTATTTCTGTTAATATTTAGTTACCGATATGTGTATCAACCGGCCTGTGCTTCTGTACGGGCTTTTTTGATGCTTTCATGCTTCGTAATACCCAGGAACCTGTCTTAGTATTCGGGAATTCTACTAGATTCCCGAATACTAAGACAAACAAAAGCCTGTCCTATTAACTCTATAAAGACACCATTGCAAATATAATCCCTTATAGCTTCTATAGATTCTCAACTTTTTCATAATATTTATGAGAGTTTTTTTATATTCATATTTCTGTAACATCTTTATATAACGTTTCAATATATTACGTGTTAAACTTAAAACATTCCAAGAAGTCCTTTACTTTTAGAATCGACAATTCTTCAATACCCTTAGTCTTGCCCTGCATCCCCTGCAGGGCTTTTATCATTTAGCTAGAATTGATAAAGCCTTTTGTAGATTTCTTCAACCTTATCTGTACTGTTATTTATATCTCTAGCTCTTAAATTCTTTGTGAGCCACAAGATTTTCTTCCGTTCATATTCATCTCTCTGCTATTTATCCGTTATTTTCCATCCTTAATAATCCGTTTATTGATGCGTTCCATAACTTTATCCTTAGTTAGATTTTCAATAACATTGGAAATTGAAAAAGTGAAACTATCTGTTAAAGGCAATTCGAAAAATATTAAAGTTATGATAGATTCAATGAAATTAGATCCACCTCAATCCCTTTAAAACAAATATAGCCCAAAATTCCTATTTAATTTCTTTAAATTTAAACTATATAGAAATTTATTTAACTTTTAATAATTAAGTCTAGCTATGAGACTATACAAAAAATCGTCAGCGCTTTTAAAAAGCAACTGACGATTTTTTTATTCTCTTACATTTTTATTTAAATTGGCATCAACAATAATTCCATTGACATCTATAATAATTATGTATGTTATATATTTCTTAATCTCTTGTTTTAATTAAATAACAGATTCGCTATGCGAACCGAACAAACAATCTCTTATTTCTCCATGATTCTACAAATGCGCTTTAAATTTTATACAACTTGAAACTGATCCACCAATGTCATCTTTATTTGATGAGGCCTTTTCTATTTTTAAATCGTAGTGCTTTTAATATAGTTTCTTTCATGATTTCGTTTCGATTTCTCTTTTGTTTCCGTTGTTCTTGAAATGAAATTGGAAATTAATTATAGTATCCCAAATGGTATACACAAGCTATTTCACACAAATGATTGACCATATTCTTTAAATTGTATTTAATCATTAATTTTTGAATTACCAATAATATTTTTCTGGGTTATTACATTAAAGTTAATATTGTGATATATTTATATTCGGAATAATTATATCTTACATTTAAAGGGAGAATTTTAATGGATAACCTACTATTGAAAAAGGACTTAACAACGGATCAAATGGTTCTTGTTACTTCAGAGTTTGAGAAAAAGAAAAAATCAAAAGGACTTGCTTACCTAATTTGGTTTTTTCTAGGCGGACTTGGTGGTCACCGCTACTACGCACGTGACTTTGGTATGGCAATTGCCATGACACTGACTCTTGGAGGGCTTGGTTTCTGGGCTTTAATCGATGTTTTCTTTATTGGAAGCCGAATTGGTAAGAAAAATGAAATGTTAGAACGTGAAATTATTATGAAAGTTAAAAAGATGACTGCTTCAAAACGTTTATCTTCATAAAAAGCCTCCTTTGGGAGGTTTTTTATACAAACACTTCAATTTATGTTTTCACTAAATACTTTTTCCAATAACAAGTATCCTCCCCCCATAACATGTAGCCATCAATACATCATACACATTTCTAATTCTTGTTTCTCACTGCGTGTAATCATATACAACTTTACGTAACTCGTCCTTACTTCTCTTTTTATGTATTTTTATGTTTTAAGAAAATGACTCCACCAACTAGTAACAACAATGCTCCCACTGTAATAGACTTGAGACTATTATGGAATTGGTACTGCAGATATTTCGATGCAAAATTGCATTTTTAATTCAGATATATTGATGTATACTGAAAATGAACTACTCAACTTTTTTATTTTAAGTTAGTATATCAAACCCTAACTACCTAAAAAACTCAAGTAAACGTATCTTATGTCATTTTAAAAAATACAAAAGTACCTTATATAATATAAGGTACTTTTGTATTTTATGTTTTAGAATTCCTCGATTTGAACTGTAAAGTTGAAATATAATACAGATTACGAACCGTTTTATACGTATCTCAGTTAAACTTCAGAATCACATATTGTTTTAACTACTGCTATTCTTCTCTAATTACATCTATAACGTTATCCTTTTTAATTTTCCGAAGCGGAATTAGTACCGATACATAACTAATCAAAAGTGCAGTTATAAATGTGATAAAGCTAGATTGATAAGGTATAATCCATTCAAACGACACCGTATTTGACAGTGCTACATAAAGAATATACGACAGCATACAGCCGAAAAAGATCCCTTGTATGCTTCCAAAGAAACCGTACAGAAGTCCTTCATATATAACCATCTTTTTCAAATCCTTCTGCGACATACCAATCGATTTTAAAGCAGCCAATTCTTTTCTTCTCATAATGATGCTGACTGTAATGGTATTTAAAATATTTACACAACCAATTAGTGTAATAACAGCTATAAATCCGTACCCTAATATTTTTATATAAAGTATATTGTCTGTATGGAAATTACTTTGAACAATATTATTTTGTACATCTATAGATGCATCTCCACCCAGTTTCTTTTGTATATCTAAAATTGTAGCATCAGCCCGAGATTGATTCTCTAAATCAATTTCAAAGCCTTTTAATTTTTGTGGAGATGGTGTAATATATTCGGCTATTTGTTCACTAGTAATAAAAGTTATGGTATCCATCACTCTGCTCATATTAAAAATGTCCAATTCTACAATAGCAGCTATTTTTAAAGTTTCTAGTTTTTCTTCATTGTAGGAGATTTCCTCTGTAGATTTTCTTTCCTGCTGACTTGTTATTTGGATTTCATCCCCTACCTGAAAAGTACTTAGAGAACCTATATATTTTTTACTTGTATTCATATCATTTGATACAGCTTGTTTTACTAAAATAACCTCTTTTTCACGATTTAATTTTGAAATATCAATTCTTCCACTAGTTACATTTTCAGCTAGTTTCTTTAAACTATTCTCATCGTATGCTTTTATTTGTGTTTTCATAATTTCTACAGTTTGATCATTATATTTTACTTTTTGATACAGCGATTCATTTCCTTGTAATTCTTTAATTTGTTTATTTTTTGGTATTTTCGTATAAAAATCATTTGCCTGATATTGCTTGTACAGCTTCTCTACGTTATTAACTTTATAAATATTTCGACTCATATGATCTATGCTAGGCTTGTCTAAATTTGAATTAACCCTAACTGATATGTCCGATTTTAGAGCTTGAATTTCCGGTTGTTTACGCTGAATGACAGTATCTATGAGAAACGTAAACGTGATATACAGTACACTACTTATAATAATAGACAAGATTGTAACTGTATATCTATTCGGATTCCTTTTGATATTTTTTAATGCCATACTTAACGGAAAAGATAGTGGTTTCTTTAATTTTGTTCTCTTTTTTTTCTTTATTTTTTCTTTTTTTATAGCTAATCGGCTACTTACGGCCAATAACGGTGAAATTCTACCTGCAAAAAAAGCAGGAAAATAGCTTGAAATATAAACAGTTATCAATGTAATTAAAGAACATACACATATAATTAACCAATCTAATTTAATTGTATATCCCATAGAGTTTTTAAGTATGTTTATCAGTACTTGATTAAGTAAAAAGACTACTAATATGCTGCACAAAATCCCAAAAAAGATAGCAATAATAGAAAGAAATGTTGCTTCTCTTATCACAATTTTCCTGATTTGTTTTTTTGTAGCTCCTATACTCCTCAATAGGCCAAACTGTTTCATTCGCTCTACTATACTAATTTGAAATGCATTATAAATAATAACAATTGTAGAAATCACAACAATCCCAATACTAATAGCGGCTGCCGCCATTATCTCCACACTAGGCTTTAAGGCTTTCTTTAATTGGTCATTCACTCTTATATTTTCTTTATTCGTCAATAATTTAAATTGATTTTCAACTTCATCAAAGTTTGCGTACTTATGTAATTCAATCAATACGCTACCTTCTCCAACTTTAAACTTATTTTTATATGTCAATAATTGACCGGGTTTATTTTCCTGATTACTACTAGACTTATTTAACAAACCAACAAGTTTATATTTTTTTTCATGAATAGTAAACATACCGCCTAATTTAAGATTAGGCCCGAAGTAAGGCAGCATCCATTTTTCTAAAACAGCCTCGTTTTCATTTGAAGGTAGCTTACCTTCTACAGGAATACTAGACTTTAACAGCTTCAATGCTTGATGATCTGCATACATATAAGAGACAGCTATCTCATCAAATTGGATCACCTCTCCTGGAGTTATGATGCCATAAGAAGATATATTCGGATTACTTTTTATCATATTGAAAAGCTTTTGATTATAATTTTCAACTGAAATATTTGCAGAACCCATAGAACCTTTTTTAGCATTTTCAATTCCCGAAGTGTATCCACTATTTAAAAAAAGTCCAATCGTTGTTATTAGCGCCAACGCTAGAATAATACCTGTTAATGTTAGCAAAGTACGTTTTATATTACTTCTGAGATATTTTTGACTTAACTGTTTGTAACTATGAATCAATACTCCTCCCCTCCACATTTTTCTTGATTTTGCACTAATTGTTTATCTGAAATAATCATGCCATCTGTAATGGTTATAATTCGATCAGAGTTTGATGCGATAGCAGGATCATGAGTAATTAAAATCACCGTCTGATTATATTTTTTAGCCGTTACTTTTAATAAATTCAGAACTTCTTTTGTATTTTTTGTATCTAGATTTCCGGTTGGTTCATCCGCTAAGATAATATCGGGTTTATTTATAAGAGATCTACCAATAGATACCCTTTGTTGTTGACCACCCGATAATTCAGAAGGCAAATGATCTCGTCTTTCATTTAACCCTAGAGTTCTTATAATTTCATCCAGGTAATGATCATCTACCTGTTCTTCATCCAATAGAGCTGGCAAAGCAATATTTTCTTGTACATTCAAGACAGGAATTAAATTAAAAAACTGAAATATAAAGCCAACTTTTCTTCGGCGAAAAATAGAGAGTTCATTATCTTTATAATTGTAGATATTTTCATCACCTATAAACACATTTCCCGAACTCGGACGATCCAGCCCTCCTAAAATATGCAATAAGGTACTTTTACCAGAACCTGATGCTCCAACTATGGTTACGAATTCTCCTCTATGAATGGAAAGATTAATTCCTTTTAACGCCTGTACTTGTGTTTCTCCCTCTCCATATGTTTTTACTACATTTTCTAATCTAACAACCTCCATACAACTCATCCTTTTCACAGATTAATTTTGAATCTCTACAAAATAGATTTTATCCTTATCGTACTCACCATTCTCGTCTTTCACTGCATACACTTTCGAAACGTATTCGACCACCTTTTTTACCTTGTTTTTATTTTTATAATCAAAATTTTCTTTTGCAAACTGAATTAACGAAAGGCTTACTTCTTTTTCTTTTAATTGTTTATATGCTTCCTCATTAACAATTACTATCGGTGATGAAAAATAGCCAATCCAATTATTTTGTTCAATATGTTGAACAGGTATCATTTGTCCATTTAAATTTAAATTTCCATCCTTAACTTCCCCATCTTCCGCATTTTTTCTATAAAAGATGTTTTTTTCCCTCGCTAATTCTTTTATTTCTTTTACCGAGGCTGAAGTCATTGAACTATCTTCTTTAGATAAGGGTGTTCTTATAATTCCTTTTTTTAAGAATTTTTCAGCTGTAGATTTTGTAATAACCGCATATTGTTTCTTTGTAACAGATGGTTTATTAAGTTCCTTGTCTATCTCTTCTTCAGTCATATTTCCTCCTTTTTCTTTCCATTCTTTCTTAATTTCTTCTTTCTGTTCGGTAGTAAATTCTTGTTTTATTATTTCTGTGACCAATTTATAACTATAATCTGTTGTTCGTACGTTTTGATCTTTATACAGATTTTTGACAGCTGATATATTTTCTTTCGTTCCAGATACCATGATACCGTTTACTGGTTGTGAGGGACCATTTATATACCGATTTACAGCAAACCCTATACCTATAAAAATTGCTGTTACTACTAGAAATCCTATTATCTTTTTCATTTTCTTCCTCCTCATATACTATGTTTAATCTGGGATTAGAACAGTAGATTTTTTCTTTATATAAACAGTGGCTAAAATGCTACAAGTCTTAATAAAGAATGATTACCTTCAGTATAGACGTCTTTAATTGTTAATTGAATAACTCTTGTCTTACTATATATACTTTAATCTTACAGTTTAGTAAGATTACTAAATCTAACTTTTGATATACTTTAAAATTAAATGGCTTTTATACAATTATTTAAGTACACACATATTTTTCAAATTCTCAAAAATCCGCTCCCATTCGGCTCTTATTCTCAATGATTTGTTTTTTTAAATCCATTTACATAATTAATGCGAATTCAATTTCATTTAACATTTTTGTATAAGATAACTTAAACAAAACATTAATGGTTTTATAAAAACGTACAAATTCAACAAGACACTATTACAAGGTTTTTCAAAATATAAGCAAGTACATGTATGAATTACATAAATATTCTACTTTAAGTAATTGTTTGTATCTCATTATGTACTAAAAAGCTTCAAGCCGATTTGGGTATTATGCTTATACTCAGAAAAGCCTCTAAAATTCCATTTCCATACTAAACTATTTTAAATTAGCCAATCAACGTGTAAAATAACTGTCATAATCTAAAATACTGCCATAATCAAAGACAAATGAGGAGAGATACTGTGGATAAAGTATTATTCGTTGAAGACGATAACGATCTAGGAATGGCTATTGCGTTTACTCTAAAAGGAGAAGGACTTGAGGTTATAAGAGTTTCTACTGTACAAGATGCAAAAGACCAATACGAAAATAATAAATTTGACTTAGCTATATTGGATGTTGGACTACCAGATGGAAATGGATATGATTTATGTACCTACCTTAAAAGAAAAGGTGATGTACCTATTATTTTTCTCACAGCACTGGATGAGGAGGCAAATGTAGTAATGGGCCTTGATATTGGTGGAGATGATTATATAACAAAACCCTTCAGGGTAAAAGAGCTATTATCTAGAGTAAAAGTACAATTAAGAAAAAAAATTAAAACAGCTTCTAATACTATATTGAGGTCTGGAAATATACAGCTTGAAGTTGAAGCAGCCAGAGCCTTTAAGCATGAGAAAAGTATAAATTTAACACATTTAGAATACAAACTCTTATTAACGTTAATGCTAAATCCTCATAAAGTGTTACAAAGAAATGAGATATTGAAAAAAATAGCAGATGAAGGTGAAGTGTTTTTCGATGAAAATACTCTTTCTGTTTATGTAAAAAGATTGAGAAGTAAAATTGAGGATAATCCACAAAATCCTGACTGTATAATCACACAAAGAGGTGTCGGATATTTCTGGAATAAAGACGTCAGTAAGGAGTAATTTAATGATAAATAGAGAAATAAAAATTAATATACTTACATTAGCATTAATCTCTTTTTTATTTATTATATATCAAGTTATCACAGTTCATATTCTATATGACCATTTAAAAAATGATTATATTACTATTTGGAGTGAAATTACTGGAAAACTAATTGAACAAAACCCAGAAAATGAATACGAAATAATACAAGCACTTACAAATGATACAGCCAATAAAAATGATTATTCCAGTGATGGAGAAATGCTATTAAAACAATACGGTCTATCTGCTGAATTGGATTCAAGACTTTTTCCTTATTTAAATAAACATATATCCCAAAACAATATATACATGTTCCTTGGAGCAATAGGGTTCAGCTTAATCCTAATTTTTCTAAATTACTTACAATATAAATCTTTTTTCTTAAAAATTAGAAATGTAACAGCTGCAGCGAATAAAATTATTGAAGGTGATTACACCATTGATATCAAGGAAAATAGAGAAGGTGATCTAGCTAAACTTGCTAATTCTTTTCATAAACTGAAAAATGTTATTAGAAAAAGTATGCATAATTTAATGGAAGAAAAACAATTTTTAATTCAAACTTTACAAGATATTTCTCATCAACTAAAAACACCCCTCTCAACACTAACAGTGAACAATGATATCTTATTACAAGGTAAATTAAATGAACAACAATATCATTTTTTACACAATAATGATGTTCAAATTTCAAGAATCAACTTTTTAATACATAATTTATTAAAAGTTTCAAAAATAGATGCTAGAGCAATACTATTTGAAAAAGAAAACTCTGATATTATTGATACAATTTATGAGGTCATTGCTAGTTTGAACAGTAAATTAAATAAAAAAAATATGAACATACATTTAAAAACCAATGAAAAAATATCACTTTTCCATGACAGTATTTGGATGCAAGAAGCTTTATTAAATATTTTAAAGAATTCCATTGAACATTCAAATGATAATAGTTCTATTTATGTTGAAGTCACAAACTCTCCTATTCATACTGAAATAATAATTCAAGATTTTGGTGAAGGTATTGCATCAGAAGATTTGCCATATATATTCGATAGATTTTACAAAACAAAAAATTCTAATAAAGAAGGCTCCATTGGAATTGGCTTAGCACTAGCGAAATCAATTATCGAAGCTCACCATGGATTTATTAAAGTAGAAAGTCAAAAACACTCATTCACTAAATTCACAATAACTTTTATGAAGTATTAATAGTTCATAAAAGTTATTGTAAAACCCTAACCCTTGAGTATAATTTTTAAAAATTAATCATCTGTAAAAAAAGAAATTCGATTAATTTTTCATAAATGACTGTAGAGAAATAACTTTTTCGTTTTAGGGGTAATTAAAAATCTTAGCTTGATGGGCATAGAGTCACAATATCAAAAAAAGAAAACTGTGCGTTTGAACAGAATTTAGACATAAAATAGCCGATTCCTTGTACGCTAAGGGATCGGCTATTTATTTTACTGTTTTATATAGTGTACAATTTCTCGCTTACGAGGTCTGTGTAGCAACCAAACCAAATCTTACGTTAAGTATTAGTGGGCATCAAAAATAGTAATGACTAATCCAGATTAACATTGATCTAATTCACAATTAAATATACCAATATGTTAAATGACTAAATAATACAAACGGTATGAAGAGAATTACTAGTCTTTTCATACCGTTTTACGTTTGTTCTTAAGTTTCATACGAAATTCGTGGAAGGATAGCAGCATCTATTTTATAAATAAGGCTCAAAAGTTACCATACCTGACAACGGAAATATTAATGTAACCCTAGTTCCCTTATTAACTTCAGAATCAATGGTAATTTTCATACCTAATTTTGAACACAGTTTTTCGCATAGATACAATCCCATTCCTGTACTTTTGCTAAATTTCCTTCCATTCTCTCCAGTAAATCCTTTCTCAAAAACTCTATTTATATCTTTAGTTGCTATCCCTACTCCATTATCCTCTATAGTTAGTATTACTGAGTTAGTTTTCTTAATTGAGCATATACGTATCATTTGTTCTTTGTTATTTGAGTACTTTATAGAATTTCCTATTATTTGATTAATAATAAATTCAACCCATTTTCCATCACTATATACAATCTCATCAATATCCTGTATATCTAATTTTATTCTCTTATGAATAAAATCCCTATAGTTTCTTTTAATTACATTCCTTACTACATTATCAAGGTTGATTGGCTTGATAATGTAGTCTTTATTAACGTTATTGCTTCGAGAATAATACAAAACCTGTTCTACAAACCCCTCGATTCGATCCATTTGAGAGTCAATTTTATTAGTTATTTCATTTTGATTATTTTCAATTATAAGCTTTGTAGAAGCTATTGGTGTCTTAATTTCATGCACCCATGTTTCTATATATTCTCTGTAATCCAACTGCATATCTCTATAATACTTTACATTTTCATGCATATCTCTACTTACTTCTTTTAGTATAGCGTTAAGCTTTTCTCCATGTATAAAGTTTGCTTCCTTTACTACCTCTGGAAGTAAGTATTTTTTCTCCAAGTTTTCTAATATACCATTAATCTCATTATAATAATTTTTACATCTTATAAATTCTATAGCCATATATGAAATCAATGGAAAAAACCAAATACAAAAGACAAAGAATATGATAATGAACGGAACATGCACAGTCAGCAATATACCTGCTAGTATGATATATACCAGTACATTAGATAGTATTACTACTATTTTATCTTTAATAAATTCACCTAAATTCATGGCATTATATACCCTAAGCTTCTTCTTGTTGCAATTGGATTTTCTATACCTATCTCTTCAAGCTTTTTTCTTAATCTATTTATATTAACAGTTAAGGTGCTATCATCCACAAAATAATCAGACTTCCATAAAGTTTCTATGAGTGAATCTCTTTTTACAATATTTCCACGATTATTTATTAAGCATGAGAGTATTTTAACTTCATTTTTAGTTAACTCTACAGACTTGTCTTGATAAGTAACTGTTGCATTTGAAAGATTTAAATTAAAATCCCTATACATTAAGATATGATTTGTCTTTAAATCTCCAGATGTTCTTCTTAAAATGTTTGTTACTCTTGCTAATAGTATTTCTGTATTATAAGGCTTTGTTATAAAATCATCTGCTCCTAAATTCATACTTATTAGTTCATCTACATCACTATCTCTGCTTGTAACCATGATGATTGGAACATCTGAAGTTTTACGTATTTCTCTGCATATATAATAGCCATCGAACACAGGAAGATTTATATCTAGTAATATAAGGTCTGCATTCTCACTTTCTATATATTCGATAATATGATTAAAATCTGTGGGAGCCTTTACTTCATATCCATACTTTATAAAAAAATGTTGTAATTCTTCTCTGATGATTTCATCATCTTCAATCAGAATGATTTTTTTCATGACTTTTCCCTTCCTATATAGAATATAAGGCTATTACATCTTGAGAAACAAGGTGTAATAGCCTTAATGAGCATTATAAAATCAAGTATTACTTTTTACAATATTTTTATACCCGACATATGTCGTGTAGAAATATCCTACATAAACTACAAGAAATACTAAGCCAGTCATCAATGCTGGTAAAGTAATGTCTGTTTGATGAAATGCGTTAATAAAATTATTGACTAAATAAATTCCAACTACAGAATGAATTAGGGCAAGAGTAACTGGAAGACTAAAGTATACGAAAGTTTGAATAAAAATCGTTTTGTCGATCATTGTTCCGTTTGAACCAATTCTCTTCAAAGATTTATATCGATCTATGCTATCACTGGCTTCTGATAATTGTTGAAGAGCTAATACAGCCATACTTGTTATTAAAAATACAATACCTATATATATCCCCATAAACAGTATGACAATTTTCAACCCCTTATTTTCCGCATAAGCTTCATCCTTTGATATGCCTCTTATAGACAAAATATTTAATTTTGGGCCATTTTTGTCATAAAAGACCGGTGTAACGTTATCATATTTTTTATTATATTCTTCTCTATTTTCATCTAAATAATTTACATTGAGTACGGATGTACTAATTTTGTAGCCTGATAAAAACTCATCATTTATAACAATTGCGAAGAAATTAGTTATCCCCTCAGAAGTGTAAAGATTCTCTTGTATAACTTTAGCGTTTTTTACCAGATATTCTTTTTCTTTAATATTCATCTTATTGCTATTTTTTAATCTTTCATTTATCGAATTAACCAACCGGTCATTATTTGATAAAAATAAAACTTCATTGTTATTTAAAGTGATTTCCTTTTCGCCTTTAAGATTTAAAATTTTATTATAATCAGATACTTTAATGAAATCCGCACCGCTATCCCTAAAATCTTTAATTACTTCTGGTACAAAGTCCATCACTTTCATCCCTGTTTGATATACATTATAAGATACATATTTTTCGTTATTACTTATTTTAAAATTAAATTTATTTAATACGTCTTCTATCGTGTAACTTTCATCCCTATTCTCCAACATAATACTGGCATCAAATGGTGTTGCTTCTTTCATTGTTGCATCTATACTTCTTTTTAAGCTGATTCCTGTAGATAAAACCACCATTGTAAGGAATAACATTAAACAGATTACAGACATGGATATAAAATTTGTATTAACCTTACTATTTATTTGTTTGATGATAAATATATTTAACCCTTTAAAATAGACTTTTTTATTCTTCTTTACAACATATAATATAAATCCAGATAAACTAAAGAAAAACAGAAATGTACCTAATATGCCAAGAATGATCGATACCATGAACATAGGATTCATATAATTCAATCCGATTTTTAATACAGTCACATATGCATATCCAAGTGAAGCTACACACATAATAAATGTGATTACATAGATAAGAGGATTTCTAAATTTTACATCTTCGTTTTTTCTACCTGCTGTTAACATATCAATTATTTTGTATTTAGAAACAACATATACATTAAATAACATAACAAGTAAAAACATGATTCCAAAGTATAATACGGTTTTACCTATAGCACCTGTTGAAATTGCAAATTTATATTTATTCATAGGCAAGTCAAATAACTTTAATGCAAATGTAGATAATCCCTGTGATACTCCAATACCTATTATAAGCCCACTCACTAAAGATATAACGCCAACTAGAAATGTCTCTGTTAGTAATATTCTAGATATGTTTCTTCTTCCCATACCTAAAGTCATGTATATTCCTAATTCTTTTTTACGTTTTTTGATTAAGAAATTATTTGCATACAATATTAAACCACCTAATATTACGGATACAAATACTGACACATTTGAGATAACTTTCATTAAAGTAGGCACATACTCTCTACCTGAAGCGTCAATTTCCATAAGCGCTTTTTGTGATTCTATTGAGTTAAAACTATAAAATATACAAACAGCCAGTGTTAGTGTTAAGAAATATATCGCATAATCTTTAAGACTTTTCTTTACATTCCCAATAGCAATTTTAGAGTACATTATTATCGTCACCTCCAAGAAGGGTTATAACTTCGATAATTTTAGTAAAGAATTCTTTTCTGGAATCATTTCCTCTTACCAACTCGATAAATATTTTGCCATCATTAATAAATAGAATTCTACGAGCATAGCTTGCTGTAAATGCATCATGAGTAACCATAAGTATGGTAGCTTTTAAATCCTTATTAAGACTTTCAAATCTTTCGAGTAATAATCTAGCTGATTTAGAATCTAACGATCCTGTTGGTTCATCTGCAAGTACTAAAGATGGATCTGTTACGATAGCTCTTGCCGAAGCAACCCTTTGTTTTTGTCCACCTGATATTTGATACGGGTATTTGCTTAATACTTGTTCAATGTCTAAATATTTTGCAACCGCTTGTATTTTTCCATCAATTTTTGAACTTGCCTCACCTTTTATAGTTAACGCTAGGGCAATATTTTCATAAGCAGTAAGGGTATCTAATAAATTAAAGTCCTGAAATACAAACCCTAATTCATTCTTTCTAAACTTGTCTAGTGACTTTGATTTTAACCGTGTAATGTCACTATTATTGATTATTATTTTTCCCGTCGTAACATGATCAATCGTTGATATACAGTTAAGTAATGTAGTTTTTCCACTTCCTGAGGGCCCCATTATCCCAACAAATTCCCCCTCATCTACCTTAAAACTAATATTATCTATAGCCTTTGTTACATTATCTTTATTACCATAATATTTTTCAATTTTTTCTACACTTAATATATTTCGCATTAATACTTCTCCTTTTTCATTATAAAAATTCTTTAACTCCCCTTCATTTTATATAATTTCATTAATAGTATCGGTGGAATTACATTTCATTAACATTACATTTTTGTTATATTGAGTGATACCTCTCTACATGTAAGTTATCAGAAATCGCGATGGTATATGTAAGAATTATTCGATGCCTTACCAAGGAGGCAGATAAATGTAGGGCTATCGATTCTGGTGCAAAAACGATAAAACTTATGTAATTTGCGGAAATAAACAAAGTGGTTACAGCGTAACAACAGCTCTATTTAAAAGACATGAATTCATAGTCATTTTGGCAGTTTTCTGATTTAGATTGGATACAGCACAATTGTAAACGACACCTAATATATCAAAGACTGTCTTTTTCTCATATCGATGCGATTCCCGTCCATTTGAGGTCAAACAGACGAAGGCAAATTTTTAATCCTTCTTGGGTGTCTTTTTGTATAGCTTCATATAGGGGGAGCACCAAACATCCATCAACTTAAGGTATAATTTTGTATAAAATAGAAAACTTGTAATATTATGGTCGCGGCATCAAGATCTCCAAGATTGGAGAAGTCCAACAGCTAGCAAGATTTCGAGGCATATAACAAAAGGTGTTAAACCTGGAAATATCATTCTACTTCATGATTGGAATGGTAGCGAATTTTCCCAGACATCTCAAACTGTTGAAGCATCAGAAAGCATCATGAAGTATTTAAACAACAATGGATATACATGTGTCACAGTATCTGAAATGCTCTATCGTACAAAAAAAAGAATTCCTCCTTTTTTGATCCTTGTTATCAGTAAATTTGGATTTATTTCCTACGTGTTTAAAACTTTACAGTACTGGGGATAAAATATTAAAGAAATTCAATTAAAAAAATAGTGGTACATTAGATATTAAAGATATCATGATGAAAATAGACTATACTGTAAACGATTTAAAACAAAATAACACTACAGAAGATTTTGGTAAACATATTAAAGTACAATTTCTTTTGGATTGGGATTCTGCGAAAAGCCCTGTATACGAGACAACTCTTGCAGAACTAAAATCACAAAGCCCAGAGATTGCCTCCAAAAAAGTATTTCATTCTAAGTGGACTGAAACAGGGGGATTAAAACCTGGGAAAATGGATTGGTTTTGGATAAAGTTTGTATTTGAAGACAACGGCACAGATCAGAACGTGTTCCAAGGGGATAGTATTGCGCTAAACATGGAGTTCCAAGCCAATCAAACAGATGGACAAGAAAGATAAATTTAACAGTATATTACTGGTAAAAAGTAAAACTGAGCTTATACCTTTTAAGTATTTAAAATGAAAAACAAAAAGGACTTGTAGGAATCTCTACAAGTTCTTTTTCAGATAATGTATAAAAGATGAGTCAACATAGATTAATCTTAGTATATTTTTTAACATATTGAAGATGCAGACTCAATCATATATAGTGATTGAGTCTGCACCTTCAATTTTTTGTTTCTCTTTTTTATGAATATATTTTTGTACATATGCGTTTTATATAGTAATTTCTAATGATAAGGAAGTAAATAAATTGAATACAAAAAAAACTTACTAATACAACAATTGAGCTTTGAATAACGGACATTTCCCTACTTATGGTTTGTCCTAATTGATGCAAAGTTAGAAATGCAAAACTGCTGTGAATCATAGCTACTACAATGGGTAAGAAAAATAATATCATCATTTGTGTTGTTATAATTTTCTTTAACTCTTTTTGACTTAAACCTAATTTTGAAATCATTTGATACTGCTCTTGATCACGTTTTAAATCAGTAAATAGACGGAAATATAAAAAACTTATTGCAAATGCAAAGAATACAACTCCCACCAATATACTTGTAATAGAAAGTAATCCATTTTGTTGTTTTAGTTCAAGCCATTTCAAACTCAAAGATGAAAAAGTATAAGAATCGCCTAATTTCGTACCAACTGATTTCATAAGATTTTTTGAGACTGCAGTTGTTTCAGGCCAATTTTTTATAATAAAACCGTATATAGTGTAATTTTGCAAGATACCAACATCTACAGTTTTAATATTTAGGACTTCATTGTAAACAGCATCAGAGATAATAACAGTTTTAGCAAGCATCTCTTTTAACTCTGGGACAGTTAATGTTTTTTGAACAGTAACTGGTACTTCTAGTTCACCATGCCTTAACACAAAAGGTTTTAGGTCCTCTACACTTTTGTGTTTTTTCATTGGTAGTATAACGATACTTTCATTTTCATTTGTTAATTTTTCTATTTCATATCCTAGTGTTTTAGCATATTCATTATACGTAGAAAGATTAATTAATCTAATGTCATTCTGTGTTATTTTAAATTTTGCTGTTGCAAGTTTATAAGAAAATCCAGATTCTTTTAATTGTTTTTTTATCTCTTCAATATGAAATTTTTCTAGTGGATTTCCCCAATCTGATCTATAGGTAAATGCAAATGGGGTCTCATTTTTTGCTAATTCAGGATTTCCGATAGCTGTACAAGCTCCAATTGCTGTAAAAGATACCGCAGATATAATTGTAACCATAAAGAACATTCTCGCATTATCTTTCATTCGGAATGCTAATTCTGAAATAACAAGGAGGTTGGTTCTTTTAAAGAATGTAGTTTCTCTATTTTTTAAATTGTATATCACATATATACAAAATTGATGAAAGAAAATATAAGTTCCAAATATAATAAGCGTGACCCCTAATCCAACGATCAGTAATACTTCATTCCCACTCATATAATTAATTGCGATTGCATCGATACTGTGGTGGACAGAAGTGTAGCCTGCTCCAATTAAGATTATAGCCAACAAAGATAGCCAAGCAGACACTTCAGGTTCAGGTTTTTGCTTTTCTTCTGATTTTATGAGTTCTACAAGCTCATTCATTTTCACCATTTTTGATGTAAACAAAGAAATAAGTAGAAATAAGATAAAAAAGGACAGAGCTGTTACTCCAATAGCCTTTAATGGAAAATAAAATGGTAACCTCTGCTCTACTGCCAATAAAGACCCACTAACTAGTAAAAATAATTTAGAAAAAATCATTCCAAGTCCAATACCCACTAGTATAGAAGGGATTCCAATCAACATGTTTTCGAAAAAAATTAATCGATGAAACTGTTTATGAGACATTCCATGTAACATTAATAATCCAAACTCTTTTGTTCTATTTTTTAAAAATGCGCTAGCAGAATAGAAAATAAATAAGAAAGAGAAAACAAAAATTAAGGAATACGATAGTTGAAATCCTATTTTCCCAAATGTGCTCATTATAGTACTTACATGAGTCAGTTCACCTTTTAGATTTGGATGAAAGAAAAGTAGACCATAAGTAAAGAAAATCATTACCGCAAATATGCTACTAAAAAAATACCCAAGATATATTCGTTTATTCCGTATAACATTATTCAATGCTAGTTGTCGAAAAGTCATTTTTATTCCCTCCTAACATAGAAAGACTGTCCATAATATTTTTATAAAGTAATGGACAATTGTCATTGTGGCAAATTTCATTATATAACTGTCCATCATTGTTTCCTTTTCTTCTATATTTAATTGTGTTCATATCTCCATTACATCTTGAGAGAGTTTAGTATCCAAATTCCCTGTTAGCTCATCGGTAGAATTAATTTAGGGGAATGAATGGGTGCACAGACAATCGCTGTTCGCTGTGCTTGTCCTCCTGATATTTCCTATCCTCGTTTATTTATTCTTTTCACATTCAGGTCATCTAATACGAGCGGAAGAACCATCTTCCCTTTTACTGTTAATGTATGCATGAGATTGGCTTATAAATGCAGTTTCGTCTATTATGGGTACACCCTAAGAATCCATCTATTAGCTACTGAAAACACTTTGTTCCAACTGTATGATTAGGATGTATGATAATCAGTTAAAAAGTGGTAAAGAAATCCGTAATCACAAGTACGTTTAGAAAAGAATGTATGAATTATATTCAAAATTACATATATCTCGGCCGTACCCGTGTCTGCAAAATAAAGCTAAATTATTGGTAGAAAGTTAATACGGATTTTTACTATTAATATACTCCCTGATGTTGGAAAATCAATAGTAGAAATCATATTCAATAACGTTGTTCTTCCACTACAAGAAAGGTCCATAATCCCAACAAATTCTCTTCTATGATTGTTAAATTTACATTTAAAAGTGCTATATGCGAAGCTTTACCTGTATATTCTTTACTAAGATCTTTTACTTTTACTATATTTATAGGATAAATCCCCCCAAAATTTACAAACTAAAAATGAGAGTTGATAGATGATGTCCCCTTCTCTTTAAATCGTTTCCGTACCCTTGCATGCACTATACAAACAAAGGCGAAGTCTTCCAAAACAGACTCCGCCTTTCCCATGTATCATGGGTTACAACCAGTACTAGTAGCTTCATAATATTTTCTCAACCTATTTCCTTGCGGAAATAGGTTGAGACCAAATATCTTCTTCATTATCATTTACATGTACCTCAAAGACATATATAGGTTGAGAGAAACCTTTTGTATCAGTGTAGTAATCTATATTATATTTTGTAATTAATAATGTATCACCTGCATTGAAAGATCCTATAGGTTCAAATTCTCCTTGTTTCAGTTTTTGAAATGCTTCCTTTGGAGAAAGAATTTCAACATCTCGAACAGGTGATTTTTTAGTAACGGAATCTTTGTAAACAGTTTTTTTTCCCCCTTCTTCTTTTAACTCTATTGATGTTTTTATCGTAACGTGAGACATATCTATTTTTGTATTGGGATCAATAGGCATATTTCCAAATTCCTTCATATGGTACGAAATAATTATTCCAAATGCAATGAGAATTACTGTAATGGGAAGGAATAAATATTTCATCATCTGTGCATGCGTTTCTTTTTTCTTCAATAATATAAGAACTATGTTTAACACAGAATACCCTAGCATCATTCCTAAAATATTATGAAGTAAATCAACAAGTTCCATACTTCCACGTTGCATTGTAAATTCAAGTATTTCAATTAATAAACTTGCTATAATTGAGATCATTAACATCCATTTTGTTTTTTGAAAAACCTTACTAAATAAAGGCAATAAAATTCCTAAAGGAAAAAGCATACCTATATTCACAATGATATGGAAAAAGGAAGTAAATGAAAATGTATTCCATGCTTTTTTATAAACACTAAGTACATCAAAATCAATGGTTCTTGCATAAGCTATATCATCTGAACGACCAAATGAAGTAGCTGATAATGCAAGAGAATAATATCCTATTATTAATATCAATAATATAATTTGTTGTACGGTAAACTTTTTTTCACCTTTACATACCTTTTTGTATACTACAAAATAGCTAAAAATAAGTATGAGAAGGAATAAAAATGTGAGTTGTATCGTAGGAATTGCAAAACTAACGAATAGTTCGGAAATAATGTTCATTTTACACCTCTGTGTTTTTTATTTTTTTCCGACAGAAGACTCTTTCCAAAAAATGTGAGGGTGTGCAACACTAATTTTAGGTTGAAGATGAATGTCGGTTGGCCTAAGTCAATCTGTTCGCCACTATATACTGGTACAAATCATTCTTCAACGTTCTATGGCTCCACGCTTGTCAAAGTTGTGACAAGAAAGCTAAAGTAGAAATTGGGATAAATCAACGTACAAAATACTTATGTTCTCACCGCAGGGACTATAGGTAGAGCCTGCTAAGATAACTGGTGGATACATCGGTGTTCTCAGGAATCGCCTATTTCCAACAGTCCATTAGGTTCCGTGTTAGGTAGTTTAAATAATATTCTATATAAAAATAACGAAGTATCGTTACCTCTAGTAATTATTAATCCAGAATTATACCGTATCCATGTGGTTCTCTCTAATTGATGTATACTTAACGGAATCATCTTTTCTAAAGGTGATAACTTCATCAAATTTTTCAATTGAATTTTAATGCAGTACTGCTCCTGCGACAAAACCTTAATGGAAAGACATAAAAATCAACTAGATTCGCAACACATTTTTTCATGAGTGTTTCTGTTATTCATTATAGTAGTAAGATTTTTTTCTCATATTGAATTTCCTTTCATTTTACTTACACGCTTGTAATGTTTCTGAAAATACAGTCTATAAGATTATAGCAGTGGTTCTTTTTTGGGGAGATAGCGAAGAGGGAATTTTCATTTGCACTTTACTATACCGAACTAGATTTCGTTATAGTTTTTATTAGTAATTCATTGTATCTTCTTTACCAGACACGTATAAAAATCAATATTATGAAAGTAAACTACTGGATAAAAGTTTCCTTTCATTTTTGGCAACACTTAAAACTAAATTTGCAATAAATTTCTCAATATAGATATAGATGTTATATATGGTTTTTATATCGAAAATTAACAAAAAATATAATACTATAAAAAATAAGCTGGTTTCTGTCACTTGTTTTTCCCTTACGCTAAAGATAAAATCCTATTGCCGGATCTTATCTTTTTAATTTTGAATTTTTGATACAAAATAGAATCCTTATTATAAGGGGCAGCACCACATCGCTATCAAGCTAAAATTATATAAATTTAATTTTAGGCGAGATTGTTTCATTAAAAAAAATTTACAACTAAATTTGTAATAAATTTCTCAATATAGATATGAATATTACACATGATTTTTCTATTAAAAATTAACAAGAGATATTGTAATAAAAATATGATGGTTATCCTTTGGTTTACTCCTTGGCCAAAGATAAGTGTATGCTCGCCGATCCTATCATTTTTTATTTAAAAAAATCCTTATCCTAAGGAAATCCGTCAACAAAACGCGATTTTCGTATATTATTAAGACCTAAATTAATAGATGCTTAAAATTAAAAGGCCTACACATATTATATAATACTAATATGTGTAGGCCAGCATTGTTTTGTATATGTTCTCTTTATAGTAACTTGTCCCTCTTGATTTTTTTCTTGATCCCATTCCCTTTATTTTTTCTTCCTTCTTTAAAGAACAAAGGGAATATTCTACGAATGGATTTCTGCATAGAAAGATTATAAACTTCATTGATATTCAACCAAACAGCTTTTCCTTCTGGCGAATTTTTTAGTAAATCCCCCTTAAAGTCTTTTGTAAAATAGTTAAATATCATATCTTGGTCTTTGACGATTGAATTAACATATTCATAAAGTCCTTTATAAACAGGATTGCTAACTTCAAGACCAGTTTCTTCTTTAACTTCTCTAATGGCACTATCAACAATACTTTCCGGAAATTCTAAAACTCATTACTAAAAACAAAGTATCGTACGGAACATTAAACACCGTTTATGGGTTATAGTACTACTCCATTTATTATTTCCAAATCCATTTAGAATGTTTAATAAATGGGGCAGATTATGGTGATATTCCGTATAAATAATACCATTACATTAATGTTCTTTCGGAAGTACAATTCCTTTATACAATTGAACTGTAATCAAGTAGTAAATCGAGTAAATTACTACGAAAATAATAATTGGTAGCCAAATACGAAAGTAAGGATCAGCCAAAAGAACGCTGAACATGTTCATACCAACCAATACGTGAACAATACCCAAAATTGCTGGGACTAAAAATATAAAGAATAACTCCTTAAAAATCGATTTTATTAATAACTCACGACGAACACCGATTTTACGAAGCATTTGATAACGTGCTACATCTTTTGATGCTCCCGACAGAACTTTAAACATTAAGCAGCTTGCCATCATTGCTAAAAATGCAATTCCAACGAAGAAACCCATAAACATTAGTCCGCTGGCAAAATCATGACTCATAATATATTTTTGATACTTACTATCCAATTCTTCCTCTTTCACATTTTTATATTTTGCTATCTGTAATTCATCAAGTTTTTTCCATTCTTTTATGTATGATCCAAAATCATCTGTTTTCCCTATAAACACAGTACTTTCTTTACCCTTCAACCCATCGTATATGTTTTGTTCTACAATTTTGATTTCATAATGAGGATACATATAATTTGGCTGGATCGTTCTGAAAGCCTGAATCCATTGTTTTGTGTCGATTTCTCCTTTAACCCATTTTATTGAAAATGCACCAATTGGTATTTCCTCTGAAACTTTCTCTATTTTCATACCTTGCAAGAAAGGGCGATTTTTTTCTACATCTTCTTTAAGATAATAAACATACCTATCATCAACTTTGTAATGGTATTCAAATTTTTCTTGAAATAAGATACCACCCAAAATTGTCTTTTCTTCCGCAGTTGGATTATGAATGACTGAATCGTAAATTCGCATTTGATCTGTCATGTTTATAATGTTGTTTTTAAATGCCATACCACAAGCAATTCCACCAGCACCAAGAGCCACTAAAATTGCTACTGTTGCAAGCACATTTGTTAGACTATTAATGCGGAAATTTAATTGTGCAAAAGTAAAAGCATTGAGGCCTTTTTCACTACGTTTTTTATTACTCTTTAGCTTGTTAATCATAACTGGGAGAAGGGATCCAAATATAAGGTAAGTACCAGCGGTTGCTGAGATTAATCCAACGGCCATTAATCCCAAAGCAATTAGCGAATTTGCATATGACATATAGATCAGTGATGCATAACCAATACCTAATAAAAGAATACCAAGGAATGCAATTACAACTGTCATTTTTCCTTTTATGGCAACACGTTCTGTTTGTGCATCTGCATGTACAAGTTGCAGTACAGAAATACGCGATAATTTAATACTATTCATAATTGCAGATAATACAAATAGTGCAAAGAAGAAGACGCAAGTAATAGCTAATGATGGCAGATAAAATGCTTTATAACCTTCACCAGCAAACTCGAGTTGTTTCATTAATAACTGACCGATCCCTTCTGCAAGTCCTACACCAACTGTAATACCAATCGCAAGAGACGCAGCGCCTAATACGATTGTTTCGATAAACATAAGTAATGTAACTTTATGCTTTTTTGCTCCTAACATCATATACATACCAAATTCTTTTTGACGAAGAGCTGATAAGAAAGAGTTTGCATATAAAATAAAAAAAAATGTGATAACCGCTAACAAAAAGGAACCAATTTTAAAGACAGCCACAATATCCCTAATAGAAGAGTTAGATTCAAGGAACGTTTTATTGGATGCTAGCGTTTGAAACATATAAAAAGTTGAAATAGAGACAATAAGACCAACAAGTAAAACAATGTAATCTTGCAACTTACTTTTTAGGCCTGACATAGAAAGCTTAAATAACATGATTGAACTTCCTTCCTTACGCTTTTTGTGTGCCTAAGTTTGCAAGCACGTCTAAAATTTCTTTATAGAATTCTTCACGGGTACCACCGCGATGAATTTCTTTATATAACTCACCATCTTGAATGAATAAAATACGCTGACAGTAACTTGCGCTATAAGGATCATGCGTAACCATCATAATGGATACACCTTGCTCTTTATTTAAGCTTGTCATGGCATTAAGTAAACTCGTTGCATTTTTAGAATCTAGAGCTCCAGTCGGCTCGTCTCCCAAAATAATTGCTGGTTCATGAACTAACGCACGTGCTGCTGCAGAACGTTGCTTTTGTCCACCAGATACTTCAGAAGGATATTTTTGAAGTATAGCTGTAATGCCTAACATATCAGCTACTTTTTCTACTTTCTTTCCAATGTTACGAGATGAAACACCTTGAAGTGACAGTGGGAGTGCGATATTTTCATAGATAGATAAATTTTCTAATAAGTTAAAGTCTTGGAAAATGAACCCTAACTTTTGTGAACGAAAATCAGAAAGTTCACCTTGCTTCATTCTCGTAATATCCGTTCCTGCAATTTCAACAATGCCGCCTGTCGCTTTATCTAACGTTGAAATTACATTTAATAATGTTGTTTTACCAGAACCAGAAGGCCCCATAATACCGACAAACTCCCCCTCTTGAATTGAGAATGATACACCTTTTAATGCATGTGATTGATTCTCACCTTTTTTACCGTACAATTTTTGAATGTTTTTTACATCTACAACTGGCTTTATCATTTATATCCTCCTACATTTTTTTATTTCATTACAATAAGCTAACTACGTTTGTTTACTACTAATAAAATAGTCATGTTGCATTCACCCTAAAGCTACAATGAAGTCTTTCCTTTTTTCTTCTTTGCTCACCTCATCACTTTGAATACACCTATGATAAACTATGAAAATTAGGAAACACCCTGTAAAATCCTTAAGAATTCTTAAGTTTTATAAAAAAAGCTTATGGAACCTGTAATTCCATAAGCCGGTCTATTTGATTGGATGTTCAACAATAATGGACATCCAGCCATCTTTATATTCTGCATGTATATTACCATCATGAAGTTCAACAATTCTTTTTGAGATAGCAAGTCCCAGTCCATTTCCTTGATCATTTTTTCTTGCCTTATCACCCCTGAAAAACCTTTCAAACAATTTATTTGGATCGCTAACAGGCGGTCTCTCGACTATATTTGATACTTTTAAAATTGCTTTGTTATCCATTAATTCAAGACATATGAATAATTGGGATGGTTTCATGCTGTAATTTATCGCATTCATAAACAGATTTTCATATACACGTACCATTTTTTCTGCATCTATGAAGATAGGTATTATTTCTTGTGTAATTGATTTTTGAACGATTAAACTTTCCTTTTCAAATATAGGAATGTATTCTCCAACTATTTGCTCCAACAAACCTGATAAATCAACTTCATTAAAGTTTAACTTAGCATCGATGCCTGATAAACGAGTATATTCAAACAGTTCATCAATTAAATATTTCAATCTCTTTGATTTTAAATACGTGGTTTCAAGGTATTCCTGTAATTGTGTTTCACTGTTGTATTGCCCTCTTTTTAATAAATCTATATAGCCAATAATAGATGTCAACGGTGTGCGTAAGTCATGAGATACGTTCGTTATGAGTTCATTTTTTGTACGTTCTAATCGTCTTTCCTGTTCAAATGTATGCTCCAATTCCTTGGACATATAGTTGATATTTTGGGCAAGTTGGGTCAATTCGTCATTCCCCTTGATCCCTATTGTCAGACCTAGTTTTCCATTGGCAATATCATTTACATTATCTGAAATGAACTTCAAATATACTATTTTCTTTCGAACCAATATCAAAAAAAGTATGATAAAGGTAAAGATTGCGAACGCGAATAAAAACAACAGTGCCAATTTGAATTCAAACATACTAAACTCTTCGTATTTTACAAATAACGGATCTATAACGTATGCCAAAATGAGAATTGTTAAACCAATTGAAATAAAAAAACTAACTGCAACAGCACCAAGAAGTTTTATAATGATCTTATTTCTAAAACTAACATTCTTCATATTTTATATCCAATTCCCCACACAGTTTTAATATAAATGGGATGTTTAGAATCCTCTTCTATTTTGTCTCTTATTTTTGTAATATGCACCATGACAGTATTGTCTGATTTATAAAAAACCTCTTCCCAAACTGCTTCATATATTTTTGCTACACTCATGACAATCCCTTTGTTGCGGGCAAGTAGTTCTAAAATAGCAAACTCTTTTGGAGTTAATCTTGTTTCTTTTCCTCTTACCCATACTTGACGTGTATCTGTATTCACGGTTAAGTCACCAATTTCTAGAATGCTTTTATTATGTCCTATTGATGAATTGTATTTTTTAAACCTTCTTAATTGGGATTTTACCCTAGCGATTAATTCCAATGGGTTAAACGGTTTTGATAAATAATCGTCTGCACCAGAGGCTAGCCCCTGAATTTTGTCTATATCCTCAGATTTTGCAGATAGCATGATGATAGGTATATTGCGGTCTTCCCTAATCTTCATACACGCTTCAATACCATCCATATTAGGCATCATAATATCTAAAATAATCAAATCAAACTCCTTTTCTTCTAACAGTTGTAAAGCTTCCATAGCATCTTCTGCCTTTTGAGTTTTCAGGCCTTCATTTTCCAAATAAGCAGAGATAAGATTTCTAATTTCTTTATCATCATCGACAATAAGAATTTTTGATTCCATATGATTCCTCCATATTTTTTCTCGTATAAAACAGCTAAAGACATAAGCAGGTGAGACATTTGTATCTTCTTTTTTTCTTAAGATTGCAAATGAAAGACAAGAAATAACATACTGTATATACGTAATATCGTTCTCCCTAATATATTGTTCAATATTTGCTACTGATCCATATACAATTAATAAGTTCCCTTTTTCTTTTAATTTTGCTTTTAGTAAAATTAAAAATTTCTTATTATTTTCTACTAATAAAATAATTGTCTTGAGATTTCTTCTTTTGATTAATTTTTCTGTGAATACACCTGTACTCAGTCCATATTTGACAATATAATTTACTTTCTTCAAATCAATTCCTTCAATTTTTTTGTCTCCATGAAACCTTGAACTTGGAATATCTGCATCAACTGATTTTTAGTACATTATATACAGAAATAAGAAAGCGAATTGTTTTCATACCTAGTCATCCTACAGGTTTGAACTCATTATCATACTCTAGAGTCCAAAACTTAAGAAAAAGGGGTAAAAGTTCTTAAGAATTCTTAAGCTTTCTACAACATTTTATCATAAGAATATATGACAACTCTTAAAATGTTAGCGGTATCTCCCATAACACTTACTATTCGTCAATCCGAAGAACAAAAAGAACTTGTAGGAATTCCTACAAGTTCTTTTTTAGATAATGTAAAAAAGTTAAAGTAAACTATCTCATAATTTGAATCGGAGCAAACACTATAACTACGGGTTTATTATATTATATACAAAATCTTAACGTATGCACTTTTAACGTTTGAAAATTTTGCTAATTTAAAATAGGAGAATAAATAACGGTCTTAACCCCTGAAAATCCTAATTTATCATTTTGAACAAAACGTTTTAAATCTATATTTATATCGTAATAATTTATAAAAATATAAGTATAGTTAAATAGAGAAGAATGGTGTATTCTTACTGTAAAACTTATATATATATTGTTTTTTTATTCATCTACTTTTCAATCCCTCTATTTACAATGATTTGAATGTATATATAGTAAATTCAATGTTTAAGGGGAAATGAAAGTAAACTAATGAATAATAATTTACATTAGATATCTTTAAAAAGTGTTAAAAAAACGACCTTTAATCAATCCTTTTTTCTAAAACCACAGAAAAGATAAGTACTATAGTTAACACGATTATAACCCTTATTTCACTTCCATCACTTACAAAAAATGAATACAAAGTATAAATTAAAATTAATATTCCATACATAATTTTGTACAATGAACTTCCACCTTTTCCTATATATATTTTAGTATAAAAGTTTAATTCAAGTCCTAGATTAAAATAAAAATAAACAGCACCTGTGATATACACAAAGTGCTTTTCTCTTGTCAATTTATCTATTTTCACTATACTTATCTATTTTCTTCTTATAACTCAAACTTCTTAAAACCGTACTTTTAGCTTGTTGCAATTCATTTTATTTATATGAAATATGTTTTATCTGTCTGTACATCTTCAACATTTTCTCCATCTACTAATAATCTCCTGTACTTAAAAGATTGCCCTGTTAATACTGTTGTAACCCCCTCCTTTTGTTTAATTACTTGTATCATAAAACAAGTATCCGAAGTTTATATGTAGTCTATCTAGAGTCTATGTAGATTTAAAAAATCTCTAACAAAATGTTTGTATTGTAACGTTACTACCAAAACTATTGCTCTAAACACCATAATTTGAAGAAACAGTACCCTATGTTCTAATCCTCAATTCCTCCTACAGCTCTATGTTGAGTAAAACTAGTTAATCCCTATAATATAAAAAGAGCACCCCTTTTTGGATGCTCTTCGTTATAACTATATATTATTTAAATTTCTTCATTTGTTGGTACCATTTTTCCTTCTTGAGAATCCGTACCTGTACCTTCTGATTTTTCAACAGTTTTTGCATGTTTTCCAGGTTGTAATTCTGTACCTCCATTTGTTTCTACCATTTTTCCTTCTTGAGAATCTGTACCTGTACCTTCTGTTCTTTCAACAGTTTTTGCATGTTTTCCAGGTTGTGATTCTGTACCTTCTTTTGTTTCTACCATTTTTCCTTCTTGAGAATCTGTACCTGTACCTTCCGATTTTTCAACAGTTTTTACATCTCCTTTAGATGCTGGCACTGCATCTTTAGGTAAATCAAAGTTTTGTGAGGAAGACGTTGTTCCATCTACACTCTGTGTAATTACTTGATTTGAATTTTCATTTGACTTTAAATTGTCCGTTTTCGAATCTTCTGCACCAATTGCACCACTCGCTAATAATCCTGTACTTAAAAATGCTCCTGCTAATAATGTTTTAATCATTCTTCATTACCTCCTGTATATTTGTAATATTCATCAAAAAAGTATCTAGAGTTAATGTTTTAGTCATTATCTTTATCTACTTGCTTTTTGATTACATTTAGCATAAGGCAAGAATCTATAGTTGATATGGACTGTATCTGGAGATTATGTAAAGAAAAATAGATGATTAATTGTATATCCTAATGAATGCTTAGACAAGATTAAGATTTTATATGAGTTTGATAGTTGAATTACCCTTTGTTTTTGATCGGAAGGTTTATGGCTGGGGTAAAGCCAATTAAGGACCTAATCTTTTCTAATTTGGAAGTAAACTTTTGGCTAAAAGTTTACTTTGGAGATTTGAATCATTTATAACTAATTTTGTAATAAATTTCTCAATATAGATATACTTGTTAAGAATGGTTATAATATTCAAAATTAACAAAAAATAAATTATAATAAAAATATGATGGTTATCCTTTTGTTTACTCCTTGTGCTAAAGATAAGATCGTGTTCGCCGATTTTATCTTTTTTTATTTGTGATTTTTGATATAAAAAAAGAATCCTTATCATAAGGATTCTGCAACAGGAAATAACAAAATACATACAATTATAGATTTGAATTAAAGTTTAATAAAAAAAGTGTGCCTCCAGCATTTTGGAAAAACCCCACGCTAAGCAAAAAATACAATAAGCTGCCCATATGGACAGCTTATTTACATAATTTTCGATATAGGAAGTTAAAAGTTTTTATTTAAATACACCTTTTCTTTTGGAAAGCCAATCTTCTAAGGCATCTTCGTGTAGTTTTGTGAATAATTTCGGTATTTGGTCTATTGGGAAGTATTTTAAATCTAAAGTTTCAATACCATCTGCAGTAAGTTCCCCATCAATTGGCTTGCATTGAAAACAATGAACGATAGTCTGAGCTTTATCTCCGTTCGGAAACTCACCCAAATATTTAGAGTAGACACCTATAAGATGTTCAACTTCAACGTTTAATCCTGTCTCCTCAAGTATTTCTCGTTTAGCGGTTTCTTCAAGAGATTCTCCAAGTTCCATAGCACCACCTGGAAGACCCCACTCATTTCTATCTCCCCGTTTTTGTAAAAGAATTTCATTTTGTTCGTTATAAATAATACCTCCAGCAAAATTAAGAAATATTAAATCGTGTCCTACTTTTTCACGAATATAACGGATGTAGTCCTTATTTGTAGTCATAAATTTCCCCCTATTTATATAAAAATACAAATTAATTATATATAAAGATGGATTGAAATGGTAATAAGAGTTATATTTTTCTTTATTTAACTGATCTGTCATTTAGTTAAATAAGAAACAGTGTATATCGTATGCATGTGAGGTTAACATAACGTCTCATTATCGGTAGCAAAGAAAAGAGAGGTAACCCTACTCTCACAAAAGAACATTCTTTTTTTGTTTTATGGATCTATGCATTTTTTTATACATTCCTATCCTATCGCGGTTTTAGGGTTCTTGTTTGTTACTGGATTATCCGAAAAGTTGTATAAAATCTTGCATGTTCTTAGCATGCGGGGGCCGAAATGCTGGCGATACTCCATTACCAGCAACCTAAGCTTTTGAGATACCCCCCCCATAACGAAATTTTCACCTTTTTACAGTTATTTATGAGAATTCAGCTCATTTTTTTGTTTTGGGGAACAATCAATTTCTTAAGTTGATGGTTATGTGATAATGCTTCCATTTGAACAAATTTTCCTTTTCCATACCGATCACACACCTTTTGTAGAGTAATAGTATCAGCATATCCCAGTTTAAGAGGTTACTTACAAAACATTTAGAATTTTTTTGCGATATCCCTCCGAAATGTAATACAAACTTTAAATATTTTCATTTATAATTCTCTATTTGTCTATACTTTTCATACCGCTGTTGTATAAGCTCTTCCGAGGATAATAGTATCAATTTTTTTAGAGATGATTCGATTACAGATTCAATCACTTTTGCCTGTAATTTTATATCATTTTGTGCTCCGCCTTTAATTTCAGGAATGATTTCATCAATAATTCCTAAATATTTTAAATCTTTTGCTGAAATTTTCATATGTTCAGCAGCTTCTGGAGCATACTTAGCGTCCTTCCATAGGATAGATGCTGCTCCTTCTGGAGAAATTACCGAGTACCATGAATACTCTAACATATGGATATGGTTACCGACACTAATGCCAAGAGCTCCACCACTTGATGCCTCTCCAATTACAATACAAACAATTGGCACTTTAAGTGTAGCCATTTCAAATAGATTTCGAGCTATCGCTTCAGAAATTCCACGTTCTTCAGACCCTATCCCTGGATAGGCGCCTATTGTATCAATAAATGTAATAATAGGGCGATTAAATTTATCAGCTTGTTTCATAAGTCTTAGCGCTTTTCTATAACCTTCTGGATGTGCCATTCCAAAATTTCTTTCTATACTTTCCTTTGTATTTCTACCTCTTTGATGACCAATAACCGTAACGGGCATTTCTTTAAATTTTGCAATACCACCTATCATTGCTTTATCATCACCATATAATCGATCACCATGAAGTTCGAGAAAGTTTGTAAACAATAAAGGTATATAGTCCAATGTCGTGGGGCGGTTACGTAGCCTTGCAATTTGAACTCGTTGAAAAGGTGTAATATTAGAATAAATTTTATCTTGCATTTTATTTAAACGTTTTTCTAATTCATGAATTTCTGACGATAAATCTATATTATTTTCTTTCATAATTTTCTTTAATTCATCAAATTTCTCTTTTAATTCAATAATAGGACGTTCAAAATGCAAACTCATTTTATCCTCCAAATGTTATGACTTACCTCACTCTAATCAAAAGGCTTAGAAATAGAATCAATAAATAATTCAAAACCATCCACAACTATTTTTTGTTCTGATTCTGATAAGTTATTGAGAATACTTTGATAAAATGTAATGGATTGCTCTCTTAAGCAATTAACAGTTATGTGACCTTTTTCTGTGAGGTGCAGAAAAAGTTCTCTTCTATTTTTTTCATTTACTTCACGATAAATAAGCCCCTTTTTTACTAACTTATCTACCAATCTACTTACAGTTGAAGTCTCTAATCTAAGTTTATTGGATAGTTGCCAAACAGTTAATTTTTCCACCTCTAGTTCCTCTAACGCCATCATTTGAGAAGTTGGTAAAGGTTTTTCAAATGGTCCTTTGGGCAAATTTTGAGATTCAAAAACCCCAGTTATTATAATCATTTTCTTAATATCTGTTCTTAGTTTTAAGGCATCTTCTCTTTTCAAAAAGGTCACCCTCCTACAACTCATGTATCATACATTAATTGTATTATACATGAATATGATTTATTCACAAGCTTAACGTAAGCCAATATTACAACATGGACGAGATATTTCTTCTTGTTAAAATGGTATAAGTGGATTGTTTTCTACAAATGGCAGAATATCAATTATGTATCAGGGATCTTTATGGGGTACCGCTCATCGCAATTAAGCTAAGAAAATAAAATACCTCCTAAAACGAAAAAGAGATGAAGAAAATAATAAAAAGCTTATCATTATGTACTGAAGTGACCCCGAATAGTGGTACATGAAAAAAACACCTCCTGAATTCGCATACTAAGTATGCAAATTCAATGGAGGTGTTTTTCGTTTGAAGACAAGAGTTCATTACCCAGAAGAAACAAAGTGGAAAGTTATTGAAATGAAGAAAGACGGCTATTCAAATCGTACAATTATGGAGAAACTCGGAATTAAAAATATTTTCCAAATTAAGACATGGATGAAATGGTATCGTACAGATCAAACGTATCGTTTTCAACAACCTGTAGGAAAACAATATTCTTATGAAAAAGGACCAAAAGAGCTCAGTGAATTAGAAAAGCTACGTTTAGAAAATAAACATCTAAAAACAAAATTACTTGTATGGGGAAAGTATCTGGAAATCGAAAGGGGCTGAAACCAGAAACTGTAGTTACTTTATGGGAAAATGTAAAAACAAAAATAACGGTAAAAGAATTGTGTAACGTATTAGAATTACCCCGTTCCACATTTTATCGTTGGTTACAACGAACGGAAGATTTGAAAGATGGTATAGAAGAGAAAGTAACGGACGTTTGTCTTAGGCATAAATTCCGGTATGGATATCGAAGAGTAACCGCTACTCTTCGAAAAATGGGACTCTGTGTTAATCATAAAAAAGTATTACGAATCATGAAACAAAATCACATTCTTTCAAAAGTGCATCGAAAGAAAAAGAAATATATCAATGGTGCGGAACTAATGGTAGCCCCTCATCGATTGGAGCGCCAATTCGATGTATCCAGACTAAATGCAAAGTGGTTTACGGATGTGACGTATCTTTTATTTGGAGAGCGTACCTTGTATTTATCAACGATTATGGATGCCTTTAATCGTGAAATTATTAGTTGTGTCATCAGCGAATCACAAACATTGACATTAGCGATGAAGACATTAAAACAAGCAATGAGAGGGCGAAAAGTAAAAGATATCCTTCTTCACTCGGATCAAGGAAGTATTTATACAGCAAAAGAATTTCAAGCGTATGCCATAGAAAACGGCATTATCACCAGCATGTCCCAGAGAGGAAATTGCCATGATAATGCCGTCATGGAAAGCTTCTTTGGTCATTTAAAAAGTAAAGCTTTCTATTCACAAAAGATAACAAAAGTATCCAACACAACTGTGCGAAAGATTGTGCTAGAATACATTCATTACTACAATTGTGTGCGATTTCAAGAAAAATCAAACCACCTATCCCCTAAAGAATTTAGGGAACAAGTGGTTTAGGTGTTTTGATTGGTGTCCCGTTTTCGGGGTTCACTTCAGTGTTTTGTAACGCTTTAATTATTCTATTCTTACTGGGTATTAAGATATCTAAATGGATCAATTATTACAGTTGAAAAATCGTTCAAAAGCTTACTCTCCTTGAACTCCACCCACTTTCACTTCATTTAGAAATGAGGGATTCCTAAGTAAAGATTCTTTCAAACTCTAATTGACTAGGCTATCCCCGCATCCCTTGCGGTTTGAAGCCTTATCGCTTCATTCTTAAAAATAAAAAAATGTGAAATTTTATATCATTATGTAAGACATTTAATATCAAATATATTACATTCACTATGAAATTAGTTTATTTATAGGATTTCTATAGATAAACAAGGTACTAAATTGACTCTTAAGAAGTCATAACATTATATTTGTCTAAAAATTGAAAAAATATGTGTAGATATATATCATCTTAAGTACATATATAATTAATTTTAATGCTCTGACATAATTCCACATCATTCTTAAACTAGTTTTTTGTTCATTATGAAATAAAATATTACACAATGTCAGTCTTTAAAAGATTATATATCAAAACTTTTAGAGAGGAAGAAAAACTATGAAGATGAAAAGGAAAATCATGATGACAACAGCACTTGCAGCAACATTAGCTACAGGTGCACTACCTACCACATCAGTGTTTGCTGCAAAAAAAGAGGCTCCTATCCAACAAAACAAGGCACAAATGAGTATTCAACCATTAGCACAAAATAATTTAGAAACAGCTGTTAATGCTGCCTTAAATGGTCCAGAAGTCAAAAAAATAAAAGTATTTGAACATGAATTTAACGTAAAGGAAATAGAAGTAGTAAATCTAGGTGCAGGAAAAAAATATGTTAAGGGACAAATTTCTCATCATTTAAGTTTCCGTCCAGATGATCAATTTTATTATGAGTTTACTGTGCAAGATGGAAAAGTAGTAGATAAGCCTGTATTTAGTATTGATAGAGGTGGTTGGACACCATTTGCTGCTCCACTTTTATCAATTCTTGCTGCTTATAATGGAATTCCAGTTAATCCAAATGATTTAAATACACTTGGTCAGCAGATTGGTAAAGTTATAGATGGAAGCTGGGAACATGCAGCCCAATCAATCGCAACTGTAGTTAGTCTAAGTTTTAATGAGTAGAATTTTTCAATTTTTATTAGCATTGTAGGGATTCACTTTTTGTAATCAGCCTTGTTATAAGAGATTCTAAAACAGCTATTAATAAACTTTTACTACTCATTCACATTATCTTGATTTGTTTACCACCTTATCATTCATTATATGTCACAAAATAGAAGTCTTTTTTAAGGCTTCTGTTTTGTTTGTATACAATACGAGCAACGGTTGGTTTTTGGAGGCTATATTTCGATTTTTCAAGAATACGTTTGGCTATTAGGTACAATTCATAAAAACAAATTATTAAAGTCTCAAATAACTTACTCCCCCTGTTTTTAATTATTTTCAAATCCAAAAATTTATTACCTCAAGAATGAAAAACAATAAATATAGTAAAAACATCATCTAGCAATTGTTTAAAGATCAGGAGAGATAAAATGAAGAAAATAAAAATGAGAAATTTCATTAAAATTAGCATCCTCACTTGTATTACACTAGCAAGTTTAAGTACACCATCTACTCTTTTAGCTGATAGTCATCCAGGTTACTCCTATGAATCCAATATAGGATATCAAAATCCATCGTGGATGTCCAAAATAGAAGATTCAACAAAATTAAGTGAAATATCTATTCCAGGGACTCACGGTACAATGGCTTTACATGGAGCAAGCTTTCTTGATGAAAATTTGACAAGAAATCAAACTATGAGTCTATCCCAACAATTAAATTCTGGAATCCGATATGTAGATATGCGTGTTAAACGTGTAAAAGATTCTTTTGCAATGTATCATGGCATTGTAAATCAAAAAGCTTTGTTTGAAGATGTATTAAAAGAGACAATTCAATTTTTAAAAGAGCATCCAACAGAAACAATATTAATGCGCCTAAAAGAAGAAACTACTCCTGAAAGCGGCTCTCTATCATTTGAGGAGATATTTTTAAAATATAAAAACGTTAATGCTTCATATTTTTGGAATCCTAATTCCGTACCAACCTCAGATAGAAATAACCCTACTTTAGGAGATACCCGCGGGAAAATTGTAATCTTACAAAACTTTACATCTACTCAATTGTACGGTATTGATTACGAAGGTTTGAATATACAAGATAAATTTGAAATTGGAAGCGGACCAGACGAAATATATGCAAAATGGATTGCGATAAAAACCCATCTACAAAATGCAAATACTAATTTTAATAATGGAAAAATTCATCTCAACCATTTTAGTGGTACGGGGGGCGTAGCGGCATTTTTAAATAATGTATATCCTTGGTTTATTGCAAGCGGAAAAGAGAGCAGAAATACTGATAGTAGTCCTAAATTGCTTCAAACGAATTCCACAAATGCATGGAGTGATTTCCCTCGCGATAGAAACGGACAAGTATACTATGGGGGAATGAATACACTTGGGACCAAACTCTTACAACAAGGCATAATTAAACATTCTGGTATCATCGCAGCTGATTTTCCTGGTCCAGGTTTAATTGATAGTATCATTAAATTAAATGGTATACATTCTAATGAAAAAGAAATATTAATTTCGCAAATTTCATCTGAATCTAGTCCTTTATCCGGGCAACAAAATCGATCCAGTCAAAACTTTAAAATTGATATTTTACCTGTAGGTACCAAAGAATTAAAATGGGTTATTGAGCCTTCAGATAAAGATTATTCTTCTACTATCTCTTTCAATGTAATGATTGATGTTTCCCTAGGAATAGATTCTACTCGTTGGAAAAACATTTCACATGGATCTAGGACTGAAGCTTACACAAATACTAAATATTATATTGCAAGTCCAATGGGTGCCACTAACAAATTCACAGTGAAAATATACGCTATTACAAATTAGAAAATAAAGAATCCCAATGAAATTCCATTGGGATTCTTTTTTAATTTCATTTCGTAAACATTAGGATGGGGTTTAAATCTTATTGATTTATCGTTTTCCGACAGAAGACTCCTTCCTCAAAAATGTGTAGGTGTGAAACACCAATTTTAGGTGAGAGATGAATGTCGGTTGGCATAAGCCAACATATTCGCTATCATTTACTTGTACAGATTGCTCTTCGAAAACTGAAGATATGAGGTTGGTTGCAGAAAAACGTTGCAACCGTAAAATCTTCAACGTTCTATCGCCCCACGCTTCTCAAAATCTCGAAAACCAAGCTAAAGTAGGGAGTGTGGTGAGTCAGCGTACAAGATACTTATGTTCTCACCGTAGGGACTACGGGTAGAGCCTGCTAAGATAACTGATGGATACATCGGTGTTCGCAGGAATCTCCCACTTCAAACAGTCCGTTAGGACGTTAAGTGGTGAGTAGTTCAACATTTAAATCATAAGATAATTCATATTTGGAACAGCCCTTAATTTTTAAAAGAAAACCCAAAAATGTTAACTACCTTTTCCCACCTGTCACTTATTCAAAACTGGCTTCCAAAGCGATAAGGCAAAAATCCAATTTGAGTCGCCATTTCCTTGATGATCTTGAACTGCTTCATACACTTTTCCCTCATGTACTACTCTATCGCCTTTAGTATATGCTTTTCTTGCATCCCATTTTTCATATGTGGAATCCTCTGACTTTGTTGTTACAGTCAAAACATCACTTCTACTAGATTCATTTCCAGCTAAATCAACCGCCGTCACTACATATTTATACGATGTATTAGCCTTCAAATCTTTATCCATAAAGGATGTATTAGCCGCTGTCCCAATTTTATTCATAACCCCAGCGCTTTCTCTATATACAATATAATGGTCAACACCTACATTATCTTCAGACGGACTCCACATCAAATCAACAGTTGTCGCTGTTGTACCCATACTATGTAATCCTTTTGGTTGAGTTGGAGCCTCTATATCTGGGATTGCATGTGTTGTCTTAACCTTTAGTTTTTCACTTTCTTTTGATATGTTTCCAGCAGAGTCTAATGCCTTTATTGTATAGGTATATTCCGTATCTGCTTTTAGTTTTTTATCAATAAAAGTTGTACCTGGTACCGTATCAATTACTTCGCCATTACGTAACACTTGATATTCTTTTACACCTATATTATCAGTAGAGGCCTTCCATGTTATTTCAACACTATTGGCAGAAACTTTAGAGGCATTTAATTCAGTTGGTTGACTTGGAGCTACTGTATCGGGAGTTTCATTATTTACTAGATTTACATCAATTACATTATAAAACGCATTTGACGTATCTGCTACATCCCATACAGCTAAAATAACATGATAACCATTGCGATCAGTTGGTACATTAATTGTATGTGTTAAATTATTTGATGCGGCAGAACCATCATGTTTCACAGTTCCAATTGGTTCTAATTCAGCACGTGTTAATGGTTTATTAGGATCCCATCCCTTTTTTGTAATGTAATAATGCCATTTACTTGTAGGATGTGCAGCTGTATATTTCCATGTAAAGGTATTTGCTCCACCCTTAATCGTGTTTTTGAACCAGCGATTTGATGTTTGTTGGTCAAGAATTCCTCCAAACAGTCCTCCTGCCGAAGCGATTTTTCCATCAATCGGTCCCCCATCTGGGAATCCTTTAGGTGCTTCTAGGCTTTGAGGTTCGTACATTATATTTCCACAATTTAAATTCAATGCTCCATAATTCTGACTACATAAAGCAGCACGGCTACTTGGCTTTTCAACAAATCCATGTGCATAAGCACTTTGAGGAATCATAGTAATAGCCGTTACCCCTGCAGCTAAAACACAAGCACCAATTCCTTTTTTACTTTTTCTTAATCTTTCCAATTTAGATGTAAATTTCAAATTCATTCTTGTCCCCCCAATATATTATTGTTATCGCTAATATAATAGCAATATAGAGATAAACGAACAAATTACTAATAAATATACTAATACCTCTCATACATTGGTACGTTTATTATTATTTTTAATCTCATATAAAAATAAAATAAATACAATAAGTCTATTTTGTAACATTATGTTTTTAAAAAAGAATAAAAACTTCGTTTAATTTCACAAAAAATTCAAATATTAAAACAGATAATTAAATCATGTAGGAAAAATAATTTTTTTATATTACAAAAAAGCAAAAAAAGTCTGGAAGAAACCGATTATATCCGTTTCTTCCAGACTTTCACTTCTTTTATAACACTCACAAATCCCTTAACCTTAAACATATACACTTGAGGTTAAAACCCACATAATCAATATAACCTATATGTTGACTAGCTTCTAAATGTTAAAATTCATAAATTAATAGTAACAGAACAATTAAAACAAGCCATTTAGCAATCACATATAATATTCTTACTAATTCAATCTAACGCTTAATTACTTATAAAATGACTTAAGGTATCTAGCTTAACTGTATTTTCTTTATTAATAACCATTGTCTATCCTGCATTTTCTTACTTTAAGCAGATTATCAAGAGATTGTTAATATTTAAGGAGAAAAGATTTGAAAACCCATTTTTCATTATCATATTCTAAAAATTTATTATATTATTTTTATCTAATAAGGCACAGAAACAACGGGTAAACTTCAGTGTGCTTGAGAAACGTTCTTAGGGTGAAACGTTTAAAGGGTACTTTAGTACTGAATTTTTATTAAATGTTCCTGTACCTAATATTTAAATTAACGTATGTCAAAATATTTTACAATACGAGTGTTAAACGTTACATATTTCTATATAAAATGATACATTTCATCAGCACGCCTCCCTAATATTTATGCTAAATATAGAAAATTCAGCTCGTTAGGATTTAATTTTAAAATTCTCATAAAAGCATATGATAGATTAGGCACGTAATTGTCACAAATTAATAGTCTATCTACTTTTTAATTACCTATGAAAACTCTATTACCGCTTTATTATTTACTCCTAAACTAAAGCACATCTATACCTACAATTTCTTAAAACTCTTTTAGATAATATTTCAAAAGAGTCGATAGTTTTATTTTTTTTATTTTTTTATTGTACATTTGTGCATTTGATGTTAGGATTATGCCTATTAAAATTGAATCCTAACGATTCTTCTTTATAATTTCCATATTTTAATTGTTAAATAAAAATATAGATTCTGATATATATTCAAAATCAGACCGAAAATATCTTTATTTTACAATGATGTCGTAGCATACCTTTAGAATGGAAAGATATATGCAACAACGTGTTAAGGGGTTACAGGAGGAACAAAAATGAGAGACTTTTTTGATGATAAGTACAAAAATATTGAATTAAAAAGGAGGTTAATCAATTTAATAAGTGAAATTAGCGAATTCAAAGGAAAATTAGCTGCTTATCAGGAACAAAACCCTGACATATTTAATAGTTTAGAAAAAACTATACCACTACATTACATAAAAAATTTCACAACTATTTATGAGGATATAAAAGTTCCTAATAAAAGATTAAAAGAACTTATTTTAGATGATATAGTACCTCAAAATATTTCTGAAGATGCTATTTTTTGTTATTATCAAACACTTTCTTTTGTACATAAAAACTCCTGTACTTTATCAATTAATCCAGCAACTATACAGGAATTACATTTTCAACTAATACATTACCTTACCTCTGACAGTGCCAAATGGCGTGAAAAACCTTTTATTATTCCAGGTATTCCTGAGCATGGAATGCACTTGAATAGTTACCGCATTCTTCCGCATGAACTCATTCCACAGTTTATGGAGCAATTATGTGATCAATACAACTCATTAAATACTAGTAAGGGGCTACATTCACTTTTATTAATAGCTCGTTTTATATTAAATTTTTATTGCATAGTCCCTTTCAATCAAGGTAATAACAGGCTGGCATTTATGTTAATGCAATTGCTGTTAATTAAGAGTGGACATACATTTGTAAAATATGTATGTTTGGATAAATATATTAAGAAAAATGAATCTGATTATTACAATTCGATTTATAAATCTTCGGTCAATTGGTACTGCGAGGAACATAATAATAGCTTTTGGTTAAAAACGTTTTTAACAATTATATTAGAGGCTTACAAAGATCTTCATAACACAGTTCTAGATTCTATATGTAAACATACTAAAGTTGAGAGAATTCAAGATTTTATACTTAAACAAAAACAACCTTTTACTAAGGAGAGTATTCGTAACACTTATCCAGATATTGCAGAAAGTACAATCAGTAAGGCTTTAAATTCCTTGCAAGTGTTTGGCCATATTAAGCTAGTTACAAAGGGAAGAAACGCAAAGTGGATTAAAATTTGACCATACTTTCAATACACCTGAGGTTTAAAAATTCAATTATAATCTTATCATTGAATTTCATTTTAATTTTAAGCTAATATTACTTTTTTAGTTATTTCTAATTCCAACAAAACATTTTATAGGAAAAGGTCCGCTTCCCCCGCCTTTTCCTATAATAAAATGAAATATAAACATAAAATAATTGTCGAAAAAAGTCTTATTTTAATATTTTTTCTTTATTTTCTGGTTGTAAACGCTTCTATTTCGTGTTACCATCTTAATCAAACAATAGATGGTCATAAAAATGAAAGTATTTCTTTCCCTTAGAAACATATAAGCGTACGGTAATATCATGAAAATAAGGCCAAAGGAATATTTGATACCTACCAAAATAATTAATAAGAATTTTGCCGCATTATTTTTCTGATTATTAAGAAAATACATTTTGTCCCTAAACAAAATTTGTTAGTGCGCAAGATTCAAATACACTAGAACACCCAAATAAATGAAATATCCTTTTTCATTGAGCATTAAGGTATGGAAAAAGAATTCTTCCTACAAAATTCAGATGATTAACTTAAAGGCATCTAAATTACTACCTTAATCGCCATCTATTGTTGATAACATATTTACCAACTATGAAAAAGAGCCTATCAATGGTTCTTTTTTGTTATAATCATTGAAATTTTAATTCTATCTTGAAACTTAGATTTTCACACAAATTACCTCTACTTTTTTCCTCTCAATTATTGAATTAATAATATAGCACATCAAATTTATCAATTCTTACATCCAATTCGATTAAATTAATGAATAAAATTCAATTATATAAAAATAATAACTACAACTAATCGGTATATATTAAAGAGGTGTCAATTTTGTCCTTAAATGAAGAGACCTTAGAAACTAAGACATATAAAACCATTGAAAAGATCGAAACAAATAACCTAAAACAACTTAAAAATACACTAGATAATATCTTTGATATTAGTGCAGATTTGATTGAACATCCTTTGCAATTAAAAACAAACACGAATATTTTACTTTATTATTTTGAAGGCCTTACAGATGGTGTTGCATTAAAAGCCAATGTTGTTACACCATTATTACAAGAAGTAAATGAAGACAGTCAAATTTTTAATTCTAATATTATTGCTACTCATACAAAAATCGTATATACATGGAATGAAATTAAAGAAGGATTACTTGAGGGTCAATGTGTACTGTTTATGGAAGGAGAAAATCGGTCACTTCTAATAAATACAAAAGGCTGGGCAGAGAGAGCCATTCAAGAACCAATTTCAGAAGTTACTATTAAAGGCTCACATGATGGTTTTATTGAGAATGTCACAAAAAATATAGGCCTAATTCGTCGATATATTCCTTCTACAGAGTTAAAAATCAAAAAGCTGACGATTGGAGAACGAGCCACTTCTTTAGTCTATTTAATTTACTTAGGTGATGTAGCAAACGCAGATGTAGTCCAAGAAATAGAAACTAGAATCTGCAAAATCAAAACAGATGCGGTATTAAGTATTGGAGAGCTATCTAATTATACAAAAGATCAAAATTGGACTCCTTTTCCACAGGCTTATTTAAGCGAACGTCCAGACGCTATTTCAAACCATATACTTGATGGGAAAGTAGCAGTGTTAATGGATAGATCCCCTGGTGCTATGGTTGTTCCTATGAATTTGATTGGATTTTTTCAAACCCCAGATGACTATAATATTCATTGGCTCATTGCATCTTTTTTTCGCTTATTACGATTTGCAGGATTTATTATAGCTATTTTTTTACCCGCATTTTATATTGCTATAGTATCCTTTCACTTTGAGATCATTCCTATAGATTTATACACTTCTATTGCAACGTCAAGAGTTAAGGTCCCCTTCTCTCCCTTATTGGAAGCTTTTATAATGGAAATTACACTGGAAATGCTACGTGAAGCTGGTATTCGCTTACCACAACCTATTGGACAAACTATTGGTATTGTTGGAGGGATTGTAATTGGACAGGCGGCTGTTCAAGCTGGACTTGTGAGTAACGTTATGGTTATTATCGTATCTATTACAGCCATTGCATCATTTATTGTTTCTAATTATGATTTATCAAGTTCTATACGCCTTATTCGTTTTCCAATGATGTTATTGGCATACTTTTATGGGGTTGTAGGTATTGTTAGTGGATTAATGCTCTTATTTGCTCATTTTGTTTCACTGACTTCCTATGGTTCACCATACGGATTGCCAATCGCGCCATTTCGGCTTCAAGAGTTAAAAGATTCTTTTGTAAGGTTTCCTATTTCGATGATTACCACCCGCTCGAGTACTGGACAGCCGAAACAAGAAAAGAAAAAAGAAGGTGGTCCGCATGGGGAATCTTAAATTCAAAAATATAACTTTATTCGAATTTATTATTTTCATCCATTCGCTGCAACTTGCATCTGGTATGTTAATTATGCCAAGCCCACTTGCTACTACTGCTGGTACAGATGGCTGGATTTCGATCATTCTCGGATGGATAGTTACTTCTATAATCGGTGTAATTATTATATTAATGTTACAAAAAAATCCCAAAAAAAATTTCTCACAAATCTTAAAAACATACTTTGGTAAATGGATAGGAACAATTCTTTTTCTTGCATATGCCTCTTATCTATTTTTTGCTGGATTTAATACTTTATTAAAGGCAACTGATATTGTAAAAGTGTGGATATTCCCTTCCACTCCTGCTTATCAAATCACCATATTATTACTATTACCTTTTATTATTTTAGCTCTGAGTGGGTTAAGGGCTCTTACTAGTTATTCTATGCTTGTTTTCTTCTTCACTACTTGGATGCCACTATTTCTTCTTTTTTCACTAAAGACTAACTACAACCCTTTACACCTACTACCTATTTTTAAAGATGGATTATACCCTATTATAAAGGCAACAAAAGAAACCATTACACCTTATGCTGGCTTAGAAATTGCATATTATATATACCCGTTCTTACAAAAAAAACAAAAAGCCATAAAAGGGCTGCTAATAGCGAATACTGGAACTATGCTTTTCTATCTATATGTGACTATTCTTTCTTATATATACTTTAGTCCAGAGGGGATAAAAGACGTAATCTGGCCAGTATTTCATCTGTTAAAAGGGGTTCGTTTTTCTTTCATGGAAAGATTAGAAATTATATATATCGCTTACTACTTGATTGTATTTTCCACTACAATATATCCGTATTTATTTTTCAGTTTTGAATCTGTGACCATTTCACTTCAAAAAAACGTTCGTAATTGGGCGCTACTTGCTTTTATGTTATTTATAGTTAGTCTATTTATTTTCCTAAATCCCGATGTGGATCAATATTTGTTTATATATTCTCTTATGGATATCTTAAATGTCGTTTTCTTTATTCTATTACCAATTATTTTTTTCGTTTACAGTATTCTTTTTACTTGGGTTACTAGGAGGAAACAACTTTGATTCGAAAATGGATATGGGTTTTAATTTGTTGTGTATATATAATTGGTTGTAGTCAAAGAATTCCTCTTGAGAAGGTTTCATTAATCCTGTTAATTGGCTTGGATAGAACCGCTAATGGAGACATAAAAGTTGGAACAAGTATACCACTCTTTCATCATAAGCAACAAAAAAGTACTATAGAACATTGGACAAAAGCATCAACTGTATATACTGGATTCAGTAAGATAGATACAAAGTTAACGGGCTTTATGACAGCTTCCAAAGCTGAAATCATTTTAATTGGGAAAAAATTAGCGCAAGAAGCAAATTGGTTACAGGAGCTTGATTCTTCTTACCGTGATCCTTACGCTACCATTAATGCAAAAGTAGTACTTGTAGATGGGCCTGCAGAAGAAATTTTTAAAATGTATAAGCCTAGTAAACCATCACTATCATCTTATATAAATGGTGTAATCGAATCCTCAATTCAAAATAACCAATCCGTCTCTTCTACAATTCAGCAATTAATGAGAGAACAAAATGAAGATGGAATGACGCAAACTGTTCCAATTATCAAAAAAACAAAGAATGAAATCGACACAGTAGGAATTGCATTTTTAAATCGAAAAGGGAAATATTTAACTTATATCCCTAAAAAAGATGTTAAATTTTTCAATCTTTTAAATAAGTCAAAAAGTAACGGGCGAATGATACTACACCTTGCACTGCCTCCTAAAAATTCCAACAAAAAAACAAATACTTCTATCTTCGTACAGAACGCGACAAGGAAGGTAGATGTTACTTTTCAAAACGGAAAGTTTGTATTTAATCTCGATATATATGCTAATGTAGCTTTAATAGAAAAAACCAATCCGAATTTAATTAAGGGGTACTATGATAATAAAAAAAATATATATCATTTAAAAAGTGCTATTCAAAAAGAAATTAATAATAATTTACAAAATATATTAAATGAAATACAACAGAATAAAATTGATCCAATCGGATTATCCCTATATGCTAGAGCTTTTCAATATAAAGAATGGAAAAAAGTAAAAGGAGATTGGTTGCAAGCGTTAGCAGAGGCTAAAATAAATGTAAAGACGCACGTCAAAATAAAAGATACTGGGACCATTAGAAATTAAAATAGACTAGTCTATTCTTCTGCTTAAAAGTATTTCTAAGTAGAAATTCCCTCTTTAATAATTATTATGCAAAAGATGCTAACTCGAAAAACTCTTTCCGTTCTCTTAAAAAGGCAATAATTTAAGAGGAACCATTTATATGCCTAATAACTCAAATAAAATCGATACTATACTTAGGTTAGATCTTAAAATCTAAAAACCTTATTCCAAACTTAGACCTAATTGATTGCTCCTCTCCCTTCCTTGGGGCTAAGTAGCTAGCTTTTGCTAGCTGCTTTTTTTATTAAACGGATAAAATTCGATATTCTAACAATACTACTCATAATACAACTTGAGCAGTTAACTTTTGTTAGCTGCTCTTTATTTGTACAAGGTACTCAATTGACTGGCGCACATATAATATCCTGAGTTCCTTTCTTTATAAAATAGTCGTTATAAAATGAGACTCGTCACGAGAGCACTTTACTAAGTGCTCTTTTTATACTCCAACTTAATACAAAATGAAAGTTTGATTAAGCTTATTTTTACTACCGCATAACATGTTTAATTCTGCTTATAATATAGTTGTAACTTAAAGTTACATATCTTTTACTTGTAGGGCCTAATTTTCTTTTGTACAACAAGCAGTTAGCTAATTAAGCTGGCTGCTTTGTTTTGCAAAAAGAAGTTTTTATACGATTTTAAACACATTTAAAAATAAATTCATATGATATTACGTATTCCTCTCTTTTACAAAATGGATTTTGGTCAAAAGAGTACTTTTACGAAGTGCTCTTTTCTCATGGAATTAAAGCTCTACAAAATAGCATTTTTGTTTAGTTTCACTCTAAAAGTAAAATTTTCATTTTTTCATTCCACCAAGTTCATAACATATTCTTTTCCCCCGATAAAATAATGATTAGGTGTCCCATGCGCATTTTATCCACTGGAAATAATACCTTTCACGTACTTACGTATTAGAAACTTCATTTCTGCTTCTTCTGCAATAGCAATTTTGTTCACTTTTTTGATACATTTATGAAACATTCACATGTTATCTTCAATATGTTCTATTCTTTTTGAAAAACCATGTGAGAATACCAAAACAAGAAGCCCTAGAGCCCTAACTCTAAGGCTTCTTGTTTTCAAATAAGGATTTTGTATTAAATCTGCACCAAGATTAAGAAGCATACATACCATATCTTGTGCACCTTTTTTACATAAATCTTGATCATTGGGCGCCTTTAAAAGCGCTCTTTTTTGTTGATAAACTACACAAAGAGAAAAAAAACGCATACAATGTCACGTATTCTTTTTCATTGTAAGTTTGGGTGGAAGAGCGTCCTGGAGGACGCTCTTTATATTTGTTTATAAACAAATAATTTACTTAAAAATACTCACAGTTTGTATAAACCAAACATATATTTACATAGACAAGACATAGCTTTTTATTTAACAAAATAACTATTTTGTTAAATTCTTTATTAGTTCATTGCTTTCATAACTACTTTCTCTAGCTTTTTTAACAAATGAAATCTAATATTAAATTTCTAAATGTATACTGTACTAAACACCAGTTAACACTATATACATAGTGTTAACTATCTTAATTGAATATTAGTAATAGTAAGTATAAATATTATCAATTTACTATATCTTACATTTATGTAAAAATAGATGTATGTTAAGCTTATTCAAAATCTTTCCCCTAATAAAGATTTGAAGTAGCATTTCATGATTCTCCTTACTGTTAATATGCCTTGAAAAAGAACCCTATAGGGTTCTTTTTCTTTTCATTATAACCTCAGTAAGTCCTTATTTAGCATGTAAAAAGGACTGCTAATTACCTGCAGCCCTTTACACTTCAAAGTTTAGAAGTATACAATAACAAATCTTTCCCAGCTTCCAGCTACATAACTAGTAGCCGTTAATTCTCTACCACCATTTGCTGATATATACCTACCATTACTGAGTGCTTGTAATACATATATCCTATTGTCTCCACCATTATATAAGATAAACTTTTCCCATGTCCCAATTGATGTACGATCTGCTACTACTCTACCATTTGGCTCAAACGAAACATACTTCCCATTACTTTTGGCTTTTAAAGCGTACGTATATAATTCTCCAGTCGGAATTAATTCAAATTTCTCCCATTCATTAACTACATTACGATTTGCTGTTACATTTCCCAAAGGCTCAGCAGAAACATATTGTAAATTTGCTGCCTGTATAGCAACTGTCCAACTTCCATTAAATAAATTCACGCCTTTTAATGTAGCTGCTTTTGATAGGTTGGCTGCAGATACATCATTGGATGGTGTAATCATAAATATCATTAAAACCATCGACAACACCATTAAAACTAAATTTTTTGAGACTGTATTACCTCTTGCACGTGTTATAAACCTTTTCATTCCCATTCCTCCCTTAATATACATAGAACTCATCTACATCATATCAAATATGTAAAACATTGTAATATTTGAGAGTATTTATCAACAAATACCCTACTATTCTGTTTCTTTTTTCTCAAATCTATTGCACTTAAACATTTATTAATTCAAAAACATATTTATAAAAAAATGTAGCATTTGATGGCAACGAGAGTATATAAAAAAGAGAGCGTATTGTTAAATAAAAGCCAAATAGCCGTTCATAATGAACGACTATTTGCATCTAACTAATAATTAGAATGTTCTTCATATTAATCTATTTTGTTTAATCCCGTTGAAGTAACTTGATAGATTCTTTTTTTGCCTATATATTCTTGTTTATTATTCTCAAAGTTAATAAGTGTAGCGCGTGTCTTTTCCTTTACTGCTTCCCCTTCTATATGGGTCAACTCAATGTAATCTCCCACTTTTACCGGCACGGTTTGACTTTCAGCAGTTTGTTGACTATTTCCCACTATATCCTTATTGTATACAACACTACCGGTTGAATTCTTTACTGTAATACTTGCATACGTATTATTAAAGTAAGAATGTGGTACGCCTGCTTCTAAATTCACCTGCATTTTCTCTGTTGTCCTATTATAATCAACTTTTGCGATTTCTCTATCACTATATCCTTTTAAAGACCACCCAAAATGATTTCCATCTAAAACTGTTGTTTCTGGCATTTTTTCTACTTTCTTCAAGCCTTCTTTTGTAACTTCGTACATGACTTTTTTTCCAAAGCTTTCTTGTTTACTGCTGTCTACATTTATTAAAGTAGCTCTATGCACACCTTCTAGGTGTGTCAACTCAATATAATCTCCTACTTTAACTGGAACCTTTTGCGATTCAGCATTTTGTTGTTTGTTTCCATAAATGTCTTTATTGTATACTACTTTCCCCGTTGCATTTTGTACTTTAATACTCGCATACGTTTCATTAAAATAATGATGCGGTACGCCTGCTTTTAAGTCGATTTGCATTTCTTCTGTCGACTTATTAAAATTAACTTTTGCAAACTCGAAATCACTAATTCCTTTTAGGGACCATGCAAATTGATTTCCATCTAAAACTGTTGTTTCTGGCATTTTTTCTACTTTCTTCAAGCCTTCTTTTGTAACTTCGTATATGACTTTTTTTCCAAAGCTCTCTTGTTTACTATTATCTACGTTTGTGAGAGTAGCTCTATGCACACCTTCTAGATGTGTTAACTCAATATAATCTCCTAATTTGACTGAAACTTTTTGCGATTCAGCATTTTGTTGTTTATTTCCATAAATGTCTTTATTGTATACTACTTTTCCTGATGCATTTTGGACTTTAATACTCGCATATGTTTCATTAAAATAATGATGCGGTACGCCTGCTTTTAAGTCCACTTGCATTTCTTCTGTCGATTTATTGAAATTAATTTTAGCAAACTCAAAATCACTAATTCCTTTTAGGGACCATGCAAACTGCTTTCCTTCTAAAATACTAGAAGAGTTCGGTATATCTGAATTAAAACCTAAGTTATCTAATATAGTTTTTAAATCAGGTAAAACACCTATTCTATCATTCCACGGATCTTGAGATTTTGTTCCTGTATTCGGATTACTTAAGATATTTCTTAATTCTACTGGTGTATAAGGAGAGCCTCGATGTTCTTTAGCAATACCTTGTATCGAAGTTGCTGCTCCAGCAATAATTGGTGAAGCACTTGATGTTCCACTAAATGTTGATGTATATAAATTTGTAGTATTTTGACTTGGATTTGCTGATGTTGTATCAACATTTTCTCCCCATCCATATACATCTAATCGACTTCCATAATTTGAAAACCATAAACGTTTATGTGGAACAGTTGATGATCCCGCCCCAACCATAATAGCACCTGAATCCTTGAAGTCTGGACTATTTCGATTTAAGATCTTTTTTCCATTACGATCTTTAAAATTATCTAAGTCGTTTGAACCATTTGCGCCAGCTTCTATAAGAATAATCCCTTTATCTGCACCAACACGAATTGCATCAAAAATATCTGGATGTACTTCTACAGGTAAATATTTATCCCCATACCCATCATACGAAGCTTGTGCCTCTAATAAAAGAATATCTCCCGCTTGTAAATTATGTACAGCACTTAAAATAGCATCCGCCGTATTATAAATTCCATTATCCCTAATCTGGGATATTACTTTTACATTTGCTTTTGGTGCAATTCCAATATTTCCAATTTGATTATCTTCAGATGAAACAATTCCTAATACAGAAGTACCATGAGCTCTATGCTGGCTTATATTTTGTCCCGACATAAGCTTAATATTTTTATTGACTAAATCCTCATGGTTCAATAACCATCCATATTCCATATCCACAAAAGTTGTACCCTTCCCATCACCACCTTTAATGCTCCAAGCATGCGAGGCATTAATTCCCTTTGGTGCCGCTTCAAGATATCCTTGATTTTTAAATCTAGGATCATCGTACGGATTAACAGATAAATTTGGTAACTGTATTTCAGGGGGTGTCAAAATTTGTTTTTCTTGTATATAAGCCTCCTCTACGAGAGAAGATGTTTCAAATTTTTTCAGTAATAATTCTATTTCTATGTTATTAGGAGCTTGTACAATATAATAATTTAATAAATTATTAGCTGATTCATTAGCAACTGATTTAGATTGTACTGATAACTTTTCAATCTCTATCGGATTTACAGATGAGAACAGACGATTCAAAGTAAGTTCTGTATTTTCGGAAAATAACTGCTTTAAATTGTTATCATAATCCCCATTTTTTATTCGTTTCTCAATACCATCTTCATAAGGTAAGTCAATTTGATTTTTAAACTTTACAATTAATCTTTCTTCCTGTGAATCTCTTTCTTTGTATGTGACATTATTAGATTCAGCGTAAACTTTATTATGAATACTATCATTTTGTAGGATTAGATCTGTTCCTACAAATGTGGTCATTGCAATTGATGAAATTAGAAACCCTTTAAATATGTTCATACTATACCCGCCAATCTATATTCTCTTAAGCATTTTTTAATGCGTATAATGGTTAAGATTTTTATATAATATATAAATCTATAATTTAACTTTTGTATTGAAATCTATGGCTTTATTAATAATCCCATAGAGGTAACCTGATATATTCTTTTCTTTCCCATATACTCCTGTTTACTATTCTCAAGATTAGTAAGTGTGGCGCGTGTCTTTTCCTTTTGTGCTTCTCCCTCTATATGAGTAAACTCAATACAATCTCCTACTTTGACTGAAACAGTTTGGCTCTCAGCAGATTGTTGTCTATTTCCTATAATTTCTTTATTGTACAAAATATTACCGGATGAATTCTGGACTTTAATGCTTGCATACGTATTAGTAAAATAAGAATGGGGGATACCCGCTTCTAATTTAATCTGCATTTTTTCTGTTGCTTTGTTATATTCTATTTTCGCGATTTCTCGATCATTATATCCCTTTAATGACCAAGCGAATTGATTTCCATCTAAAACCGTTGTTTCTGGCATTTTCTCTACTTTCTTCAAGCCTTCTTTTGTCACTTGATACCTCGCTGTCTTTCCAATGGTTTCATTTTTGTTATTTTCAAGGTTAGTTAAAGTTGCTCGCGTTTTTTCCTTTGTTGCTTCTCCTTCTATATGGGTAAATTCAATGTAATCCCCTACCTTGACGGGCACAGTTTGGCTTTCAGCATTTTGTTGTTTATTTCCCACGATTTCCTTATTGTACAGAACGTTGCCAGAAGAATTTTGAACCTTAATACTCGCATATGTAATAGCAAAATAGGAATGTGGTACACCTGATTCTAGTTTTACCTTCATCTCTTCTACTGTTTTATCATAATCTACTTTTGCAATTTCTCTATCACTATATCCTTTTAATGACCACGCAAACTTGTTTCCTTCTAAAATTGTTGCTTCTGGCATTTTTTCTACTTTCTTCAGGCCTTCCTTTGTAACTTCGTATATAGCTTTTTTTCCAAAGCTCTCTTGCTTACTATTATCTACATTTGTAAGAGTAGCTCTATGTACACCTTCTAGATGTCTTAACTCTATATAATCGCCTACTTTGACTGGAACTTTTTGCGATTCAGCATTTTGCTGTTTGTTTCCATAAATCTCTTTGTTATAGACCACTTTACCTGATGTGTTTTGCACTTTAATACTTGCATATGTACTATCAAAGTAGTTATGTGGTACACCTGCTTTTAGATCTATTTGCATTTCTTCTGTTGATTTATTTAAATTTACTTTCGCAAATTCAAAATCTCCAATCCCTTTCAACGACCATGCAAATTCATTACCTTCAAAAATGTTTGGAGATTCATTTTTGATTTGTACCTTTTTCTCAACAGTTTGATCAAATATATCCGTTAATACAATTTTTGCATAAGCACTTGTTGGTAATGATATAGATTGACTGATTCCATTTTGATAAGATTTAATATCATCAATTACGCTAATAGGTTGGCCCGTCATATTTTCATTGTTATAAATCTCAATTTTCCCCTTAAATTGCGGTGTACTATTTTCTTTTAGTTTCCAAGATACATTTAATTTTTCATTTTCATAATATATAGATTGGATATCATAATCTAGTTTTCCTATTTCAGGTTGAGTAGGTTGATTTAGCGTGAATATTTTTCCTGCCCCAATAGTAGACTGCGTATTACCTCCTGCTTTGACCCATACATATTCTGAAGTAGCTCCTCCATCATATTGATAAGTATTATCATGCGTTCCAGAAATACTTTGATTATTCCAAGAACTCCATTGTTTATCAACTAATTTTCGGCTATAACCATTTTTCAGGCGCGCTTCTCGAACATTCTGTCCACTATCAGCCCAGTCTTCTTGAAACATTCCTAACCCATGATTAAATGCAACATTAGCAACCGGAAAGTCCATAATTGCAATTTGATGCCATTTATTCTTTGTTACATCTTTCATCCATTGTCCAAATTTAGTATGACCATTTTCTTGCCATGAACGCATTGTCATTGTGTACCAATTGTAGTCTTTCCAACCATAAGTTGTTTGAACCTTCATTCCTGTTCCTTCTCCTCCAAAGGGTCCAGCTTGCGAATTCGGAGATAAGTATTCGGCCTTTATTGCTTCTTTAGAGGAAATTGGATCCCATAAGGCAAAATGTAAAGTACGTTTTCCATTTTCATCGAACCCACTTTGTTGTTGAAAACCAGCATATCCTCCAGCTTCACCACCTGCATTCCAGTTGTGTACAGCCCAGTACGTATAAGGTGGTGTCTGAACTGGTGACCAGTCTATACTAATAATATCTGAGGCAGGTATATTTTTGGGACTCACATAAACTGCTGGAGCAGCTGAATGTGTTGCAGATTTAGTGTGCAAAATAGACGTTCCAAACATAGAAAACATGCTACATGCTGCGGTCATTATAATAACTTTATTAAATCTTTTCTTCGTTTTCTGACTAATCACTAATCTACATCCTTTTCTAATTTTTATTGTTTCCCGACAGAAGACTCCTTCTTCAAAAATGTGAAGGTGTAAAACACCAATTTTAGGTGGGAGATGAATGTCGGTTGGCATAAGCCAACATGTTTGTTATCATTTACTTATACAGATTGCTCTTTGAAAACTGAAGATATGGGGTTGGTTGCAGAAAAACGTTGCAACCGTAAAATCTTCAACGTTCTATCGCCCCATGCTTACCGAAGTTGCGAAAACCAAGCTAAAGTAGGGAGTGTGGTGCGTTAACGTACAAGATACTTATGTTCTCACCGTAGGGACTACGGGTAGAGCCTGCTAAGAAAACCGGTGGATACACCGGTTTTCGCAGGAATCTCCCACTTCAAAAAGTCCGTAAGGGCGTTAAGTGGTGAGTAGTTCAATATTGAATAATAACTTAGTAGAGAAATCTATCAAAATTCAAGCAACATCCAGTAAATCTTTAAAATACTGCCCCAATTTTATGTTGTTCTATCTTTACATCTGATTCTTTCATGTTATTTGATTGTAATTGGTTTCCATAAAGATAACGCAAATATCCAATTCGGGTCCCCATTTCCTTGATGACTTTGAACCGCTTCATACACTGTCCCTTGATGTTCAACTTTATCGCCCTTTGTATATGCCTTCTTTGGATCCCATTTCTCATAAGATACATTTTGATCTTTTGTTTTTACCAGAAGAATTTCACTTTGAATTGATGTATTTCCAGCTGCATCTACAGCCTTCACTGCATATTTGTATTCCTTATTAACTGTTAAGTTTTGATCAGTAAACGTCGTTCCTTGTACCGTTTGAATCAATTGTCCATCGCGTAATACCTGATATTCTTTTACACCTACATTATCTGTAGAAGGATTCCATTTTAGCTCTACACTGTTAGAAGTAAGGTTGCTTGCATATAATCCTTGTGGCTGTGTTGGAGATTCTGTGTCCGGTTTCGGATTAACAATTTGATTTACTTTCTTCAGACCTTCCTTTGTAACTTCGTACATGGCTTTTTTTCCAAAACTCTCTTGTTTACTATTATCTACATTTGTGAGAGTAGCTCTATGCACACCTTCTAAATGTGTCAGCTCAATATAATCTCCTACTTTGACTGAAACTTTTTGTGATTCAGCATTTTGTTGTTTGTTCCCATAAATGTCTTTATTGTACATTACTTTACCTGATGCATTTTGTACTTTAATACTCGCATATGTTTCATTAAAATAATGATGTGGTACGCCTGCTTTTAAATCAATTTGCATTTCTTCTGTTGATTTATTGAAATTGATTTTTGCAAACTCGAAATCACTAATTCCTTTTAGTGACCATGCAAACTGGTTTCCTTCTAAAATATTATTTACATTAGGCATATCTGGTTTAATTGGATTAGAATCCGTACCCTTCCAAATCTCTGCTGTTAAAATCGGATATCCTAATGCAGCTACTTTTTGAATTGTATCGTTATTTGGACGTAATCCCCAATTCTCAAAGAAAGGAATTAAATTTTGTTTGGCTACTTTTGATGCTGAAATCATAAATAGTTGTTTTTTATTTTCATCAGTTTGTGGAAGTTCACTTGAAGGCATGTCTCTATACAATTGATGTAATTTAGGATAGAAATCCTCTCCATACGCTAACTGTAGTTGCCAAAGCATAACAAGCTTTACAAAAACATCGCTAATTTCATCATAATTTTTATTCACTTGTTCTAGATATTGAAATGCTTTTGGATAAATTCCACTTTTCTCTAAGTTGGATGGTTGATTAAATGCTTTTTCTACAGAAAGGCTGTATATATTATTTTGTACTTCTGTCATATTATAAAACTTCCAGGGCGATTGTTGTCTCAAATGTCCTGCCTCATGCCAAGGGCCCCAGCCATCTGTTATAAATTTATTAATATCTAACACGTATTGGATTGCATCTCCTACATATGCTGTTCGATAAGAAGTTGCATACATATAATAATCAGGAGAATGATTTTCTTCTACGTAATGAACATAATGTTTATCTACTTGTTCTTCAGATAATCCAGCTACTTTGTCTTGAATTCGAGTAGCTTCATCCATCTTTTTTAAGAGTTGTACAGGATCTGTATTAGAACCCAACAAATATTTCTTAACACGTGCAGGGCTAGCCGTAATTAATACACGTTCTCCTTTTAACTCTACTGCATGTGCATTAGGATACTGGTCCAGCATGTTTATTAAATCTTGTTTCGTATGCTTTCCTAGTTCAAAGAAAGGCGTAGTCGTTCCACCTGTTGTAATTGTTGTTCGAATGCTACCACCTTGTTGTTTATTATAAAAATAAATCATCCCCCCATTTGGAGATTGGATTGTGTTTATACCAGGTTTTAATGTAAATGATTTTATCTTAGAATCTTCTCTCCAAGAAGCATCATACGAATACGTTCCAATATACACCTGAATATCTTGATTACCTTCTACATTAATCGTTATTTGTTCATTTGGCTTTGCATATAAACCAGTTGGTTCATATGGACTAAATGCCATACTTTTTCTTTCCTGTTGTTTCAGTACCTCAACATCCCCTTTTCCTGGGACTGTAAATGTTCTATTTTCTGATTTAACTGATTTTTCACTTTGCAGTGATGTCGATAAATTTTTTTGCTGCTGCGTTTCCTCTGCAAAGACATCTGATGAAGAAATCATTCCAGTCGCAAGCATAGTTACTGTAGCAGTAGCTGCAAGTATTTTTCTAGTTTTATGTTTTGAATTATTCCCCATATTATCTCCCTCATTTTTCCTTAGTACTCTTAAGGATTTTTTGTTTTCTTCTTCATGTTTTTACAATCTAAACTATTCATACTATTTAAGTTGTGTCTATTACTCTATATTTTTATATATATATCTCCTTTTCTTTATGTATTATTGTATATAAATGTTATTTGATGACACATTAAATAACAACTTTACGATAAACTCATCGATAACAGCCTATTATGTTTTGATTCTGTATTCTAAACTTCCCTCCAATTGGAGAAATATATCCAAATGGAGAAATAAGTAAATAAATTTCAACATTTAAGGGTTGGGATCTCACAAAAAATTCATAAAACTTTTTTCACTTTAAAGGTTTAAACAATTACGACCACATTTTTTTGAAATAAAAAGCATCTAATTCTATTTGAATTAGATGCTTACATTTAGTCCTTAAACCTAACAATCTAAACTATTTATGCGTTTGTAGATCTTTTTTTATTACATCCCAGAGTGAATTATCTTGACGCATCGGTTTACCCTCTTCATCCCATTTTAATTTTCCTGTTCCCAATTCATAATTCATCCCTGTCCATGTGTCTTCACGGAATGCATAGAATGATTTATGCCATCCTTTTTGGTTAAAGATAGAAATAAGATCTTGTATGTATTGGGTAGCACCTGGAACAGTACGGTTAATTCCAAACTCCTCTGCGATAATTCGATTAGATGGTACATGATTTATCTTAGACCTAGGAAACTTTTACGTATAATTTACCTATAGTCCTAAAATTTCTACAATCTGACGAGCTTTAGTATTATCAATATAATAATGCATCTCTAGTCCTTTTCTTTCTGCACGGAGTACGATTCCTCTTAACTTTGCTAAGTGTTGTGAAACAGTGGATTGTGGAAGTTTTAATATTTCTGTTAACTGTGTAACATTGCACATTTTATGATGTATTAATTCACTTATGATTTTTAATCGAACCGGATGCGCCATTACCTTCAATACATCTACATCTTCTTCACGGATTTTAGCTAGATCATTATTAGATATTACTGTTAACATTTCGCATTCTCCTTTATTATTAATTTCTACTTTCCTATTATCCTTATAAGTAATACTTATAGATAATTACAATTTTTCCTGTTGAGAAAATACATTCTACTCAATACAAAAAGACACCTATTCCGAAAACAGTTTTTTACCGTTCCAATGAATTGGTGTCTTATAATTTTTTACCAGACTCTTTTTATTCATATCATAATCTCTACATAACTTTGAATAATGTTTTCTAAGCAAAAACAATACTTCCACTCCTCGTTTCAAGAAAAATTTAATTGAAATATTTACTTTCTCATATTGCTAAACCTATAAGAACCCTCTACTCATCTCACCTTTTACATCATATATTATTTATTTCTCAACATAAAAACATGGAATTAAAATTCCAATAATGGTAATATAATGGTACCTTCAGTTGTTAACTGTCATCCCTTTTTTTAATCCCTGTCTTTAAAGACAGGGATTTTAAATTTCCTTAACTAAAACTGTCTATTAATTATTAGCCTAAAACTTCAATAAGCTGCCATTATAGCAGAGAGAGGCTTTCATATTTATTCATTCCCCTTTCATGCAAACATGCTATTTTCCGACTCACTTCAATCACATCACGTTTGCTTGAATTGTTAATGAGAGAACTATAAATCAAATATAATTTGGTTATCATAATTAACCTATTTTTCTGAATTTTATTGAAAAATAAATATAATACAATTAAACGAACTGGATACTTTGCTATAATGGTAATATATAACATTAGTAGACTTTTATAGGATGGGGGAATATATAATGATGGTTTCAGCTAAGGGGATTAATGAAATTACAAAGCTATTAAACGATTGGTATCTTGAAATCCGCTCAAGGCGTATAGGTAATGCACATCAATTAAAAGAAATAATTGATTCTAAGATGCATAATATTGAAGTGGATCAAGATTTATTACTCTACTACTCACTACTAGATTTTAGATACCAATTTGTAATTGATAATTTAAGCGTTTCAAAAAGCAGTTTTGACAAAGTTGAGGCTTTTGATATGCCTACAGATAATTTCTTAGCTTATTATTATCACTTTTTCAAAGGGATTCATGCCTCTACTATTGGCAAATACCAAATCGCAAAGGAGAGTTATGAAAAAGCAGAAAAACTTTTAGACTGCATTCCTGATGAATTGGAAAAAGCGGAATTTTATTATAAAGTTGGAGCTTTCCATTATGACATATATCAAGGGCTATTATCTTATAAAAAAGTATCAGAGGCAAGAGAAATCTTTGCTCAACATGCTGGGTATGAGATCAATGTAGCATTCTGTGATAATCTTATAGGCTTAGCTTGTACTCATTTGAGAGAATGGGAACTCGCTGAAGAATATTTCACGAAAGCAATGGATATGTTCCAAAAAATAGACGAAGAACAATTTATTTTAATGGTGCGTCAAAATTTAGGGTTAATGTATGCTACTCAAAATCTTTCGCCATTAGCCATTAGATATCTTTCAGAAGTAAATCAAAAAATGCCTAACAATTATAAGGCTCTTTTTATTGAGGCAAGGGAACACATGAAGGAAGGAAATCACTCCGTTGCCAAAGATCTCATAGCAAAGGGATATTCCGTTTGTCAAGAGATTGAAAATATAGAGTATCTACACCATTTTAAAATATTAGATGCAATGAATGGAGGTTTTCCTGCCGAAGCACTTGAAATGACAGTGTTAAAAGGCGTATCATATTTTAAAGAGCAAGAACTTTTCGAATTCATTAAGGAATACGAAGAATATCTTGCTACTGCATTTTATAAAGAGAATAACCATATTAAAGCAAGTCATTATTTCTATTCATGTTCTCAAGCAGGAAAAAAAGTTATTGAGAAGGAGGCATTAAAATGAAAAAGACAATTCTCGGTTTAGTTGGTGTAATTACTATTTTTACTTTAATGTTTGGTGCCCAATCCCCTACAGAAACACATAAAGCTATTGATGTTATTCAATATGCTCACGGAAATCATGGTGGTTAAGATCTTAATTGAACGAGCATAAAATCGCACAATACACTCATAGCCATACTGACGGATATTAAATGAATAAAGGTCTTCACTTCATTGTGAGGGCTTTTTTTTATAAGAACCCCACTTATAACATCTTTAAAATCTACTATATTTAAAAAGATTATAATTACACCAAACCTTTTACATCTATAAGAGAAACTTAAAAAGATTAAAATGTTTAAAAAGAGTAAGAGAATATAAATGTATACACAAGAAAACTTTTTATAAAAAATTAATAGAGACACAAAAGTAATAACAAATTTTCTAATTAACGGAGTTAGAATACCTGTAATCATTATTACTGTAGATAAATTTTCAGGGCTGATCCCCAGCAATAGAAATCAACAATTCCCTTATAATCAAGCAATTTCAATAGTTGTTGTATAAACTATCTTAAACTCTAGTGGCTCATTATTAATATATGAGGCACTAAAAAAGGAATCCTTATTAAAAGGATTCACCACAGAAAGATATACATCAATAAAAAGAATTAATTATAATATAAAAATAAAAGAAATATATTGAGAAATATATAATAAAATTGAATATTCTTTCTTTTTATCGTAAAATCAATATGAGTCAAGTGACAACATCTCTCTAACTCTCCTAAAAGAATCCTTTATGACATGGGGATTCTTTTGCTTTGGACAAAGTATTCTTATTTTAACATTTGCAAAAAAACTCTTCTTAACCAACTACTCAACAAATATAAGTAAGGATTTAGTTTTATGAATATTTTTATGATCTAAGCAACAGGTAATAGCCTTCAATATTTGTTAGATGCAAAAATATCCTAAAAAATAAAAAGATGCTCTATCAATACTGTAAGAAGATTTGCTGCTAAACATGCATTTTTTCATTGTACCTTTTATAATCTGAGCTTTTTAACACTAAAGAATTAAGTATAGATTTATAGCCATGAATTCTTCTATTTGTACATATAATATTCTTTATATCTCTCAAAATTTGTTTTTTTTGTTCGTGTTGATGTTATGGGTGATTTTAATGATTTAGATACTGCTACCTGCTTTGGTGTTTGTAATGTGCCCCGTTTCTTAAGTTCTCTATACAAACCACTCACATTGCACTTCAGATTTTTTGCAATAGTTGGATATTCCTCTCCTTGATTAAATAATTGTACTGCTTTTTTACATTTTATGTCCCATTTTTCTTCTGACGTTTGAAATTTTTGAGTTCGTTTTTTAACTCTATTTTTTTCTAAATTAATACCCTCTCTTTCTATTTTACATCGCTTGGAAGAATACTGTTCTGCGTCTGCCTTACGCCCGGAATGCTCCTCCTGTAAACGTAACATTTGTACTTTTTTCGCAATTTCTCTCAAGTTAAAGTCACCTCATTTCGTTTAATAAATTCTACCAGTACTTGATCACCCTATTGTCTGTATCCCCCAATCATCGTTTATAAACAAGCTATAAATACTCAAATTCCCCTTATAATAGTTTTCAATCTAATATTTACGGAAAATTATAATCAATTCTATCTTTACATAATTGGAAACTATAGTAAATTGATAATGTTGACACAGAATATTCTAAACTTTAATTCTAACTATACAAATCAGTAAACTAAATATTTTCTTTGCTTAAAAAGTCAAAAATATCGTTTTCGCATAGCAAAACAAAATACTTTATCTATTGTAGCTATGGCACAAAGAAAAAGAATGCACATGTACTGCACTCTTTTTTAGTAACTCCTATATCAATTTTTCACCACAGTCAGCTCCTCCATTATTAGAAGGACTAAACTTTAAGCTTGTGAATTTATCATTCTGCAGTACATCATCTTTTGCAGCTATATTTAACAACACTCTTTCTATCATCCTATTTCAATGTAGAATTAAATACCTAATACTCCGACAATCTGACATGCCTTGGAATTCACAATATGATAATACATCTCTAATCCTCTTCTTTCTGAGCGAAGAATTTTTCCACGCATTTTAGATAAATGCTGAGATACGGTAGATTGAGGAACATCTAATAGCTCTGTTAACTGTGTTACATTACAAATTTTGTGGCGTTCTAGCTCCTTCACAATTTGTAATCTAACTGGATGGGCCATAATTTTTAATAGTTCTATATCCGCCTCTGGAATTTTGTACATTTCATTACTTACTTGCATTGTTGTCATTTTTTATTTCTCCTTTTTTAATTTCTTTATATTTTTTATCTATTTATAGGTATTTTTTGTTTATTCGAGCATATTGTTCATAATCGCTGTATTGTTTATTCTTTTGTCTCTCTCAGATTTAATATATAGAAGTATTATGATAGCTAAAAATCCAACAAAAGATAGCATAGGTATCGAGATGAAACCGAATAAATTTAAGTAATCTTTTGTGCAAGAAACTCCTACTGAACAAATCTGCATCTCACTATTAGGAAACGCTTGAATTGTAATTTGATATACAGATAACATTAAACCGATACACGCAAATGGAAATGCATACGTGCTTACGTGCGAATCTTTTCTATATATCCCTACCCCCAATATTAATACTAATGGATACATGGCCATTCTTTGGTACCAGCACAAATCACATGGCGGCAGCTTCATCCATTCACTAAAAAACAAACTAATTAACATTGCACTAGTAGCTATCGTCCAAGCAATTACAATGTGATACTTTTGAATGATCAACATCTTATTTTCGCCTCACCTATTTTTTAAAATACAAAACATTTGCTAGTATATGACTAGTTTATTTCCGTGTTTCGAGTACCCTGTTTCAATAGAAAGTATCCAATCATTGATATCTTCTCAGTCGTATCCCCTCTCTTTTAATTCTAGAGGGAAAAGATTTTCAAAATCACCACGCATTTCGTACATGGTTTCTAATGCTTTTTCTAGCGAACCAAATCTATATACCATGTGTGTATGTACTTTTTTGTTTTTCTTTTCTCCTACAACTAAATATACATACCGTCTTTCTTTCGCTAAAACAAACTTTAAAAATCCAGGTACTTGACTCACCTTTCACACTCCTTTTCGGCTTTCCTTACCAAACTTAAAAGGATATGAGTAAGGAAAACTATTTAGCTTTAATTACCAATTTAATAAATATCCCGTTTTTTTGCTTTGAAAATACAAGAAAACGCTCATCATCACAATATTTATTACACCTGCTGCAGCACCAATTTTGGAGATAACATACACATATTCATTATTACTAAATGGCAATAGACTCGCGAAAATAAATAAAATTGAAATGATAAAGGATAAGAGCATATTTCTTTTGTTTTCATTCATTCAAAAAACCTCCATTTTGCACAAATATTTGTATTGCAATGAGTTAGGGTGTTAAGCTGCATCTTTACGGTTATAATGCTGGTTCTTTTCATCTACAAAGCCTTTAATGCTCCATACGCCAACCTTTGATTCTTTTGCTTCATTTTCTGCTTCTTTCATTTCAGATAGAATTGTAGTATTAGGTCTAGAAATATATGCTATAATCCCATAACCCGACTTGACCATTAATTCGTTGATGTGTATTCCATCGCAAAATACATAAGCCAATTTTCTACCGTATTTGTCTTCTTTTGGTCCCCGATCATAAACAAATGTTACACTTTTCCCTTCTAGTTGTTTCTTTAAAAAGGAAGATGGTTCTTTTCCCATCTTTTGTGGTGGAATTTTTTGAGATACAGACTCAGGGGTATCTAATAACAGTAACCTTACCGTCTGTTTCTGCCCCTTTACGTTTACGTCTATTGTATCTCTGTCTTTTATATGTAATACCTTCCCTTTAACGGTCTCTAAGTCTTTTAATTTCCCCTTATAATCCCCTGGAATATCAACAATACCTTTCCCTTCTACGTGCTGTTGTATTCCGTTTTGTACTGCTTGGACAGGTCTCGAATCATTTTTTGTTTGCGTCGAATTGCTATATGCTGTCATTTGAAATACAAATGATGTTATACAAATAGCCTTAATTCATATTTTCATATCGGAAATTCTTCCTCCTAATCAAAATACGTAAATAGCTACATCTAATAAACAAACGGACTCTCTATTGTATTTACTTCTCGATAATTACAACATAGGCAATACTGTATCCATTTTGGATAATCATTATAAAGTGCTCTAAATGAGCGTTTCTTACAATTCGGGCATATTGACACTATGTTTTTTTCATTCTCTTCCTGACTTTTCAATTTTTCAAAAGAAACATTAGTAGATGCTATATTACTGGTACACAATATACATCCCCCTTTTCAGTCTTGAAATCTTAAAAACAAATAAAAAAGGACACACCTATCGCATATGTATGCGTAGGTGTGTCCTTTTGCAAGATAGTTTTAGAAGTATTTTGTTACTTTCATCATATCATAATTCTTATTAATTTTATATACGAAATTAAAGATTTTACGATATTATTTCTTTTTCTCATGTATAAACATAATGCTTTGTTTTTGTATAACATAGCTTAATTTTGCATCAAGTTTTTCTCCATTATTCCTATTTTCAAAACTTGAAATTGTATTGGGCATATTCTTTCTAATAACTTTTTTTATTTCGTGCTAGTTATTTTCTTTTTCAACATGATGTTATTTTACTTTTATTTTGGGTAAACAAATATTACGGGTAGAAAAACGAAAAATTTCTCTTATTCTAAAATAATTCCCTCGACACAAAGATACTATCTCGTACAAGCATTCAACTTAATAAATATGTTTTAGGAAGGTTAGAAAAAATGGATATTTTATTAGCGATTTTACCAGCATTATTTTGGGGAAGTATTGTACTCTTCAACGTTAAACTAGGAGGCGGTCCTTACAGTCAAATACTTGGAACTACCCTTGGCGCTCTAGTTTTTTCTATTGGTGTTTATATTTTTATAAAACCCGTTTTGACGCCCGTGATGATAATTGTCGGGATTATATCTGGCCTATTTTGGGCATTAGGACAAGCCAATCAATTGAAAAGTATTGATTTAATTGGGGTTTCTAAAACAATGCCTATTTCAACAGGGATGCAATTAGTTTCGACTACTTTATTTGGGGTCATTGTATTTCATGAATGGTCAACAACAACATCTGTTGTATTAGGTGTTCTGGCACTACTTTGTATCATAATTGGAATCGTTCTCACATCTCTCCAAAGCAAAGAGGAGAAAAACGATGAACAAACAGGAAATTTCAAAAAAGGGATTGTGATGTTATTAATTTCAACTCTTGGTTACTTAGTATATGTGGTAATTATCCGCCTATTCGGTATAGACGGATGGTCAGCGTTATTACCACAAGCCATTGGTATGGTGTTAGGTGGAATTCTACTAACCTTTAAGCATCAACCATTTAATAAATATGCGATTCGCAATATTATTCCTGGTTTAATTTGGGCAGCAGGAAATATGTTTTTATTTATTTCCCAACCGCGTGTAGGGGTGGCAACAAGCTTTTCCCTTTCCCAAATGGGGATCGTGATCTCAACTTTAGGTGGAATTTTTATATTAGGTGAAAAGAAAACAAAACGACAATTTATTGCGATTGTCATTGGAATTATCTTCATTATTGCAGCTGGCATTATGTTAGGAATTGCTAAAGGATAAAAAGGAGGAAAAAATTATGTATACAGATTTAAAAGGGAAAGTTGTTGTTATTACGGGTGCATCCACAGGATTAGGAAGAGCGATGGCAATTCGTTTTGGAGAAGAACAAGCCAAAGTTGTAATTAATTATTATTCAAACGAATCAGAAGCAAATGAGGTAGTACAAGTAGTTAAACAAGCAGGTGGAGAAGCGATTGCGGTAAAAGGAGATGTAACAGTTGAATCAGATGTTATCAATCTCGTTAAATCTGCTGTGAAAGAATTTGGTACACTGGATGTCATGATTAATAATGCGGGTATTGAAAATGCAGTACCTTCATATGAAATGCCATTAAGTGATTGGAATAAGGTAATTGCTACGAATTTAACAGGGGCTTTCTTAGGGAGCCGGGAAGCAATTAAATATTTTGTTGAGCATGATATTAAAGGTAGTGTTATTAATATGTCAAGCGTTCACGAGCAAATTCCATGGCCATTATTTGTACACTATGCAGCAAGTAAAGGTGGCGTTAAGCTAATGACAGAAACATTAGCACTAGAATATGCACCAAAAGGAATCCGTGTAAATAATATTGGGCCTGGTGCTATGAATACGCCGATTAATGCTGAAAAATTTGCGGATCCAGAAAAACGTGCCGATGTTGAAAGTATGGTTCCTATGGGATATATCGGAGAACCGAAAGAAATTGCAGCGGTAGCAGCATGGCTTGCTTCTTCACAAGCGAGCTATGTAACAGGTATTACACTGTTTGCTGATGGTGGTATGTCGCTATATCCATCTTTCCAAGCTGGACGTGGTTGATTGATATATAACTAAATTAGTTACTTTCAATATGTTTAAATGCGGCAGTTAGCTTTTTTATTGAATAACTTTTTAATTATTCGTGACATCACATACATTTTGTAAAAAATACACTTTTCTTTCTGTAGAATTATAGGAATGGATAATGTTATTTTAGGTTTACAATTTCGCTTTAGTTAAATGCCGATGGGTAAAGAAGCCCTATAATAAATTTAATATTATAATCAAAAAAAGGAATACCTTATAATAAAGGATTCCTTTTTTTGATTATATAGCTGCTATTTAAAAACAAATAATGTTATACAAACGATCTTAATCCAAGACTTCATCGTATTAACTATTAAAAAATTTAGATGTTAGCTATATTTCTGAAGTATACAATGTGACCATTCCATGTGTTCTATTTTCACTTGATATAATTAATTTGGTAATATTCTTAGGCGTAAATCGATATATAGAAATAGTTGGACCAGGATTATTAGATTTAAAGTGAATAACTTCTTCATTATCAATAAAACCTTGAATATAGCTTTCACTTCCTTCAAAAAATTGAAAATGAGCTGACACTGATATAATCTCGCCAGTGTTCTCAAATAAAACTATTGAATTTCTATATGTATCAAAATTAATAAGTTTCATTTTTGACATAATTAGGATGCTCCCTTCTATGAAAGCATGATGATTAAAGCATACTACCATTTAAAGCAACTCTTTTATTACCATGTGTAAGTTCTAATGTTTTATTGAGAAAATACAAGCCATCTTGCTGATGTGAAATCATAATTAATATATTACAAAGATTATAATTTTGAAGTATCTCATACATAAGATTTCTTGTATCAATATGTAAATTAGATGCTGCTTCATCTAATATTATTATATCCCTTTTTGTGAGGATAGCCCTTAAAAAGGCTATAAATTGTGCTTGACCTCCTGAAACACTGGAACCATCTTGTACAATTATAGTATCTAATCCATTCTCAAATCTGTTGAGATGTGATGTTAAATGATACCTTTTCATTAACTTAACTACATCTTCTTTCGTTTTATTTGTTTGTCCATATAATATGTTATCTAATATAGTTCCTTTAAACAAAAATATATTTTGTGAAACTATACCTATTCTATCTCTAACACTTTCTTTATGTATTAAGTTATAGTCAATATTATTTATCAATATCTTTCCACTTTCAGGTTGATATAAACCTGTTAATAATTTTATAAAGGTAGATTTTCCTGATCCATTTATACCATCAATTAATAACTTGTCACCCTTTTCAATTTGCACGTTTAAATGATCAAATATCAAATCACTATTTCCATTATATTTAAAACAAACATCTTTAAATTCTATTGAATTAATTGGTTCTTTCATTATATTTGTACCTAGTGTATTTTCAACATCTAAATTGAAGAACTCCTTAATTCTCTTAATACTAATACACACGGGTTTTAGAGTTATATCTAAGCTGCCTAAAGCTTGGGTAGTCGCAAGAAGTTTAGCCATATAAATTGAAAATGAAGTATACACCCCTATAGTAAGCTGGTTTTGTAAAATTAAAATACCTGATACCAGTAATACTATTACTGTAACAAAGTTATTTGTTACTATTAAATTTTGCATAAAGAAAATAAAATGTAAACTTTGTTTTAGCGTACTTTTAATTACATTATTTAATTTACTCTTAATCTTATTGGTTTGTATATTTTTACCGTTTAATAATTTTATATCCTCTATTCCATTTAAGGTTTCATACATTTCTGCGTTTAATACTGCCGATGACTCGTATACGTTTGTGGTACTTTTTGATATCATTTTAGATGAATGTTTGGATATTACAAAATATATTGGGATAATAATTACTATGATACCTGTAAGTTTAACACTTAAATTAAACATTATAAATAAAGCAAAGAAAAAATCGAATATACCTGAAAAAACCCTTAATAAATTGGGAGAAAATAATGCACTTACATTACCAGATTCAGCAATTCTGCTAAGAATGTAACCTTTCTCCTTCTGATTAATATAAGAAAGAGGCGCATCTATAATATTACTTATCATAGATAATCGAATTTCATTAACTACATTTTGTTGTACACGAGTAAATAAATACTCATAACCTATCGATATTAAATAGTTAATACAATAAATTAATAAGAGTATAAGAGTTGTTTTTAATAATTGATCGTAGCTTTTGTTTAATAGTATAACTTTATCAATAATATAGCCAATAATATATGGTATCGGTGCGATAATCAAAGAAGCTATAACCATCCCAATTAAACCAAAAGCTAACAAAGTTTTTGTATTTTTCAAATACGGATATAAAAATAATAACTCTTTATAAGAAATTTGAATTTCATCTTGTTTATTTATCTTCTTATTCACCCTCTTTCTCCTCCTTTGTCTATTTATTATATTAATTTACGAATCAATATAATGAGGTTTATATAATTCCATAGATATCTTGAGACCTTATCCCGACGCATTATCTATGGAATTATATTGGTTTATCCTCAGAAACTTAACAATATTCATCTCATCCAATCATACTAATTTTGCCCTACCATTAATGGCTCCTTAATTATTTCAGGGACATGATTTTTAAACCATTTACATTTATCACCAATTTCTTGTGCTTTTATAAAGCTTCTTAAGAAGCATGTACTACAAAAACGTTTATTTTCACACTCTTTACATTCCTCAGAGTCCATTTGAGGTGCTTGTAAGTTAAAAAATGCATTAATGTATTTGAATTTTTCATCATAAATATCTTTAATATTCTGTTCAAAAACATTACCTATACTGTTTTTCAAATCATCTAAACTATGCATAGTACACATTTTAATTTCACCATCAGGCGCAATCACAATATGTGATGTTATTGCACCACAATTCCTAATCTCAGCGCGCGCACCTTCATATAATGAAACAAATTTAGGATATTTTTTATTTATTTTCAACAATGCTTCACCATATGTTTTAACATCCTCTTCATTTAAATAAAGATCACTACATCCTAAGGCTCTTCCCATGGGTATTACTGGAGATACCCCAATACTATCAATCCCTAAATTATGTACCCATTCAGCTATATCTTCTACCTCGTGCACATTCAAATGTGTAACTATTGTGGCGATCCGTAAACGAACATCATTTTCGGCTAATTTCATTATGTTATTTTTAATTTTATGAAGTGTATTAGGAACTTTAAAGAACCAAGTCAAATAATTATCATCTAAGCTATGCATATCAATTTGCACAAATGTTTTCGACTTATTTTTTATTATTATGTCCATAACTTTATCAGAAAGAGCTATACCATTGGTCAACAGTGTTATTTGAGAAAAATCCAAGTTAAGTGCATATAACAATATCTCTTTTAGATTTGGATGTACTGTTATATCACCGCCCGTAAGTTCAATTAATTTCACTCCTATATTATTTAAGTCATCTAATAAGGATTTTATTTGATCTAAGCTCATTACTTTTGGCTTTACTGCTCCAAAATCTCCATAGCAATGACGACATCTTACATTACATCTGTTTGTGATTTCAATTGAAGCCACTTTTGGATATATAGTCTGTTCTTCAATTAAATTAACTGGTACATTTATAGGTTCTTCTTGCGTACCAATGTTCATATTGTAAACTTTGGATACATTATTTAAAAATGCATTTAATTTCTTTTCAATACTTATTGGATCTTCACTGTATTTTAAAGACAAGAAAGATACAACTTGTCCATATGTTTTAGTACCATCAATTAACTCAATAATTTCAGTGGCGGTTTTATTTATCGTAAATGTATTTTCGTTTTTGAGTGTGGGAGCGCTCTCGTTTGGGTTTTTATGAACTACCAACATAGATTCATAATTTGATGTGAATTTTCTTATTTCTAGCTTTTCTTTCCAAAATAAATAGCCATTCACTTTAATCATCTCCTATAAAATTTAAATTTGTTTTTAGTTTATGTATTACAAAAATCCCATACTCGTTTTCGATAAATTTATAGGACTTATTCTTAACATAACTGTTTGTCATTAGAATAAGTCCTAATTTAATTTCACCATAAACACTCTCACATTTTTAAATTTTAACTTGCAGTACTAGCTCCAGTTGCCGCAGTAACTAGATTTAATAACTCTACAGAACATGCTGCACATACTAAGCAACTCCAACAAGTCCAATCCCTTGGTTGTACTACTGGTGTTTCCATTTAGAACATCTCCTTTTTGGTTATTTATTTTTCTTCTAGAAAATTCATTTGACCAAAAGTGCTCATTCTCTTAGTGCCTTTAACCAAAAAACTTCTAAAAGGATATTAGCTTGCAGTACTAGCCCCTGTTGCCGCAGTAACTAAATTTAATAATTCCACAGAACATGCTGCACATACTAAGCAACTCCAACAAGTCCAATCCCTTGGTTGTACTACTGGTGTTTCCATTTAGAACATCTCCTTTTTGATTATTTATTTTTCTCCTAGAAAGTCTAATTTGACCAAAAGTGCTCATTCTCTTAGTGCTTTTAACCAAAAAACTTCTTAAAGGATATTAGCTTGCAGTACTAGCCCCTGTTGCCGCAGTAACTAAATTTAATAATTCCACAGAACATGCTGCACATACTAAACAACTCCAACAAGTCCAGTCCCTTGGTTGTACTACTGGTGTTTCCATTTGACCTACCCCCTTTTCTGTATTGTGTGGTGCGACTAAAGTATAACTCCCTATGTTTTCTAAAAACAATCAAAAAATTTCAAACATTTTGTGTGTGTTTCTTTAATATTTTGTGACATATATTTACAAAACTTTCTTTTTGGTTTATTTAAAATAACAAATATCTTTATTAACTGATACTAAAAATTTTATTTATGAAAAGTTATTTAATCGCAGTATATCTTGTTAAACTGCTTTTTATAATTTATAATGTTAACTGTGTATGGTGTGTATGGTGTGCATTACATAACATAACACTCATCGATAGAGAGGTTGTTTAATGAAAATAGTCTTAAGTAATGTATCAAGTCTGCCTTTATATCAACAGATAAAGGAGCAAATTAAGGAATCCATATTTAACAATGAATTAAAAGAGGGTGAACAATTACCATCAATCCGCTCACTTGCTAACGACTTACATGTAAGTGTACTTACTACAAAAAGAGTTTATGCAGAATTAGAAACAGAAGGCTTTATTATTACAAAGGTTGGAAAAGGGACCTATGTAGCTCCTACAAATTTAGAGTTGTTAATGGAGTCCAAACGCCGGATGGTAGAAGTTAAACTTACTGAAGTTTGTCAAATGGCTCGTAGTATAGGTATTCATGCAGATGATCTCCATTCAATTTTAGATTTAATTTTAGAGGAGGAGAATGAAAAATGAATGTTGTGTTAGAAGTAAATAATTTAAATAAATCTTACGGAAATTTTTCGTTAAAAGATGTTACCTTTTCACTTAATACAGACTGTATAACAGGATTTATCGGTACAAATGGTTCTGGAAAGACCACTACAATTAAAGCGATTTTGGGTCTTATTTTAAAAGATTCTGGGAAAATTAATTTTCTAGGAAAAGATATGGATAAGCATGAAAGAAAGTCTAAAAACAAAATTGGTATTGTGCTAGACGAGGGCTATTTTTATGATGAATTAACAGTAAAGGAAATGAAAAATGTTATTGCTCCATCCTACACTGAATGGGATGAAACAGTTTTCCAAAATTATATTAAAAAGTTTAACTTAAATCTAGAACAAAAAATCTCTACTCTATCCAAAGGAATGCGAATGAAATTTGCAGTTGCATTAGCCCTATCCCATCATGCAGATCTATTAATAATGGATGAACCAACAAGTGGCTTGGATCCATTAGTACGGAGTGAATTAATGGATATTCTCCTTGATTTCATGAAAGAGCCGGGGAAAAGCGTGTTTTTTTCCACTCATATTACATCTGATTTAGATAAAATTGCTGATATGATTATTTTAATTGATGATGGAAAAGTTTTAGTAAATGATGAAAAAGATGTTTTAATAGATACACATGCATTGGTAAAGGGCGACAACCGCTTAATTAATAAACAAACAAGACCTCTTTTTTTAAATTTACATCAAACTCACTATGGATTTGAAGGGATTACTAATAAAAAAGATGATGTACGTCGACTCATGCCTGATGTATTAATAGAAAGACCAACTATTGAGGAGATTATGCTTTCATATATTGGGGGGAACATCCATGTTAATTAACCTAGTGATGAAAGACTTTTTGTTAGTCAAAAAATATTTTCTAATCTTACTCGTTTTTGCTGCTATAGCTCCTATTTATCTTTCTTCACAATTACAATTAAACGATGGCGGTCTTGTTAGCTTTCTTTTAACCGTTATTTTGATGGAATATATTTTGTTCGGAACGGTATCCAAATTTGAGGATCAGTACAAGGGAGCGGCTTTACTTTGTGCTACCCCATACACACGAAGCGCATTTGTAAAAGCGAAGTACCTTTTTCTTTTTGTAATTTTTATTTGTGCAGCTATTATCCGTATAATCATTTCAGTTGTCGCACCATCGGGTATAGAAAGCCTGAGCGCTAGCGCTCTTGGAATAACTTTTTTAACTCTAAGTATTTTATTTGGTGTACTACTTCCTGTTCAGTTTAAATTTGGTTATGACAAAACCAAAATCATATCACTTTTAACTGCTTTTTTAATACCTTTTGTTGCTCCTACTCTTATAAGGGGACTACAATCAAGTGATATTGATTTCAAAAGTATTTTTCCATTCTCACCAACTGTCCTAACATGGATGCCTTGTTTCATCTCAATTATTATTGGTTTTATATCAATGATAATATCTCTGAAAGTATATGCAAAAAAAGATTTATAATTTAAATTTGAAATCATAGTAATGAGTAATTAAATACTTTATATATTTAATTACTCATTCCCTTTTATTTAATTCTCTTCTCTAATGAACTTATTCCTAAAATACATTTTATCGATATCAAAGTGAATAAATTTTTCAAATCACTAATTCCCTTAACATCTCTTTTCATTAACGATTTAGTAAACTAAGGATTATACATAAAATATCAAGAGGTGATTTTATGAAAAAAATAATTAAATTCCTTTTGTTAATTAACTTGATTTCCGGAACTTTCATACCTATTACTACAGTTCATGCTGAAAATAAATCACAATATTATACTATAATGTTGAAGAATTATGAAAATAACCAAAAACTAGCTAGTAAGTTTCAAAAATATGATATGCAAGTAGTCTATAGTGTCCCAGAGATTGGTGTTATACAAGTGAAAGCTACCGAAAAAGCAATGAATATTGTTCATTCGGATCCTAATATAGATTCATATAATAAGTCATTACAATCGTTTAATTCAAGAGAAGTAGCAACCAATGTCTCTTCCCCCCTACCCTTAAATGAAATATGGGAGAATCAATGGGATATGCAACAAGTAACCCATAATGGTGATAGCTATAGACTATATCCAGGAACTAAAAATGTAACTGTTGGTATCATTGATTCAGGCATTGATATAAATCATCCTGATTTAAAAGATAACATTTCACCTGGATCTAAAAATTTAGTACCTAAAGGTGGATTTAGAGAGCAAGAATCTCAAGAAACAGGTGAATTAAATCGCCTAATAGATCTAAGAGGACATGGAACTTTTACTGCTGGACAGGTTGCAGCTAATGGTTTTATGAAAGGGGTTGCTCCTGGTATTGGAATTAAAATGTATAGAGTGTTTGGTAATGGAGCAAGTGAGGCTATTTGGGTTATTAAAGCCATAGTTGAAGCTGCGAAAGATAATGTTGATGTTATCAATTTAAGTTTAGGCGAATACCTCATCAATGGTATAGTATCTTCTTCAGACGGTGAATCTAGTGAGGAATTATCCGAAATTAAAGCTTATAGAAAAGCCATTAAATATGCTAAATCAAAGGGAAGTATTATAGTTGCTGCGGCTGGTAATGATGCTCTTGATGTTACTAACAAGCAGGAAATGAATGATTTTTTTAGAAAAAAAAATGAAAATACTGGGATAACATTTACTGGAGAAGTATTAGATGTTCCTGCTGAGTTGCCAAATATAGTAACAGTTTCATCTGTTGGTCCATCTAAATTACTCTCCTTATTTTCAAATTATGGTGAAAGTTTTATAGATATTGCTGCACCTGGAGGAGATAATAGATTATTTCAGCAATATGGTTTAGAACAGTGGGTAAAAAATAAGTTAATGTTAAAAGAACTAATATTAACTACCGCCCCTGGTGGTGGCTATGCTCTCTCTATAGGGGTTTCACTTGCCGCTCCAAAAGTGTCAGGTGCTTTAGCATTAATTATTGATAAAAATAATTTTAAAAAAAATCCAGATAAGGCCGTGAGATATCTTTATAAAAATGGAGTTAGCAATGATACCCCTACTAATAAAAGTTTTTTTGGTAATGGTTTGCTTGATGTCTATAAAGCGATTTCCCAATAAAATATATACACTTCAATTTGGTTTTAAACTAACAATTGATAGTGATTTTTTGATGGAACCTTTATTTAAAGCAAGTCTAATTGCCTTAAATAAAGGTTTTTTATTATATTGAATTAAATTTTTCCATATCCACCTATTAGATTCCCTATTTAGTCATTCTTGGATCCCACTTTTACTAATAACCTTAACAAGTGGTTATTTGCATAATTAGACTATTGTATCCAAAATTAAAAAACACTATTCTTCCTTTATATTTCCACAGAGAGAAAGGCGTTTTCCCCTCAGATATTTCTCTAAACTTTTGAGAGAGATATTAATGGAAGATTGTTATTCCCTATGTTCCTCTACCACCTTATAGTAATCAATTTTTTCTTCAATAAACAATATACTACTCGGAGTATAACGAGTGTATTTTTGTAAATACTAAGATTGTTAAATGTTAAATCGAGGAGGGTTTGTATGCAAGATCGTAAAAAAGCTATAAAAAGTCCTGGTTCTGTTATGAAACCAGATTTTGCTGAAACAGATGCACAAAAAGTGAAACAAGAAATTCAAAATGATGTAAGAGCAGGACAAGGAGCAATGACTTCCCGAGAGGCAGGGGCAATGCGAGATTAAGAAAACACTCCTTATTGGTTTTTACTTCTCTAGAACTTTAACCAGTAAGGAGTTATTCCCGAACTATTTTAGCTTTTTACGTTTTTCCTTTAGAAACATAATGCGTTTCGTATGTAAATCATAGGTTAATCTTACATCGAATTTCTCTCCATTAAATCTATTTTTTTAAACTAAGATTATTTTCTTTCAGATAATGTATTGCATCTTTGTTCACCGATCTTAAATCTATACCTTGTTTCTCTGCTGCAAATGAACATCCACAATAACACTGACGGAAAACATCATATTCATTACACATTTCAATTGAACGTTGATATCCATTACTTTTTTTGAAATCACTTGGTAAATAACGCGGATCATAATTTTTTTGCACACCGATTCCAAGTTCATTTATTAATTGACTATTTTTATTTTTAGAAAGAGTAATGGCACTCCCAAAGTAATCAAAACCTTTTTCTTGTGCTACCTCAGCTGAACGATCCAATCTCATATCAAAACAAGCTGAACAACGAAGCCCGCCTTCTGGCTCTTCTGCCAAACCTTCTTCTTTTACCATTTTAAAAAATACATTTGAACGGTAGTCATCCTCAAGAAATCCTACTGTGTGCCCAGTACGATCATTGAACTTTTCTACAAAGATCTTTTGTTCATTAGAGCGTCGCATGTACTCACTTTTCGGATGGATATTCGAATTCGAGAAAAAAATCGTAATATCTGCATGTTCTGCAAGAAATTCCAATGAAGCAGTACTACAAGGAGCACAGCATGAATGAAGTAACACCTTTGGTTTTTCGTTCCTTGCTTCCCAATCATTAATCATTTTTCTTAATACTTTATCATAATTTATTTTCTGATTCTTCATTTTCTTTAAATACGTTTCTACATCTAACACTTCTTTCACAACTAAACCTCCTGTTTATTTTTATTTACTTTATCACTTAAATTCATTAATAAAATATAGTAATGTATGTATTTATCGATCGTAAAACGGTTCTTATGACCTTTGTTGATGGCTAAAATACTATATGTATTCTATTACCTCTATTTCTAAAATAAATCCTTAATCCTTCTTTTTCATCACAAAATCTTTTGGGTTACCTTTTAACTGGTAATACTTCACGTTAAGACGAATAACTACTACGATGATTACCAAAAATCCTATTATATATAACATTGTTCCTTTCTCCGTTTCTTATTGTTTAGCGAACTTATTCTGTAAATACTTCACATGTTTATTTTCAGTATCCTTATCAGTAATATTTGCTTGCAAAATAGTCTGGTAAATATGCTCAACCTCGTCTTTTGTTAATTTCACATCAATATAGGATTCGATACATTTTTTTAGATCGTTATAATATAGGACATGTTTATCTTTAGAATGAACATTTACTCTTTTTAGGCTGCATTTTGGATGAAACGCTGCAATAGAAATACACGGCAGCTGTTGTTCCATCACCCATTCAATTGTTTTCATGTGCTTATAATTTTGTCTAAATGGATTCTGAAAAGAGTGTTTCTTTCTAAAAATACCTTGTGTCCATCTTGCTGCCTTCTCACTTCCATAAATCCAACCCTCGTAGTTCTTCGTCTCTATAACAAATATACCTGTTTCTGCAATAACAATATGGTCAATTTGAGTTGTATCACCATACTCTGTATGAACCGCCACATCATGTAACACCCAATACCTTTCGTGATCTAATTTTCTTAATATACGTTTTACCATCTTTTCTCCAGCTCTTCCTTTCCATTTTGGAGCATGTTTTTTTACCATAATGTTTATCGGTATCAGAAGCACAATTAGAATTAATTCAAATATTAATACTTTCATAATTTAAGTCCCCTTTTCACATTCTTGTGTTTCTACGCATTAAACGATATACATGGGTTTCTAATCCTAAAATATAATATGAGATACATAAACCTTTTATCACCATCTCTATGAATCCTAATGCTAATGAAACAATGAGTCCGCCCCGAAATTGAAACGGTCTTGTCACCCTCCGATTCACTGGTTTTTCAATCACTCCAAAATTAGCCCAGGTTGGCAAACGCTTTTCTACATTCTTTATAGTGCCCATTAATCCATATTTCAATGACAAAATGAAACATCCAATTAGTAAATATACAATAGAAGAAAAATAGATAGATAAGCCCATAACAATAATTGTGAGCAGCCAACCTATCAAGATAGAATTACGTAAAGCGGTATATTCTCGATTTCTTTTCAAAACAAGCACTCCTATCAAAATAAATTAAGTTATTATTAAATACGAGGTATGAATTTCTAATTTAAATATTATTTTAGTTTCTATCTTCCTCGTCTGTTTTGCAGGCATACCAGCTCTACTACAAGTTCTGTTCATTCTACAAATGGAAATCCTTTACAACAAAAAAACGATTAAAAATCGAACGAATTATCCCCTATATCAGAGGAGATATTTGCAGAATATGAAAGGAAAAATCAGATGGGTAGATAAAAGGTACTGAATGAACATTCAGTACCTTTTGCATCTATATATATTTCTTTACATATTCGCAAATAACCATGGAGCCAGTACGGCTAACATACATAGTAAACAAGATCCCGTTATAACGCGATTAGACCAACGATAATACTCAGGTTGTTTTGTACTCTCATGAATTCTTCGTAAACGAATTCCTGCAATTAACATAAAGGGTGTAAAAAAAAGTGCTGTTGCTTTAAACAGGTCTAAAAAATCCGTAAAAATGTTCATAAACGAAAATACATCCGAACTAAATAAGAAATATACACTTAATCTCATTGCCATCATACTAACGAACGAGAAAATCATACTCCCTGTTGCCCATTTCATCCATTGACCATTCTTTGTAATTAACGCCATAACCATGACAATAACACCTAATATGAAAGAGATAGAAAAGATATTTACCCCTACTTTAAAAGCTGGTGCATACATACCCTCAACTTTTTGTATAATTGATGACCCAAATGAATCGTCTTTCTCTGTCGTTTTTGTTCGATTGTTTAATCCTTCGTTAAAAGATGAAGAAACATCATTTCCTTTCAATTCATTAAAATCCACTTTTACAGATGCATGAGCTGTATGTAAAGGTATGAGTACTAGGATCATAAAAACAAATGTACATAAAACTCCAATCATCCCTTTTTCTCGCTTCACAACACATCACCCGCTAATTTTGGCTTAATGCTCTTTAATTTGATTTCATTTCCTTCTGCAACATAACGGAGATCTGCGAAATAATAGATATTGGCTTTTGTATATGCCCCCATAATCGCATTTGCAATTTCTTCTTTTTCTACTGCTACATATGTTTCATTTTCATTAAAAAACTCTATTTCAATTCGATTAATATTATTATTTAATACTGTTATATGTAACTCTTTTAAGCTATTCAAACGATTTCCTAAACCACACACTAGCTTAAATACCTTACTCGCAAGTGTAGGTGGCTTAACATACGTCGTATTAAAATGAATCGTTTCATCATCTATAACACCATCTTCCTCGACTGCGCATGTCATAATGAAAGAATGATTTTGTTTTTCAATTTCTTGTAGACTTAACTTGCGATCAATGACATATTTCAGACTTGTTGATAGATTTTCTATATATTCATCCAGTTCAGTATTTGAAATTTTAACCTCTGAGAATTCTGGGAAAATCATGTAAGCGTGCATATTAGAACTACTTTTACTTACACGTAATACCTGTACCTGTTTCTTTTCATAGCGCACCGTTTGTTCCAATTTTTTTACTACATTGTTGCTTATATGATCTATTATCATATTTCATCAGCCTCCAGTAATTTTAATAAAATAATTTTTACAATCTCATGTATATAAAGCATTGCAATATTTTGCTGAGGTCTCGAAACTCATATTTTATGACTAATAATCACTTTAATCTTAAAACATCTTAATATTACAATGACGTACAGTGTTTCATTATAGTCGAATATTCTTATATGGTGAATCGTTCTGTTTCACTCATTTGCATAAAATAAAAGGCTATTTTATCCTTATACAAATGAGTGAGAACATACTGTATTTCATGCTATTTATCTAAGAAAATTTAACTGGGAAATGGATGTTATACACTCCCTAGTCATCTATTGTTTGATTCAACTAATGTATAGAAAATAGGTGGATTCACCTCAAATTTTATATACATTCATATATTTTCTGGTATTATCCCTCCTTCTGTATAAATCCGATAGCACTTCTTATTAGATATCTTTATAAATAATGTTAATCCTTGTTCTCTTTCTGTCACTTTTGCAGTCCACTTTAACGCTTGTGCCTCTTCTACTTCTGATTTTCACTATTAACAAAAAGCACAATTGTTCAAGTTCTAGAAATGTCATTCATGTTCTCACTTAGCATTTACTTCTCCATCCAAATTCTTTTAGACCGATGTAACAAATAAATTGTAAACACTGACAGACCCTTTTCTAATGTAATTTCCTTTGTGAGAGTAGTAATACGCTCTTACTCCTTACTAATCATCCTGCATTCCCTTGGTCAGCAAGAAACAAGACGTTTCACCAATACATTTCCCCTCTCAATTATTCAAATGAATCGTACTTAAACTAGCCCTTTACGAATTTATTTTTTTCTTTTTCTTCTATGTATTGAAATTAAATAAAATTTTTCCGCTAAATCATTTTTATATGCATAATCATCTACCAGATTTCTAATTGCAATAAAAAAGGAAGCTCCAAGTATTCATATCACTTAGTTCTTCCTTTTCCCCTGTATAAACTACCATCACATGATTTATATCGTAGTTCTTCATTTGCACTCCCTAATAACTTATCTATATCAATCAATATATCATCCGGCTCTTTAGATTACTCTTTTAGATCTACTAATACTATTCAAACATTATTTTATTTCATTTTGTTATGAATCATAAATAATCCCACCTGCAACTTGAAAACAACATAAAAAGGACTTCTTCAAGTCGATTAAAAATGTGCATAACAAAATAAGCTATATATGCACTAATCGGCTCAAAGAAGCCCTTTCAAAATTGAAACAAGAACACAACTTGCTTCTGCAACTCAACCACAACACATAAGGCGTGGGAATAAACGGAATTCAACAAATAACAATATACCTATATATTATACAATTTAGATTTTTGTATCAAGAATTTTTTTATTATCTTTAGTCATTTGTCAGATGTTATACAATCAATAGCATTATCTAATAAGTTAATTCCAAGATCAAATATTATAATATTAATAGTAATCACCAGTGAAGTTTTACTAATAATGATAAATAAAAGACGCCAACTAGCGTCTTTTATTTACTCTTCCATATTTTGATTTTTCAATAATTCAAATTCCTATCTATGAAATATACTCCTCGTACCATTTAGCTTTTTTAGTTTACACTTTACACTCTTTTTCTTCATCTCACTCTTGTATTTCTTCGTACATACGCTGTCTTTCTTTGTTAAGAGCTCTAACTTGATCGTAATCGTAATCAACCGATCCCCTTTCTTCTGTTCTACGTTGTATTTCTTCGTAAATGCGCTGCTGCTCCTTGTAAGCTGCATCCCCCTGATCGTAATCAATTAATTCCTGTTCTTCGCCCCTAATTTGTCTTTTTCGCTCTTCTCTCTTTTGTTGTAGTTGATATCTTCTATATGCCTTCTTATCAGTAATTTTTTCACAGTCGTGCGCTAGCTCCTTCGTTTCGTCATGTCCATGTCCGCAAAAATCGTTTGGAATTATAGCACTAGATTTCTTAACAGATTCAGGATTAGGATCTTCATGTTCTTTGCTAGCCTTCTCATCTTTAACTGCAGTATTGCTAAGACCATCTTGCTCTTTGTTCGTTACATTTCTATTAGAATCAAACTTTATAGTCATCGAACCGTGTCCACCGTGACCTAAATATATATAGATAGAGAACAATTTAGTTGTTTCGCTGGATCCAGGCTTTCCTACTATCTCTATGACTTTGTCCGCAGGCATTCCAACCTTGATTTGATTATACTGTTCTAGTGATACTGTTGATGCGTCCTCATGTACATCTTTATAATGCGGATATTTGTCATTAATTTCCTCATCTTTATTCTTAGATTCCTCCACTTGTTGTAGCTTTTTTTTCTTCTTAGGTTCTTCTGTATCCTCTTTGACCTTAGGCAGAGTGGACTTCTTCTCTACAATCTTAGGGGGATTAGACTTCTCCTCTTCGACCTTTGCGACTTCTATAGAGTCTTGTTCCTTATATGGCTTGTAATCCCCATCTTCCTTTGCAGAGCAGGCACTGAAAATTGATACAGACGTTGCACTTAATACAAGTAATTTCTTTAATAATTTCGTATTAAATTTCATAATATTATTCCCCCGTTACATATATTAAATTGCCCCCTCATGCTTCCTCCTATAAACGTTATCCTTTTCCTTCGCACATAGACTCACATATAACTTTGCGTAAGCCTCTTCGATATTCATTACAGATCACTTTTTGGCTGTAGTACTTGTACACCCCTATAACATTTCAAGTTGATTAGTGTAACCCACAAGTCAGCATCTTTCTCATTATTCGCACTCTATTTCTATCAAATGTCTTAATTACGTATCTTATGCTGCGGAAAGAATTGTATATTAAATGTACTTCGTTATTTACCTTACTCCATTAATCAACGGCTAAGCGTTCAATTAGTGATATGTAATTTTTTTATCTTTCTATTATATAAATTGCTGTATATTGCATTATCATAATATTATTTTAGCAAATATTGTTAATCTATTCAACGTTGATTTAAAGGTGTTAAAAAACGAATAAGTGGAATTCTTAACGAATAGAGATGAAATTTCGTTTGCTAATTCACGTAATTTTCACACATTAAAACGCTGCATGTTAATATTTGTTATATAATGAAACCAAGCCTTAAGTAAGATAGTTTCCCTGTTACGAGTAATGAGATAGTTTGTTTCACCTTTTTATATTATCTAAAAAAGAACTTGTAGTGATGCCTACAAGTTCTTTTTGCATTTTTTATCATTTTAACCAAGGAGACACCTACCAAAATGAAGGTGAATCAAATGATGATTAATAAAGCCTATAAATTTTGAATCTACCCACATCTAGCACGAGCAATTCTAGGCAACAAAGTTAATGTTATCTCTTTTCTATCAAGCGAAGGTTTTATAGTACCCTCAGAACGAAATTTTGTGCTAACTTTTACCCATCCAGCTCATTTTTTCGTTTTAAAATATTTCAAAATATGGGCTGGATGGGTACGTATAGTGACCTCCACTTAATTATCAGAAAAACCTTAGCCTCTAATTGCATACACGCTAATTACGATGATTTCCCAATTCCAGCACCATAATGAATCTCTCCTTCTCCTCTTTTCATCAGTATTGATAGGTAATAGAGGGGCCAGTCACAAAAACAGGTTGTGAAGAAAGTCTTCTTCACAACCTGAGAGAAAGTTATATATCCAAATATGACCTGTTCTTTTAAGTATTTAGTCTTTTATAATCTGTTATAATCGATATAACTAGAGTCATAATAAATCCACTGACCTGTTCCAATTCTTAGCCAACCATTCTTTTCTTCATATACTGTAACTTTTTCGCCTTTACTTGTCTTTCTAACAATAGAATAGTTTGTACCTGACCCGCTTCGAACATTTACCCCAATACCATTAATTTGAGCCGTTCCAACTACCTTTTCAACACTGCCATTTTCAATTACTTGTAGCATATTTAGAATGAATGTTGCTGTTTCACCACGAGTTGTTGTTCCTTTAGGGTCGTATTGATTTTCACCCTTACCTTTGACAATACCTAAGCCATACAATCTTTGTACATCTTCTTTATAGCTAATTTGGTCTTTGTCTGAGAATGGTAGATTTACAACTGGTCCCCATATACCTTTATACTGTAAAGCCTTGTTTACAATAATTGCTGATTCTTCTCTTGTAATAGGTGTGTTTGGGTCAAAATAACCATCTCCTCTACCTTGAATGATACCTGCACTTGCAGTACGTTTAATACCATCTCGTAAAGTTGAATTTGCATCGTTTAGGTCTTTAAATGAAGCATCTCCAGCTGGCAGGTTTAGAGATTTAGAGATTAATTGAGCAAATTCGGCTCTTGTTATCGCTCTATTGGGTGCGAAAACTCCGTTTCCTTCCCCTATCATAATACCTCTTCTATTTAACTCTCGAATAGCTTCTTCATACCAACCTCCTGTAATGTCATCTTTTGGTTGATAAAGATTATTATAATATCCCTCAACGCTATTTACGAATACATCCCATTGCCCATTATTAATCATGTTAGCAGGGCAGATTTTACCGCTCCATTTTTGGTGTTTTACAATGTTATTTAACGGTACACCAGTTTCTTTCATTAAATAAGCTACAAGTTTCTTAGCGTTATCTACTGCTTTACTGTAGTTTCCGTCACTGTTAACTGCGATTTCAATTGCAATAGATTCTCTATTACCTGGACCATCACCGTCTCCTGCGTGCCATCCGTTCTCGTTTAATGGTAGATGTTGATAAATCTCTTTATCGTCTACTGTAAAATGCCACGATGCAGCTCGGTCCGTGTTACCTACTGCTTGGTTATATAGGTATTGAGCATGGTTTCTAGCACCTGCTCCTACACTTGTATTATCAGTCTCATGAATTGTAATATACTTTGGACTCATGTAGTTTTGAGGACGAATATTATCGTTACCTGTTGGAACAATCCATTCAGTGAATGGAACACCGTTTATTGTACTAGAGGTGCTAGGTGATATGGGAGACAGACTACGTTTTGTTCTGTTTGAATTGTTAGGAACAGTTAATGTGCCTGTTTCTTCATGAATACCCTCTGAGCGTTGAAGACTATCTGCTTTCTTATTGTCGACAGTACCTCCACCACGTCCGTCTACCTCTTCAAAACTAGCTTCAATACTTTTTAAAGCCTGTTCATCTGTTGTTTGAATTTGGTCTGTGCTCTCTTGCACTTGAAGGCTTGTAGATTGCTTATTGTTTACTGATTGTTGTTCCTCTGCAAACGATACCAATGGTGAAGATAATACCGTTAATCCTGCCGTGAATGCTACTACTTTTTTATTAAATTTAATGTTCATTTCTAATTTGGTATACCTCACTATTTTAATAGATATACCTTCCTCCTTGTACTTCTTTTAGTGTGAATGTTAGTTTAAATAATGGTAGCCTGAACCTTCAAAATGACGGATTGATTTTACATTTCATATGTCAAACCGACATCTATAAGTCCTACATGAAATGTCAGTACTTTAGAATTATAACACAGCACGGTTGCATTAATTCCAAGACTCTTGCAAGTAATCTCCTAATCTTCGACATGCTGATAGGATGACTCTAAAAAAGGGCATTATCAGTATGGAAAAGGGAAATTTGTTTAAATGGGGCATTATCACAGCGCTATCAAGCTAAAGTTTTATAGCACCCATAAAGCAAAAAAATGTTATCCTTTCTGTAGAATTATAGGAAGGGATAGCATTTCTTTATGAATCTTTAAATGCTTACGTTTACTGAAGAATTACAGCGGCATATGCCTCCCCAGGTTCTACAAAGGACGAAGCACTTGATTATCAACATGATTGATCGCATCTAGTTTCTCAGGATAACATTTTAAGAGTTCCTATTTCAAATGGTGAAGATTACACTATAGATGATAAATTTACAACTTCACTCTTATTATTCATCTTCATAGTTTATCATAATGGAATAGCATTCAAAAAATTCCCTAACAATATAAATCCCCCTCTCCAATTCCTTGAATCTGAGCAATCGGTACATCCTTACTGGTCTTTTTGTTTTTATCGTCACCCTTTCAAATCATCTTCATATGTTGTATATAGATATCTCCTTTCGAATTGACAATGATGCCTCTTTCAAGTCCTTAATGGTACGCCTTACAAAGAGCACTTTTGAAAAGTGCTCTTTGTACTTTGTAATACACTCAATCTATAATAAAGTAATTTTAATGTATGAATAATTTACACCTGCCTCTTTGTATGAATTGTAATTATTTGTACACACTATAATTGGAAGGCTTGAATCATTGTCATTGAAAAATGTTCAGCACTTATGTTCAGCACTTCCGCTCCTTAAGAGAACAGTCTACGCAACTGTTCTCTTTCCTTTTTTAACAAATATAACAGGACAAGCATAGTTAACTATCCTACGATCGATTGCATTGCAACAGTCTCAACGTTTCCTCAACAATTTCTCAATATTTTTCATGGACAATAGCACACTTCCTCACCGTTATTAATATCTTAATATTAAATACTGAAAGGAGGTGCTAAAAAATGACTTGGTTCATTATTTTAGGATTTATGCTTATTTTAAGTATAGGCAGCTTTCATACACATAGTATTCATATCATTTTCAAAATAGATTCAGACATAAAAGCTATGCCAAGTTGGTCTTTCATTAATAAAATAAACTTTCAAACATTTAAAGAATTTTTAAAAAACCCAAACAGGAATAAACTCAAAAGCCTTACCATAGGAGAGCTGTTTATCCCTTTAAGTCTATTCAATAAATTATTTGGAAAAACATTAATTTTTCTACTCCTATTCTTCTATTCTCAATACTTCAACTAAATATAATATGAGTTGAGTAAAAGAATAGCAGTCGCAAACCATAACAAACAACAGACCGTCTATTACAGACGGTCTGTTTTAAAACAAATTGACTATATCAACAGAATAAGGACACTTTAAATATTCATTATATTCTTATTATTAACGAAAAAAATGGTAGTAATAAGTGCATTAGCATATAGCACGAATAGTTTACATGCACCTCAACAATCTTCTTCTAATGGTAGAGATACACCAGCACCAACAATTCCTAGTGTCTCTGTAGAAGTATCTATTAATTAATGTAATACATTTTTCTTAGTTATAAAATCAGAAAATTCAACTTTTTATAAAAATGGTGAATACACCGGATTGAATATTGAACCCTTAGTCCGAAACAAATTTGTTTCGGACTATTCACGTTACTATAATTGTACGTAGAATGATAGACTAAAACTTCTACTTAGTCTTGTTCTGTAATTTCTTCTCTTTTTGAAGTAAGGCCTTTAACTTTTTTAAATATTCGATTTCCATACGTAAACATTCATTTTCATCTTTTAATGTCTCTATACCCCCTTCAATAGTTGCATTATTTAACTTTGATCTTGTCTTTTCCATAACTGCCCACCTTTCTTCTTTTTATATGAGAATTCCACGCCTTTTAAATCATATATTTCCCTTTACCTACTAACTATTCCAATAAATTCTTTAACACAAGCAATTCATTTATTTCATTTGTTTTTATTTTATTTCTCAGAATTTCAAATATATCTTTTGAAAAACTCCTGGTATTCCATTCATATTTATCTCTCCTAAATAAATCGTAATACATATTATACCCAACAAATTTATAAGCTTTAATCTTATTTTTAACAAAACCTTCATAATTTTAAATAGACATAACACTTCATGCTGTCAACTCCCCCTATATTGATAAATGTGAAACATCTAATTTACTTGACATTTCAATAACTTATGACAGGAAAATATATACATCTAATTAAACCTAATGTATCTTTGGTTTGTAAGTCTTAGTTAGTTGGTCAACTTTTAATACAATTTAATAATTAAAAATAAGGGGGATTTAAAAATGAATCAAGTATTAAGGAAAAGTAAGAAAAAAATGATGTATCTAGTCGGTTCACTTCTAATTTCTCTATCAATGTTTTCAACTACAAGTTTTGCAGCTACAGAAGGTGCTGTAAAAAGTGTTACAAATAGTAATTATACTGGAATTGCAGCTGATATAAACCTACCAAAATCAGTTGTTGTTAAGGATGGATATGTGAATTGGTATTTAGGTATTGGAGCATCTAAAGTTGAAGGTGATATTTCAAAAACACCAAGTGGATATAAAGTATTTCTTAATTCAGGATATAATGAATCAGGTCAAAACAATAAGTATTGGAACACACAATATGATACATCAATTAAAGATGGTGATCGAGTAAACCTTAAAATAATTAATAACGGCAATGGTACGGTTACTATGTATGTAAATGGAATCCCTAGATATACAAATCAGCCTGTATATGGCTCATTTTCTCAATACGAACCAGTAAAAATGGTTCAGGGCGTTGAAGATACTGGACGTAATTCATTTAGCCAAGCTAGCTTTTCAAACGTACTTCTAAGAGCAGATATATCTGGATCTATCTACAAGAATTGGAACAGTTCAATTTCTTCCTCATTTTCTAAACATGGTACTTATGGTAACAATTTCACAGTTTATTCTCAAGTACCATTAAGCGCAAGTTTACGCTAAAGTTGTTCTTGTATACGAAATTTTTTAAAAAGGTAGCTGTACTTTTATACAGCTACCTTTTTCATACTTTAATTGCAAAAAGCGTGTCAAAAATAAAAAGATGAAATTGTAAGTATGTTCACTTCTCAATTCCATCTCTTCTAAAAATTGTATATTACCAATTCTCTTGTTCCTCACTATTCTACCAAATTAATAGCAACACCTTATGTAGGTATAGATTTATACTATTCTACATTTAAATACATATACTATTACCTATACCTTGTTATTTTCATGTGAAACTAATTCACTATATATCTCTTTCTCTATATTTTTTAAGAGATTTTCCAACCTATTTTTTGTAGCTAGATTAAAATGTGGATTTAATTCTTTTATTATAAATTCAAGTATCTCAAAACTTATGTAATCTCCTAATTCAAGTGAATATTGATCACCCAAGAAAGTTTTTAATTTTTTAGAGATCTCCACTTTATCCTTTTTGGTAATATTTACCCCATCCGATAACAAACCTCTCTTAGATTAGTCTTAAATACTAATTCAAACCGTTTTTATAACATAATAAAAATATTTTGGAATTAATATAAGTCATATAATGAAATTTTTACAAATAAATAAAAAATATACATTATAATCATTAAACAATGTATTATGCATCATAAACATATATTGGCTCGTCATAAAGGCGTAAACATTTTGACCAATTTCCACATAACGTTTCCCATTCACCAGCAGGATATACTTCCGTACGCAATATATGAAGTGGTATACGTAAATTCAATAACCGACCACTAAGCGTCGTACGAGTAACTCCCGCTGGCATTAAAAACTTCGCTTCAATTACCTTTTTCAGTTCCATCAATGAGTATTCTGGATAACTCATCAATATTTCATTTGAATGAGGACAGACCTCAGTATCATTTGAATGACGGCGTACCGTATACTCATGTTGATATAAGCCGACAATACGATGCCATATCTCTAAATGGTTAAATAAATCGCTATTTAGATCCCTTGCATATAAAAATTGTTCTTGTTTATTTGCTTCTGTAATTTTTGCAAGCAAACGTTTATTAGCAATAATCCTATCTGACCAAATTATTGTAGGTTCTTTCTTTAAATTATTTACCCATTCCCCCATTGGTAATAAATGATTCCAAGCACGAATTTTTATTTTTTCATCAGGTACTACCTGTACAGCAACGCGTTTACAACCTAATGCCATCATAGCCTTCATACGATGGGCACCATCAAGTAACAGATAATTACCATCACTAAGCTCAGATACTAAGGGAGGATTCCGTAAAACACCTTCGCTTTCCATTACACGACAAATTTGTTCCAATCGTTTGTGTTCATATGATTCATGAAAGCGAATTTGCTTGGGATGTAAGAGATCTAAGGCCGAAATAATTTCACTCATAAAAACAGCTCCTCAAATAATTACATAAATTCTAAGCTTATCAAATAACTAATTTTCTATAATGATTAGTCGTGTTTACCGATATTTAGCAGCTATTAGACAATTATTTCAAACTGCGCTTTAATAATTTTACTAGTCTTCTAATAAAACACCAATTTCCTTTTCCCTAGCCCTTTGATAGTAATAAGCAGCAATGGCTACATCAAAAATGGCCATACCCATTGGATTAAATAATATTGCTTTGTCATAAGGGAAGTTTTGCAGTGCTCCTCGGATTACAACGTCAGCAATTGATACTGTATCTTCTTTTTGCAAACCTCTTTCAAGGTGCATCCTTTCAACATCAGTTTTTTCACGACAGACTTCTTCCCAATTATCAACAACTAGGGATTTTGTATATTCTAAGATATCAGGGTTAAAATCACGAAGAGAAACATTGAGTAGTAGCGCTCCATCTTTAGGTTTCTTATCAATATAACCTTCTGCAGAAACAGTACAAGTAATAAAAATATCAGCATCATTATAGGCTTCTTCATAAGCATTAACCTTTTGAGTTTTAGAATAAATTTCCTCAGGAATTAATTCGTCTTTAATTCCATTGATATCATATAGGTAAACACTTTCGATTTTATCGCCTAATAGGGCAGTTACCATCTTTAAATGCATCTGACCAATAGGTCCAAATCCAATAATTCCAACTTTAGCATTATTTAAATCTCTTAACTTGGCAAACTCTCGAATCATTAACCCTGTAACAGAAGCTGTTCGTATTACACTGACCATTGCTGTATTAAGCGTCGCAAATGGTTTTCCAGTCATAGCATCATTTAATATAGTAACTGAATGGGCACGTTGAATACCTTTCTCAATATTCTTCGGAAAACTAGCTATCCATTTGATTCCTGAAACCTTAAATTCTCCTCCAATATAAGCTGGCATAGCAATAATTCTATTAGCCGGATCATCGAAACGTAAGTATGGCTTAATTGGCTGAGAAAAATCTTCTGAATCAAGACTTTTTACTGCCTTTGAAATGACATTTATTGTTTCTTCCCAATTAACACCCATTTCATTGATATGTTTGGTATTTAAATACATCATAATTGCTTCCTCATTTCTATATCATTTTTATAAAGAAACTAATTGGTCTTCTACTGATTTTTGTGTATTAAGCCATTCTACCCATTCTACGTTGTAAATAGTTGATGTGTAAGCTTGTCCATTATCAGGACACAAGAAAACAACATTAGGTGTATTTTGAACATCCTTATTTTCAAAATACTTTTGGATTGCATAATATGAAGTCCCTGATGATCCACCAGCAAATATTGCATGTTTATTAAATAGCTCATAACAACCTGCAACAGTATGAACCTCCGGTACAATCATTACATCATCAATCAGTGCTTTTTTAACCATACCAGGCACCATACTGGCACCAATTCCTGGTATGTACCGTTTACGAGGCTTATCACCAAAAATAATGGACCCTTGACTATCTACCGCAATAATTTTAATATTAGGGAATTTTTCTTTTAATCGTGTAGATACCCCAGCGATAGTTCCTCCAGTACTCACTCCAATGAAGGCATAATCTAACTGTTTAAAATCATTAGATATTTCTCCACCAATTCCTTGATAATGGGCTTCAAAGTTATCAGCATTATTATATTGATTTGTCCAGTATGCATTAGGAATAGTATTTAAAAGTTCTTCCACCTTATTTAAACGCGTTAATAAATAGCCACCTGTTTCATCTCGTTCACCCACTTTAGCTACTTGATAGGAAGTTGCTCTCAAAAAATTCTCATAACTATCATTAATATTTGGATCAATAACTGGTATGAATTTCAGACCAATATACCTACAAAGAGTAGCAAGAGCAACCGCAAAGTTACCAGATGAAGATTCAATAATTGTAGAATTTTCAGTCACTTCACCGCGACTTATTGCTGATTTTAAAATATGGTGAGCAGCACGCACTTTAACACTATTCATTAAATTGTGATATTCTAGTTTTGCATACAGATTAATCTTTTCATGCTCTAATTTAATCATAGGTGTGTTGCCGATTACCCTTTCTAAACTCTCTAATTTCTTGAGCATAATTTGCTTCCTTTCTTGGTTAAAATCTAAAAAAATAATTAAAGATAAATAGTTGTAAATGTTCTTTAGAATGTATTTCAAATAGAACTTATACCTGAAAGACAATAAATGCTAGATTCTTTAGTATCGATAAGCTAAGCACCATTCAAGTACTGCCATAGCACTATTTAGCTTGTTTTCGGCCTGGGTAAATACAATACTTTTCGGTCCATCAATAACTGTTGCTGCTACTTCTTCCCCCCGGTGTGCTGGGAGGTCATGCATGAAAGTAGCTTCCGGATATAAAGTCAAAATTCTCTCTGTCACTGCAAATGGATTAAATGCATCTTTCCATAAAGGATCTATTTTGCTTGTCCCTGTTGTTTGCCACCTTGTTGTATATACAACATCCACTTCACTAGGTAACATTTTTATATCATGACATTCAATAACTTTAGCACCAGATAATCGTGCATATTCTTTTGATTTTTCAAGCACACTTGGAGACACTCCATAACCAGCAGGTGTAAAAAGATATAACTCCGTACCTGGAAAACGAGATAAAGAAAGAGCTAGAGCTGCAGCACTGTTATTACCTTCTCCCATATATAAAACCCGTAATCCAGCTATTTCACCAAATTTTTGTTTCATTGTTGTTAAGTCTGTTAGCGCTTGTGTTGGATGTTCTTCCGTACTCATTGCATTAATGACTGCCATACGACTTTGAGATGCCAGCTTTTCCATTTCCTTTTGACTATCTGCAGTTCTTGCTACTAGTGCATCCAGCATTCGCGAAAGTACTTGAGTAGTGTCTTCTATAGACTCCCCTGTATTTTCTTGCAAATCATTTGGACCATACGTTACAATTTGTGCACCCATCTTTAATGCTGCAACAGAAAATGCCGATCGAGTTCTAGTCGATGTTTTACGGAAGTAAATCCCAATTATATTTCCCGCTAATATTTGATTAGGTTGCGATTTACCTGTGGCAAACTCTACCCCACGAGTTACAATTTGGTTAATATCACTATCAGTAAGATCCTCAAGAGTAATTAAATGTTTTCGAATAGCCATTATTATATTACCTCCCTTTTGAATAATTGCATGTAACAAAAATGTATTTACATATGTATGTAAATACAAACTACTAAACAGCTAAGGTAAAAATAATAGATTGCAAATATAATTCATGTGGATCCATTACCACACTTTTCTATATTTGTTTTTAAACTAATGTATAGCAGTTGATATATAGCCTATATGAACTCGAATACTATTTTTACTCAGAAATACTTACATATAATTCTATTGTTAGTCTATATTCCTATTTTTTATGATATAGCTCTGCTGAATATATTACACACTACAACACCAAAAATATACTCAAAATACAGAATTTTCAGCTTTCTCAATTCTTTTATCAATTTTCTGTCAATTCATACTCGAATTATCTTTTTTACTAATAATATACATACAATGTTGGCTGTTTCTTTTATAGCCCACTTCTAAAAAATCCACCCATTCAAAAATATCGTTTTCCGGATTGTCAGTTAAGATACAAATTACTGCTGCAGTCATTAAAGAGCCCTCTTTAAAAGAGATATACTCCTTCTACTGGCTCGCTATTTTTAGTTATGATAACCTCTTAATTGTTACAGCTATAACGCTAACAATTGTTATTGCAACCATTGATCTAAGTAAACAAACAATGAATGGCATACTAATATATACACAAAGTAATCTATTAAGCGTAAAATGATTGCATCTCCAGCAAGTTTAATTACTTATTCAGATCTTTGCTTTTATAATTTTCAAAATTAAATTTCCGAAAATTTTCTTTCCTTAAGGAAATACCGATCATTTTAAACTATGTAAGAATGCTTATCTTCTATAAAGTAATTACACAAATCAACAAAATCAATTTCAATTATTGATTCTGGAAAACTATTTAAAGAAGCACAACAAGAAAGCTTATAATCTATACCAATAGTAAACTTTTTATAATAAACCTCATTAGATAGCATGTCACCATAAAATATTGTATTTTTTTTAATAACAAAAGAGTTTAAAGGTATAGTTAGTCCTTTCCCTATCCATTTAACAAAGCTTTCTTTTATAGTCCATAATTCATAAAACACATCTAATTGTTGTTCTACATTTAATGAATTTAAATAATTAAATTCTTCCTCAGTAAATATATTTTTAATCATTGTAGTATCTATGGGCCGGACTTTTTCTACATCTATTCCTACTTCTTCCTCATGAATAGCTCCAACAACCCAATTTTCGGAATGTGATATATTAAAATGAAAATTGTTTAACTCATCAACATAAGGCTTTCCGTATTCATTGTATTTATATTTAATATCTTTATTTTCTTTTGAGAAATTTGTAGTAATTAAATATCTTATTATAATGTCTCCAATTAAGGCGCTATATTGGTCAGGCTTTCTTTTATATTTCTGTATTTTCATCTGCTTTTCTTTTGAGACCAAACTCATAAGTTTCTGCATAATATTATGTTCTATATTTCCTGGCACACGTACCTTATATATATTCATTATTTCCTTCCCACCTAACCTCTTATATAAATATAAAAAACTCTCAATGAATAATCCCTATTAATTTTTGATTAGTAAAAAACATTTTCAGAGGATAATATTCTATTTTACATTCATATTTTCCACTTATTTTCTAATCCCTTTATGTTTATTAGTGAATGGGCTCAAAGAAAAAAGTCTCATAATATGTTACACATGAGTTTATGAGACTTTTACAAAATTAATAGTGTACAATTTAAAAAAACATTTCACTTATTTACATGTGCTAATAAGAGCATTTGTTTAAAACTCATTTTTATACTCTTTACCAATTCATGAATATGCGGTTTCTCTAACATACTCAGATGGGAACCTGGCACTTGCAAAGCATATACTTCCCCTGATGTATATTCATTCCATCTGTTATAATCTACTAGTGGGTGAATGTCATTAATAGATGCATTAAATAGAAAGATATCTGCTTTTATTTTTTGTTTACAATTATATTTTAGGTATGCATATCTATTAGCTATCATTACTTTTAACTTATTCATCATTGGATCTTCAAAATTTTGCTGACAACTATTTTCATTCAATGTAAATTTTTTCAGTAAAGATTCTATTAATTGTTCTTCACTCATTTGCTCAAAACTAATTTTCTCAATCCCTAACTGATCATTGAATTTTTCCAATTCTTCAAATGCATTGTTAATATTTAAACTAAGAATCTCCTTACCTTGTTCAATAGGATGAACATCAAGTAAACCTAGAAAACTAACTTTATCACCTATTTCTTCTAATTTTCTAGCCATTTCAAATGCAACTATTCCTCCAAAAGACCATCCTAATAAGGTATATGGCCCTTCTTTTTTTACTTGTTTAATCTCTTCTATATATCTTACCGCCATTTCCTCTACAGATAAGTATGGAAATCTATTATCATCATATCCTATAGATTGTAACCCATATACAGTCTTATCCTCTCCTAATTCTCTAGCCAAATCATAATAGTTTAATATACCCCCTCCTTGTCCATGAATAATGAACCATTGACTATCCTTGTTTGTCCCATTTTGAATTGGAATTAAACACTCACTGTCTATTCTTTTATTCCTACTTATTACATCACTTAATTGTTCAATAGTAGCCTTTTGAAATAATAAACTTAATGGCAGTTGCACATTAAACATTCTCTTGATATTTTCGAATAACTTTAATCCCTTAAGAGAATGACCACCTAATTCAAAGAAATTATCATTTATACCAATACTATTTACGCCTAATATACTACTCCAAATATCAATTAAACTACTATCTATTTCATTTCTTGGTGGTACATAATTACTATTGCCCAGTGTATTTAGCTTCGGTAACTTACTTCTATCTATTTTCCCATTTTGTGTTAATGGTATATTGTGAATTGGTATGAGTTGTTGAGGTATCATATAATGTGGTAACTTTGTTGCCAAATATGCTCTTACCTCTGGAATAGGAATATCTTTTTCTGTAACTACGTATGCACATAAATACTTTTCCCCAGCTTCATCTTCTTGATCTATTACTACGGCCGTTTTGATTGTCTCATATTTTAACAAACTCGCTTCTATCTCACCTAGTTCTATTCGATATCCCCTTATTTTTACTTGATGATCGACTCGGCCCAAGTATTCAATGTTACCATCAGGTAGCCACCTTGCTATATCCCCTGTTTTATATAGTTTCTCACCTCGTTCAAATGGATGATCAATAAATTTATCTGCTGTTAATTCTTTTCGATTGATGTATCCTCTAGCTAACCCTATGCCAGAGATACATATTTCACCTGGAACACCTATAGGTTGTATCCTATGAAATGAATCCAATATATAAATTTTAGTATTTAACAATGGCGAACCTATCGGTACGTTTTGTGTTGTAATTTCTTTATTGCTCTCATATCGATAAGATGTACAACAAACTGTAGCCTCTGTAGGTCCGTATCCATTTAATATTTGGAGGTTCCCCCTAAATAGATGATCGTATTTTGCGAGTAATTCTGTTTTAATGGGTTCTACTCCCACAAGTAGCTTATTTAACACTATCTTCTGGTTATCTTTAACAAAATAATCATATATTTCATTTAATAAAGTAGGTGGAATATATGATAATGTAACCTGTTCCTCAAGAATGACTTGTACAAGTTTTGATACATCAAACTTCTCACCTTGATAAATAGTCATTCTTGCGCCATATATCAATGGGACAAATATCTCAAAAATAGTAACATCAAAAGAAATACTACTTGAGAATAGAACGTTATCAGTTATCCCTATATCTTGAGAGAAATCTTCATACATTGCACACAAAAAGTTAGTCAAGGATCGATGTTCAATCATTACTCCTTTAGGTTGTCCTGTAGAACCTGATGTATAAATAACATACGCTAAGTTGTGAGGTTCTATCATCATGTGCATGTCTTCTCCTGGTTCTTCTTCAAAAGACATATCCATTAGATCTATTACATTACCTTGGAATTCTATCCCCTTTATAATAGAGTTTTGATGTACTAATACATGTGAACACCCACTGTCGGTCAGCATATATTCCACTCTTTGTTTTGGTAAGTCGGTATCAATTGGTAAATACGCCCCACCTGCTTTTAAGACACCTAATATACCTATAACCATCTCGATGGAGCGTTCCATCATCACACCAACAATGGATTCTCTTTTAACTCCTTGGTCTAATAACCTTCTCGCCAACTGATTAGCTTTTATATTTAATTCATTATATGTAATTCCTTTTTCATTACATACAACGGCTATTTGATTAGGGTTCCGTTTTACTTGTTCTTCAAACATTTTATGCACTAATAAATGATTAGAATTTGAATTCTCTTTTTTGTTAAATTCATTCATAATACAATGGTCTTCTTCTATAGATAACATATTAATATTACGCAATCGTACTCTAGGGTTATTAGTTACTGCCTCAACTATATTTGTAAAATGTACCATTAACCTTTCTATTGTCTCCGCTTTAAATAACTTAGTACTATATTCTACTTTTAAATGAATGTTATTATCTATTTCCGTTGCTACTAATGACAAATCAAATTTTGAAACTGACTGCTTAAACGGATACGGTGTAAATTCTAATTCACCAATAGATATTGGATTCATATCCATGTTTTGAAAAACAAACATGGTATCAAATAATGGATTTCTACTTGTATCCCTATGCAAGTCTAAACCTTCTAATAGTTCTTCAAAAGGATAGTCTTGATTTTCATAAGCTTCTAATGTATTGAGTTTTAATCTACTCAAAAACTCAATAAACTCATCGTCATTTTCTAGATAATTTCTCATTACCAAAGTATTAATAAACATACCAATCATATGATTAGTATCAGAATGAGACCTTCCAGCAATAGGCGAACCTACAATAATGTCTTCTTGACCTGTGTATCTAGATAAAAGTATGTTATAAATGGCCAATAAAATCATATATGGCGTGGTACCAGTTTCAGTTGCTAACTTATTTACTTTAAAAGTTAAATCTGTTCCCAAATTAAAAGAACAAACATTACCTTTAAAGCTTTGTATAGTCGGTCTTTGAAAATCGGTTGGAAAATTTAAAACCGGGAGTTCTCCTTTTAAAGTTGTTAACCAATAATTCTTTTGTTCACTAATTAGATTCTTATAGTAAGGTCCATTTTGCCACATCACATAGTCTTTGTACTGCACTCTCAATTTTGGAAGCTCATTTCCTTTATACAATTCTACAAACTCTTTTATTAATATCCCCATTGATAAACCATCAGATATTATATGATGCATATCTACTACAAGGATATGTCTTTCTTCTGCTATCCTTAAAAGCAACACCCTTAATAATGGAGGTTTTGATAAATCAAATGGACTTATAAACTCATGTATTAAATTATCCGCATCTTTTTCATTTACATGAACGTATTCAATATTGAAATCTACATTAGGCTCAATTTTCTGCACTAATTCCCCATCTAAAATTTGAAAAGAAGTTCTTAATATTTCATGTCTCTCAATTAAAGATTGAAATATATTTTCAAACTTATCTTTACAAATATCCCCTTCTACTTTAAGTATTGTGGGCATATTATAAGTTGTATTTGTACCATCTTCGAATTGATCTACTATAAATATTCTCTTTTGTGACGTAGAAGCTAAATAATATTCTTGTTGTTTTACAGGTTCTATGGAAATATAATTACTTTTTTCCATTTCTAATATACATTTTGAAAAATCAACCAAAACAGGAAACTTAAATAGGGATTTAATAGATAATTGCACATTAAATTCTTTATTAACGATAGAAATTAGCCTAGCAGCCTTTAATGAATGACCACCTATCTCAAAAAAATTATCCCGTATTCCTACCCTTTGTATTCCTAATACATCTTTCCAAATCTCAACTAATTTTCTTTCTGTAGAATTTGTCGGCTCTAGATGACTAGATTTCAAATTATTAATAGGTTGAGGTAATTTTTTTCTATCTATTTTTCCGTTTTGTGTTAACGGTATGTTTTGAATGGATATGATTTGTTGAGGTATCATATAATATGGTAACTTGGTTGCTAAATATGCTCTTACCTCTGGAATAGGAATATCTTTTTCGGTAACTACATACGCACATAAATACTTTTCTCCACTTTCATCTTCTCGCTGTATTACTACGGCGGTTTTGATTGTCTCATATTTTAACAAACTTGCTTCTATCTCACCTAGTTCTATTCGATATCCCCTTATTTTCACTTGATGATCAACTCGTCCCAAGTATTCTATGTTACCATCAGGTAGCCATCTCGCTATATCTCCTGTTTTATATAATTTCTCACCATGTTCAAATGGATGATCAATAAATTTATCTGCTGTTAATTCTTTTCGATTGATGTATCCCCTAGCTAACCCTATGCCAGAAATACATATTTCTCCTGGAACACCTATAGGTTGTAGCCTGTGAAATGAATCCAATATATAAATTTTAGTATTTAACAATGGCGAACCTATTGGTACGTTTTGTGTTGTAATTTCTTTATCCCTCTCATATTCATAAGATGTACAACAGACTGTAGCCTCTGTAGGTCCGTATAAATTTAATATTTGGAGGTTCCCCCTAAATAGATGATCGTATTTTGCGAGTAATTCTGTTTTAATTGGTTCTACTCCCACGAAAAGTTTATTTAACGATATCTTCTGATTCGCCCTTACAAAATAATCATATATTTCATTTAATAAGGTAGGTGGAATATATGCTAACGTGACCTGTTCCTCAAGAATGACTTGTACAAGTTTTGGTACATCAAACTTCTCACCTTGATAAATAGTCATTCTTGCTCCATATACCAATGGGACAAATATTTCAAATATAGTAACATCAAAAGAAATACTACTTGAGAATAGTACATTATCAGTTATCCCTATATCTTGAGAGAAGTCCTCATACATTGCACACAAAAAATTAGTTAAGGAACGATGTTCAATCATTACCCCTTTGGGCTGGCCTGTAGAACCTGATGTATAAATAACATATGCCAAATTTTGAGGTTCCATCGTTATCTGCAAATCTTCTAATTGTTCTTCTTCAAAAGGAATATCCATTAGATTTATTACACTACCTTGAAATGCTACTCCCTTTATAATAGAGTTTTGATATGTTAGTACATGTGAACACCCGCTGTCTGTCAGCATATATTCCACTCTTTGTTTTGGTAACTCGGTATCAATCGGTAAATACGCCCCACCCGCTTTTAAGATACCTAATATGCCTACAATCATCTCAATAGAGCGTTCCATCATCACACCAACAATGGATTCTCTTTTAACTCCCTGGTCTAATAACCTTCTCGCCAACTGATTAGCTTTTATATTCAATTGTTTATATGTAATTTCTTTTCCATTACATACAATCGCTATTTGATTAGGATTCTGTTTTACCTGCTCTTCAAATAATTGAGGAGCTGTTACAGTCTCACAAAGTAATGTTTTATGAACTCTAGTCGTATGATTGAAATCAAATAATATTTGATTCTTTTCTGTTTTAGGCATTACATCTAGATCCATTGCAGATTTATTTGGATCTTTCATTAATATATCTAAAATATTATATAAATGATTAACTATTCTACTAACTAATCCTTCACTATATAAAGTAGAATTGTAATCCACTTGAACCTTTAACTGTTCTTCATTTTTCATAAACCTAATAACCATATCAGAGTTTATTTTATCTGTACTCTCATAACAATGAATATCATCTAACATTACTATTGTATTTAATGAGGGAAGATTATTACTCTCTCCATCTAGACTTAATAATTGAGTAAGTTTATTAAAAGGAAAATGACAATGTTCATTTGACTCTAAAATTGTTTCTTTAATTTTATATATTATTTCTTTAAAATTATCTTCTTGATTTATTTGAGTACGTAATAATAAAAAGTTGTTTTGAAAAACCGTCTCTTCTTGACCTTGTTTAAAAACTGGCATTCCAATTACTACATCATCCTTATCGGTATATCTACTTAAGAGATATTTCACGCATGATAATAAAATAGTGTACAGTAACATATCAGAATTATTGCTAATTGCTACAGCTCTCTTCGCAATATCCGATGGGAATTGACAATAATAACTTTCTTTAGAAGCCTGAATATTATTTAAAGACAGACAATCACAAGGAAATCTACTTAACTCAACATCACCTGATAACTTGTCTAACCAATATTCTTTTTCTTTTTTAAATTTTTCACTAGATAATAAAACCTGCTGGGTAAATTTATCAAGCATTTTTTCTTCCCACCATTCTCTATGATATTGATACTAAATACTACATATTTAGTGGTTATGTTCCCCATAGACCTATCCGTTTTATCATGAGGGGGCACAATCATACTCGTCATTGGGAGTTTTCTTCCTCAGTAATAAAACTCCCAATGACGACCAATTAGATTGCTACTTTAACGATAGAAGTTTCACATAAAGCATAGAAATGCACTTTTCTCTTACTCAGATACATCTCTTAATTTTTTTACTTCACAGATTTTACCCTATCTAGTATTTTCATAATTAACTCGCCCACGATGTCAGCTTGATGTAGTAAAAACATATGACCACCATTAACTATTAGAAAATGAACCTCATTGCCCCATTCTACCCACTTCTTAGCCCCTTTTACTGTATAATTAGAGTCTGTTGTTCCACTAATAATATATAGGGGCGCTTTCAACAATGTTGTGTCATCATTTATATAATTCTCAATGGCACGAAAGTCTGATCGAATAACTGGAAGGATATAGTTTAAAAGCTCCTGATGTTGTAATACTTCATCTGGTAATCCTCCCAAAGACTTTATATAATCTATAAAGTCTTTATCATCTAAATGATTTGTTTTTCTTCTTATTTCCGGTGGATTCATAGCAGAGATAATAACATTTTTAGGATTTATGCCCTTACTTTCTAAAATTTGAGCCATACGGTGAACTATAATTCCTCCCATGCTATGGCCAAATAATGTAACCTCTCCCTCTAAAATTGGTTGCATCTCCATTAAATATAAATTAACAAGATCATCTATGTTATCAACTAGTGGAGAAAGATTAGGACCATGGCCTGGAGGATCAAATGAAATAAGTTTTATATCTTTCGGTAAATAATTCTTTAAAGGTAAAAAAGAATTCGAATAGCCCCCAGCATAAGGAACACAAACCAAATATTTGTTACTATTCAATCCTGGCGATAAATCTTTCATTAATTTTCTCAAGTGACTTCTCCTTTATTAAATAAAATTTTCATCAAATAGTTGTTTAATCAAACAAATTATCAATTTCTTCATCACTAAGGTTTAAGGTTTCAAAATCTGATGAAGTAAATTCTTTTGTTTGCATTTGACAACAGGATTGGATATATGTCTGTAGTCGTTCTAGATAATCTGAAAATAAATTTTCTACAAAATTCTTTTGAAAATGACTTGTACTAAATGTCACATGAATTTCTAAGCTTTTATTCTTAACCATGGCCACAATATCCAATAATGCAGTAATATGATTATCTTTTGATTGTTCACTGCCACTTTGATAATCAACAATAGTAAACCATCCATCCCCGAGAGAATTATCTATCTCTCCTAAATAGTTAAAACGAATTATATTTTGAGTTAAATCTTTGCAAGAAGGAAACTTCTCTTTAAGAATTCCATATCCAATTCCCTTATTAGGTCTTTTACGAACCTCTTCTTTAACACTCTTTATTTGATTAGCAATATTATGCGAAACTTGTAATACAATAGGATACATCGTTGTAAACCACCCTACTGTACGTGAAATATCAAGATGCTCAAATAATTCCTCTCGACCATGACCTTCTAACTCAAATTTAATTTGATCTTGGTTTGTATATTTACCTAAATTTTCTGTCAACACAGCAAGTAACAACTCCATTGGTTGTGTATTGTAAGGCACATTTGCAGTAGTTAATAGTTTTCTTGTATCATCTGCATTCAATGTAAAGGTAAGAGTCGTACAACTTTCAACAGTACTATTTTCTTTTTCTCTATTAATTTGAAAATTATTATCTAGCGTGTTATCTATGGATTCCCAATAATCTAATTCAGCATGTACTAAATTAACTCCTCGACTATTTAAAGCTTCAGACCAATCTTGGAAAGAGTTAGTTTTTAATGGTAGCGATGGAACTTCTCCTAAATACAAGCTATTCAAACATCGGTTTGCATCTTCAATTAAAATACGCCAGGACACAGCATCAACAATAAGGTGGTGTGCAGTTAATAATAACAACTGTTGATCATTTGAAAGCTGGAATAAGGCCCCTTTAAATAATGGTCCTACATTCAAATTTAAACTTCCTTTTAACTCTTCACCTTTTATATGAACCTGATTCAAAGCCATTTCAATTGGAATTTCAGACAAATCAAACATGGTAACCTTAGAATCAACAATGGACATATCTTCGTCATAATAGAAGTAATCCTGCTTATCCTCATACCTTAACCGTAACAAATCATGATGATGCATGATCGTATTTAACATCTTATTAACATATTCTTCTTTAACCGGCTTCTTCAAAGACAGTAATACCGATTGATTCCAATGATGCGGGTTCTTGAACTGTTGATCAAGGAACCAACGCATAATAGGAGTAGGCTCTACCTTTCCTGTTACCAATGTTTGTGAGACTGTAACATCTTTTTGTTTAACTAACATTGCTGCCAATTCACTTATAACTGGATAATTTAGTACATCTTTAACTCTAACTTTCCATCCCAGTTCTTGTAATCTAGCGCTCACTTGGATCGCTTTAATAGAATCTCCACCTAAATGATAAAAATTACTATGCAATTCGATTCTATCAGTCTGTAATATTTCCATGAGAACTTCACTAACCATTCCAGTAACATCTTCATCTACTTCTTCTAAATGAGTATGATTAGAACCGTTATTTAACATCGGATCTGGCAACGCTTGACGATCTACCTTTCCATTGATAGTAAGCGGTAGCTGATCCATATAGATAAAAAATGAAGGAATCATATAACTTGGTAGCATATGCGAAATAAAACTGCGTATTTCTATATTTTGAACACTGTCTTTCAAAACAATGTAAGCAACTAGATGATTTGAATTATCCTCACCTTGCCAATTCACCACTACTACATCTTTAACAGACTTGTGTTGTAACAGTGCATTCTCAACTTCCCCTATTTCAATACGATATCCTTTAACTTTCACTTGAGAATCCATCCGTCCTTGATACTCAATTAATCCATTTGGCAACATGACAGCTAAGTCACCACTTCGATACATCTTCTCACTCGAAATAAATGGATTGGATAAAAAACGTTGCGCTGTTAAATCCGGACGATTTAAATAACCTTTAGCTACCCCATCACCCGATATATAAATTTCTCCTTTTACACCAATAGGAACCGGCTGAAGATTCTTATCTAATAAATATATTTGAACATTATCAGCTGGTGTACCAATTGGTACGGATGCTCTTCGATCTAGATCTGGATCATAACGATGAATCATACATCCAACCACAGTTTCAGTTGGTCCATATTCATTAATTATTTCAACTTTACCGCTAAAAAGATCATATATCTTTTCGGCTACTGAGGTTTTCAAATCCTCTCCACCCACAATCAATCTGCGAAGAGATGAAACTCTTGGGGGTGAATAGTTATTTAACAATGCTAAATGTGAAGGCGTAACTTTCAACACTGTTACTACATTTTCCTTGAGTATTTTTGACAAAATAAACTCATCTTCATTATCATGATATATTACTAACAATAAACCACTTATTAAAGGAGTGAATATTGAAGTTACTGTTAAATCAAAAGAAACGGATGAATATAATGCAAAAACATCATTCTCACTACTAATATAGTTCTTTTTAGCCCAGGAAATATAGTTAACCAATCCACGTTGAGTGATTACAGTTCCTTTAGGATTCCCCGTGGTTCCAGAGGTATAAATTATATATATTGGATCATTTGGTGCAGTTACTAGGGTTAGATTGGCATTATCTCCTTCATAAAGTTTCTGATCACATATATTAATTTTCTCACCTAAATATTCTAAATTACCCTCATTTGTATAGTCAGTTAAAAGTAATGTTGTGCCGCTATCATTCAAAATATAACGAATTCGGTCCTCTGGGTAGGAAGGATCTATAGGCAAATATGTACCTCCAGCCTTAATAACTCCCCAAATTGCAATTACTATCTCAAGTGAATGTTTAGCTAGTATACCCACGACTTGACCATTTTTGACTCCTTTTTCTCGTAACTTTCTTGCTAACTGATTAGATTTCTTATTTAATTCAAGATAAGTCATTGATCTATCAGCATGTTGAATTGCTATTTTTTCTGGTGTCTGTTTTACTTGTTCTTCAAATAATTCTTGAATAGTTTTTTCTTTCGGATACACAACAGCTGTATTGTTAAATTTCTCTAACATAAACTTTTGCTCATCATCCGATAACAAAGATAATTCTTTTATCGATTGATCTTCATTACGTAAAACTTGTTCTATTAAAGCTAAAAACCTCTCATGCATACAATTGATTTGATCTTCTTCAAAATCCGCGACTTTATAATCATATTGAATTTCTAAACCTTCATCTGCCCATTCCTTAATAACTAACTGCAATGAATAGGCTTGGTAACCACTGTAAAACTCCACGTTTTCTAAAGAAAATCCATCAATAGTATTTTTAAGTTTTGTATTATAGTAATTCACACTATATTGAAATAAACCATCGTATCCTTTACTAGTCAATTGCAAGTCTTTTACCAATAAGTTATAAGGATAACGCTGGTGAAATAGACATTGTTTTATTTCATGATTTACTCTTTTAATGAAAGATAGAACACTCTCATCTCCATCAACATTTAACCGTAACGGCATTGTGCTAGTAAACATACCTACTATTTTCTTTTCTAGTACACCGGAACGATTTAGTACAGGAGATCCAATGATTATGTCTGATTGATCATACATTTTATGAATATAAATAAGCATAAAGGTTGAAAATAATGTATTCATAGATATTCTATGTTTTTGTATAAAAGACTGTAGAGCAACCGATTTTTCTTTTTCAATTAAAAATATCTTTCGTTTCCCTTCTAGAGAATGAGATGTTTTTGATAAAAAGAAATCTGGCAGATTCATAAATTTCTCATTCCAATAATTCTTATTTTTTACGTATCGAGGGGATTCCAGATATTTCTCCTCTGCTTGTAAATAAGACAGATAAGTAGATTCAACCGTATCATTTATATGCTCATCATTCTTTAACTTAGAGTAAAAATCGATAATTTGACTCGTCATAAGTTGGATTGTCCAACCATCAGCTATAATATGATGAAACTTAACAAAATAGGAGCTTTCTACATCACTTATTTTCAAGAGCACAAATTCAAACAGAGGGCCTCCTTCAAGTGGAATTTGTTTTTGAAATTCATCCTGGGCCCATTTTCTAGCTTCTAAACTTGGATTATGATGATTAGAAAAATCAATTAAACGTATTGATGTAGGTTCAAATGGTGATATATATTGGTGGGGTTCTCTATGTTGTTGAAAAATCCGTAGACGTAAACCATCATTTTTCTTAATGAATAATTGAATTGCTTTTTCTAAAATTGTAAAATTAATTTCCCCATTAATAAGAACCATCCCTCCGATGTTATACATAGATGTGTTTGGATAAATTTGTTCATTATACCAAACTCTTTTTTGTGGATGCGTAAGAGAATGCTTTACAATTGTTTGTTGCATATTTCCACTTCCCCTCTATCCACATCCGTTGGTGTTTCCGGAAATTGTATATTAATATAGTGAGGATAAGGATTTATATTCTCAAGATTATGTTCTAAAATTAATATTCCATTTTCGTTGCTAGTTTCCTTAAATCCAGCTAATCGGTACGTAACAAACATCATACGGTTACGGTCAGTCTGTCGAAACTCAGCCAAAAAGCGTTTACCTGCCTGTTTTGTCCTTTCCATTAGATATGTGAGGAGTATAGTACCAACGCCACGGGACATTACACGACAAGACATGAGAAGAAGTTTTAGACAGTCGGCTTCCTCCGTCTTTTTTACAAGTGTTAAACCAATCTTCCCATAGGAGCCATATTTGTCTGATAACTCACAAACTAATAATAAATAATCTGGATGATTACGATAATAGTTTAATTCATCATAATCATAGGTAATACCAGTCGAATTTAATTGATTCGTACGTACTGTTAACTCCTCTGCACGCTGCAAATCTTCCTCACGAGCCTCACTAATCACAAAATTCATCCCAAGTGAAGCTAAAAATTCTTCTTTTGGGCCTTCATATTCTTCTTCATCCTTCGTTCTCTTAAGATTTTCTAAATACATCAGTCTTCGACGACGTGAATCTTCTGTAATTCTTTTTGGTTGTAGTCGTGGCAAGTCTAATAACGACTTATATTCATTTACATGTATACACAGAATATCATTATGAACACTCTGTACTTCTTCTAATTCAAACGGTTGGTCATCAATGAACGCAAAAGTATCAATACCTATGTTTAAATTTTTTCTAATTTTCTCAATGGAACTAGATTTAGAGTTCCAATGAATCTCCGGATATAAAAAATACTCTTCTATTCCAAATTCCCGTAATTTAGCTATTGCATCTTCGTAGTTATTTTTACTAGCAACTGATTGCAGTATTCCACGTCGATCTAATTCACATATAATTTCATAAATTCCAGGTTTTAAAGTAACTGTACCACTCTCTAATAAAACACCATCCCAAATTGTACAATCTAAGTCCCAAACAACACATTTAATTTCCTTACTCATGATAATGCCTCCTTTGTTTTCTTCATTTTCACAGTTCCCATCTCCATCACTATAAGCTTATCTGCCAAATGAAAATATTGATCGTCGTGAGTAATAGCAATAATACATTTACCCTTCGCTCGCATTTGAGGTAACAATTCTTCATAAAAGAAGCGTCTATAACCAGGATCTTGATCTGCTGCCCATTCATCAAATAAAAGTATAGGTCGATCTTCCAAATACGTAACCAGCAATGCCAACCTTTTCTTTTGTCCAGTTGATAGTTGCGTAGTAGTAAAGCGCCCATTCTCAATGCCAACCTTGTCACTCAGTTGGAGAAGTTCTAAATAATGATCGATTTCTGCTTTCATTCCTTCTGTATTAATTCCATATAGCCTATCAAAAACATGAAAATCACTCAGGATAGCTGAATAGTATTGATTCAATTCCTCTGGAGCTATTTCTTTTCCATTTAATAAAATGTTACCTTCATTAGGTTCATATAACCCAGTAATCAGTTTTGATAAAGTAGATTTTCCACTCCCATTACCACCAGCAATAAAGACTATTTCTCCAGAATTAAACTCCATGTCTATTGGACCAATACCAAAACCAGTAAAATCTCCATCTTTATTCTTATACTTATAACTTACATTTTGTAGCTGCAAACAAATTGGCACATCTAAGTACTCTTTTGTTGTCGCGATTTGCTCATTTGCCTTTATATGATCTACACTCTTCACCATTTGTTGAATACGTTGCCAAGAAATACGTACATTTACGAGCTGAGGGATACCGCCCAGTATTTCATTAACTGGACCTGTCATATACAGAAAAACGATTACATAGTTACTTATCGTCTCTTTCGGCATATTAACAAAAATTTCTGGAAATACGAAAACTACAATACCAATAACAAAAATGAATAATAGTTCTCCCAGAACAAACACATTTGCAAATTTAATATCTCCTATCGTTCGTTTAACACGATAGTTATTACAGCTTTCATTCATAACTTCTCGAAAATCGTTTCGTTTTCCAGTATGAAGCCTAAGCTCTTTGAAACCATGTCTTAGATCACCAATCAAACGAAAATATACATTCTGAATATCTCTTGTTTCATTCCAAACTTTATCTGCTTGTCGTCCGATCAAAGAATATACCCCTGCAGTAATAAAGATGATACACAAGGATAGTAAAAAGGCATACATATTCATTACACCAAGATAGAGAAAACAAAATAGTAACGTTAATAAACTTGTTCCAGCAGTAACTAATAGATTGAGAGAACGAGAGATAACTTCCGTATCGTTATTTAATGTCGCCTCTATTCGGCCCTTCTCAATCAACTCCAATTTGTAATAAGGAGTCTGTAACAACTTATCTGTTAATTCCATCCTTTTTTCATAAACTAGCTCGTTTGTATACGATACAATGCTAGTTCTAATAATACGTTGTGAAAAGACATACATAACGATTCCAAGTACAAAGTAAAACAACAAGCCATTTTCCAAATTATTTGATCTAACAAACGTTTCATTAATCACAAAAATGAGAAAGGCATTACCAAATCCTGATATTAATCCCAAAACAATTAAAGTCAAAAGCGACTTTCCCTTTTGTCTTGGAAAACAAAGATTTAAGAATGTATGGATAACATAGGACAAACCCACCCCAGCAATTGCATATATTGCAAGTACAACAGTTGAAGGAGCCCAAACTTTTATAAATGCCCACGGAAGCCCTCCAAACAAGAGATTTGGTAGTTGATAAAGTGCATAAATCATTAGCCCATATATCGCAACAACTAATACCATATGTAACCATGTTTTTCCCGTTGGTAATATAAACTTTCTTTTTCTAAAAATAATCTCCCTGATTAAATGAAATAACATGACCAATAACGTTAGTAAACACAAAGATGAGATCACAAATAAGGCTGTTCCTATTTGATCCGTTTTCTTATATTCATCATAGAGTAACGGTTTAACTTCTTTATCTATCATCATATTTAAAAGACTGCTACCGATATAGTAAGTGTAATTACTATTCAGATTTGCTAATACTACGACCCCTATCTGTTCCTCATCACGGAAACCAATATACGATGAATAATTTGGGTTACTTCCACCATGTGAAATTTCCCCTCCACCACTTTGATAGACCTCCCATCCAGCTGCATATGAGGCTCCATTGCTATCTGGGGCAACCTTTCTATTCGCTTTATGAGAATCGTTAATCAATTCCTCCGGAAACATCCTAGGCTTTTCAACCCCAAGCTGTAATTTTAACCATCTTTCCATATCATTTATATTTGAAATAAAATATCCAGCCGGTGTATTCCCCCTATAATTAGGAGCGTCATAGGGTAATGATTGTAAGAAATTACGCTTGTAACCTTGGGCCATGTTATCTAATGGGGCCATCTCACGTCCAGCGTATGTACTCAATAGATCCAACTTTGATAGCACATGATCTTGAACATATCTTTCAAATGATTGATTAGTTGCCTTCTCGATTACTAAGCCTAATAGATCGTAGTTAACCGTAGAATATTCAAAACTGCTACCCGGCTCTCGGTTTAGTCCTATTGGCATAACATTCCTAATCGTTTTCTCAATAGAATCTTTGCCATTGGTTATAGGAATATATCCAATGGCCTTTTCCGGTATTCCACTAGTATGGTGTAATAAGTCATAAAGTGTAATTTCATAAGGTTTGCCTTTATACTCCATTTCAAACCATGAAACATATTTAGTTAAAGAATCACTAAGTTTAATTTTCCCTTCTTTTTCTAGCTGCAATACAGCTAATGCCGTAAAAGCTTTTGAAGTAGAACCTAGCTCGAAAAGCGTCTCATTCGTAACTTGACGTTTTTTGTTTGTATCGGCATAGCCATAATTCTTCTTATAAATCGTTTCATTTCCTTTTACAATTACTACTGAAAGTCCAGGAATACCCGCTTGAGATATTTGTTCTTCTATATGCTTCTGTATTTTCTTCTCATTAAACTGTACCGTTTCCTGTGCTTCCACCTGTCGATAAGGGAGTACTATTAAGGTCATTAAAATGATAAACTTCAACCATATGTTTAACTTCATATTTTTAGCCCTCTTTTAGTTAACTTGGATTAACTTTTCAATTTTCTTTTTAAATGGTTGCACAACATTTTGACCAATACGTTCAATTTCATGCTCACTAATCTGAGAAGTAATAAGAAAATAATTTGCCCCTATTTCCCAAAAATCAGTTAACGTCGAGATGACTTCCTCATAGCTACCAACTATAGAAATTGAATTAGATGGGTTAACTAAACTTAGACCTCCCCAAAGATGATCATCTATCCACATACTATCTTTTGTAATTAAATCTTTGTATCGGCGAAGTCCAACAGAATCTGCATTATCTAAAAATAGCTTAGTCATCCTCTTTAAGGCTGCTGGTGTTCTCTCAAGTAATTCATATGCCTCTTCATATGCTTCTTCTGAAGTCTCACGAGCAATGATGTCTACTAAAATAGCACCTGGAATTTTCTCGCGCCCATATTGCTTAGCGTAATTATTAACTGTTTGATAGTGTTCTCTAAGACTTTTGCGATCTGTTGCATAAAGTATATAAGCATCACCATACTCTGCAGCTACTCTCATTGCCTCCTCGGAGGACCCCGCTACAAAGTAGCGGGCACTTCGAGAGAGATCTTCCTTTGGATAAATATCAGTATTTTCTACTTGATAAAATTCACCTTTATAGCTAGTTACTCCTCGTCTTAATTGTTGTAACAGCTCAATATATTCTTTTGTCCTAGCATATCGAACATGGTGCGGTTCTGGTAATCCATCACGCGCAAGGACAAGCGAGGCACTTCCAGTTACAATGTTAATATCTGCACGATTACCAATTAAACTATTTAAAGTATTCAATGCTTTTGCTGTTACGGTAGGAAGCATCTGGTTTGTATTTTGCGCAACCAAAATCTTTACAAACTCCGTATTCATTCCAATCATAGACGCTGCTATCATTGGATCAACAGATGTTGGTGCAATGGAAACCAATACCGAGTCAAAGTTATTCTTCTCAGCTCTTTTAGCTTGATTAACATATTCCTCTAGAAGTTCTTTTGTTTGTGGTGTTGGAATAACAGGTAATCCCCAGCAAAACTCAACTTTTGACGGAACTACTTCTTTATTAATCATGTTGTTCCCCTCCCTTTACTACTTTCTACTTTTTAAAGCAGATAATGTATTTTTCATAACCGATTTCGCTTTCAATAACTCTTTTTTATTTGTTAAATTGTTATTTACTTCTTGATTACTTAAATATTTAGCAAGAGATTTAATTGACGTATGCTCATAAAGAACAACTATAGGTAAGTCTCGTTTAAAGGCCTCTTTTAATTTCACATTAATACGAACAAGATCTAAAGAACTCATTCCTAGATCGAAGAAATTATCGTAAATTCCTATTTCTTCGATTCCAAACATATCTTTTAATAATTCATATAATTGTTGTTCAATTTCATTAGTTGGTGGTCTATACGTTGTGGAAACATCTGAACGATTCTGCTTTAATCTATTCTTACTTCCTTTTTCCAATAGTTCATTATAATAGTTGGCACCATTTAAAAGTTTCCAATGTAAATCTATTGGAGAAACCACGACTTGTTGTTGATTTCTATTGATGATACTACGGAATACTTTTAAACCCTCTTCTACAGTTACACCATCATGTAATACACTTTCCATATCCATATTAAATTGCTTTGCCCATATTTCAGCCGACTTAAGTGACATACCCACCTCTTGCCAATCTGGCCAATTAATAGCTACAGTGAACACTCCATCATGAGCCCGCTTATAAAACGCAAATGCATCTAAAAATTCATTCGCTGCATTATAACCACTCTGACCAAATTTCATATGATACGCCACATTACCAATTGATGAACATAATACGAAGAAATCAATTGGTTCATCTTTTAATAAAGCATCGAGTACTAGTGTACCTTTAATTTTCGGAGCTAAAATTTTATTATTAGATTCTTTTTCACGATTCATCATAATACCTAGATAATCAGCGACACCTGCTGCATGAATTACGCCATTAATAGAACCAAAACGAGATTTAGCCTTATCAATTGCCTGTTTCATATCATCTTGATTGGAAACATCAGAACTAAGGATCATGTATTCTGCACCTTGAGACTCCATTGTCAACAAATCAGAAATAACTCGGCTTACACGCTCGTCTTTATTTTCTAAGTACTGTTCCCATTGATTACGAGGTGGGAACTCTGAGCGGCCAATCAATATAAGTTTGACATTTGGTACTCTATTAGCTAAATCTTTTGCAATTTCAAATCCAAGTCCACCAAGTCCACCAGTAATTAAATAAACGCCACCCTCTCGTAATCTATCAATTTCTACATCTTCTTCCTCAAAAGGACTTTGAATAATCGTTTGCGCCCATCGATGACGTCCTCGATAAGCTACAACTATATCAGTAGAATCCACAAAACTCTCCATTAAACCCGCTTCTTCAAACATTTGTTGAGAATCTGTATCCATATCAATGGTACGACATTTTATATTTTGAAACTCAAGATTGCATATTTTTGAAAAGCCTAGAATTGTAGCTTGCTCTGGCTTTAAGTTCAGCTCTGTACCTGTAACTTCAAACATACGGTCAGTAAAAATGTTTAACTGTAATGCTCCCTCATAATTAATTTTCCCAATTGCTTGTGCAATATAAAGTAACGAATAATATCCTTCATCCATTGATCGTTCAATTCTCTCTTGATCGAGAATAACCTCATTAACTGGATTAAAGCTCCAAGCATGTATAATCTTATTTGGTAATAAATCTTTTTGTTCTAATTCTGAAAATAGCATTTCATAATGCATTTTTTGAGATGGACATATCGTATATAAACCGTCGGATTTTTCAGAGAAAATACCACCTGTTTTAACTTCAATTACATCATGACCTTCTCTTTTTAATTTTTCTATCAGTCGATTGAATCGATTTAGATGATCATTGAAAATAAGCCATTTATATTTTTGTTCTTTCTTTATTTGTATAGATTTTAATGTTTTGCGTTCCCAAGAAGGCAAATAAAACCAGTCTTTAATATTAGCCTGTTTATTATGGCCTCTTGTTTCCTGAGTTAAACTCTGAGATTGAGTATTAAAAAATGGATCAGCTTTAAATCGTTTTTTCATGAAAGGATACGTTGGTAAATCTAATAACCTTTTATTCTCACTGTTATTAAAAGTATTCCAATTTATAGTTCCACCTTGCATCCATAACCGTCCCATTTGCTTGCATAAATGCTCGAAGTCATTTGATTTATCCAGAGGATGACGTAACATGTTTAAAGCCAATTGATCTTTACTTCTATTTAAATGTTTTAATACAAAAGTTGATAATGCATTACCTGGTCCAATCTCAAGGCAAATTACATTTTTCAAATGAAAAATTTCAGATAATCCCTTTGAAAATTGAACAGTACTTCGTAGATGCTGTGCCCAATAAGAAGGTGATGTGGCTTGATTTGCTGTAATCATTTCACCTGTAACATTAGATATATAAGGTATTTTAGGACTTGATAATTTTATATTTCCTACAGCTTGCTCAAATGCATCTAGAACTTCATCCATCATTCGAGAATGGAAAGCATGCGAAGTAAATAGATGCGTTGTCTTTACTCCATGATTTAAAAGTAATTCCTCAATCTTATTGATTGAAAGTACAGTACCAGAAATTACTGAATGTTGAGAGGAATTTACAGCTGCTATATCTACATCATCTGTTATATAGGTTTTTAATTCTTCAACAGATAAATTTACACTTAGCATAGCGCCTTCTGGTACGCTATTCATTAACTTCCCTCTAATCATTACTAAATGTAATGCATCTTCATAAGACATTACTTCTGCTAAACAAGCTGCTACAAACTCACCAATACTATGGCCAAACATGACCCTTGGATAAACTCCCCAATTCATTAGAAGCTTGGCTAATGCATATTCAATAGTGAATAGTAGAGGTTGCGTCATTGAAGTTCTATTTAACTGTTCAGTTGCTTTATCCTCTGTCTCCTTTGTAGGATACAAAATATTTTTCATGTCTATTTCTAACCAATTTGAGAGTAAGGCTAAACCTTGATCAACGTGTTCACGAAATACAGGTTCATTTTCATATAAATCTCTACCCATATTGATATACTGTGATCCTTGACCTGAAAAAAGAAAGGCTAAAGGTCTACTCTCCATTGCGTTTGTTTTCTCTAGTCCCGTATCACCAAGTTTTTCTATGGCATCCTCTATTCCATTAGCAACTACAGCAGTTCTGTATGGAAATTCACGACGACCTTTTTGTAATGTATAAGCTGTATCAGATAGTGATATCTCTGGATTCTCCTTCAAATGCAATAATAGATCGTTAGTAGCTTTATCTAAGGATTCCTCTGTTTTTGCTGAAACAGTTAATAAGTTCCAAGATTGTTTTTCAAAATTCTTAGCATTGTCAGGAACAGACTCTAACACTATATGTGCATTAGTTCCACCCATCCCAAACGAACTAACACCCGCTCTTCTTACTTCTTCTTTCCATGGGATAAGTTCCGTATTTACACGAAACGGATTTTTTCCAAAATCAATGCTAGGGTTTGGGTTATTATAATGAAGGCTCGGCGGAATTTTCTTGTTTTTCAAAGCTAAGACCGTCTTTATAAATCCTCCAACTCCTGCTGCAGCATCTAAATGTCCAATGTTCGTCTTCACTGATCCAATTAAAACTCTACCTGGTTCTTGCTTACCAAAAGCTAACTTCAATGCTTCTACTTCTATAGGATCACCTAGTTGCGTACCAGTACCATGAGTTTCTATATATGAGATTTCTTCAGGCTTAACGCCAGCTATTTCATGAGCCGATTTTATAACAGCAGCTTGTCCATCAACCCCTGGCGCTGTAAATCCAGCCTTATTGGATCCATCATTGTTTACTGCAGCTCCCTTAATAACTCCATGTATTAAATTCCCATCTCGAAGAGCGTCCTCTAACCTTTTCAGTACTACAATACCAGCACCATTTCCACCCACTGTTCCTTGAGCATCCTTATCAAAAGCTCGACAATGACCATCTGGTGAGAAAATCATACCATCTTCATATAAATATCCTGTTTTTGTTGGATAAGTTATACTTACTCCCCCGGCCAAGGCTATGTCGCATCGTCCATCGATAAGATCTGCCCATGCGTTTTGAATAGCAACTAAGGAGGTAGAACAAGCTGTTTGTACTGTAATCGCTGGTCCTTTTAGATTTAATTTATAAGCCAATCGAGTAGCAAAGAAATCTTTTTCGTTTAACAACATTGCTTGGAAATCTTCTAATGTATTAGAAGATTCACTAGCAATAGAACGAAGCCAGTGGAAATTTGGTGATCCTCCAACATAAACTCCTGTATCCATATGAGAAGAATTAACCTCACCTGCTTGTTCTAGTGCTTCCCATGCGCATTCATGAAGTATTCGCAGTTGTGGATCCATCATTTCAGCTTCTTTTAGACTGTAATCAAAAAATTCATTATCAAATGCATCTACATCTTCTAAATACCCTTTAGATTTTATATAATTAGGTTTTTGAATCACTTCTTTTGGTATGCCCATCTCACTAAGTTCTTCATCTGTAAATGTACGAATGGATTCTATCCCTTGTTCTAAATTTGACCAGAATTGCTTAAGATTAGAAGCGCCTGGCATACGAACCGCCATACCAACCACTGCTACATCATTTTTATTCATAGATAAAAGATTTTCTTTCTTAACTTCTTCAGGTTGGTGTTCCATAGCATTATCACTTCTAAAGTAGGAAGCTTGATCATGAACCGTTGGGTATCGGAATAACATAGGCATTGTAAGTTCTTTTTCAAACTTGCTTCGTAAACGAGAGAACAATCGAACCATTTTTAAGGAGTTCCCTCCAACATCAAAGAAATTATCATACAACCCTACTTTTTCTACCCCCAAAACTTCCTTCCAAACATCAGCTACCGTTGTTTCAAGCTCATCTAGTAAATCATTTGGTTGTACTAACTTAGTAGGCTTAGGCAAAGCACGACGATTAACTTTTCCATTCGTAGTTAATGGCATTTCACTTAAAAGTACAAAATACATAGGTATCATATACGAAGGTATTTTGTCAGTAAGATAATAACGTAATTCATTTTGAGATATATCTTGATCAGTTAGTATATAAGCACACAGTTCTTGTTCCTCTCCAAAAGCAATAGATAAAACTACCGCTTCCTTCACATCCGCATGCTGTTGTAAATGATGTTCTATTTCTCCTGTTTCAATTCGATAACCACGTATCTTCACTTGATGATCACTACGACCTATATACTCCATTTCGCCATTTTCAAGAATACGGACTAAATCTCCTGATCTATATAATCTTTCACTTGGATTATAAGGATTCTGTATAAAACGTTCACTGTTTAGTTCAGGACGATTTAGATATCCCCGCGCAACTCCATACCCTCCAACATAAAGTTCCCCTTGCATTCCCTTAGGTGTAGGATTCATTTGTTTGTCAAATACATAGCACGAATACGTAGGAAGAGGCACGCCTATAGCACTAAGATTACTGTGCATTTCTTTTTCTCCAATTTCCTTATAAGTAACATGTACTGTTGTCTCAGTTATTCCATACATATTTACTATGACCGTATTAGGTGAACGCTTAAACCAACTTTGCAGTAAACCTGGCTTCAGCATTTCCCCTCCAAATGTAATTAACCTAATTTTAAAAGCAAGTTTAGGCATCTCTTCAACTACTTGTTGAAAAACATAGAATGCAGATGGAGTTTGATTCAATACCGTTACTCCCTCATCTGCAATCAACTGAGCAAGTTTATACGTATCACGGATTGTTTCTTTTGTTGCCAGGACAAGACGTCCACCATAAGTAAGTGATCCAAATATCTCCCAAACTGACATATCAAAACAGAAAGAATGAAATAGTAACCACACATCATTACTAGAGAATTTAAAACTATTTGGTTGATGCATGACAAGTTGTATTACATTACTATGTTCAATCATAACCCCTTTAGGACGTCCTGTTGTTCCAGAAGTATAAATGACATATGCTAAATTATTTGGGGCAACATCTACTCTCTCGAAATCTTGCATCGGTGTCTTATTAAGTTCTTCAATAAAAAGTATTGTGCTATCAAATTTAACTTTATCCTCAAATAAATTTGAGGTTATTATTACATTTGAACCACTATCTTGAAGAATAAAATCAATGCGTTCCTGCGGATAATCAGGATCAATTGGAACATAAGCCCCACCTGCTTTTAAAATACCAAGTAGAGAGATAATCATATTAAATGAGTAATCCAACATTACAGCTACTGGCGAATCTAAAGTTACACCTTCTTTTAGAAGAGCAAATGCCACTTTATCCGCACGCTCATTCAATTCTCCATAAGTCATCTCACTATTCTCAAATGTAAGTGCCACTCTCTCAGGATGCTTTTCAGCTTGCATCTCAATTAATTGATGAAGTGTTGTGTGTGGGAATGTAGCACTTTGATTTTGACCACCTTGAAGCAAAAACTTTTCTTCTGCCTCATCTAACATCTTAAGAGTTTGTATTGGTTGTCCTTCATCTAAAAGCATTGAATCTAATAGTTGTATAAAATGGTTAGTTATACTGGTAATAATGGATTCATCAAATAGATCTTCAGGCCACATCATTGCAAGTTTAATAGAATCGAAACACTCTATTGAGACGGTTAAATCATAGTTGGTCATTTCATTTACTTCATAACCTGAAATTCTTACACTTTCATCAATTTCTTTCAGCTGTTCTATATCAAGAGGATAATTCTCAACTACCATAATAGTGTCAAATGACACGTTTAAATCAACAATTGGAGTCGTTTCATATTCAGTTCTTCTTTGGACATCACTTTGAATTCTTTGTAAAAGATCTGAAACAGTCATTCTCCCATCAGCACTTACACGAAGTGGTGGTGTATTTATAAATAAACCTACCATTTCACTCAGACCGTGCATTGGAATTGAACGCCCGGATACTGTTGTACCGAATATTACGTCCTCTGAATTTTTGTACCTTTGTAATAATAGACCCCAGGCTGTATAGAATAATGTAGCCAATGTTACACCTTGATTACTTGCAAAACTTCGAAATCTATCACTTTGCTCTTTATCTATCTCTTTTACATATGTTTTTGCTTTTTTTAGTTGATTAGAATTTTTATTGGATAAATTTATTTGTTCAGTTAATTCATTTAAATATTGTTCCCAAAAAAGCTTTTGTTTTGATTTATCTTGTTTTTGTTGCCATAGTATATATTCTTTAAATTTCTTTTTATTTATAGATGATGGTACATCTCCCTTTATTAACTCTCGATATACCTTAATAAACTCTTGTAAAATAATACTATTACTCCAACCATCAAACAAAATATGATGATGACGTAAAACCATTTCATATTCGCCTTCGTTCAAATGGCACAGTTCGATAGAAAAGGGAACTGTTTGTAAATCAAAGCTTTCTGTATCATTAGATACTTTGCCATCACTATAAATAATGTTCGGAGTATGCTCTTTTAGTATAAGTTGTACAGGTTGTTTAACTTTTTCCCATCGAAAAATTGTACGCAGCATTTCATTTTCCCGCGTTACATAATTCCACGCCTCTTCAAACTTTGGAATATTAATTTTTCCAGTTAAGCAAAGTCGAAGTTCTTCATGATATAGCTTTCCTTCGGGTTCTTTCAAGTAATGATAAAGAATACCTTCCTGCACTGGTGTAAGGGCGATTACATCTTCAATATCTTCTTTATGAATCTTTACTGCTTTCCTCATTAACAGAACCTCCTACAAGTGTGGTATGGTGTGAATATTTATCGGAACCTAATAAGGCAAGTGCTTTTCTATCTATCTTTCCGCTATCCGTTAATGGCATTTCATTTACACGTACAAAACGGTTAGGTATCATATAATCTGGTAAAAATAAGCGAAGATATTTTTTTAACCTTTCTAACTCAATATCATTTTCTGACTCATAGAAAGCTATTAACTTAACTACCATCTCTGATTCTTGTCTTACAATTACCGCACATTGTAAAACTCCTTCACAAGACATTAAACACGATTCTATTTCCCCTAACTCAATACGAAGCCCATTAACTTTAACTTGAAAATCAATTCTTCCATGAAACTCAATATTCCCATCCGATCTTATTAAAGCTAAGTCACCAGTTTTATATATACGGGTATCAAGGGAATATTGTACAAACTTTTCTGCCGTTAATTGCGGCCTATTTACATATCCACGTGCTAATCCTATACCTGAGATACATAATTCTCCTATATGGCCTTCCGGAAGTTTATTACCATATTTATCAACAACAAACATCTCAATATTCTTAATTGGTCGCCCTATTGGAACGCTCCCTTCTGTAATCTCATGTGTCGGACAATCATAAGCAGTCACATCAATGGTTGCTTCAGTAGGTCCGTACAGATTAGTAAGAAGTGTACCATTAGAGAAATTTAGCAACTTATTAAAACGGTTTACATGTTGAGACAGTAGTGCCTCACCACTAACAAATACTTGTTTCAACGATTTTATTCGGTTAGTTTCACCTGTCACATCAAGATAGTGTAAAAATGCACTTAACATAGATGGTACAAAATGCATAATTGTCACGTCATTACTTTCAGTTGTCTCAATAATAGCCTGTGGAAACTTCTCCATCCCCGGCGCAAGAATACATACTTTGGCTCCAACTATGGCCCACCAGAACATCTCCCATACGGATACATCAAATGTATAAGGGGTCTTTTGTAATATAGTATCCTTTGAACTAATTGGATAAGCCTCTTGCATCCACTCAATTCGATTTATTAAGGCCGAATGCTCAATCATAACACCCTTAGGTTTCCCGGTTGAACCGGAAGTGTATATTACGTACACAAGATCAGAGGGTTTGTTAATACACTCTAGATTTTCACTCTTTCCTTCATAGGAAATCGAATCTAAAGCCAACATATCAGCCTTCAAACTATCTTGAAAACGATGTAGGATTTGCTTTTGCGTAAGTATTAATTTAGCACCGCTATCTTCTATAATGAATTGTAATCGTGATGATGGATGATTCGGGGAAAGCGGAAGATATGCTCCGCCCGCTTTCAATATCCCGAAAATTCCGACAACCATTTCGATAGATCGCTCTACCATAATACCTACAACTGTATCTGGACCAACTCCACCTTCACGTAAAAGACGAGCTAATTGGTTACTTTTTTCATTTAATTCCTTATAGGTTAATGTTTCTTTTTTAAAGATAACAGCAACCTCATCTGGCGTACGGACTACTTGTTCTTCAAACAGCTTTTGTATACATGTACTCATCCGGGTTGTATCACTCCTTTAGTTACAGGTATTTTTTCAATGGCACGTTTCGCTTTTTTAGCAAATCCCTTACCAAGTAATAGCTGATGAATCTGATTACTCCCCTCAACGATCTCCATTGTTTTGGAATCTCTAAAGCACCTTGATATTGAATAATTATCATTACAACCAAGTGCTCCCATAATCTGTACAGCATTCGTTGAATGCCTTGTACCTGAGCGCGATGCAAAATATTTTGCAATCATAATCTTTTCAGTAGCATCAGCTCGATGTTCATTTTTGGCCTTACAAGCTTCTAAACTAAGGAGTATAGAAGCTTCTAAATCTACTCCCATATCCGTAATCATATGTGAAATCATGCCATGATCAATTAGAGAGTTACCAAATGCACTTCTATGTAATACATGATTCCCACAGATTTCTAAACAAGTACGTAATACACCAAGAGCAGCAAAGGCAATTGAAATACGCCCAAATTCTAAAGCATACGGTGCAAGGTAAGTAAAAGCAAATCCTGGTCTACCAATGATATTTTCTAAAGGTATTTCTACATTATTGAATTCAATTTCTGCCAAATATGCAGCTTTAAATCCAAGCATGTCTCTTATATGAGTAACATTTACACCCGCACTATCTTTTGGTACTAAACAGGCAACTGGTTGTTCACCATTTAGTTTTCCAAATACCAAAAACACATCAGCAGCTGCACCAAAAGTGATCCACTTCTTCACTCCATTAAGTATTAATTTATCCCCGTGTTGATCGAAGTTCGTTTTAATCATATTTAAATCTGATCCTGCTCCAGGTTCAGTAAGGGCTAATGCAGCTATTTGATTACCAGATGCAAGTAATGGTAACCACTGATTTTTTTGATTTTCTGTTCCCCATTTTAAAATCGTTTCTGTTACCATCGTATGGACATTAAATAATCCCGAAAGAGAGACACTACCTCTTGCTATTGCTTCAGTAAATAACCCATACGTTACATAATCCCATTCTAATCCACCATACTCTGATGGAAGTGTTCCACCTAAATAACCATTTTTAGCACAAGTCTTTATTATGTCTGATGGAATGCCCTGTTCAATCTCCCAACTATTAGCGTAAGGTTCTATATTTTCATAAACAAAATCCAAAAAATTCTGATACATTTTATATTGAGATGGCTCTAAGTATTGTTTCATGTCCATTACCGAACCATTTGCTTATTTCTTATAAAATTACCAATAGAATTTACAGACTTATAGTTATCCATATCTAAGTCATCCATAGTTACCTTTATGGCAAATTCTTTTTCAAGAAAAGTCATCAATTGGATTGCAAATAAAGAATTAACTAATCCTTCTTCAAAAATCTCAGTATCATCATTAAATTCAATACCTACATGATCTTGAATATACATATGAATAATTTGTTCTAAATTTTTATCTTGCATTTTATACACCCCTATTTGTAATTTTTAATTTTAATAAGCGTAAAAACCTTTACCACTCTTTCTACCACATTCACCTGCATCCACCATCTTTTTAAGTAATGGACAACATCTAAACTTTGGATCTTGATATTCCTCATAAAGTACATTCAAAGAATGTAATACTGTATCTAACCCAATTAAATCTGCTGTTTCTAATGGACCCATTGTATGTCCAAAGCATTTTTTAAATATATCGTCTACCTGTTTAGGCGTTGCTACACCATCCATTACAACCCAAGCCGATTCATTCATGAATAAGTGGGAGATACGGTTAGAAACAAACCCAGTCTGATCATTAACCACAATTGCATCTTTATCTAATTGTTTGAGGAAAGATTGAGCTTTTTCGACCGTTTCATCTGAAGTTAAATACCCTCTAATAACTTCTATAGATGGTTTCATATATACCGGATTCATAAAATGCATTCCTATTATTTTATCTGGACGCTTTGTTACTCCTCCTACTTTTGTTATTGAGATACAAGACGTATTGACTCCAAAAATTGTATCCTTTTTACATATCTCATCTAATCTTCTATAGATCGGCTCTTTAATTTGCCAGTTTTCTGGAACATTTTCTACTATATAATCACATTCAGCCACTTCATCAAGATTAGTAGAGCTGCTTATTAACGAAAGTACTTCTTCCTTATGCATTCTAGGAAATGCTTTATTAATTAGAGGAGCAAAGCGAACTGTCTCTAATATTTTCTCTTCCGCTATTTCTAACTGCTCTTCTGTAACATCAATTAATACCGTTTCTAGACCATGCAGCACTAAATCTACTGCCATGCCGATCCCCATTGTTCCAGCACCTACAATACCAATTTTCTTGAACATTTATCCATCATCGCTCCCTTAATATATTTATAATTTATATCTAAAAACTTTTACATTGAAGAACTCTTTGCAGGTAACGTTTTTGTTCTCTCTCTTTAATCTGTTTTTCAGTAAGTGCTGTTTTCATCATTTGGATTGCTTCTTCTACATCACTTTTCTCCACTGAATACCCCGAATTAATTTTTTCTTCCAATTGACTTTGGACCTTTTGAAATGGGAGTACTACCTTTTTCTGATAATCACTTAAATCTGTATTATAATTTTTTGTACTTACAACTACAGTTAAACACCCTGATATAACTTCTTCATAATCAGATTCTTGTAATGTAAAAGAATTTTTTGTATTTAGGATATCTTTCTCCCTTTCATAATTAAATGTCGATATAGCAGGGTTAATAGCTTGCAGAAGATACTTCAAGACTTCCTTTGGTCCCATTTCAATAGCTTTCATAGACCCTTGATTCATTAGATAGTGAATCATGTCCAACCATTTCACAGGCTTTATTAATTGTAAGTAAAGGTTTTCTCTTATATTTTCTACACCTTTATACATTGAACTATCATGATTCGCTATGACAGGTACTAATGGCTGTTTCATATCTATATTTTCTAGTACACTCTTATATTTTTCAGCAGCAGGTTGCATCATAGGAGAATGAAATGGCCCACTTAATTTAAGGGGGATTGCAATTCCCCCATGCTCTACTACCATTTCACAAGCTAACTGAACCGCAGAGTTTGTACCAGAAATTGATGTTTTATTTGGAGTGTCATAAGCCGATATATATACTTCCTGTCCCTTGGTTAACAATTCTGAACAAATACCTTCAACAATTTCTGGAGCAAGATTGTTAACCCATGCCATAGTTCCATCTATAGTCAATGCATAGCTACTCAAAATCGTACTACGTTCTTGTACTAATTTTAAGGTATCTGAAAATGCAATTGCTCCAGAAGCACATAGAGCTGTATATTCTCCCAAAGAATATCCAATCATTGCCTCTGGTTTATTGCCTATTTCCTGTTCAAAAACTCGAAAAGCTGCCATGCTAGTTGTTACTAAAGCAGTCTGTGAATTTTGTAACTTTTCAAGGTCAGCTTTGTATATCTTCTCCATACAAAGGGAAGCCATGTCTATTTTTAGAGTGTCACTTGCTTCTTCAAATATCTCACGTGCTACAGGGAAGTTTTCATAAAGGTACTTACCCATTCCAGAATAATGGGATCCTACGCCAGGAAACATAAATACAATATTCATCTTTTTATCTCCCTTTTTTTCATCTTAAGCTATCTTCAACTCTATCTAATAAAGCTCGTCCCTCTTCAGTTTTTCTTAAATTCACTAAATCAACTACATAGCGAATATCTGATACATCATTCCATCCTAAATCCAGTGCAAGATTCATATGCTTTAACGAAAGATCGATTCTATCAATTAATGAATAACCACATGAAAGTAAAAAATGATGCCATGCATTTAAATCTCCTATAGTACGAGCTTTTTGTACAAACTCACTAGCTTTATTAAAATCTGAATAATATCTTAGTTGATGGTATGCGGTAAAAACGAAATTATCTAATTCGTTATAAGGAAACACATAAGCTGTATAGGTTTGAAGATTTGTGAATCCAACTTTTCCCGCTAGTTTAATAGATGGAATACGAAAATCCTCTGTCTTCCAATGTGGTGTTCTTCCTTGTTTTAAACAGTCATCCAAGAATGCTCTTGCAGCCAACCAAGCATACCCTTTACCTCGCTGGAATAAATCATAAGTATTAATTCCAATTTCCACATCAGTATCTGTTGCAAAAACCGATAAGCAACTAGTTACAACTTGTTCATGTACCATTACTACATAACCAAATCCATCTCGGATGAAATCCTGAGTTGACTCCCAAAAATCAACAATATCATCCCGTACCATTGCGAACTTTTTATCTGATAGCATGTCGATTGTAATTCGTTCCACCGTTACCTCATCAGGCATATTAGGTTTAGATAACTTATTATAAGACTCCGGATCAAAAGTAAATGTTACTCGAGTGTAAGGTTTAGGAATAAACATTTGCAATTGTTCCTCGACAACCTGTTTCCATTTTGATTCGGGTAATAATTCAACCTGAAAAAAGTCATCCCCTATCTGCTGAGCCTCAGGTGCAATTACTTCTTTAATAAAAGTTGGTAGACTTGAAACAAAATTACTTGTAGGATCACCTAATAAATAAAAAATTTCTTGTTCTGCCCATACAAGTGCACATCTAGGGTTATTAGGATTATCCACATAAATATGTCCCTTATTGTAACCATGAGCTATACCATTAAGTATTGGATGGTTCTTATAATCAACGAGAAGTGGTGATATTTGTTTAAATTCATCCTTTTCTTTTACCAATTCATAAATCATATTCTTAAAAGTCCTCCCTTTTGAGAACAAGTGTGAAGTGCATGCTGCGCAATAATTGGCTGAAGTACCTGCGAGGTACCTTCAATAATTTCTAAAACCTTTGCTTCCCTAAATAAACGCTCAACAGGATATTCTCTTGAAAACCCGTTTCCACCAAACACTTGGACAGCGTCTGTGGCTACCTTCATAGCCATCTTTGAGGCAAAATATTTTGCAATGGTTGTTTCAATTACAGCATCAGTATGTCTATCCTGACGCTTTTTCCCAGCCTCTTGGCATAACGAACGAGCTGCTTTTATATTTACACTTGCTTCTGCTAAAATTGTTTGAATTGCTTCATATTCACATATATATTTATTTCCTTGTTTTCTTCTTCTTGAATAAGCTACCATTGCTTCTAGTGCTTCTTGAGCAATGGCTACTCCCGCCCAGGCAATACTATATCTACCATGATCAAGAGCTGTATTAACTACATAACTCCATCCACCCCCAATTGGTCCTAACAAATTTTCAGCTGGTACCTTTACATCTTGCAAATGAATCTCAGCTATATGCGAGGAATTACTTGCTAACAGTTTACTCATTTTATTTGTAGAAACACCCGTCATTGACCGTTCAACAATAAAAGCGCTAACTTTTCCCTCACTAGACGCAAAAACTAAAAAACAATCCGCAATGTCAGCAAAAGAAATCCATTTTTTGTGCCCATTAAGAATAAAATGATCATTAACTTGTTTATAGGAAGTTCCAACAGCTTTTGCATCAGAACCAACCTCTGGCTCAGTTAGGGCAAATGAAAATAATAGGTTCCCCTTTGCCATCTCAGGTAACCATTTTCTCTTTTGCTCTTCAGTCCCCCACCTTTTAATTGACTCCCCTACTAAAGATACATGAACTGTAAGTAATTCACGAACCGAATTACAAGCTTTACCAATGATTTCAGTAAGACGACCATAATCTAAAGAATCAAGAGAAAGCCCACCATATTCTTTTGGTATCGTTGCACCCAATACACCATAACTTGAGATTTCTTGTATCACATCATAGGGAAGCTCTTCATTACTTTCAAACTCACTTGCTCGAGGCCGAAGCTTCTTTTCCGCAAACTCATCAACTACTCCCAGAATCTCTTCTGCATTACTCATACTGTGAAATTCCCATTCTTCTTTTTGTTAATTAGATCAACCATATTATTAATAGTAGAAAAGTTAATAATATCAAGTTCATCATTATCTACTACTATATCAAACTCCGTTTCTATGAAATTTAACATTTGCATAGCAAAGAGCGAATTTACATAACCTTTTTCAAATATGTTGTCATCATTAGCAACAATAGTTTCCTCTGCATTAAAAATAATAAGATTTTTTTTAATGTATTGACGTATTTTTTCATGATTATCCATGTAATTACTCCTTCTGAGACCTGGGAAATCAATTAACCTATATCCCAATTAAAATCAGTCTCTATTTTTATTTTTTCTTTCTCCTGAGTCGCAGATAAAACAAGTTCTTTTTCCTCACTTGTTAACATTTGAATATCTTTTAGACTAACATTAGGATGAGTTGTTATTTCTTCTAATAGAAGGTTAAATCGCCGTCCAAATTCTACTATTGTTGATTTATCAAATAAAGATGTAGCATATTCAAAAGTGAATTCATATATATCTTTATTTTCTTCAGCAATAAGAGTTAAATCAAACTTACTTGTTAGTGTATCTGTGTTTGTTTCCGTGCTAATTTCTAATCCATCCACAACTGTATGTTTTTCATCCGAATTTTGTAATACAAACATGACATCAAATAAAGCACTTCGGCTTAAGTCTCTAGAAAGATCTAATTTTTCCACTAACTGATCAAATGGATACACCTGATGTTCGAAAGCTTCTAACGTATCGTTTTTCACTTTTTTCAAGTGATTAATAAAAGATTGATCTGGATTTATTTGATAACGTAATGCAATTGTATTTACAAACAACCCCATAAGAGGTAACAGATCAGCATGCGGCCTACCTGCAACTGGTGATCCTATAATGACATCCTTTTGTTCCCCATGCTTGTACAGAAAAATAGTGAAGGTAGCCATAAGTAACATAAAAGGTGTCGTATCAGTTTCTAGTGCTATTTTTTTTATTTTCCGAGTAATTTCCTTGTTTACTTGGAAATTATATTGTTCACCCTCAAAACTCTTTACAGGTGGTCGACCTCGATCATATGGTAATTCAAGAACTGGTATATCCCCTGAGAATAATTCTTCCCAGTATTTCTCATGGATATCAAATTCTTTAGAAGATAATAATTTTTGTTCCCACACAGCATAATCTTTATATTGCAAACGATTTTCCGGCAATGTTTCCCCAGCATATAGGGCCTTAAAATCATGCATAAATATACTTAAAGACACGCCATCTGTTATGATGTGATGAAGGTCAATTACAAGTAAATAACTATTATCTTTTAACTCCTTTAGTCCAGCCCGCATTAACGGAACCTTAGAAAGATTAAATGGTTGCAACCATTCTTTATACTCTCCCTTTATCATTTCTAGCTCAAATGTTACCTGTTCTAATACTCTCTGTACTAACTGATCTCCCTGCCACTCAAACTGTGTTCTGAGTATTTCATGGCGTTTAATAAGCTTTTCAAAGACTAATTCTATCCTTTTCCGGTCCACCATTCCTTTAAGAATAAAACAACTTGGTACATTGTATGTCATCTGTGCCCCATCCATCTCTTGTAATAACATCATTCTTTTTTGAGTCGATGAAACCGGGTATACCTCAGATTCCGGTACTATTTCTATATCTTGCAACCTATTTTCTTTTGAATTTTTAATAAAATGACTTAAAGTGCTTATTGTTGGATACTCAAAAAGATTTGCCAATGATAATTGCACGTTAAATTCTTTCCATATTTTAGCGTTGATTAGAGTAGCATGAAGGGAATGACCACCAAGTGCGAAAAAATTATCTTCCACACCAATACAAGGATTACCTATAACTTCTTTCCATATATCAACTAGCTTTCTCTCCATATCATCGAGTGGTTTTACATAATTAGTAGTCTCCATCGATGGAGAAGAATCTATAATTACATTCTTTGTATTACCTTCTATAACAGAAAAAAGAAATATCATTATTTGTTCAGCTAAATTTTGCTCGTATTCTGCAGCATGGTGAATTTTATCTGAAATGTTTACTATTCCTTCTTTAGTTACTGATTTTGTTAAGTGCATTTTTATCAATGATCCACGAATTACTCCCCAATTGGCAGCTGCTGTCTTCATAGATTCAGCGATAGTTTGGAAGTCCGAGTGATAACGCTCACCAAGAAACGAAAGCATTTTTGAAAACTTCACTCGGCCATCTACAACTTGACCTAAATGTGAGAATAACGGAACATCATTAAAGTCTAAATATCCATCTGTCTCTTTATTTAAATCAAACCTACTTATTAGTTTCGTAGCAAAAAGGTGCATTTGTGAAAAAATATGTTTTTCATCTTTTATATGTTTTATCCAATTTGACAAATCGGTTGTAATCGATTGTATGTCTGTGATTTCATCTTCAGTAACTTTTAAAGTACTTACTTTTTGATAACCCTTATGAAAAAGTTCTGTTGAAAGTTGTGCATTTTTAACCATAAAATATGGATCGGTAATAATTAAACAGTCTTCTTCGGGCTCATATCCTACAATAACAAATGAATGAACAATATGATTTTTTAGATAATTCTCATCCCAAGGAAGCCAGTATGCATTCATGGTTACCACCACAGGAAATCCCGAGTATAATTGTTCTAATATAATTTCAAATCCTTCATCGGATGAATCTGTATCAAATATAGTACTTTTTATACCATGATATTTTTCTAAATCACTTACAAAATAACCAGACTCTGTATATAAACCATCCCCTAGATTTCCATTATCGACAGGAGAAAAACCAAAATCCCATAATCTAGCGTACATTAAATAATGTTTACGCTTAAACCAATTAGCTAACGTAGCAATTACATCATCAATACAATTCTGTTCAGAACTTTTACAAGGCTCTACATCATATAAGATTGAAGAAGTATAATTTCCCATTTACTCACCTCTATATTTTTACCAACAGGAAAAACTATTGTAATTTGGTTATTTCTCTATACTAAGTTGACAGAGATATGTATATCTTCTTTAAAAAGCTATCTATTATTATTAACGCATTTCATATAAAGAATCTTATTTCTCGAATCACTTTTTTATTTTAATCATTCTATAATAGGGAGGAGAATTCCCTAACTCATAGTCACCAGAATAAACACTAACATTCTAGAAAGCTAAGAGGGAAAGCTCCTTTAATCCCACAGTATAGCAAGTGTAAATTTAAACTCTTAAAAGTCGTGTTTACAATATGAAGTAATACTAATTATTTTTCTTTTCTGCTATATAAGCAGCTAGTTGTTTAATATTGCGTTTTGTATATGCGACTAAGTCGTCCGTATTAAGATTCTCGTTTTCTAAAGCAAGATCAAGCTCAATAGCTAGTAGAGAATTTCCTCCTAAGTCAAAGAAATCATCCTCTACACCGACAGCTTCAATCTTCAATATACTTTTCCATATTTCAACCAAACGAGATTCTAACTCATTACTAGGAGACATCATACTCTCCTCCTCATTCTTAGGTAAAGATCTAGGTGAAGGTAAGGAATGTCGATCAACCTTTCCACTTGGTGTTAATGGTATGTTTTCAACTTCAACAAAGAAAGTAGGTATCATATAACTCGGAACTAATTTCGCAAGATGCAATTTCAAATCAGAAATGGATACAAGTGATTTTGCTACGAAATAAGCTACAAGTTTTTTCTGCCCATCTTCATCTTGAATGTCTACTATCACTGCTTCTTTAATTGCATGATGTGAAGATAAAGCATCTAAAATTTCCCCTGGCTCAATTCGATATCCTCTAATTTTTAATTGTTCATCATTTCTACCGAGGAATTCTATATTCCCATCAGGTAACCAGCGTGAAAGATCTCCTGTCCTGTACATTTTCTCCCCTTTTACAAATGGGTCTGGTAAAAACTTTTCTTCAGTTAATCTCATTTGATTTACATATCCTCTTGCAAGCCCTTCTCCCGCAATATACAGCTCTCCTACCGCGCCAATAGGCTGAAGTCTCTGTTTTTGATTAAGTATATAAAGCCTTACATTCGGAATAGGCTTTCCAATAGGAATAGTATTATAGTTTTCACTTTCTTGAAGTGAAAACGTACTTGCGATAACTGTCGCCTCAGTAGGACCATACATATTTTCTATTTGAGTCGATAGTCGATGCTTTTTAAACTTATTAACCACCTCATGTGTCAAAGCTTCACCCGCAAGTAATATATACTTCACTTTATTTAAAACCTGGCAATTTTCATTATTAAGTGTATTTACGAAAGCTCTAAACATAGACGGTACAAAATTTAATAATTTCACATCATATTTATCTATAGTTCTTAAAATTGCTCTTGGGTTTCGATGTTCCCCATTGTCCATTATTACTAATTTACTACCTACTATGGTCCACCCAAACAACTCTAGAACAGATACATCAAATATATAAGGTGTCTTCAGTAAATACGTATCTGATTCATCCATAGGATATAAATGAGACATTGAAAATAAGAAATTCACAATACTACAATGTTCAATCATGACTCCTTTTGGTCTACCTGTAGAACCGGAGGTGTATAAAATATAAGCTAAGTTATTTGGTTTTCCAGTAACCTCCAGGTTGCTTGTATCACCAGCGTACAAATTTTCTTGCTTTAAATCAATAATCTCTCCTACAAATGGAATTTCACCTACGTATTTAGATTCTGTAAGTATAAATTGAGGATTACAATCCTCTAAAATATGTTCTATTCGACGCTTTGGATATTCAGGATCAATTGGTACATATGCAGCTCCAGATTTTAGCGCAGCAAATATAGCTATAATCATTTCTACGGATCTTTCCACAACGATACCAATTTTAGTTTCCTGATCTACACCTTTTTTTCTAAGAATACGAGCAAGCTGGTTTGCTCGATTATTGATATACGAATAACTGTACGGTATATCATTTGAAATAACTGCGATTTCTTCTGGTTTATTTTCAACCTGATCCTCAAAAAATTGATGAACTAATTTACCCTGAGTAAAATCTAATTTTGTATTATTAAGTTCATTTAACATCCTTGTGGATTCACTTTTACTTAAAACATTAACGTCTTCAATTTTCGCTTCAGGATTAGCTACCATCCACTCTAGCGTATTTATAAAATGCATCATAAACCGCTCTATAGTTTGCGGATAATATAGTCCTGTCGCGTATTCCAATTCTAATCGCAGACCCTCTTCTTCCGGAAATACTTCTATACTCATATCTACCTTTGAAGCTTGATGCTTAATTTCGTATGATTTAAATGTAATATCTTTTATTTTTTCTGATGTTCTTCCGATATTCTGCATTACTAACATGACATCAAATACAGGATTTCGATTAGTATGATAAGCCATGTCTAACTTATTTACTAACTCATCAAATGGGTATTCTTGATATTGAAATGCTTCTAGCGCATTTTCTTTTACTTCATTTAAGAATTGAATTATCGTCTTTTCCGCTTTAGGATGATTTCTCATAGGTAGAGTATTTACAAACATACCTATGATAGGCTCAAGATCATGATGAATTCTTCCTGCAATTGGAGAACCTACTATAATATCTTCCTGTTGCGTATACACATGCAATACTATATTTAGTGACGAAAGAAGTACCATATATAAAGTAGCTTCTCTTTCATCCGCAAAGGATTTTAATTTATTAGAAAGTTCAGGTGTTAGATGGAATACTAATCTATCACCTTCAAAAGTTTGATTTAGCCCACGTGGCTTATCGGTTGGGAACATAAGAATTGGTAACTCACCTTTAAACTTATCTATCCAATACTCTTCAATTTCTTTCAGCCCTTCATCATGTAAACGGTTGGTTTGCCAATTGGCATAATCTTTGTATTGTATTTTTATAGGCTCTAAGGCTTTGCCTGAATATAAATCTATAAACTCTTTTTCTAACTTCGCTAAAGATACTCCATCTGCTATTATGTGATGAAGATCAAAAAGTAACAGGTATTGATTGAATTCTAATTTCATTAAACCGACGCGCATAAGTGGAGCCCTATCTAACTGAAAAGGACGAACAAATTCCTGTATTAACTCTTCAATTGTTGATCTATCAGATTTATATAAATGTTCAATTCTAATATCTAAACTATCATGAATAAATTGAACTGGTTCACCTTTAATAAATTGGAATGAAGTTCTTAATGATTCATGACGTTCCACTAATTCTTTGACACATTGTTCTGCCTTTATAAAATCAAACTCACCTTCTATTAACATTGCACCTGGTATATTGTAGGCAGTTCCTATTCCAGCAAAGCGGTTTAATATATATAATCTTTTTTGTGAGGAAGAAGCTTGATAAAATTCTGTATCAGGTACGATCTCAATTTGAGAATAATTTTTCTTCCCTTCATATTTCTCTATATAATCCGCTAATAGCATAATTGTAGGCCTTTGAAACATTTCACGTATAGGTACATCTACACCTAAACGTTTATATATGTGTGAAACAACAGAAGTAATTTGTAATGAATTACCTCCTAATTCGAAAAAGTTATCATTCACACCTATTTTCTCTATTCCAAGTACTACTTTCCATATCTCAGAGAGCATTTGTTCAATTTCATTACGTGGTTCAATAAATAAAGCTGTGGATTGCTCCCAAATTGGATCTGGAAGAGCTTTCCGATCTATTTTACCGTTTGATGAGATTGGAAACTGCTCAATCGGGATGATGTATGCAGGAATCATATAAAAAGGTAAATACTCCCTAAGGAATTGGCGTACCTCTTCTACTTTAGCTGAAGAATTCATAACAACATATGCACATAAAACCGGAGCATCTTCTCCCTCTTTTTTACGTGTAATTACAATAGCTTCACCAATTTCAGGATATCGTAATAGTTGCTTTTCTATTTCTCCCAATTCAATTCGTAATCCACGAATTTTGACTTGATCATCCATACGGCCTAAATATTCAAGATTTCCATCTGGTAACCAGCGAGCCAAATCTCCAGTACGATATACCTTGTCATCTATAATAGAAGAACCCTCTTTGTTGATTTGTATAGGAACAAATTTGTCCATAGTTAACTTAGTTTGATTTAAATAACCTCTTGCTAATCCTTCTCCTGAAATACACAATTCCCCAGGAATTCCAACGGGTTGTAATTGTTGATTATCACCCATAATATAAACTTTTTGATTAGCTAGTGGTCTTCCTATTGGTAATTGATTCATAAATTCTAACTCAGCGTGCTGAACATGATAACATGTAGAATCTACAGTTGTCTCTGTAGGTCCATAAGCATTTGTTAAATTTGGTCGGCAGTTTTCATTAAATAAACCAAGGAATTTCCGTGCTAATTTCGGTGGTAATTCCTCTCCAGCAATAATAAAATGTTTAAATGAATATTCTATTTCTTCATCTATAAAATTAGTTAATAATCGAAGATGCATCGGCGTTCCATCCGCGATATTTATTTGCTTTTCTTGATAAAAATTAATTAGCTTCTGCCCATCAGTTCTCGCTTCCTCAGGTACTATAAATAAACTATTTCCTAATAGAAGCGCACCAAACATGTTTTGTACTGAAGCGTCAAACTCAAAAGGTGAAACTAACCCGATTCGCATAGAAGAACTATATTTATCATATATTTCATTTTTTAACCCAAATATTAAATTTACAACACTACGATTTTCAACCATAATTCCTTTAGGATTACCTGTAGTTCCAGAGGTGAAAATAACATATGCCAAATCGTAAGGTGTACTTACTGAAGGGAAACTAACCAACTCTGTTTCAAGTAGTTCATTAAAACTCACCATACTACAATCATGGATTTCTCTTGTAAAATCTTCACTAATAACCTCTGGTTTTACTATACAAAGTGGAGATTTACATTCCTTTAGCATCGCCTCTATCCGTTTATACGGCAAATATATGTTAATAGGTAAATAAGCAGCCCCACTTTTTAAAATACCTAGCATTGCAATGACTGCATCAATGGATCGATCCATCATAAGGCCAACAATGTGTCCTTTTCCAATTCCTTTTTTATGTAGAGAACCGGCAACCAGATCTACCTTTTCTTTTAATTGAGCGTATGTTATTTCTCTTTTGTCATCAGAAACAGCAAGCTTATTTGGATTATGCATGACTTGTTCTTCAAATAACTGTATCACCGTTAAATGATGCGGGTAATCTAACTCAGTTTGATTAAATGTCATTAACTCTCTTACATCATTATCACTAACCCAATCTAACTCTATATGCGGTGTATTCGGTTGTAGTAAAGCTTGCTCTAACAAGTCTATAAAATGCTGACCAAATCGCGTAACAGTAGATGTTTTGTATAGATGCTCATTAAAATACATATCACCTTCTATACACCCATTTACTTGACGGAAAGAGAATATAATCTCAGCATTGCTCTCACTTAAATAATTTAAATCTTGAATTTCCTCTAGCAAAATTGCAGTACGGAACGGATAATTACGCCCCTCTGGAAGGTAGTTACTCAAAACCGGTTGTAAACTTTCCAATGGGAAATTTTGATGTTCTAAAGCATTAACCATTACTGTACTAACATGCTGGAGAATTTGTCTAAATGTCATATGTTCCTCAAGACCATGTCTTAAAACTAACAAAGTATTAATAAGGTTAGTATCACTGTCTTGTTTTAAAACAGGTGTACCAATGCATATATCTTGCAATCTAGTATATTTATTTAACAGCAAGGTAAGTCCAGCAGTAAGAATCATGTGCAACTGAAGATCTGATCCATTTGCTAACTTTAAAATCTTCTCGGACAATTCCTCTTTTAGTTTTATATTAACATTTGATAAATTCACCTGTTTGTTTGATGTCCGGTAATCATAAGGGAAATGGCAGTCAGCCAGTTCCCCTGATAAGTTTTCTAACCAAAATTCTCTTTCCTTTATTCGTTCATTTGCGGCAATTACTTTATCTTTATTTGCTATTCGTTCAACCATAGTTACTCACTCCTGACAATAATCAATTAAAAGTTAAAATCCCCAAAATCTACTGATACCTTAACTGGTTGCAGTTCTTGAATTTCTTGTTTAAATGAAATATCTTTTAATAAAATTTCAGGATGATCTACAATTTGTTCAAAAATCTCAACATAACGCTCACATAACTTTTGAACCGTGTCCCTAGTATATAAAGAGGTTGCATATTCCATAGTCAGTTCAATTGTATCTTCCAATTCAACCACTCTTAGCAATAAATCCATTTGTGCGCGCTTAAAGTCGTGATCATATGTCCTTAGTTCTAAACCATCTATAAACATATGATCTGCATCCATATTTTGCATAACAAATGAAACATCGAAAAGTGGGTTCCTATTATACGTGCCCTGAAGTCCTAATTGATTAACCAGGTCCTCATATTGACATTTTTGATGTTCAAATGCTTGTAAGACCTGCTCTTTTACTTCAAATAGGAATTGAGTAAACCTTTGTTCAGCTCTTGGATAGTTCCTTATTCCTAACATGTTTACAAATACTCCTATAATATCTTGTAAATCCGCATGCGGGCGACCAGTAATTGGTGAACCAATAACAACATCCTCTTGGCCAGTATATTTACCTAGCAAAATATTATATACAGAGAGCATTAGCGTATATAATGTAGTTTCTTCTTTTGCTAATAAACGCTTAATTTTCTTGGTAACATTTGAATCAATAGTAAAGGATATTTTACTACCTTTTAGATCTAATATTTCAGGTCTTGTATAATCAGTAGGCATATTCAAGACAGGTACACCATCTTTAAATTGATCTAGCCAATACTGTTCATGTTTGAGAGCAATTTCTTTTTCTTTTTCACTCTGCTGCCATTCTGAGTAATCCTTATACTGTATTTTTAAGTTTGGTAATTTCTCTCCTGAGTAAAGCGCAAATAGATCTCTAACGAAAATATCATAGGAAACTCCATCGGTTACTATATGATGTAAATCAATAATTAAAATATGTTTTTGTTCTTCCAATCTAATTAACCCTACACGGAAATATGGAGCATTATTAAAATTAAATGGGCGAATAAATTCATTAATTATTTGTTCCACTTCAGATTCAAAGCCCTCAATTTGAGTAATATGGAAATCAGCATGATCATGAATAATTTGTACCGGTTTATCATTTTTCATTTCAATAGTAGTTCTAAATATCTCATGACGCTTAATTAATTGAGTGAACGCCTTTTCTAAACGTTCAATGTTTAATTTTCCATTTAAAAGAATAACGGAAGTATCATTATAAGCTGTACTTTCTGGATACAATCGGTGTAATACATAAAATCTCTTCTGAGCTGAAGAAAGCTGATAATGAGATTTAGGTTCAGCTGGAACAATAACATCAAATTCACTCTTATCTGCCCTTGAAATATAATTTGCTAGTTTCTCAATATTTGATAGAGTAAAGAGCTCTTTAATAGGAACTTCAACATTAAACTCTTTATGAATTTTTGAAACAATAGTAATAGCCTTAAGTGAATCTCCACCTAGTTCCAGAAGATCATCATGAACACCAACTTCTGAAACTTTAAATATATTTCTCCAAATTTTTGAAAGCTTTTCTTCTACCTCATTGCGAGGTGCTACATATTCAGTCAAGAGTTGTGGTCTAGAATGGTATAACGTAGAATCTAATTCTTCTTCCTTCTCATCATTGAAAGAATTTAATAACACCCATTGATCAATACGCGCTTGCAGTTCTCCTGGAGAATGAATCAGTACTTCCCCTTGTTTCCATGACAGTGCTATATTAAAGGCCTGAACTCCTTCTTCAGGTGTCATAGATAATTCATGTACACTTGCACCTATTTGCATATCTTTTTCTTCATCTTCCCAGTATTTCCAATCACTCCAATTGACACTTATCCAAGGTAGTTTGGAATAACGATTTATATATTGTGCAAAAACATCCATGTATATATTTGAAGCAGCGTATGAAACATAACCTAATCCACCTAAGACCGCTGAAATTGAAGACATTAGAACACAAAAATCTAAGTCTTTATTTCGTAAGCACTCTTCTAAATTGAGAAGACCATAAATTTTTGCAGAAAATTGTTCCTCACAGTCCTCTTTTTCAAGTTCCTGAATCAAATTAAAAGTCTTTCCACCGAGAATACCTGCACCATGAATTACACCATTAATCTTTCCAAATTTTTGTTCTGCCTTATGAATTGCTTCGTATAGTTGTGATTGATCTGTAACATCAGCAGCAAGTACATAAACTTTAGATCCCGTTTCTTCTATCTCTAAAACTTTACGAATTCTGTCCGAATACATCGTATTTTCCTTCAAATGCATATCCCACTCATCACGATTTGGCAGACCTGTACGTGTAAGAAGAACTAAGTTGGCTTGTACAGTTTGAGCCAAGTGTTTCGCAAGAATTGTACCAATACCTCCGAGTCCTCCTGTAATAAGGTAAACTCCATTTTTTCGTAAAGGCAGTTTCTCTTTAGCTGGCTGTTCTAGTTGTAAAGGCTCGTAAGTTTGAACAAATCTTTTATTTCCTCGATAAGCAATCATCTTATCATTCGTATTTGAAAGACATTCTTCTACTAATTGATTTATTAACCTATTCTTCCATTCTTTTTTTAGAGGTAAAACAACATCAACACTTGAACAAGAAAGATAAGAATACTCTTGCGGAACAACTAATGACGTTCCAAGTACAGTTGATTTTTCTGGAATTAATTCTTCATCACCAATCACTTGTTGAACACCATTTGTAATGATTCGAATTGAGATTGAATCAGAGATATTCTTGTCTCCTAGTGCCTGAGTTAAGTAGAACATTGAATAGAATCCTAAGTTTTGTTTACAATTTACATATTCAATTGAGGCTTGTCTTTCCTCATTGGTAATTCCCCACATATGAATTATTCTTGTAGGTAAACCATATATTTCTTGTACTTCATCCAATAACTTAACGTAATCTGTACGTTCTTCAGGATTTATAATGAAGCGATCGTTATTCTCCTTATTAAAAGCAAAGCCAGGTTCTACTGTAACTACTCTCTGCCCTTTATTTAATAAGTCCTTAACTAGTTCATTACCTAATCCTTCTTGATCTACAAAAAAAATCCATGTCTCATTCACATCATGATTTGGTTCAAACAATGTAGAACTTTTCCATTGCGGCGTATAGAACCATTCAGAAATGTTGTTATTCTTACTAATTTTAGATTGCTTACTATTAAGCTTTTGACCTAAATCATACGGATTACCTTGTAATTTATAAGATATTTTATTGAAAGAATACATTGGTAATGGGATACGTCTTCTCTTCTCATCTTTATAAAATTGTTCCCAATCTACAGAAATACCTGTTACCCACATTCGAGTGATGTGACTGAATAAGAAATACATATCTGATACATCTTGTTGAACAGATCGAACCGTATTAAATATTCTTTCATTACCATTTTCATAGTCTAAAAGGCGACTAGTAAGCCTACTAAGGTCATTTCCAGGACCAATCTCTATGAATAGACTTGTATTGTCCCTATTCAACTCTTGAATTCCATCAGAGAATCGAACAGTTCCACGCATATGTTTTACCCAATAAACTGGGTTTGTTGCTTCTTCAGGTCGTATCCAAGTACCGGTCAAGTTTGACAAATAAGGTATTTTTGGTTCTCTAAGTGTCAATGTACTAACATAGGAAGCATACTCGTCCAGAATTGAATCCAGTTCGTGTGAATGTGCTGCTCCTTCTATTGTTACTCGCATACACATTAAACGCTTTTTCTTTAATTCATTTTCAAAATCTACAATTGCTTCTTCTGTCCCAGAAACTATACAAGCTGGACCATTAACTACTGCTAAAGAAATGGTATGTTGATATTCTTTTTCAAAAGAATTAATCAAATGAATTAATTCCTCTTCTGGAAGTGGAACGCTAAGCATTACTCCTGCAGGAAGACTACTCATTAGCTGACCTCTTTTTACAACCAATTTAAGTGCATCTTCCAAAGTAAATACTTCTGCTAAACAAGCAGCCACATATTCACCAAATGAATATCCAATCATTGCTTCAGGTTTAATTCCCCAACCCATTAATAGTTTCGCAACTGAGTATTCAAACGCGAAAAGAATTGGTTGACTAAATTCCATTCTTTTTAATTTTTCCGTCGCCTCATCAATACTCAAAGTAGTTGGGTATAACACTTCTTTCATGTTTACATTCGTAACAGATTGAAGGATTGCAAAGCATTCATCCATAGCTTCACGGAAAATTGCCTCTTGTTCGTATAATTCTAACCCCATGTTTACATATTGCGACCCATTCCCAGAAAACAGGAAGTTAACTTTAGGATGTTCCTCTTTTACATTTACATATTGTACTCTTCTTCCTTCTGGCTGGTTTAACAGTTCAATTCCTTCTTGAGTACTGGAACAAACTAAAGCTCTCCTATGCTTGAATTCCTTACGTCCAATTTGCAATGTATAACTAGCGTCTGCCAAATTCACATGAGGATTCTGCTCAAGGTGATTTCCTAAATTCAAAGTCATACGATCCAAAGCATCTTTTGATTTTGCCGAAATCATTAACATCTGGTATGGTCTACTATTTGATGTTGCTTCAAGCTTTGGTGCCTCCTCCAAAATAATATGTGCATTTGTACCACCAATACCAAATGAACTAACACCTGCACGTAATGGTTTATTATCCTCTTTCCACTCATTTAATTGTTGATTTACATAAAAAGGTGTCTTTTCAAATCCAATTTGCGTGTTTGGTTTTGTAAAATTCACACTTGGTGGAAGAACCTGATCTTTCATCGCAAAGACCGTTTTAATTAGACCAGCAACACCGGACGCTGCATTTAGATGGCCTACATTTGCTTTAACAGATCCAATTGGTACAGATTGTTTTTCATTAGAGTTAAACACTTCACTAAGCGCCTTGATCTCAATGGTATCTCCTAGTTTAGTAGCAGTTCCGTGTGTTTCAATATAGGAAATGGACTCAGGTTCTACATTTGCTTCTTGTTGCGCCATTTTAATAACTTCTACTTGGCCCTCTACACTAGGTGCAGTGTAACCAATTTTCCGATTCCCATCATTATTGATCGCCGTTCCTTTTATTACTGCATGTATAGTATCCCCATCATTTATAGCTTCCTGTAAAGGCTTCAGAACAACAATCCCAACTCCGTCTCCAAAAAGCATTCCATTTGCATCTTCATCAAAAGGACGACAATGACCATCTGAAGAAAACAGCATTCCTTCTTGGTAGGTATAACCTGCTTTTTCAGGTTGAGTTAATGTAATTCCCCCAGCTATAGCAATATCACAATGCCCCTGTAATAATGCTTGGCATGCATTATGAATAGCCACCAATGATGTTGAACATCCCGTAAAGATATTCATACTTGGTCCTTTTAGGTTAAATTTGTAAGAAATTTGAGTGCTTAGCGAGTCTTTGTCGTTAAGTAATGAAATTAAAAATTGTCCAGCTGGTTCATTTGCCTCTGAAAGAGTAGATAACACTTGCCAATATAAGTTAGGAGATGCCCCACTATATACACCAATTAGGCCCGGGTATGTCTCGATATTATATCCAGCATGTTCAAGGGCAGACCACGCACATTCATGAAATACTCGTAGTTGCGGATCCATTAACGATGCATCTTGAGGTGTATAATCAAAGAATGGAGCATCAAAATTATCAGTTCCCTCTAAATACCCTTTCGCTTTAACATAATTAGGGCTTTTTACTTCCATAGGATTCACACCAGATTCAATTAACTCTTCATCTGTAAAAAATTGAATAGACTCTGTACCAGACTTTATATTATTCCAGAATTCATTTACATTCTGTGCTCCAGGAAAACGTCCATCTATTCCTATAATTGCAATATCGTTATCTTCTTTCGTTTTTCGATCAAAACGTTTTGTATGTTTAACTTGATTCTTTTGCTTATCTCCACTTAAGTATCTCGCTAAAGAACGAATACTTGGATATTCAAACATAACTCCGATTGAAATCTGTTTTTCTAATCTATTAATTAATCTCTCATGAATTTGAATTATATGAAGTGAAGTTGCACCAAGATCAAAGAAATTTTCATTTACATTTACAGTATCAACACTGTAAAACTCTTTCCAAATTCCTATAATTATTTCCTCTACTTCATCTTGGTTTCTGAACTTATCTCCCGTTTTCGTTTGAGTTTCCAATTTAGAAATTCGTTTGCGAGAATTCAGATTAATCCATTGATCAAAACGTTTATTTAAATCTCCTGAAGAAATAATTACCTGATTTAAGCCACTTAAACCAAGCACACATTGGAATGTTTTTTGTCCTTCCTCAGATGTCATTTCAAGTGCTTCTATACTTTGTGCATTGAATATTTTATTAACCTGTTGAGTTCCCGTGTACTGCCAATCTCCCCAGTTAATACTGGTCCATCGATTATTAGATGTATTAATCACTTTGTCTGAAAAACTATCTAAGTAAAGGTTTGCTGCTGAATAGGCTACAAAACCTAATCCACCCAATATAGGTGAAAGTGATGAAACAAGATAACAAAAATCAAGATCATAATTACTCAATAACTTATCAAGAACTAGCACACCATGTACTTTAGGAAGAAATTGCTCTTCACATTCAATCCTACTTATCTTTTCCATTGGACACTGAGCTGATTTAACACGTAAGACACCTGCTGCATGAATTACCCCATTTATGTGACCAAAATTAGCCTCAGCCTGATCAATCACGCTTCTCATCTGCTCTTCATCAGCTACATCTGCAACAGCTGTCATTACTTTTGCTCCCAATGACTCCAACTTCTGAATATGGTTAATACGTTGAGATAATTGTTCATTTTCAATCTGTGATTGAAGAATTTGATCCCATTCTTCACGATCAGGAAGAGCTGTTCTACTAACTAATATTAGTTTAGCCTTTACTGTACGCGCCAAATATTCTGCTAATTTAAGGCCTACTCCTCCCATTCCACCAGTAATTAAATAAACCCCTTCCGATCGAATATTTCGAATTTTTGAAGCTGATTCATTTTCATTTATTACTAGCATTTCACTTACTTTTTCATCAGGTATAGGCTCATAAATTCGAATGTAACGAGTATTATTTCGAATTGCTATTACAGTGTCAATAATGTCCATTTGAATCTCAGAATATAAGTTTGATATTAATGCTTCTTCATTATCAGACAACATAAAATCTACACTACGGCATCTAATATTTGGATACTCTTGCGGAAATACTTTTATAGGAGCTAAAAGAGTAGATTTTTCTGCAATAATAGACTCGTCTCCTACTACCTTTTGCATATTATTCGTCATAACATTTATATTGATAGGATAAAGTAAATTAAATTTACTAATTGTCTTTGCAAGTGATATTAATGAATAGAATCCAGTATCTAAGGTCTTGATACCTAAATCCTTATTATCCACATTCCATAGGTGAACAATCTCTTCTGGTAAACACTCTTGTTTTTGTAGCTCGTTAAATAACTGATAATAATCTTCTTGTTCAGTAGGGCATATTGTAAATTCATTTAAACTAATCTTTTTATATGAAGGACCCATACCGACTGTTATAACACGATGTCCATCTCTTTCAAGCTTTTCTTTAAGAGCTAAGCCTATATGCTCATTGTCTAAAAATAACAACCAACTTTTAGTAGATTCTTTAGTTACATCTACAATTTCTTTTTCCATCCAACCTGGAGTATAGAACCACTCAGCTATATTAGAACGTTTCTTTATCGATGTTTCTTCACTATTAGTTATATTTTGCTGTTCAGCTGGATCTATCCAATATCGTTTTTTCTCAAAAGGATAAGTTGGTAAGGCAATACGTAATCTATATTCCTCTTCATACAGTTTACTCCAATTAATTTCTACCCCTAACCCCCACGCTTGTCCCAATACCTCTAACAAGTCGTTCAGTAAAATAATCTGATTATTATTAATTTCAGAATTTAATAACTCTCCAATATGTACAATCACAAAATTAGGATCTACATCCTTAACTTGTGTTAGAAGTTCTACTTTTTCTCCATGCGTCCATTCTGTCTGTAACTCTATATAGTTCTCAACTAATGGATTCAGGACATCTTCTGGCTTAAGAGATTTATTATAAATATCTGAAACCATTCCAGCTAGGCCTGTACCAATAATGTTAGAAGGACGTACATCACATTCAATTAATACATCAATAATCGATTGCAAGCAGACGAAGAAGGTTAAATCTTCAACCAAGCTATCATCTGTTCCTTTAAAGAATGCTTCTTTCAATGCTTTTCCAGTATACATTTGGGCATCAGTCATATTACGCTCAAATACTTTTAAGAATAATGGTTCCTTTTGGTATAGTTCTTTTACATTCTCAATAATTGATGAGTATTCGCTAGGTAACACAAATACCAAATCTGGATTTTCTTGCGTTTTTACGTGAAAATCTTTAACTGTTTTTAAATTGTCTATGGCGCTATCTATATCCTTACATAAGACCGCTCTTCTATACGGAAATGATCGACGGCCAGTTTGCAATGTGTATGCTACATCTGCTAATTCAACATCTTTATTAGATTCCAGATATTGAACCATATTTACTGTAGCATTATTTAAAGCTTCTTTTGATCTAGCAGAAAGAACCATTAACTTTTTCTCTCTAGTAGAAGCAGAACTTTTAACTTTAGGCGCTTCTTCTAATACAATATGAACGTTAGTTCCACCATATCCGAAAGCACTCACACCTGCTCGAAGAAGATCATTATCTTCACTTTGCCAATTCACCAAATCAGTATTGATATAAAATGGGCTATCTATAAAATCAATTTTCGAGTTAGGGCGCTTCACATTTAAAGTTGGCGGGAGTTGTTTATGTCTCATAGATAAAACTGTCTTTATAAGTCCCGTCACCCCTGCAGCTGTATCTAAATGACCTACATTACTCTTAACAGAACCAATTGCACAAAAAGATTTCTTGTCCACATCTTGAAACGCTCTCTTTAGAGCCTCTACTTCGATAGAATCCCCTAATGGCGTTGCCGTCCCATGTGTTTCTATATAACTAATTGTAGAAGGATCAACTTCAGCAAAATTATGTGCTGCTTGAATTACTTCAGCCTGTCCCTCAACACTTGGAGCAGTATAGCCTACTTTTCGACCACCATCATTATTTGCTGCTGATCCCTTAATTACACCATAGATTGTATCCCCATCAGCAATCGCATCTTCTAATCTCTTTAGTATTACCATACCTACACCATCACTAAAAACTGCACCCTGGGCTTCTGCATCAAAAGTACGTACTTTGCCATCAGGTGAACTTGTCATTCCTTCATGATATTTATAACCATTCTTTTTAGGATACGTTATAGATACTCCACCTGCAGCTGCAATAGAGCATTCTCCAGTTAACAATGATCTACATGCAAGATGAATGCTCAAAAGAGATGTAGAGCATGCTGTATATAATGTAAAACTCGGTCCCTTAAGTCCCAGCTTATAGGATGTAAGCGTTGAAATTGCATCTTTATAGGAAAGAGTACCCGCCTCTGAAAACTCAACCACACTATCACTGTTTAATAATGGCGTGTGCTTCATCCAATTAAAATTAGTAGATGCTCCTACGTATAATCCTATTAATCCTTCATAATCAAATGGATTATAGCCTGCCATCTCTAATGCTTCCCATGTTGTTTCCTGTAACATACGGATCTGAGGATCCATTATTTTCGCTTCTCTAGGTGTATAAGCAAAAAAGGATTCATCAAAATATTCTACTTCCTCCAAATACCCTTTCGCTTTCACAAAATTAGGATGTTGTAAAACATCTAAATTAACACCTTCTTTAATTAACTCGTCTTCAGTAAATGTAGAAATTGAATCAACACCATTTTTTAGGTTATCCCAGAATTGGTTTATTTCATTTGCACCTGGAAATTTACCTGCCATTCCAATAATCGCTATTTCCAAACCAGTTTTACTATCATCTTGATGCTTCATTTTCACTTTCCTCCTATTTTGTTTAATTCGGATTTTCTATGCTTTACATACTCTTAGCTACAATACTTAGAGCTAATACTCCTATTTCATAAACTTAAGCAAAAGAAAAAACACATGAAATTACCCATAAAGTAGCTAAAGTGATTTACATACCTGACAGAAAACAAAAAATTTTAATTACGATTTCTATTCCTGGATTTCAATGATATTTTGAGCACTCATTTTTCATTCTAAAAACCTAATACTTTGGTAATAATTCTGTTAATATTACACTTTATGTAGTTAGTAACATATTCACAAGAAGTTTTCTTTAAGAAATTAATTTGTAGAGTAATAATTTTGTAGGGGATTTATGTTATAAAATTAAGCATACTTTTTCCAATATCATATAGAAAAAAACAAAAAAGTGACATACAGTGAATATTGAGAAATAAAATTCATTTATTCCATATCTAACCAAAATAGAACGGATTTTCAATTTTAAATTAGATTTTCTTGCATTTATAATTGCATTCTCTATAAATCATCTATGGTGAGCTTTTAAACTTTAAACATAAATGAAATTATATGTGAAATTTTTTAATTTAGATGAGGATCTATACGTGAATCCATTCCAGAGGAATTACATATGCTACAGATTTAATATTCTTCATAAAGTTATATACATAAACTAAATTCCTTCAAACGTTTTAAGAAAATATTGAGGATGAACATCGTTAGTGGAACGCTTCCTACCGAAGGCAAACTTATTTCTAGGATTGCTGACTTACAATTATGCATTGTACGACTCCTAAGACAGACCAAATAAGTTCATATGCTACAGTACTGTTTACCCTTCCATTTATGTTGTTGATTTTCCCTTATGTTTTGCTATGCACATATGATATTTTCATCTTATATCCATAACTATTGTCCTGTAGACGCTTTTTATTATCTTCAAACCGACTATTTCACTAAACTGTAAAATTAAAACCGACAAATTTCCGAATAAACTGAAAACTTATGAGAAATTGACAAGAAATCTCAATAAGATCTTTTCAATATATCTTAACTTCAAACTCATGGAATCAGGACCCAATAATGATGCTATACAGGGGAATATTCTACTAAATAGAATTACTAAAAGAGATATCTATAGGGAACTCAGATGTTAAAGAGAATGTTTTGGATTTTGTTGAAGAGATAGCACAAAATGTAGAACAAGGTGCAGCTGTAAAACCCTCTCTTCTTAGACGAGCGAAAGCGGCTTTAACTGATATTAACTCAATGGTTGTTCATGGCTCCCAAGTTGCAGCTAAGATTGGCCAATTCATTAGTATAATGAGTACATTTATTTCATAATTGTCGTTTTTTAAATTCTTTTGTATTGTTAAAAATTTTAAAAACGGTTCTAGTACAAACATATATAAATTAAAAAGCATCCATGGTGGGTGCTTTTGGCTTTGCTATGAAATAAGTATCCAATTTGAAATATCACTTTTTAGGAAAATTCAACTACAAAAGTAAAACTAATTTTACATTTTTTGTAATTTGTGGAATCCGTCATTAAATAACCAAATAAAAATCCTGTGATATCAGTATGTTTGCTTAACATTACTAGGTTCTATGAGTTTAACATTTTGTATGTTTTGTAAAATCCATTTTTCTTTCTAATCTTTAAATATGTTCCAAAAGGTGTACCTTTTGAAGTATATACATATCTCTTCTTATTCAATTCTGAAATTAATTTTTGTAATATCCCTAACCTTTGGATTACAACATAACGTATTGTATATAATTTAGTGTCCCAAAAACTTTACTTTTTGGGACACTAAATTATATGACATGATTGAATTTGTAAAAATTTCACTTTATATTTAAAGTAAATATGTAAGAATATTTAAAATATTGAGAGGGGTGGAGGATTACTTAATGTGTTCACAAAAAGCTCGTTTATACAATTTAAAACTTATCCGAGATGAATTAAAGAAAAGAGATTGGGCTGTAGACGCTTTTCTATTTCATTATAAAAAGAGAGAATATATTGTTTTAGTAAAAGTTTATTCAAAAGGAGAAACTAAGGATAGTCCATATGCGATTGTTAAACTGGAATTTATAAAAAAAGGACATGGTTCCGAAAGCTTATGTGCGTATGCAGATTTATATAAATTACATTTTCCAACTTATAAATCGTTTAGAGAGTTTTTCGAAATCGATTTTGATCAAGAAAATCTAGGAGATATCATTCAACAATTCACACAATATTTTTCTACTTTTATTCCAAATCAATTAATTATAAATAAAGAGTCGGCATTAGAAAAATCTATAACAAGGTATTTGAATAAATCTGATTCCGATGGTATCTACTGTTTTGGTGTCAAAAGAAACGGACTTAAAAATGATGGTACACCAGGGCAAAGAAGGCCTGAAAATAATCAAAAAGCAGAACTATTGAGACCAGAATTATTTAAAAAATTAAAGGATGATCTAACAATCAGTTTTTGTTTTTCTGAAGACCCTACTAGAGAGACTTCAGATGAGATTATTCTTCTACGATGGGCGGAAAGAAACCGCTCCTTAGTTTTATAGGACTGAAAGCGGTTTTATCTTGAGACCTTTACTAAGGGTATAGCGAAGATTCGTTATATTTATGTATCCTTTTAAAGGGGCACGGCAACGATTCCTTCTTTTTGGGGCCATTCAAAAAAACAGATAGGATTCAAAGAATCTATTGGATCCCATCTGTTTCTAATCTTTGTTAATATATATATAATTTCGAAAGATTTTCTTCTAACAAGCTTGAATTATAATTAGGAGCTAGTACAATGTTTGTGTATGTTCCTACACCTGAAAGGTACTTGTATTTATGTTTGAAGCCGGATGGAATAAAAACAGATGCGGGGCTCTCAATGATTTGTATGTCTCCTTCGATTTCCACTTCACATATAAGCCCTGTACCATCTATGTTATTACCCCAAAACACAAAAGCACTATCACAATGATGTGCATGATAATCCACATGACCTCCCAAATTTTCGTCCATATGCTGATTACAGAATATACGTTGTATTACATAAAATGAAGCACGCTCATCTGTTCTATAATCCATTTGTACCCATCGTTCTCCAGGCCCATCCCTATGATACAAAAGTTCAGATGCCCCTTTTACAAATGGTTTACTAACGCGTAAATTCTTTGAAAGGCGAGGTCCTTTTCGTTCTACCCATTTTTGTTGTATCTTCCTCACTCTTCCTATCATTTCAGGTTGAATTCCTTCATATGCTAAAACATTATGATTCACAGCTTTTACGTGATAAGGTGCTGTATGTGTAAAAACATTTTTTCCAATGATAGGTCTCCAATGATCGACTTTACAGCCTGTAGCCAATTGAAGAGATTGTGTTAATTCTGGAATCATTTTCAATTGAAAGTATTGATTATATTTTTGTGATAACAGAACAGATAAATTTAGTAAATCAACAATCCCAGCCCGTTCACCTATCCCGCATAAAGTTGCATCAATGACAGAAGCCCCAGCATCAATAGCCGCAAGAGCATTTGCTAGTGCTAGTCCTAAATCATTATGTAGGTGTACTTCAATTTCACAGGGGAATGTTTCAACCGCTTTCTTGACTATGGTTGCACACTCATTAGGTTCCCAAATTCCCACCGTATCAGCTAAACTAATTCGATTTGCTCCCGCTTGATATGCAATTTTTCCAAGGTAAGAAATATCTTCCCAAGTAGTTCTGGAAGCATCTTCAATTGTGAATCGGATTTTCATGCCTAAGTAACGAGCTTCTTCAATCGCTTGTTTCACTTGTTTCATCACATAATCTTTTGATCGATTTGTATACTTGGTTTGTAAAGAAATCGGATTAATAGATGCCCAAATCCCTACCCAATCAGCTCCTGCTCGATATGCAGCATGAACTTCTTCTTTTTTCGCTCGAGCATGCATTAAAATATCAGCTTGTTTTGCAGCCGCCGCAACTTCTCGGCAAACCGCTTCTTCTTCACGAGAAATTCCAGGATGTCCAACTTCAATTAACCGGATTCCAAAATCCTCAAGCATATGAACCAATGTAATTTTATCTTTCTTTGAAAAGCGAACATCATATTGTTGTTCCCCTTCTCGCAAAGTAGCATCTAAGATTGTTATATCCCTGTTCATTCCCTTTTTCCTTCTTTCATTTCTATAAAATTCAATACTTCTTTAAATAGAACATCATGATTTTTTTCATATACTGCCCAGTGTGTTGCATTAGGAATCACAACTTCCTTTTTTTGCTTAGTCCCAGTTAATTTCCATAGCATATCTCTATCGGCAAATAAATCTTCTTCTCCATAAATAACCAGCACAGGAGAAGTTATCTGAGATGCATCATATAAAGGACGGTTATTCCAAATAGAATATAAATCTTCTAGAGGCCCCATCGGTCGGCGAATGATGCCATTATTTTTCTCGCTAATTGGATCTGAATGAAGAAATACGTCTTTTACAGAATCCATAGCTTCATTTGTGACAATTTTTTTCTCGCCCATCATCATATGCCAGTGATGCATTCCTTTATCAAAGTCTACAGTTTGATAAGAGGGTGCATGAGGATTAAATTCCCCTTGCTGTAACGGATTGTCAAAGGGCTCCGTCATCATTGGAAGCGTAAATCCATGCATGTACCCATATAAAACAAGTGTATTAACATCATCAGAATGTGATATTGCATAATTTCCAGCTACCACTCCCCCGTATGACCAACCAACAAGATGAATTTTTTTTACATTCCTTTTATGTTTAATCCAATTCACAACCGTTTCTAAATCTTTTGTTGCATCGTCCAAATGAATGATTGGTTTATTTTGGTTAGGGGGTTCTGACATTTCTTTCGGTCTTGAAGATTGCCCAAATCCTCTAAAATCCATTGCCCACGTGTCATATCCTTTTTTAGCATACGCATCCATCCATGAGTATTTTGATACATCAAAAGCTTCTGCAGTAGGAACGCTAAACGGTTCTAAAAACAGAATGATTTCGTCAGATGTATACTGTTTTTTGGTATTTATACTTTTATGAAGTAAAAATAATGTTTCGTCTTCTTGTGAGATTTTATATTCTTCTTTTGATATTTTAAATGCTTTGCCCTGCTTTGGAATCTCTTGGTGATTAGAACAGCTAGACAGTAAAAGAATAAAAAATACTCCTATTAAACTTATAGATTTCAAATTCTTTTTCATTTTTAAAATCCCTTTCATTTCATAGAAATGATGGCTATTATTCCAGCTGCAATAATTAACCCCGCCGGTAACCCCTTTGTAAACAATACAGCCATCAAAGTACCTATTAAAACACCCAATAATATAGTTGGATTCAACGGTAGTACCCCCACTCCTTTTCCTCCTATAAACGACACTATAAATCCCGCTAAAATCGATCCCCATCCAATTGGAGAAGTAATTAACCTCATTATGTTATCACTCGAAATCTTACCTGATGTAATGGGAACTAAAAGAAATAACATGAGAAAGAAAATACCAATTGGAAAAGCATATTGCTGAATAGCATACAAGATAGCTTTTTGTCCCATAGCAAATAACACACCTAATAAACTTGCTGCAATAGCTAGTGCATAATCTTTAACAATCAAAGCAAGTATAAAAATAATTCCTAACAATAGAAAAGAAACCATAAATTTTACCTCTTCTATAAAGTTGTATAATCCCAACTGCCGTTTTCGGGTTCACATACCTGTACCATATTTGGATGTGAAAGGTTAATCTGTATAAGGTTTGGACTGATAATAGGTTGTAAATCTTCTCGATTTACAATAAATTTAAATGCTTCAAAGCTTGCTAAAATCCCTATAGTGTTTGCAACAGGAGATAGTACAGCCCATGGGCGATCTTTTTTCACATAGCTATTCGCCCACTGTTCATCTGCACCATGTTTGATAGAATACAGAGCCCGTCCATCTTTTAAACTATGAATTCTATTTTGCATTTCAGGCGTCAGTTCTTGTTGATAAGAAGGATATCCTAATGCAATTTCATAAGGGACAGATTCAGGGGTTAATGACATTACCCCACCTCTAAAAGGAGGAGTAACAGCAATCCAGATAGAAGGAATTCCTAAAGCTTGAGCCGTACGGTGAATAATAACTCTTGCGACCAAATTATCAGTAGCATCTATAATGATATCTGTATTTGCTAGCAGATTTTTTGCGTTATCTTCTGTGACAAACTCTTGTGTGATCTTTACTTGTAGTAAAGGATTAATGTCTTTTAAGGTTTCTAGAGCCACAAGTGCCTTTGACTCCCCTAATTTACTTATATAGCTAAGCATTTGTCGATTAATATTACTCGCTTCAAAAATATCCTGATCAATCACATGAAGATTTCCTATCCCCATTCGTGCCAACTGGATAAGTGTAATCCCCCCTACTCCTCCAGCACCCACTACAGTAACACGAGCATTCTTTAATTTCTTCTGTTCTTCTATAGAAATTACACCAATATTTCGTGTAAAGCTTTCTTCATATATATTTTGTGTATTTAAATTTTCAGTGAACAAATTTGCTTCCCCCTTATAATGTTGCATAATCCCAACCGTTTTCTGGTGCGTCTTTTACCTGAACAGGAGTGAGACTATCTACATCTATAACTATGCCCTTTGGTGCTCTAGCTAAAGGTTCACGACCTGTTAGCACTTGAATTGCTTCATGAAAACTAAAAAGTGATAAAAGATGAGCACGCATAGGGGTAATAATCCATCCTACTTTTCCGTTGCAAAAATCTTTTGCCCAATCTTCTGGTGCTCCCTTTTCGACCGAATACCATGCTCTTTTTTTCTTAATATCAGCAATTTGCTGCCTTAACTTTGAATCTGTTAATATGGATCCTACAACAGAAACATTCAAAGCCTCTTCATATGGAATCCCAGTTGGAAAGAATGTAGAAACGAACCCTCTTGTAGGGGGACTCCCTGACATACCTACACTTGGTATCCCTAATTCTCTAGCTGTTCTATGTATAATCACCCTAGAAGGCATATCATCCACAGCTTCTACCACAATATCATGACCCTTCATTAATTCCACCACGTTGTCTTCATCTACTTTTGTTTGTATAAAGTTTGTTGAGATATAAGGATAAATATCTTTTACAACTTGTTCAGCAACTGTTGCTTTTGGTTTTCCTACTACACTAGAAAGCGCTAACATTTGTCTGTTTATATTAGATATTTCAAATTCATCTGGATCAACCCCTGTAATATGCCCAACCCCCATTCTAGAAAAAAGGATGGCTTCATAACCTCCTACTCCCCCTAATCCAAAGATAATTACTCTTTTATTCCTAAGACATTCTTGTTCTGCTTTTGAATAGACACCAATGTTCTTTTTTACCATTTCCCAATAGTAAGTATCCATATCCATTGAAAAACCTCCTGTCATGTAATAATTAAAAAAACTATCCATATAAAATAATCAACATATATAACAATAAATTTAAAATATGTTAATTTTGTGAGTTATTTGTAAAAAGAATTAAAATTTTTAAGTTATTTATCTTTTGTTAACAGAATTGAAATTCCGTTAACTTTTTATATTGTTTTTGAGAGCATTTGTTTACGGAACTAATTTTTACAAGGTCTCTTTTAAGTTTGTAGTGCTACAATCTCATAAATTAAAGTTTCACCTTAAAAATATATAATTTTTAATAAGTGGCCTGAAAAAGAAAGAATCGTTTCCATAGGCCTTTAAGGACGTATTATTTATAAAAAGTAAAACTAAGTTGATAATTTTTTTATTGTTTGTAAAACTGTTCGTTAAATATCTATATAAAAAGCCATTGATTTCAGCATTTCTGCTTGAAATCAATGGCTTTTATAAATCTAACATTTTGTATGTTTTGTAAAACTTATTTTTTCTTTGTAATCTTTAAATATGTTCAAAAAGGTGTACCTTTTGAAGTTTGTTTTTTAAGGGAAGTTTTTTGAATAAAGTTATTTCGAAAAAATTGTTAATTTACCACTAAATCAATATCTACAATGTTAGTACTAGTAAATATTATTTTCTTAATGTTTACACAATTAATTGAGTACTGTATTGTTTTAGCTAATTGAAAAATATTAAAGACATTGAAAGGGGAAAATTCGCATGTTAAGTAAAAAAGTTGCTTTTTTTAGTCTAGCTACTATAGTTCTTATGAGTGGAACAGCTAATGTAGCATCTGCAATGGAGCAAAGTTCAACTCTCGATTAACCTATTTCTTCTATTGAATCTACAAAAAATACTGATACATTTTTAGATAAATTGATAGATTTTAAAGACAAAGAAAAAGAAGCAAAATATTATGGAAAGAACCTTCCTAATCATAGAGATAAAATTGTAGTAACACCAAAAGCAAAAGAAGCTTTTAATAACTATGAGCAAAATGGAACAAGGATTAATCAAGCTTTAAGAGAAGGGAAAGTAGATGGATATCCTAAAGAGTATGTAAAAGTGGCAAAAGAATACGCTGCAGAAATGGATAAAGTATTTAAACAAAATACTGCTAGTGTACCAGATGCAATTATGGTATACAGATATACAGATGAACAACAGTTTGGAATTGCCCCGGGGACATTTTTTCCCAAAGATCCAAAAAACCCAAAAGAAACTATAGTTAATAAAGAATCAATTGAAAGATTCAAGAAAAAGTTTGAAGGGAAAACTGTTAAAGACAAAGGTTTTACAAGTACGTCACTAGCTATTCTTGATAAATATCTAGGAGAAAAGCCAAAAACAATTCGTATGGATATTGAAGTTCCAAAAGGAACACATGCTGTATATATGGGAAATGAATATGCGGAATTAATATTACCAAGAAATGCTCCATTAAAAATTAAAAAAGTTTCAGGAATTGTTGAAAAAGGAAAACTAATTGTAAAAGTTGATGCAAGTGTGGTAAATAAATAGTTTAATAAAGCTAGAGATGAAGAATTATGAAAAAAGATTTACTGGGATGTTTGGGCTTCTTCATTAATTGTTCCAATACTAATTAATGGGTATACCCCTCCTGTTTATATTGAAAGTAATTCCTTATAAAAAAGTATCCCTAGATAAATCTAGGGGTACTTTTTTATAAATGAATTTAATAGATTCTTGTAATGGATAGTCTCGCCACATAGCCATCGAGTTAAGAAAAGCAAATACCTTAAAAACGGATATTTTATGCGTTTTGCTTTTTATTGTTTTGGGATAACTGCTTTTTTTAGCTTGATAACAATGCGACGAGACGCCTAGAAGAACATTTTAAATACTCTTATTGTTTTTTAGTAACATATTTAATTCTTTAGCATCTTTTTTTGTATTTAAATAGGATATAAGCCAAGAAAATGCATATATCAAAACTATACTTTCGAAAAAATCAACAGTTGGAAAGGTTGCTATCCAATGGTTATATATAGATATAAGAAAAATAACTAAAATCATTATGAAAAAATGAATTACTAAAGCAAATACATAGCTTATTCTTTCAACATCAAAAATAAATGTGAAAATACCTGCACAAGCAGAAATTAACAGAACACTTATTATTTCAGTTTTTGTAATAAAGGTACTATTGTTTCTCGATAGTAAAACTATCATATATATAAATGATCCCGTTCCTAAGCCTTTATATAGTCGTTCTTTTAATTTCAATATTTTTTTCCTTTCGTATTTTTTTATGACTGTAAGGTAATATTCTTTAATTTTGATTGCATATAAAATGTATATAAGATTCCTCCAAAAAATAAACCTACAGACAATCCACTTATAGCAGAATACATTACATTAAATGCAATATCATCATAAAATGATGAAGATACTTCTAAAGTTACATTTAAAAGATATTTCACAAAAAAGTTAATCAAAATAATTATTAATGGCAAATAACATTTCTTTCTAAAAATAACTGTGTCTTGTTTAAAATAAATTTGATATTTTTTATATAACAAATATCCAATTAAAATGCCTGGAAGAATGAAAATAGTATAGCTTATTAAACAATACCCTAGGTGAGAAAATTTATTAATAATTTTCTCCAAACCCCACATCATAAAAATCACAGGAACAAGAAACATTTTAGACAAATTAATCGGTCTTTCTTGAGAAATAGCAATACCTCTTTTTATTAAAATAAATAATAATATCCATACCCATAATGGAGTTCTTATAAGCACTTCTTTAATCATTGTATCTCCTCCTTTGTTTTTATTAATATTTACATTAAAGGAGATATAAAGAAATACGTTTAAACATAAGTGGTAAAAATCAATACATATGTGGTTATTTAGAATACTGTTTTAGCTTTTTTTTTAAAGAAGAAACATATTTTCTTGATACAATTAAATTTTCGCCATTTGAAAGCAGTGCCTCTAGATTTCCACTCGTCTTAGCCGAGAATTTATTTAAAAAATGGATATTGACAATTGTAGTCTTTGAAATTCTAATAAAGTTATCTGGAAGTGTATATTGCAATTTATATAAAGGACTTTTCATCTCAAATATATTTTCTTTTGTATAAATAAACACTTTTCTTTCAAGGTATTCCAAATAATAAATAATTGAACAAGAGATTTTTTCTTGTTCATTTTTGTGGATAGAATTTACTATTAAATAATCATCAGAACTATTCTCTAGTGTGGATACCATATCTAGAATGAAAGATGTAACTTTATGAACGTAAAAAGTACAAGATTCTTCTTTAAGTTTTTCAATGATGTTAATGTTTACTTTCATTTGTTATCCTATGTTCCTTTCTTCAAAATACATTCTATCGTTAGTTTGAAACACAGTTTTATCAAATTCAAAATAGTATTTTATATGAATATTATTAAGAAATCTATCAACATATCTCATTTTTCATCGCACCTTGTTTATAAACATCATAACATTATTTTTAAAACACAACTTACCATATTACCATCAATTTAAGAAATGTATTCTTCTCTAAAAGGATAAAATTGTGTTGGAAATATAAAACGGAGATATTCCCGTTTTGAGGTATCTCCGTTTTGTTACCTTGATGACGATGTTTCCATACCCCTACAATTGACTTATGGGACAACCTCATTTTTCACCTTCTATTCTAACTAACAAGTCGCGAAATTCGTTTCTTCTGCCATGAAAGTTTATAGTATCCGTATTGCAAAAGTAAACTCACAATAAATGCAGCTGGATATCCAATCCATATTCCTTTTATACCAAAATTTGTATGATAAGAAAGGTAATATGCAACTGGGACTTCTACAAGCCATATTGATACGACACCGATAACAGTGGGCCATAGTACAGTTCCACTTGCTCGCATTGTCGCACCAATAATTTGAGCATGACCAAAAATTAAGTAACTCCAAAGTGTAATCATCACTAAACTATGTGCAATTTCGATTGTATTCGGGCTCGTTAAGAATAACGCTAGGATTTCTCTTGAAAACAAGTAAATAAGAGTGATTAATATTCCACCAATTATATAGTTCATAACAATTCCAGCTCGAATAACTTTCTGTAATCGATTAAATTGATTCGCACCAATGGATTGTGCAGCGAAAATGGATACTGTAATTCCAAGACTGACTGCCGGCATCTGAACATAACTTGCAACCTGGTTCACAACCCCATATGCAGCAGTCGCATCAGATCCGAAGCGATTCACAAATGCGATTACCGCAATCTCAGATAACGAAATAAGTATCATATTAATACTCGCTGGAATCCCAAGGCGTAATAATAGTTTTAATAAATCCCAATCCATACGAAGATATTTCCGTACTGTCTCATCTAATTGCAGTGGATGATTCTTCTTCTTTAAATAAATAAGCATAACAACAAATGTTACAATGGTTGAGATAACAGAAGCATAAGCGGCCCCATACACATCAAACTTAGGTATTCCTAGCCAGCCAAAAATTAGAATAGGTAATAAAATCATATTTAAAGCTGTACTAACAATTAAGAAATAAAATGGTGTTTTAGAATCTCCTGTACCTCGCATAAATGTTGTATAGGCAAAATATAAGAATAAAACTGGCATAGAAATAAATAAAATACGCGCATAATGCACACTCATATCAATTATATTTTCTGGCGTACCCATAAGGCGCATAATATTTAGGGCAAATATACTTCCCACCACTGCCAAAATAGCTCCTATTATAAAGGTAAAAGTCAGCGTCGTACCAACGATAGCTTTTAAACGATCTTCATTACGGGCACCAAATGCCTGACCAATTAAAATCGAACTACCTGATCCAATCCCAATTACAAATGATACAAGTAAAAAGAATAATGGGAAAAATGCTGAAATAGCAGCTAAATCATTCACACCAAGCCATCGCCCTACCACTACCATACCAAACAATTGTCCAACTGATTGTAATATATTACTTAAAAGCAAGGGAACTAAAAACATAGACATGGATTTCCATATTGGTTGCCCTTGATTTTGTGATTTTTCACTTTCTTGAATATTATCTAAGGATGATTTCAACTTTCTTTTCTCCTTTTATTAGGGGTACTATGTGATTCTAGGAATTGTACACGAAAGACAAAAAGAGATTTTAAACCCAACTTTATTATTTGTAAACATTACCCTATATTAAATAATCAACGTTTTATCATCAATTTCAGAATTAAATTTGGGGATAAAATTTAGCTAACCCTTTTTAAAACGCCCTTCTATATGGATACTTCCCATAGCCATCAAGCTATGTTTTCATCATGTTCCTCAAAAGAGAAAAATTGTATATTTTTACTCCAGAGATATCAATTTTTCTCTTTTGAGGAATGTTTCATTTTACTAGCTTGATGGGCATGTGGCGGTACCCAAAATGTACTTAATTTAGAATCAAACATCAGTTTCATTTAGACTAACCTAACTTGAGTTCCTTCCATAATAAAATATTGAACTATTGTATAATAAGTTAGCTTAATAACTAAAAAATAGAATATAAATCAAACGTATTTATTCGTAATTATTCAACTTCTAGTATCCCAAAAATTAAAATGCTTAAAATGAATAAAGTAAAAAGCAAGATATAAAACTAACTGAATAACAATAAACAACATAAAACTGATAGGTTATTAGATAGAATTTTTATACCAATCACCACATACTCCACAAATTCCTCAGCCACAATTTTTTAGCAAATAAACCCCTTCTTGAAGGAAATGTATTACAGGTACCTTTGACCATAGAAATGAATAGTACTCGTCGATTCATTCCTTTTTTTAAATCATTGAATCATTAACTACTATCCTCGCAATATTTCTGTTTATATCCAAACCAATTCCCACGTTAAAAACGACATAGTTACATGAGATAACACATCAAGGACAGTTACCACACACGTGGTGTTCAAGTAGTTGTAGATACTAACTTTATGGATTCTACATCTGCAATGTGATACTAGAGATGTCCTATTTGTTAAAAAATTCCAAAACTCGGTCATTTATATATTGAGGATTCTCCATGGACATTAAATGTCCTACATCTTTCACCAATTCTACAGTTAGATTGGGTGATGAATTTTCAGCACATTTGAAAGCTTCTATTGGGTTATACATTACTTCATTCTCTCCTAACATTAACAGCATAGGCGTTTGAATTTTGGCTAACTCTTGATTCGTAAAAATATATGGAAATCCCTGTTCTGTTGGATTTTCATTTTTCACTGAATTATTCCACATCATTCCTGCTATCAATTGTTCTTGAATAAATGGATGAGTAGTGTATCGATTATCAAAAATCCACTCTAAAAATTTCTCGACCCCTTCCCTACTATTCATCATTCCTGAAGCATAGGAAAAAAACAAAGGATAAAAAGGAATATACGTTGCTGCAGGACTCATTATTACGGCCTTATTTACCTTCTCTGGAAAAAATGTCAAAAAGTTAACGGTATGCAAAGCACCATATGACAATCCTACAATGTTGGTGCTATTAATTTCTAATGTATGTAATACTTCTTTTAACCATAGTGCGTAACTTAAGCGATCTGTAAAGCCCTTTTTTGGAACACTTTTATTTTTATCTCCTAAAATATCAATACACATTATTCTAAAATGTTTACTCCAGTGTAAAATATTTGAATACCACATTGTCGAGCTCATCTTTGCTCCATGGAGTAATACGAGAGGTTGTGCTAATTTATTACCACTTTCAATAATATGAGTCTTCCCTTGAGATGTTTCTACAAAGTAAGATAAAAAACTAGTTGGCCATAATTTTAGACTTTTCTCATAAGATTGTAGATAGTTAGTTTCTTGATATTTTTGTTCTAAAATCTTCATTTTAGTTCCCTCCATATAAATCATTTTCATAGTTCACTTTTAAAGTCACAGTAGTTTTGCTTTACTTAATACCCATTTTAAATTTAAAGGTTTCAATTTCATCGGCTGCCTTGTTATATCCTCCAGCATTTTTTAAAGATTCTCCAATTCTATGGCTATTTTTTATATAAATATCATTCGATAACACATGCATTGCTGTATTACGTAATATTTCCGGAGTAAGCAAATTACGATCTAACTGGACTCCGGCTTCTAATTCTTCTATTCTTTGAGCAACTATAGGCTGATCTCCCATAACTGGAATAACTAGCATAGGAACACCAAAATATAAGCTTTCACTGGAACTATTCATTCCCCCGTGTGTAATAAATAGATCAGTTTGTTGTAGAATGTCTAATTGAGGAACGTAATTATATAGCTTAAAATTAGAAGGAATATTATCTAATTGACTAATATCATTTTGTTCCCCTATAGCTAATATGACAGTAACCGAGCTATCTCGAAATGCTTCAAAACATGTGTAATAAAAATCGGGTTGCTGGTTAAATACTGTTCCCATAGAAATAAAAATCAGCTTGTTTCCCTTTGCCTGTTCTAAGGAAAAAGAATCTACATCTTTATGCTGTGCAATAGAGGACCCGACAAATATATAAGAACCATCAAATTCTTCGACATTTGGTTGATACAATTTTGATGTATATACAATTGTAATATCCCCTGGGCATGTCATCACATTCTTTTTTTCATTAAGAGTAATTCCATAAATATCTACCCATTTTTTTAAAATACACATGACCTCCTGATATAAAAGGGATTTTTTATTTTCTTCTCCATGATTTTTCATAAGAGTAGAGGCTATCTTTTTAGTAATGGCAAATGTTGTACATGAGGAAATTTTAGGTAATTGTAATACTTCTGCTATGATCCATCCAACAGCGAAGTTATTATCATATATAACATAATCGTATTCTTCTTCTTTTACTTCTTCTAAAATTATCTCTATTATTTTATCCATGGATTTTACCATGTGTAATAATAGTTCTTGAGAATCTATTTGCCCACTCATTCTTTTTACCATGTCTATTTGTGATATGAAATTTTCATATGGTCGAAACAAAGCTCCTGTATTCTCTATTTTACTTCTATACTTTTCTACGCAATAGTAAATAACTTCCTCGCCTCTTTTTATTAGTTCTTCGACAAGTGCAATTGTCGGATTAATATGTCCTTCTCCTGGAAAATTAAACATTAGAACTTTTGCCATATTATTGTTCCTCCCCCAAAGTTTAAATAACTATTCTATTATTACTAATATCAATCACGTACTGATATTTGAAGTAAAGGTAAAGATTTTCTCCTTTCATTTTAATGAAATCACTTGTGCTATTAAATGGAAAAAACAATTAAGAAACAAAGTAGATATAAAAAATCACATAATTCCCTCTCTCTATTTCTCTCATGTATAATAAAAAATAACTAAGAGTAGAAAGGGCTGAATTATGCGCAGATATCAATATTTTTAATCTACCCATCACCAATATAATGGAGGTAAAAGTATTGATTACAGAATTATACACACAAAGATTACATTTAAGAAAAACAGAAGAATCCGATTCATTAAGCTTATTTAAAATATGGTCTGATCCAGATGTTACGAAATTCATGAATATTATTAATTTCACTACTGAGGATCAAGCAAAAGACATGATTAAATTTCTAAACGAGCTGGCTCAAAGCAATAAAGCGCTCCGATTTACTATTATCGAAGCAAAATCTAATCAAATCATTGGTTCATGTGGTTATAATTTCTTAGATTTCGAAAACTCTAAAACTGAGATTGGTTATGATATTTCAAAAGCATTTTGGGGCAAAGGATATGCACCTGAAGCAATTTCCGCTTTATTAGACTATGCATTTACTAATTTAAAGCTAAACCGTATTGAAGCAAAAGTTGAACCTGAAAATCTAAATTCCATAAGTGTTTTAAAAAAATTAAAATTTACATTAGAAGGAACGCTAAGAAAAAGTGAAAAATCAAATGGAAAATTCATCGATTTAAGTATCTATTCGAAACTAATAACTGATTGATTGTACTCTCTCCCCCTATACTTCAATGAAGTATAGGGCCTTTTTATTCCTTAATAAAATTATAAATTAATAAAAAATTGATTTCGTTTCTAGTTACTAACCTCCAGCTCAAAACCCTTTATAAAGGTACACTTTTATAGGCATATCAAATGCTCTCTATATCTTTGAACACGTAATAATAAAAAGCGAACCAAAGGGTGTACCTTTTGAAACGTAATAAAAAGAAGAATTTGCTATGAACTCTTCTCTTTATAAAAACAATGAATAATTTCTATTATTTAATTTACACTCTTCCCTCATAAAAATTTATTTTTTAAAGAGCATAATTATCTGTGTACTCTTTTCATTTACTATTTTAATAACTATGTTGTTAAACTTCCTCTAACAGCACCCACTTTCACCATTAATATCAAATTAACTTCAGTGCTTTCAGTAAGGCGTGTTCTCTTGACTTAGCATCTTCTTTTGAAAAATGTGCATCTGGAAACATAGAAGACAAATGATGGTACCCAGGGTAGACATGTAATTCCACTAAAACACCATCAAAAATCAGTTGTTTCGCAAATGTTAAGGCTTCGTCTATAAATAAATCAATGGTACCTATATTCATATAAGTCGGTGGTAACCCAGCCAATGACTTTGCACGTGCAGGTACGTAATATTCACTTACTTCCTCCAGACCTAGTTCATGCCCTAATACGGATTTCCAGCCAAAATAATTACTTTGTTTTGTCCAAATAAATTCCCCTGCATAGGGATGCTCTGGTGCAATACTCGTACAGTCATCTAGCATTGGCCTTATTAGTCTTAGATGATGGATTTCAAATTCCTTCTGATCACGAATGTATAGGGCTAATCCAGCTGCCAATCCGCCGCCAGCGCTGCTACCCGCAAGAGCAATTTTCTGCGTATCTATTCCTAATTCCTCCGCATGTTCAATACACCATTTTAGCCCTGAATAGCAATCCTCAAGTTGACTTGGCTGAATATGCTCAGGCGCCAGGCGATAATACACAGATACACAACAAAAACCATGCTGTACGGCCAATGATGCATTGCTTGAACGATCAACGACTGGGCTTCCTAAAACCATTCCGCCACCATGGATCGAATAAAATAAGGGCATCCTATAATACTTTGATTGGGTTGGTTTAATGATTTCTATTCGAATATCCGGACCACTAAAATAACTTGGCACAATCTTTTCTTCAAATGTGACAGGGAACATCTGTGTTATATCTATTTGTGGCATCATTTGTGATTGATTCTTACGTGATTCCATTAGCGTAGATTGGGTAAGAGCGTTTGTTGATATTAAATCTACTGCCCTGATAATTTCTGGATCAATCAAATGTCTACTTCTGCTTTTTTGCTCCGCCATAGTAAAAATCCCCTCACTTTCTTGTTATAAACACAAATTAGTATTAAAATTTCATTTTTATTTTAATCATGAAACAGGATCTATCCAAACCGTTATAAAATCTTTCTAAGAGATGGAAGTCGGACACTACATGTATTCTCATATCTTTTTTATGTTGCTGACATGTTGTCTATTCATATTTTAACGTACCAAATAACCTTCTTAAATGGAAACAATGATTTAGAATCATTGTTTCCTATTTTTTTATATAAATAAACATCATAACTTTATTTCAAATCTACAAAAGATGTTTAAAAAAGTAGAGAGACATAAAACACTATGTCTCTCTACTAAATACTACTTGCTACAACTAACAAAATATTTTTACTAATTCTACTGCGCAAATTTTAATGTATCAATGCTGGATATCACGAAAAACCTCCTCCAATTTTTCATCTGCACGGTCTGAGAAAAACATATCTAAGTTAGCTTGAGTAATGGCTGCCATTTCTCCAGCGTATGCAAACATTTTGTCTTCATAGATTTTAATTGCATCATCCAAATTAGAATGATTAATGATGGACAGCGCTAGTTCTGCGCCATCCAGCATGGCCAAATTTGCTCCAGCACCAGCAAAAGGAGACATTAAATGAGCGGCATCACCGATAAGCGTAACTCCAAATCTATTTTCCCATCGGTGATGCACAGGGAGCATATAGATTCTTCTAGGGATTATTTCTCCATTCGCACATAAAATATATTTTTTTAAATCGTCTGACCAATCATCGAAATATTCCAACAATTCTTTTTTAGCCTTCTCTGGTTCATGAAAGGACCAGTAAAACCTAAGTATACAATAGGACATCCGGAATTTTAAAGAAAGGGAATACTAATAATAAATTACTTGTTCCTGACAGAAGCGATCTTACCTTATTGTCGTAGTCAATTATTGATGCTCCCATTACGATACCCTTTTTTTGATAAAAGGGGGTACCGCCACACATCCATCAACTTAAGGATTCGGGCTATTTTTGAAATTAAAAGCGCGTTACTATTTTCTTATATTAATGAGAAAGGGTGACGTGCTTTTTATGAATATGCATCAAAAGCAAGAGTTGTCTTTATTTGCCGAAGAGTTATATCGATATATGTCTCCCGCTACACTTAATCAATTAGCTATAGAAGCAGGCGGGATGAAACGAAAACGGAAGTGCCACGGGCATCATTTTTTATCTTTGTGTGTATGGCTAAATCAACAAGTCGCTACTACCTCTCTTACCCAACTATGTAGTCAATTAGAAACTTCAACAGGAGTTTTATTAAGTCCGGAAGGACTTAATCGGCGATTTAACTCGGCTTCTGTAGCCTTTTTTCGTACTGTATTTACTACGCTTCTACAGGCTAAGATTGGAGGCGTATCTAAGATTTCTCATTCTCTTTCTTCCTACTTTGAGCGCATTCGCATCCTTGATTCTACAACCTTTCAAGTTCCAGATCGATTCGCAGCTATGTATCCTGGTGCCGGAGGATGTAGTCATAAAGCTGGTGTGAAAATTCAACTAGAGTATGACTTGTTGAGTGGAGAGTTTTCTGATGTGAAAATTGAACCAGGAAAACGAAGTGATCAGGCGTATGGTGCGACTCGAACAGACATGATACAAAAGAATGAGCTGTATATCCGTGACTTAGGATATTTTCGTCTACAAGACTTTAAGTCTATTCAAGACAAGCAGGGGTATTATTTATCCCGTCTTAAGTTACCGACTAAAATATATAGAAAAGAGTTCGAAACAGTCGTATTTAAAACAAAACCTCCTCAATTGAAACCAGTATATATACAAATTCATTTGGAAGACATTATGAAACAATTAAAACCTGGCCAAGTTTATGAATTACACGATGTATATGTAGGGAGTAAAGACAAACTGCCTACTCGTATTGTAGTTTATAGATGTACCGAGGAGCAAAAACAGAAACGCTTACGTGACCGAGCTATTCGTGAAAAGAAAAAAGGGATTACATATACAGAGCGCACGAAGCTTTTACAAGGTATCACGGTATATATGACAAACATTCCTACGGAATGGGTACCAAAAGAGAAAATCTATGACCTATATTCATTACGTTGGCAAATTGAGCTGTTATTTAAAATATGGAAATCTTGGTTTCAAATTCATCGTTGTAAATCTATTAAACAAGAGCGATTAGAATGTCATCTTTATGGGCAACTCATTAGTATTCTATTATGTTCTTCTACTATGTTTAAAATGCGAGAACTCCTATTACGTAAAAAACAGAAAGAACTAAGTGAATATAAAGCAATGTATATAATTAAGGATTATTTTTCACTTTTTTACCAAGCATTACACAAAAACACCCAAGAATTATCAAAGGTTCTCCTTCGTCTGTTTAACCTCCTACAGCACAACGGACGAAAATCTCATCGGTACGAGAAAAAGACAGTCTTTGATATTTTGGGTGTTGTTTATGAGTATACCACTTCTAATCCTCAGGTAGCATAGTAAAAAATTGAAACCTGTCAGGGTTTATTTGATATGCCTACTTTTATAAAATCTATAAAAGATAATAAAAAATTATATAAAAAAACCACATTTTGTTTGAAAATATCCCTTAAGTTGATGGATGTGGGGTACCGCCACATCACCATCAAGCTAAGATTAAAGGACTCCCAAAATAAAATTATTATCTCTCTACGGTTATTTATTTGAATTTAGCTCGTTTTTTTGTTTTGGGTGAAAAATATTTTTTTAACTTGATGGCAATGTGATTCAAACCCTCAGGGCTGATGAGTACTTCTGTTGATGCTTCTAAACAGCTAGATAACTGAGTTAAAGAAGTCATAGCTACATTTTGGCTCACCCATACACATAAAGCGACTAAATCTTTTGCTTGGTACTTACTGGTTCGTTGTACAAAGCCAACATCTCTAGCAAGATTTCGTAAGGCATTTGGAGATAGGGCACTTTGAATCTCTAGAGCAAATAGTTGTAATTCGTTAGACACAGAAACAGACATAAAAAACGCCATCCTTTCCTATGATTCTACAGAAAGAATTGCGTATTTTTTCATTATTTTATAGTAAAATAGGTCTCATGGTATGAATGTACAATTTAGATATTTGCCCAATGAACCATATGCTTTTAGAACTGAGAAAGACCTTGAAACAAATAAGTTATATATTTAAGACAGTAATGTTCCAAGCAGTATAGACGGGAACGTCAAGAACTTAAATGATTTAAGATTCACACTATATAAAAGTTGAAGTATACGACTAAGGAAAGAGTGCTTTGCAGTGTGCTGCATATTCAATAATTAACCTTACGTAGGGAGTGCTTATATGAAAAGCATGAAAAATGTAATATTGCTAGTAGTATGTTTCATATTTTTAAGTGGTTGTAATCAAGTTAATGAAGATGAGGTACAAAAATATATAAAAGAAAAACACGGAATCGATGTTGTTGTAACACATATGAGCCCTTTAAATGAAAATAATATGGGACATGCATACCATACTGTGCAAGTAAAGAATAATAAAAATATTCAATTTCGAGTAGAGGTAGATGGTCTCTTCTATTCATCCATAAAAAGTGATGAATACAAATATGGAAAAAAAACATATGAGGCATATCAGAAATTCCAACCAACTCTAGAAGAAATAAAAAAGTTAGGGTACGTGGAAACTAAAACTGATAACACTCTTCAATATTTGTCAGAGGATAGAAGGTCAGATGAAGGAAAACCAACTAATGAATTATTATTAACTTTGCAAATGAGTAACGAGATTGACTTTAGCCAATTTGAATCAGTAGAATTAGATCGTTTATATACTCTATTTCAACTCATCCAGAAAAATAATAAAAAGATAACAGAACTTGAAATTAAGGATTATAATGGAAAATCTTTAGGTGGACCTTTTAAAAATGTGCAAAAAATGATAACAAAAGAAGAGCTGTTATTAACAATGAAAAAAACGATGAACAATACCATAGACATTTATTTGGAAAATTGGATTAAAAATCATACAAAAATAGAAGAGAGATTAATTGCAATTCAAAACAATCGTTTTGAATTACAAGGTATTACTTATGCAAATTTGGAATATATGGATGTTCGAGGATATAAGGTGAATTTAATTATTAATACCGGTAGTAATGAATTTGAAAATAATCCCCTTGTAATTAAAGATTTAATCAAGATAACCACAATCCTTAAAGAAGAACTATATAATAAAAAATTTCAGATATATTTACAAACTAAGAATGGAACAAGATATACACCTTGGTTATCATCAGAAGAAATTAAAAAAGCTATTAACATCGAAGAACTTGTAAAAGAGCGATATCCTAAGAAATAAATTTAAAGTACTGTTGCTGTTTGTTATTTGATGGGAAAGCATGATATTTCGATTTGTTCCGCCAGCTTGCAAATTAGGGTTCTGTTGTAAAGTTTATTAACAGGTAGAAAGTTAGAATAAGTATAGTCGGATCTGATTTAAGAGGAAGTACGACATCATCTTAAATTAGGGGCACAGACACATGCCCATCAACCCAAAGTTTTATTACACCCCCAGAACGAAATTTTTAGGATTTCTTGTAACGAAAAAGCTTATTTATCGTTTTGGGGGTGAACTGTTTTCTTAGGTTGATGGCAATGGGTCTGTACCCCTAAAACAAAAAACGGATACTCCCATCATAGGGGCGTCCGCTATAAATATACTTCTATATGGTTAGTATTTTTCTACCCTAAAAAGTCCTAAAAAGAATCTACTATTAAATCCTCGATACCTCTTACCTTACTCTGAAAACTCCTAAAAGGGAGTTTTATTATTGATATTATTTTAAATAAAATACGTCTGTGTTAAACGTTCCTAAATATACAGAACCTGAAGATGTTGTTTTGTACGTATCAACTTTCAAACGATATTTGCCTTTTTCATAAATGCCTACGCCATCATAATTGACTCTACCAATATCAATGTTCATTCCTACATATTCTCCAGGTACAAACCAAGAAATTAAAGGTTTATTCACATTTTCCCACGTGCCATTTGTGCGCTGAATTTGTGGTTGTATACGAAGCTCAACTTCATAAGCTTTGTTGTCATTTTTAATTTTAATATGTATATATGAATCTGTACCAACATAATGATTTGCTTTTGTTGTATTTACGCTAGCTCCGTAACCTGAAGCCGCAGCTGCTTTTGATACGGGGTTAACTAATTCTAGAGTAGCTACACCTCCTAATGCCATTGCTGAAGCCAACATTGTCATACCCATTTTCTTTTTCCATGGTTTCATGTGAAATTCCTCCCAATTTTCAATTATTTTATCTTGTTAATTTTACTGACGCTGTGTACATTGTATCAATTAAACCAGCAGCATTTTCAACTTTAACTTTCACACGGAAAGTACCTATTTCTACGATTGATTCGCCATTGCCTGTTGAAACAATAATTTCTTCATTTGTACAAGCTGGGAACATAGCCCCCCTTCCAGATTCATTCCATTACGTCGAAATCAAGGTATTATTTCTCTTAAAATGTTATAAATTTCATTTTAAAATCCCATTATAATAATATTAATTTTCTCTCTTCTTTGCATATTTACAACATGGAGAATACAGAGATAACTCTTTCAAAACTTTATTAGGGGAAAGTTTAAAAAAATGTAATTATAATAATATTTACATAAATATAATATGTAGTAAATTGATATAATTAACACTAACTATTCTTAATATTTTTTCCCTTTGCCCTACAAAGAGCAACATTAACATTTCAAAAAAACAAGCAAAGTACGTTCAGACAAAAAATCCAGATTTTACCTTATTAAAAATAAGTCAGCTCTTTTATATACAAAGGACGTAAGGATTGTAAATTAGTCAAATGTAACTCCTCAAAATTATATGCACCAAAGAAATTGACGTATTTCCCAATGTAGAGATCCTCCCCCTATCAGAAAAGAAGAGTTCCATACAACAATGAAGAAAGTGAACTTCCGTTTATAAAGGTATATCTTTACAAACAAAAAGGGTTTATATACGAAACATTGAAATATCCAGTTTATAAAGGTGATTAAGTTTATTTTATAAACGTTTTTTCAATGAATACCTTTTACAAACGTTCATCTTTAATTAACTCCAATATTGTATTCATAATCTTTTCTTTCATTGATATGTTTTCATTTCCCATCAACTTAACTCCCCCTTCTAGAATGCATAAATTAAGCAATGTTTTAAATGTCATTTAACTTCAAGCTTTCACCTTCGATTTTTAATATTAATAAATAAATTTCTAAAAATAATTTAAAACTATCTATCAAAAACTTTTCAATTAAATATCAAATTTATTACTTTAAAAACGCATAATTGTATATTCATATTTTCAATAGTGCGTTCCCAACCCTATTGAAAAGAAATCTATTCCGTACCACTAAGTAGATCTCTTTCCAGAAAAAGAACCTGTTCTCAATGGAAAACAGGTTCTTTTTTGTTCAAAATCGATAAATTATACTACAACAGTATTGGTTCTTTAATTAATGGTAAATACTCTATACTCATAGCATAATTTAATAACAAATTGATATACTCTTGATTTGGCTCTAAACAATGTACATTCTTCAAATATCCTTGCGTGTATAAACAAGATGGTATAGCTACTGATAGCTCTTCTACAGATTCTAATAAAGGCATTATGAGCTCTAAAGCTTTCTGTTCATCAGTAGTTAGATTCGTATTAAAAAACTTCTCTATATACTTCTCTTGTTTCATTAACAGGATATCGTATCCAAAAGCTTGTAAACTATTAATAAATTGGTCCCATTTAAGCTGATTTGGATTACAAATATGCATGGTTTTATTTACTGTATTAGCCTTATAAGATAATTCAGTAATAGCTAAGCTTCCATAATCTACAGGCGTTAAATCTACATACGTATTGACGTCAGGAGCTATGCTAGATAGGCATATCCCTTTTAATAATCTATAAAATGCGTTTTCATTAATATTGTATTGAAATTTACCTGTTTTAGAGTTACCCACTAAATTCCCCACACGGTATATCGTGGCACGAACTCCTTTTTCCATTGCTTCTCTGACCATTTTCTCGCCTTGAAACTTACTTTCTAGGTACAGATTATCCAAATTTTGCCCTCTATCAAAATTAGACTCAAAGAATTCAAATTCTTTTGGATCGCTTTCAGCCTGACCTACTACACTTAAAGTCGATATATAATGAAAACGTGCATTTGTGTTCTTAGCTAATTCCAATAAGTATTTTGTAGACTGAACATTTACCTTTTGAAAATGCTCACGTTCTCCATAATGTCTAACTTCTCCACCACAATGTATGATTGACTCTACCCTATTCTTTAAATGGTCCATTTGCTTTGAATCTAGACCTAGATTCATCAAAGATAAATCTCCTTCAATTAATTCTACTCTCTCCTTCAACTTTTGAAGGATTTCTTTACCGAAATAAAACTCCATTCTTTCTTTTAACTTTGCACCAATTACTTGATCCTCATTTTTTCTTACTAAACAGTAAATAGTCGTAGATGGCAACTGTAATAATCGTTCTAAAATATGTGCTCCTAAATATCCTGTTGCCCCTGTAAGGAAAACTGTGTTTGGATAATTCACCAGATCTAACTCACATTCTTCTAATTTAGTTCTTTCATAAACAGGAGTCGTTTTCGTTTCATTTTCCATACATGCTACATTCATATTTTTCTCTTTCTTGGACGACATGCCTTCCATCTCTTCAATATGAGAGGCTAATTTTTCTATTGTTCTATACTTAAAGAAATCTTGAATTTTCAAGTTAGGGTATAACGGTTTTAATTTGACTAATGCCGGCATAACTTTTAAAGAATGTCCACCCAAATTAAAGAAATCATCTTTTAAACCTATAGATTTTATGTTTAGAACTTCAGACCATACCTTTGCAATGTCTTTTTGCACTTTAGTTTGAGGTTTAAGTTTACACTCATCTTTTTGCTCATGACCAAACTCTATTTTTGGCAGCTTTTCAAAGTCAATTTTACCGTTCGCCGTTATTGGTATTTCTAACACATGAGAGTAATATTTAGGGACCATATATTCAGGCAATACATTTGATAAATGTAAAGCTAACTTATTTTTCTCTATCCCTATACCGTCCACTGTTTTATAATAAGCTTGCAGTAACATTCCATCTTCCGTTTGTGTTACTACAGCCTGACTTATTCCCTCAAGTTGTAACATTGCATCTTCTATTTCTCCTAATTCAATTCTGTGCCCTCTAATTTTAACCTGCTTATCTTTTCTTCCCATAAATTCTATATTTCCATTTGGTAACCATCTTGCTAAATCACCTGTTCGATATAATCTTTTACTATTATCTTCTGAAAATGGGTTTGAAATAAATGCCTGTTTTGTTTTCTCTTCCTGCTTCCAATACCCTTGGGCCAGTCCTAAACTTTCAATATATAATTCACCCATGCCCCCTACCGGACAATGTTGCATATATGAATTCAATATATGAACCTTTGTATTAGAAATCGGAATACCAATCGGTACGCTTCCTAAAAGATTATTTTCTTCTTCTAAAACTGGTACGAAATAATACATTGCTGAAACGGTTGCTTCAGTAGGGCCATACTCATTTACCAGCTGTACTTGGTTTTTAAAAGTATTTTGCCAACTTCTAATAGCATTTGTTGATGCAGCTTCCCCTCCCATTATTATAAATCTTAAAGAACGTATCTTTTCGCTATCCAGTTTCGTTAATGAAGTCGATAATTCATTGAAAAAGACTGTTGGTAAGTCGGAAATAGTTGCTTGAGTTTCTTGAATGGCTTGAGCATATGCGACAGTTGAATAGCGTTGTTCATCACTTAATAAATATAGTTCTGCCCCATTTAACAAGGTAGAAAAAATTTCTGATACTGAAGAATCAAAACTATGGGAATAAAACTGTGTTACTTTATCATTTGGAGAGATCTGAAACACTTCATTTCTCCATTCAACTAAATTTAATACTCCTTTATGCGTTAATAATGTACCTTTTGGTTTTCCTGTTGAGCCTGAAGTATAAATTACATATGCCAAGTCATCTGGTTTATTTAAAATTTTTACATCATCATTTATAGTCGTACGATATATATCCTCTATTATTGAAACCTTATAATCACTTACATTCAAATGACTTTTAAATTTGTTACTCGTTATAATTCTACATGCCTCACTGTCACGAACTATATAATTTATTCTATCCTCAGGGTATTTTACATCGATTGGTATATAGGCAGCACCGGCTTTTAATATTCCAAGCATAGAAACGATACTATTCATACTTCTATCTAAAAATATGGCTACCTTATCACCTCTTTTTATACCTTTTTCGAGTAAATGTTGAGCTACTTGATTAGAGCTCATATTTAATTGTCTATATGTTAAAGATTCCTTTGCAGTCACTATAGCAATCCGATCGGGTTGTCTATCTACTTGCATATAGAATTGCTCCTGTATATTTTGAAAATAAGGATATGGTCTTTCTGTATGATTTACCTTTTTATATAAAGATTCTTCTTCCTGTGATAGGAATGAAAGATTTTCATATGTTACTGTTCGTTGATGAATAAAGGCGTCCAGTATATTAAGTAAGTTTTGAGTAAACCTGTTAATTGACTCTTCCTTGAAAAGATTAATATCATACTCAAATGAAATCCCTACATAATCCAATCCTTCTTCAACAGCTAAAGAAATGTCAAACTTACTAATATCTTGTTTATTAGGTAACAACTGAAGCTTATACGCATCATGTTGCTGCAGAATATCTTTCTGATAACTAAACATAGTAGAAAAGATCGGGTTATTCCCAAAGCTTCTATCAGGATTTATTTGCTCAATTACTTTATCAAATGGGTACGATTGGTTTTGGAATGAATTCAAACATTTCTCTCTCACTACTTGTAATAGCTGTGTTAAATTTTTCACATCATTCAATTGTGTTCTGATCGCTAAGGTATTTACAAAAAATCCTTGTATTTTTTCAAATTCTTGATGATTCCTTCCAACAACCGGTGTACCTACAATAATATCTTTTTGATCCGTTAGATAATGTAACAATTGAATATACGCTGCTAAAAATAGCATATACATAGAAACATTCTCTTGTTCACATACTTGTTTCAAAGACTCTTTCATTTCATTATCTAACTTCATTTCAAATACTGTACCTTTATTTGTACTTTGACGATTCCTACTAAAATCTAAAGGAAGATTTAATATAGGAAGAGGTGCTGCCAGTTCGGCCATCCAATAAGATCTTTCTGTATCCCATCGACCTAAATTTAACTGCGCCTGTTCCCACTCTGCATAATCTACATATCGATTAGAAATAGTTGGCAACTCAGGATTTCTACGTTTAGCAAAAGCACTATATACCTTCATTAATTCATCTAATAAATTCCTTACACTCCACTCATCTGTAATAATGTGATGTAAATTAATATATAAATAAGACTTTTTCTTATTCAGATTAAAAATTCTAATCCTAAAAAGAGGGCCCTTTTCTAAATCAAATGGTGTATGATCCGTTTGATTTATTGTTGTACGTATATATTCTTGTTGTTCTTTTTTAGACATATGTTCAATCTCATCGTGAATCAGATCAATCGCTATTGAGTTTAAAATGACTTGTCTAGGCTCTCCATTTCTTTCAATAAACACTGTTCGTAGCATCTCGTGTCGTTCAACTAAAAATCTTATGGTGTCTTGTAAAATATCCTTATTTAAACTCGGCTCAATATATATGTGTAGTGGTGTATCATATACTCTATTAATGGCGTTATACTTATTTAAAAACCAGATTCTTTTTTGAGCACTTGATAACCGATAACTTTCCTTATCTGCAACTTTTAATACTTGCATCTCCTGTTCTTCCCTATCATAATTTACTGCCATTAATTTATCGATGTAAGCAGATAGACTAGCAATCGTTGTATGCTCAAAAATATCTCTAATTTCAATTTTTAGATGAAACTCTTTTTGAATTTGATTTAACACTTGCACAGCAATTAATGAATGTCCCCCAAGTTTAAAAAAGTCATCATCTCTGCCGATTCTATATTTCCCTAAATTTAAAATCTCTGCCCATGTTTTTGCCAATCTTTTTTCTGTTTCACTTATTGGTGGGACATATTGCTTCTGCATGTTTGCAAGTAAAGATGGGATTTGTAATTCTAATTTTTTTCTATCTAGTTTTCCGCTTGGTGATACAGGAAAACTTTCAAGGTGAAATACATAATTTGGCATCATAAAATCTGGTAAACTTTCACTTAAGAATGTTTTTAATGCCTCTTGTTTTATTTCTGTATTGTCTTTTGATAAATAAAAACTAACGATTTTGTCGTTTTGATAAGTGAATACTACAGCATCTCTCACCTCTGGATGCTTAAATAATGTTCCTTCGATTTCATCAAGCTCAATTCGATACCCACGTATTTTCACTTGATTATCTTTCCTTCCGATAAATTCTAAATTTCCATTCGGTAAAAGACGTACTAAATCTCCAGTGCGATACATCTTTTTATCAAGATTATAGGATTTTTCGAAAGAAATAAACGCCTCTTTTGTTTTTTCCTGTTGATTTAAATATCCGTTGGCAATTCCATCACCGCCAATAAATAACTCACCTACTACACCTGACGGACATAATGTATTGAACGGACTAACCACGAAAACTTCACTATTAGCAATTGGTTTACCTATTGGGATATTAGAGATTTCTTTTTGTATCTCACCATTTACTTCATACATGGTTGCACATACAGTAGTTTCAGTAGGACCATATGCATTAAGAACTGGAATCTTTAACCCTAGTTTACTTTGCCATTTACGAACTGATTCTGCAGGTAAGGTTTCCCCTCCCACAAATAAACGTTTTACAGAATTTAATTTAAGTAACATTTCTTTTGGCATATCAGCTATTAATTTAAAAAACGCAGTTGGTAAAACCACATTTGTAATACCATTCTTTTGACTTACATTTATAAATTCCTCTGCTGAACGTTTTTCGATATCAGAAATTAAATGCATTCTTCCTCCACATAGCAAAATCGGAAATATTTCCATAATGGAGGCGTCAAAAATGATCGTTGCAAATTGTAAAAATACATCTTCTTTGCCTAAATGAAATGTATTGATTACTGAATATGATAAATTAACTACGCCTTTATGTGGTACAACGACTCCTTTTGGCAAACCTGTTGAACCTGACGTGTAGATAATATAAGCTGCATCTTCTATGGTATGTGTAGGCGTAATATTTTCTATGGAATTAGCGTAATGAAAATCTTCTAGATAAATTGTATGAATCGCAAACCGTTCAACCAATCCCCTGTATTCTTTCTTCGTAATAATCATTTGACTTTCGCTATCTTTTAAGATGTATTCTATTCTTTTTTCAGGAAACTTTGGATCAATTGGTACATAAACTCCACCTGATTTTAAGATGCCTAGAATCCATACAATGGTATCAATCTCTCTCTCCATTGTAATACTTACACGTTGTCCCTTTTTCAAATCATTTTCACGTAAATAATTCGCTATTTGATTTGACCTTTGCTGTAATTCATAATAGGTAATGGATTTGTCCCCCATTGAAATCGCTATTTGATTTGGCGATTCTAATGCTTGTAGATCGATTAATTGATCTAATGTTTTTGAATTAGGATATGTAAGAGCATTTGAGTTCATCTCTTTGTATAGACGATGATCTTTTTCTAAAAGCAAATCCAATGAATGGATAGGTTCGTTCACATTCTTCATTAGTTTTTGTAACAAATATACATATCTTTCAATTAAATCACTAATACTCTCTGGTTTATATAATGCTGAGTTATAGTCAACCTCAATTTTATTCTCTGTTTCCCCTTCGTATCTCATTATTCTCCAGGTCATATTAAAAGGATTTACTCTTTTACAATTTGTTAAAACTGTTGACTCCATATCAGGAATTTTTAATTCCGGTATCTTCATCGTATTAAATGCTGTGGAATATACCATATTATGATTATGATTTGTATTTGTATTTTTATTTAGATTTAAATCCTTTACTATATGTGAATAAGGATTATGTTTATACGTAATAGCTAGATGAATAGATTTATTCACTTTATTAAGTATTCCCTTAAATGTCTCTCCCTTTTCTATTGTTATACGTATAGGTACTGTATTAACAAAGTAACCAAAAGTATTTCGTTCTTCTGTATGTGGTCTAGTATTAATTGGAATACCAACAATTATCTCTTCAGCATTTGTCATCTGATGAAGTAACGTACAATAAGTACTTAACATTACTCGATAAATACTTATATTATTTTTTTTAGCAAAACATTGTATTTGATAAAATAGATCCGAATTAATATTCTTGCTTATATTTTTATCCGTATATCTCTTTTCATTTATTTTATTAAAATCAATAGGAAACTCTGTAGGAGTCAATTCACCTTGTAAATAATCTTTCCAATACGATGATCCCTCTTTATATATTGCACTATCAATAAAACTCTCCTCATACTTTACGAGGTTCTGATAAGGAGATTCAAATTCTACATTCGTCTTCCCTTGAAGTAATTCACCATACGTATTGGATAATTGTCGGATGAAAACTCCTAAACTCCATCCATCATAAATAATATGATGAAACATTAAATGTAAAATAAATGTATCTTCACTGAATTTAATGATGTGGAATTTAAACAAAGGCCCCTCTTCTAAACTAAATTTCTCATTCACTATAGATTCTAAGAAATTTTCAAAAATAGATTTTTGTTCTGTGTTTTTAAAAGCAGTTAAATCCTTAATTGGTATATCAAATTCTACATTCTTTTGAATTAATTGCTTTATTTTTTCATCCCTCTTCTTAAATATTGTACGTAGCGCCGGATGTGATTGCACTATTACGGTAAGCGCTTTCTTCAAGGCCTCTATTTGAACTTTTCCTTTTAACTTTATTATAATCGGTTCATTGTTCATTCCTTTTTCTATTTCCATTTGATGAGCTATCCATAATGCTTCTTGGCCTACCGTTGCATCCAATTCTTCTACAATTTCATATTTCTCTTGTATTTCTTTCATATGAATTTCTCCTTTTATAAATATTTAAAAACGGATAATATTTACAGTTACAACTATATGTACATATTCTGCAATTTGTAAATCTATATTTTCCGACTAAATTCAACATTTATTTCGCTTATTGCATAGTTATTAAAATTATGAATAAAACTCATATTTATACCGTAACAGTTCATACTTTTATTCAATTTAAGCATAAAAAACCATTTCACTAATAATTCTAATTTCTTTTTATACAGTAATCTTACATATTTTATTAAAGGAAATAGTCTTATTTATACTCCGAAAATAAATTCAAGAATATTCCAACTGGTCACTATATATACTTCTAATAACATAAACTGTAAAGGAGGAGTCCGTACATAATGGAATATAGATTATTAGGTAACACCGGGTTAATAGTTTCAGAGATAGGATTCGGTTCGTGGGCGATTGGTGGAGATGAATGGGGAGCAGTAAAAGATAATGAATCACTTGATGCAATTGAAAAAGCAATTGACCTAGGGGTTAATTTTATTGACACTGCTGATGTTTATGGATTAGGTCATAGTGAAACGTTAGTTGCAAAAGCTATAAATAATCGCAGACAGGATATTATTCTTTCTACAAAAGGTGGATTAATTGGTCATCATTATGACCCAAATCAACCAGCCGTTTATGGAGATTCTCAAAAGATCATTGATGCGTTTGAGGCTAGTTTACTGCGGCTTAAAACGGATTATATAGATGTGTACTTTTGTCATATTTGGTGGGATAAACCTGAAGAAACAGAAGCCTTTCTACAAGCTTTCCAAACCTTAAAAAAATCTGGCAAAGTAAGAGCTGTTGGTGTTTCTACTAATGATTTAGATTATATAAAACATTTTAATCAGGATAATGATTTAGATGTCGTACAATTCGATTATAGTATTTTGAATAAAGAACCTGAAAAAGACATCCTTCCTTATATTGAAAAACATAATTTAGGTGCTGTGATAAGAGGCCCACTTAAAATGGGGATTTTAACTGGGAAATTTAATCATGAAACTCAATTTCCAGACGATGATTTAAGAAAGGATTGGCCAAAGGAAAAGTGGTTTAAAGATAGCTTAAACAAAGTAGAGAAATTACGTTCACTTGTACGATCAAATAGAAGTTTAGCGCAAGTTGCTTTACGTTATGTTTTAAGTCACCCTGCCGTTTCAGTTGCTATTCCTGGTGCAAAAAATTCTACCCAGGTTGAAGAGAACTCTTCCCACTTAACTCGTCCATTATTATTAGATAATGAAATTGAATTCATTAAACAACTTTGATCAAATAATTATTCTTCCATAAAAAATTATGCTGATTTTTCTACCAAATCCATACTACTACTTCTTCTCCACTAGAACATATCTTTAGCACTTCCACCCTATTTTTTATCTTTTCCCAACAATATCTACAGTTTATAAGGTAGTTGAACCCTTTTATTCAACTACCTTATAGTACGTTCTACATTATATTAAAATATCTACTACACTAGTTGAATACATGCTAGAGTATCATGCAAACCAAAAAAACAATTAATTCAGAAATATTTTTAGAAACTTCATTATCTCACAATTACTTTTTTTAAAATTAATCAAAAAATTTTTCTTTACTAGAATCTATGCAAAAAAATAAAAAATCTTGACCAATAAAAAAATGAAGAGCGAGCTACTTTAGGTAAATGTGAGGAAAAATCAGAAGGATACTACAATAGCTTAATTTACCAAAGTCATATTCCACTAGCTGGAATCACTATGTCTGAGGTTATAGAAGAGCTAAACCAATTTATCATTTTAGCCAAGAAGACTCCTTCCTCAAGGAGCGTGAAGGGTCACAGCCCAGTGAGTAGCTGGGAGATGAATTGGCTTCGAACAAGGGATGGCAGGAAGCCATCTTAATCGTTCGCCATACAGAAAGTGTTACTCCACTACCTACCGAATGTACGTTTGGTGTATAATAGTCATATACCGAAATGGAGGTGAATCAAATAATGATGAATAAAGCCTATAAGTTTCGTATCTATCCAAATCAGGCACAAGCAATTCTAATCAATAAAACGATTGGGTGTTCTCACTTTGTATTCAATCATTTCCTATCCTTATGGGATCACACATACAAAGAAACAGGACAAGGCTTGACCTATGGTACATGCTCTGCCAAACTACCTGCCATGAAGAAAGAGCTTGTTTGGCTAAAAGAAGTGGATAGTATTGCGATTCAGTCGTCTGTTCGCAACCTTGCGGATGCTTATACACGCTTTTTCAAAAAACAAAACAGCGCACCGCGCTTTAAATCTAAGAAGAACAACGTACAATCTTATACCACAAAACAAACAAATGAAAACATTGCCGTTGTAGGGAACAAAATAAAGTTGCCGAAACTAGGCCTTGTTCGATTTGCCAAAAGTCGTGAAGTAGAGGGACGTATTGTAAATGCTACAGTTAGACGGAACCCTTCTGGTAGATATTTTGTGTCACTATTAGTTGAAACAGAAGTACAAGAACTTCCGAAAACACATTCTTACATTGGAATAGATGTAGGACTAAAAGATTTCGCTATTTTGTCAAATGGAACACACTATAAAAATCCGAAGTTTTTCCGATCATTAGAAGATAAGTTGGCGAAAGCACAGCGTGTCCTTTCTAGAAGAATGAAAGGATCTTCTCGCTGGAATAAACAACGAGTAAAGATAGCTAGAATTCATGAATACATATCAAATGCTAGAAAAGATTACTTGGACAAAATCTCAACTGAAATCATCAAAAACCACGATTTTATCGGTATAGAGGATTTGCAAGTATCGAATATGTTAAAAAATCATAAGTTAGCAAAAGCAATTAGTGAGGTATCTTGGTTGCAATTTCGATCCATGTTAGAATACAAAGCAAAATGGTATGGCAAACAAGTCATTGTCGTATCGAAAACATTTGCTTCCAGCCAATTATGTTCTTGTTGTGGGTATCAAAATAAAGACGTTAAAAATCTAAACCTACGTAAATGGTTTTGCCCTTCATGTCAAACACATCATGATAGAGATATTAACGCAAGTATCAATCTAAAGAATGAAGCGATAAGGCTTCTAACCGCAAGGACTGCGGGGTTAGCCTAATCAATTAGAGTTCGATAGAACTCTTTACTTAGGAATCCTTCACTTCTAAACGAAGTGAAAGTGGGGGTAGTTCAATGCTGCTTGTACAAATAAAATTTCTCAAAAAATCCCCAAAAAAAATGTGTACGACCTATGAAATGAATGAAATAGTGTATAGTAATTTTCCTTATAAGAAAGCATACCCATTTGCTAACACAACAACTTCCTTAACAGCTCAATTACTATATATACCTCAATCTCAATTTGTCATTAAAGCTATATAAATTTGTGAAGAAAACTAGCTGTACTTTTGTGCAGCTGCTTTTTTATATAGAGTAAATTAGTAATAGATATTCTTACATAAGTGTTACCTTTCACACTTTAACTTCTTCGAATTCAATAGCCACTTTCTCAGCATGTCTTATTTCTCTGCTTAACCTATCTAAAGATCTCCTTCTATTTATTTCAACATGTTTCATCATGCTTTAATTTCATATGCTCCATTATTTCATCTATACAAGTAACTTAGACACTTCTCCCTATTTAATGACTAATCTTTTACTTTTTAAGTAATGATTGATACACATCTTCCCACCCTTAAGTACTTGAAAATTTCCACCTAATAACCCCTTAACAATCCCTGTAATTCTTACAATTCTCTTTCATTTTATTTATCTATTCATTCATCCCCCATATCCTTTATCTACCTAATCTTCCCCAAAGAATCCAATGTAAAATTCATGATAAAAGAAAACAACCGTATCATATGTAGATTATTTAAGGAAAAAGAGTGAGAATTACTGGATTCCCCTTTCTTTTGATCTTTTTTAGAAGCTCTTTAAAGTCTAATTCTATTACATTCCTGCTTGGTAACATGTCTACTAAACATTAACAATTTGTATAGCTACATAAAGACTCTACTAATTCATTAAAGGAATCTCCTTCCCCCTATCGAATTATTGTAGAGGAAAGGAGAGGAATACATGGAAATTCTAGGATTAGATCCTCGCGCATTAGCGACCTTAGGTGCACTTGAATACACCAATCGTCGCAATAAATTAATCGAAGACTCGGAGAATAACATATACGAGTGTAAAGAAATAAAAGAAATACTTCAATCACTCCCTAAAGAGAAGCAGATTGAAGTTCTTGAGAATCAAGCTCACTTTGAAGCTGTGGCAAAGATGATTGAACAAAACAATTTAATTCTTTTAGAACAGATGAAAGCTCTACAGCTAATTCAGAAATAATAAACTTATGATTGATTAATTCTACATATGCTTCCATAAATAATGTATCTTTATTTATACCATCAGTCTCTGTTTTTACAGGGGCTTTTGTTATGCGTTGATTCATATTCTGGATTTGAATGGTTTCTTTTACATGTGTGAATAGATCTTCTAATAAACCTGGTGTAGACTCTAGTTCTTGTTTTTCAATTTCCTCTGTAACAGCACTTATAAATTCCCATAGTACCTTTGCACCTAGTAGTTCTGCTAATCGTTTTTCACGCATTTCAAATGTTTTCATGTTCATATTTAAACACTTCCCTTATTTCATATTTTCTTAAAAATAATTAATATATTATTTCGTTTTAGGAAAACAATATAGAGATGAAATCCCCTTATTAATTACACGTATTGTGACATTACTCTTCAAAAAAAAGAGTCCAATCAAAATTTAGTACCTTAGCTATATTCTTTGCGACAGGAACACTTGGATTTCTTTCACCACTTTCAATCATTGCATACATACTTCTAGATATTCTTGCCTTACATGCAATATAATCTTGTGTTTTCTCTTTATTTTTACGTTTTTCCAATAACCAAAACCTCATTATTCCCCCTCTTTCATTGTCACAAAATGTGTAACTAATGATTATATTACATAATAATTAGTTTAAAATCAATATTTTTTACACATTTCGTGTACTTTATTAAATGTTACATATTGTGACGTTATAATTGATTTAGAAAACACCTAAAAGGAGGTAGCATATGTTTGGCACTAGACTACACACTCTTCGAAAAGAACGCAAACTGCGTCAAGAAGACATGGCAAAACAACTAGGGATCGCTCGAACTACATATGCAATGTATGAACAAGGAAATCGAGAACCTGATTATAATACATTGATAAAATTAGCCACCTTTTTTGAAGTATCTATTGATTACCTCCTTGGTACAACTGAAATAAGACAAATTACAGACGTACAAGATCCTGAGCTTTATCAATGGTTTGAAGATATAAAAAATGCGACTCCTCAAAAGCGTGAGGAATTAAAAAAGTTTTGGGAGTTTATAATACAAAGAAAAGACTAGATTATTTAAACAACCTCCACCTTGACAGAGTGGAGGTCGTGAGTTCGAGCCTCTTCGGGGTCATACAGTACGGTAAAATGGCGTTCTATCAACTGAGAGAGCGCTTTTTTATTTTCCGTTGACTTAGCGTTGACTTGACGCAGGGTGGCGGTTGCCTTCCAAACACGATGGCGGTCGGCTGCAACAGGTAGATATACGTCTCTCATCTCGTTTTCAAAAACAAAATAGGAGGCGTTTTTTCTATGACATTTAATAATGAAGGAACATTTTCAAAACATAAAGGGAAACGTATAAAGAAAGAGTTACGAACATTTGCTACACAAACGATTGATGATTTGTTCGAGAGATTCTATCATGCCAAAGTAGCTGAAGGACGCGCTACACGCACTTTGCATGAGTATAAGGAAAACTTCCGATACTTTACGTATTCCCTCGATTACAAAGGTCTTAGCAGAAAGATAGATACAATTACGACTGATGTGATCCATAATTACAAACCTGATGATTGTAAAACAGTTGGTCTCTCTCCTTCAACCATTAATACACAGCTCAAGACATTACGAGTAATGTTCCGCTTTTTAGTTGATGAAGAATTGATTGAGCCTAATCCTATGAAGCAAATAAAAAATGTAAACGAACCACAAGAGGAGATTGCTGTACTTACAGTTGATGAATTACGACGTTTACTTGATACTCCAAATAAAAGAAGCTATAGCGATTTTCAAGATTACGTTATTATGAATCTCTTATAGACACATTCTTGCGTATCAGCGAAGTGCTGTCACTTACAGTTCACGATATTGATTTTTCAATAGTAACTACCTCCGATTGTTATTAAATTCTTTTTCCTATGTATAAATCCGACCCCTGAATTGCTTCGTAACGTTAATTTCACAAAAGCTTCAAAACTCCTCATTCGTATATCTTAGAAGAAGCGCCGGTAGAAAGATGGCCCGCTACTACTCTCATCTCTCACACTATTAAATCTCTGACCTTAAGTCGATTTTGTAGCGGAGAAACTAAAAAAACACAAAAAAAGACGTGAACCGAAGTTCACGTCTATATTTTATTTATTCTTCATCTTCGTCATATATAAAATGTTTAGCTATCTACCAACTAACCTACACTCTTAACTTTTGAAGAATTTAAGATACTTAACATCCTCATCTTCAAAACATCTTCCTTCCGATTTTTTGTTAGCAAAGTTGAAAAACTCTTTTGCAATTTCTAAATCACCCAATTCATACGCAACTTTTCCTGAAATAAATTCTTTTTCCCCTGTATCAATACGCATAAATCCGGTTAAAAACATTTTATCTGACCATTTTTTTGCTGTCTTAAAATCCTTTACAATAAAACAAGTATCAATAATATCATTCACTAAATCAAAACTTTCATTATAAATACCTTTCGGATTAGGCAATACACTCCAAGCCTCTTCTAATAATGTAATAGACTCATTATGATTACCTTTATCAAATTCATCATTACTCTGATTAACGAGACTTTCGAATTTCTCTTTTAAAGGTGATTGTAATATAGCCATTTTGCTCCTCCTTAAATAATGTCTTTAATCAAGTCAAAATATTTATCATCTTCTTCAAAAAATATCTTGTAACCTTCTAGCATGTATGCTTTTAATAAATATTCCTTAGCTTTTTCAAGTTCTCCACATTCGAACAAGCTCTCTCCAAGTCTCAATAAAATCAATGGATTCGAAATACCGTCTGGACAGTTTAAAGCATTATAAAAATTACTTTTTGCCATTTCATAGTCATCTTTAATAAGATAAGTGTCGCCTATTACTGTATATAACCAAGTACTTGCTTCCCAATTAGTCTTTGGTGCTGGCACCATATCTAAAGCCACTAAATATTTCTCCAGTGCTTGATCAAATTGTTCTACTTCAAATAGAATATCTCCCTCTTCACATAGTTGTACAATTTGATTGTATATTTTGTCATCTAGTTCCAATTCCCTTTACCTCCAATTATTTTTTAGTTGGTGGCAAATATCTCTCACCTAATTTAGCGCCTGCTGATCTATTTAAACTAAAATGATCCAATTCATAATTAACAGAATCTAGCATCCATTTTCTAACTTCCTTAGACTTTGCTCCATAATGCCTACCAATACTATTCCACCACGAGACAGCATCGGTTAGATGAGCCATATCTGATTTACTAAGATCATACCACACTCCATCACTTGCCTTAAATTGCATTTTACCGGCACGTGTTGTCCTAATTCTTGGTGGATTTTCATTTTTCATTTTTTCTATTACTTCACGGCCAGTTCTTGATTTCTTTCCAGGTGTCTTTCCTAAATATTGTTCTCTTAAACTTTTAACTTTTTTAGGTGACGATTTTTTTATAGTACTAGCAGATCCATTTGAAGAAGACTGGAATTTTTGAAGAGTATCCTTAGCATTTTGAATTGATTTATGTAAAACAAATCCACCATGTCCAACCACACCAGCACCAGCTACTGTAGCAACTCCATTTAATGGAAGAACAATTGGTGATGCCAATCCACCGGTTCCTATTTCCGCCACGATGGTTAAGAAATTAGAGCCACCTATAAGTGAAATACCTTCAAAAATTTCTATAACAGATCCTACCATCGATAAAGCATTTCCAGTAAGCCTTCCAGCTTGATAAGTTATCTTGCTTTCTAATTTATCATTATCAGGCGTTTTAAGTCCAATAAAGTTTTCCGCTGCTGCACTACCAGCACCTTGAAAAAATTCGATAACACCATTCAAATACTCCCAAGCACCAATAGCTGTTTTTTCATACCATGATCTATTATCTTCCTGAGCCCTTAAAGCCACTTGTTTTTCTATTAAATCCATTTCTTCGATTTGATCTTGAATAGCTTGTTCATACATAATTTCTTGAATAGGTGTTAGCCATTCCATATTTAATTCTCTCGTACTAAATGTGCCGCTTGCAGGATTAAATCCTTTTCCACTCTGTACTTCTGCCAGGCCAGTAGCAATGCTAGCAGCTAATTGAATTGCTGTACTATAGTTATTACTAGATGTTTGATTAAATTCATGTAGATGATCTAGCTTTTTTTGCAGTTTTTTCCTCATGACAGTAAAAAGATTCGCCATAGCTTCCATACCCGGGATTGGCATAGCTTGATTGATGGCTTCCATACTTGCTTTCATTCGGTCAATTTCTCGAATTTGTTCTAGCAACTCTTGTTCAATGACATCAGTTGAAGCTACCTGTGATTCGAAATCATTGGGAAAAGCATTATTCTGACGAATTAACTCTTCACATAAAAAAATAATTCCTTGAGCCAAAGGTCGAAAGGTTTGGACAAAGAATGTTCTTGCACTTTCGTAAGTTTGACCTTGTAAAACAGTATCACTTGCAAAAGCGTCAATCGACTGAATGGCTTGTTCCATCCCTTGAATGGTAGCCATACATACAGCATTCATGCTTTGAGTCTGGTTCTGTACTTCTCCCAAATACATATTTAAACTCATGCATTGCCCCCCTTTGCTAATTGTTGTTGCTGATAGGAAAGCTCATTTTCTAAATCACTAAGATCTCGTCTTTCTTTAAGTAACGCTTCTTTTTTGTTTTCGAATTCAAATGTAAGTTTCCGCTCAATGTGTTGTGCTTCTTTATAGATATTTATAAAAAAATGAGATAATTCTCTATCTCCATACCAAGTTTCTAAAATTCGATTAAACAAACGACGATTTTGATTTTTCCATTCATAAAAGCCCTCTTCTGCTTGCTCTTGAGTTTGAATTGTGGATTGATTTCGGTCCTGTTCTTCAGATACACTTCGTAACCTTTGATTTAATTGTTTGATTTGGTTTTCAATACCTTGACTCATCTTTTTCCTCCTACCGTTTTACCTTTACGAAGGTGGTCACATTAGCGAAAAGTATTTTGAAGTTCGTTATCCATTCTCTCAAATTCGTTAGCTACCGAATGAATATTATCGACTGCCTGTTGAAAGGCGGTACAAAATTGTTTCGTTAAATCTAAAGCTTGCTGATTTGCTTCTTGTGCTTTGGAATTAACAGTTAGCGTAGTACGATTCGCCTTAGTAATAGAACGATTTATCGCACTCTGGATAGTATCAGAAGCATGCCTCATTTGCGTTGCGATTTGTTCTGCCGTTTGAAAATTACTTTGTAATTGCCCCATCGCTTAAACCCTTTCCAATATTTTTATAGAAAATTATACCATATGGGATTATATGACTGTAGCAACTATTCAAATTTATAACTTATAATTAGTTAATGGCTTCCCTTCAACATATTTTAGCTTTCTTTTAAATTTAAAAATTAAATTGCTAAACAAATAATGTTATATGACATGATTATTCATACATGCTTCAGCTTTCAAATGTCTAAAGATAGTTATCTAGAAATAAGAGATAATTATGAAAATAGTTGGACAAATCCTTTTAAAAAAGCAGATAAATTTAGGATTGATCTCATCATTATTGACGAAATTGATCGTTTAAAGTTTCCCACACTATATACAACGACATCACACTACTTCCGAAAATTACTGTCTTATTTGTATCAGACGCCAGCAAATGGCAAAATATAATTCATTGTAAACTATCGAATCTATTTCCTACCCATACTATATAATAAATTAATCCAAGACTCCGGCAATAACATATATGAGTGTAAAGAATACTTCAATCACTCCCTAAAGAGAAGCAGATTGAGGTTCTTGAGAATCAAGCTCACTTTGAAGCTGTGGCAAAGATGATTGAACAAAACAATTTAATTCTTTTAGAACAGATGAAAGCTCTACAGCTAATTCAGAAATAACAAACTTATGATTAATTAATTCTACATACGCTTCCATAAATAATGTATCTTTATTTATACCATCAACCTCTGTTTGTACAGGGGCTTTTGTTATGCGTTGATTCACATTTTGAATTTGAATCGTTTCTTTCACATGTATGAATAGATCTTCTAATAATCCAGGTGTAGACTCTAACTCCTGCTTTTCAATTTCTTCTGTAACAGCACTTATAAATTCCCATAGTACCTTTGCACCTAGTAGTTCCGCTAATCTTTTTTCACGCATTTCAAATGTTTTCATATTCATATTAAACACTTCCTCTTCTGTATTTTTTACTATTAATTGGACTATCTAAATTATGATGGAACAGCTATATTGGCAATCAAATTCTCTACCTCCACCATCGTAAACTATAGTTTACAAGAGGGACTAAAAATAGATTCCACGCTTGTTCCTAAAACTTTTGCTATTTTTATAGCTAACTTAACGTTAGGTTGTTTTTTATTATTCTCTATCTCAGAAATATAAGTGCGCGATAAACCAACTTGTGCCGCTAACTTTTCTTGTGATATTAGTTTTTCTTTCCTTAATTCAGCTATCTTATTCATTGCTCTACTCCTCTCCACTTATGTATTCATATGATTACAAAACAATTGTAAACCATAGTTTACTTAATCGTCAACAATGTTTTACATATTTTTTCTCTATTTTAGTTTCTTTTTGTAAATTATTGTTTACAATTGTACTAGGAGGATTAAATATGAAGAAAACTCTTGGTGAAATTATAAAAAATTATCGTTTAACAAATAAACTATCCTTACGCGAGTTTGCTCAAAAATGTGATGTTAGTCATACTTATATAGACAAACTTGAAAAAGGTGTAGATTCAAGAACTGGAAAACCTGTAGAACCCACACTTTTAGTAATAGAAAAGATATCAAATGCCATGAATATAAGCACAAAATCCTTATTAGAAGAAATAGGATTCATTACAAGAGATAATATTGAGGTAACTGATACAGAATTAGAACAGTGGTTTAAAGCTATTAAAAGCGCCTCTCCTCAAAAGCAGGAGGAATTAAAGAAGTTTTGGGAGTTTTTAATACAAAAGGAAGACTAAATTAGCTAAAAGGCCTCCACCTTGACAGGGTGGAGGTCACTGCTTCAAACCCAGTCGGGATCATATGAAGAACCCCCTTGATAATCAAGGAGGTTCTATTTTATATTTATTAATTTTAAAGCCGTCACAGACTTTCTGGTCACATATTGGTCACCCTACCATAAAGTTGTTCATTTACTACCTCGCTCCACTTGCTGCCCTCTACAAAATAATTTAGGACATTTATTCTACGACTTTCGCCCGACACTATTAAACGCATTATAATAATATAACGTTATTATTTATGTTTTTTTAATTCACTCTCTTTCCAGCCATTAAACTCATAATAAAAAAGTTCAGGATCATATTCCCTAAGACCATACATAGATTTAGCATCTAAACGTTTATATAAATCTAAATGAAACCCAGCATATTTCTTCTCAACAGGATATAAAGAATATCCCATAATAAAAGCAAATTCTGCCCAGTCAATTAAATTATTTTTATTACCACAACACACTTTTACATCTTCACATCTATAAACACTCTCACACTTCGTACAATAGCAATAAGACATCAATAATCTCCTTCAAATGTTTTTGTTTAATCGTCGTTTCATTCTTAAATAAACTCTTGAAAAACTGGATTATATTCCCATTTTTGATCACTTACTAAGTCTATGAGATAACTTATTACTTCCATATTATTTTTATTGCGTATAAATCCAATAGGATCATTATCCTTCAACAATTCAGCAATTGAATTAAGTAAAAGAAAAGTAATTTTTTCATTAATTAAAAAGTCTTCTGTATCTTTTTGAATAAATCCTACAGGCAACTCATCAATTAAAAGTTTTATAGCCTTAACATTTGATTTCCATCCTTCATTTTGAATATCATCATCTTGAATAACTACCCTTATATCCTTGCCTTCAATAAAATTAATCGGCGTATTTTATTTTAATAAATAATTTAAACCATTTTTCTCCATTTAAAACATCCACCTGTACAATAACTTAGAATAATAGCTGATTTATTTTATTTGCAGTCTCAAGTTGCATACTCGGTAATACATGACTATAAGTATCTAATAAATCTTGAATCTTATTAAAGTGCTCTATCAATAATCTCTTCTAAAATTCACATATAATATTTTACATTTAATAACACCATTAAAATTGTTTAAGGGCAATTATTACAAAACCTAATAATCGCCCTTAACTTTATTTTAAAAATCATTTTTCTAATAAAATTTATGTACACATTCTTTAATGCTCATTTTTAGTCAACTTGGTAATGCTGTGCTAAATCAAATGGCCACAACTCAGTTCCTGTTGTTTCTTGAAGCGACTCCAAAACAGCTTTAAACATTGAGGGATCATAATTAAACAGCTCTAAAGCAGCCCATTTCTTTTTTTCCTTAGCACCATCCATTAGGAATTTTTTAAAGTACGGCTGATAATGATGATAAACAAACCTACCATAGCTTTTACCTGATCGATATTGACTTGATTTTAGACAAAATATCAATTCGAATAGTTCGAAGCATTCCATATACTCCCTATCTGTTGGTAAAATACCGCTAAATATATCACCTAATTGTTCAAAAATCATTTCACTCATTGGAACATAGCTGCTATCACCACCTTCCTTTAGATATCCATGAAGAACACGTGGGTTAGCATACTCTAAATATTTCATATCATGCTCCGAATAAAAATTATCATATAGAAGCGGTTTCGTTAACATCTTTTCTAACTCTCCGAATGAGTTCCTTTTTAATAAAGCTATACCTACACTGTAAGTCGCAACAATTACAGGTACTCTTCTAATCCCCTCATTTACCTCCAAATATGTCCCCTCAATATTAGGCATACATGTTAGCCTTGATAATGTATCAATAACAAATTCTGTTATGCGAGAATGCTCATTATAATAACAAATTGTTGTGAGTAAAGCACATAGATTTGCCGACTTTGATATTAATCCTCTGATCGAATTCTTAAAATCTTCCAAACCATTAAATGATTTATCCATTTGAAGCTCTCTAATGCTCTGCATTACACTCTCTGTTTCAGACATCATTAAATCATGAAGCTCTATTATTTTATTTTTACTTAGTAAATTTTTCGCCTGTGCAATAATAGTTTCGACAGTAAAAGTGTTAACTGTGAGATGATTTTCAATTGCCTCTACATTATTTAATAATTGAGAAAAGAAACCATCCGCCCCTTTATTATCAAGTATTACCTGTGCATCTCTAAAACTAACTAACTCCTGCGCTCCGCTTGTTAGTTGATCACTATATGAATGCCAATACCAAGAATATCTTCGACTGCTAATACTCTTCATAATATTTTTAATCGCTACGTCCCATTCACCTGACCATCCAGAGATAATAAGTCCACATTTATCAAAAATATCCTTCAAAAGTTCTTCTAGCTTAGGAGAATAAGAGGATAGTTCTTCTGAAATATTACGAAAACGATTATCCTTATAGTCTCCGTTAATTTTTATAACCGTACAATCTGAATGTAATAAAGGTTTCATACCCGCAATAGAACTTTCATCATGCACTACCTGATAGTTTACCCCTTCAAATCCTAAAGCTTGTTCCATTAGTTGATCGAAATTTGTTGTAAGAATAACTTTGATATAACCTTTTTTAACCAATTGAGCTATAGAACGGTGCGCTTGTGTAGGTGTTTTCATCCCATCTTCTCGTTCTTGTTCTGTTGGTACAAAATATTTTTCCAAAAAGCCTTGTCTTTCCGCAGGTGTTGGAGCTATCATCTCAAGTAAATCATCATATCGAGGCTCTACTTGATAAATTCTATTATACCAATCAGTAGATATTTCTCCCTCTTCCACCGTTTCGGGTCTCAATGTTCTAATATGGTCACAAATGTCTTCGATAATTCCCCAACCTGTTTTAATCCTTGCTGAATACGATACACCTGATCCGAGAAACAATGCGTATATCCCTTTATTCGCTTGCATTGATAACCCCATTGTTAATTTACTATCCATGAAATCCCTCCAAATATCTATATTCATCTAATATTATACAACTTATATGGTAATATTTATTTTATAACAATTTACTATTGTTATTTTTATTTTGAGATTAGCATTTTAAAATTATATTCAATTAATATAAATTAAATTTTGATTATGTCGTTTAGAAACTTGTCACTATCTATTAATAATTAAAGGTAATTTTGGTCAATGGATTTTATGTACATGAACCATTATACCTAACTAGAGGACACCACTCGAAACATAAGATAATTATTCAACCTTGCTTACATAAATAAAAAGCCAAGTCAAATTAAAGTGAACCCGAATAGTGGTACATGAAAAAAACAAGAGTTCATTACCCAGAAGAAGTAAAGTGAAAAGTGATTGAAATGAAAAAGGATGGGTATTCCAATCGGACCATTATGGAGAAGCTTGGAATTAAAAATGTTTCCCAAATTAAGACATGGATGAAATGGTATAGGACCGGTCAAACGCACCGTTTTCAACAACCTGTAGGAAAACAATATGCTTATGGAAAAGGGCCAAACGAACTTAGTGAATTGGAAAAGCTACGATTAGAAAATAAACATTAAAAACAAAATTACTTGTATGGGGAAAGTATCTGGAAATCGAAAGGAGCTGAAACCACATACCGTTATTACTCTATGGAATGAATTAAAAACAAGGGTAACCGCCCAAGAACTGTGTAAAGTATTAGAATTACCGCGTTCTACATTTTATCGTTGGTTACAGATAACGGAACGCCCTAAAGATGAGGTAGAAGAAAGAATAAAGAAGGTCTGTCTTAGGCATAAATTACGATATGGATATCGAAGAGTGACTGCTACTCTTCGAAAGATGGGGATGTGTGTCAATCACAAAAAGGTATTACGGGTTATGAAACAATATCATATACTCTCAAAAGTACGTCGTAAGAAAAAGAAATAGATGAATGGTGCGGAACCAGTCGTAACTCCTCATCGATTAGAACGTCAATTTGAAGCGTCAGCCCCAAATGAAAAGTGGTTTACAGATGTAACTTATTTATTATTTGGAGAGCGTACTTTGTATTTATCAACGATTATGGATGCCTTTAATCGTGACATTATAAGTTATGTCATCAGTAAATCGCAAAATCTAGCCTTAGCGATAAAGACAGTAAAACAAGCGATGAGAGGACGAAAAGTAAAAGATGTCATCCTTCACTCAGATCAAGGAAGTATTTATACTGGGAAGGAATTTCAAGCGTATGCCAAACAAAACGGCATCATCACCAGCATGTCCCGGAAAGGAAATTGCCATGATAATGCCGTCATGGCAAGCTTCTTTGGCCATTTAAAAAGTGAAGCTTTCTATTCACAAAAGATAACAAAAGTATCCAACACAACTGTACGAATGATTGTGCTAGAATACATTCATTACTACAATTGTGTGCGAATTCAAGAGAAATTAAACCACCTATCCCCTAAAGAATTTAAGGAACAGATGGTTTAGGTGTTTTGATATGTGTCCTGTTTTCGGGGGCACTTCAAATTGACCAGGCTTTTTATTTATGTAAGAATTGATTCTAATTCACTTAAAGCTATTTCGTTTTCCTCACATAATTCTTTAACTACTTCTAAAGCCCATTGTTTTCTTTGATCGGCTTCTCTAAGAATTGTCCATACCCCACCTGTACGCTCTGTATTATATAATTCTTTCAAACCAGGAAATAGAGATGTGTAGAGTACTAGAATCAAATATTGGAAGTTCTGTGATACATTTTCAATTTGACCATTTTTGATAAAATTTGATCTTCCAGTATCTATTGTACAGGAACCATCCGCTCCTATTTCCATAAACAAACTAAAGTCATTATGCTTTAAAAAATAAAAACCTCCATTATACACACTCTGATTACTTCCTAATCCAGATAATGCTTGGACTGATCCTAAAACATTAGCCCCTTGACTTGTACTATCATAAGCTTGTCTTTCAGCAAGTTGTGAAACAGCCGAAACATCTACCACTTGGATACTTTCATCCTCTGAACCGTTCCACGGTATACTTTGTCCTCTTTTACTAAAGATCCAATAGAAAAATCTGCTATCCAAAGCATATGTATCAATATCTTTATAGTATACTTTCCCCCATTCTTCTTTTGGGTTTCTGTAACCTTGACCAAATAAAGCCGATCTTACTTTTCCTTCTTGGCTTGCACTCACTTCTAAAGCGCAATACACTCTACCGAAATATTCAAAGAACACAGCATTCACAGAACGATTAAATACCCTTATATCCCTTGGAAGAGGAGTGTTATTAATTAGTCCTTTTGAAGCTCCTAACTGGAGTTCATACTGGCCTAAGGCTGGAATATACTCAATTTCTTGCCCTACAATATTCATTCTTTCAATGACAAAGTCAGCCCTTCCAGGAGCGGGTAACCATTTATTTTGAAGAGTCTTATCATAGGCTGATAAATCAGCATGATCAACAAGATAATCAATCTCTTGTTTATAGTTCAGTTGTAATAATTCAATAATATAATTCAATCGAAAGCGTGGCTCCATAGCCCAAATTACAATTTTGGTGTTATTTTTAGACAATGCTACTCCCCCTATTATCTACGAAAAAATCTTACTTTCTGCTCTTTAATATCTACCTTAATAAAAAATTTAAGCCATTTTAATCCTTCGCCATTGACAGTAAATCTCGGAATAACACTCGCTGATAAATTATCCGGAATACTTATATCAGTATGATTAGCAATGTAATACGGATATGTTTTCGTTATAACCACGTTATTCTTACCGGTCTGTAAAGATCCAAGATCATTTATTATTTTATTTAAACTAATTTTAAAACCCGTTTGATTATCAACTATTATTTCATCATTTTGAAATTGGTCCTTCGCTTGAAGCATCAATTGTCTAGGCGTAGGCTCAACTTCTAATAAAAGTTCCTTATTTTTGATTAACCGAAGTAATATACGCCACCATACACTACCTTTCCTTGTAACCTCCAGGTCTAATTTAACTGTGCGCTGAAGTTCACTTGATATCCTATTACCTTCTTGCGTAATTAAAGTAAATTCTATGTTACTACCTAGGGCATTATTTTGAACAACAGATATACTAATCGGTCTAAATAAAAAAGAGAACCAACCAACTAATAAAAATGATACATAAATTCCTATCATTAATAGTGAATCTCGAAGTTTATTTGCAAACCATTTTTCCTCACCCCAAAATTGGTTAAACAATATAAGTAACAATAAATATTGTATCGTTTGTGTGAAAAAATTTTTTCTATCTAAATTTAACATACTTTACATCCTCTCCACTGGAATATTTTTAATCCCAGTCGCTAATTCTATAGGTAAAGAAAAAGCAAGAGAAGCTAACTCATTTATTTCAGCAGGAATTTCCGCTACAGCGAACTTTGTAATACGAAAAGTCCTTCCATTTTCTAAATAGGAGATAGCGAAAATATCATGCCCATTCTTCAAAATCATGCTTAACACTCGATTAATATAAAATTTATCATTTGTAAGTAACGCTTCATTTAATTCATCACGCAGTTCTAAATCGATTTCTTCAGTAAATTCAATATCAAGTACTTGAATACCTAAATAATCAGCGTTTTGAATCAACGAAAGTAATCTATCTTGTTGTAACTCAAATGGTCTAAGTTTTGCACTTAACCGTTCATTATTTTTTCTAATAGCTTTATCGACGGAGGCAACCAGTGGAGATGACTGGGTTAGAATGTCTGCACTTTTTAAATCATCGCTATCTAAACATTTTATTTTTTGATAAAAATAAAGCACATGTGTGCGCATAATTATTACACCTCCGTTTCTTATATTATATATTATGGCACAAAACAAGAAAAAAATGTTAGGCTACGCATAAAAATTTTATACATGTGCAAATAAAGTAATTGGTCACAACTTGGTCAACAATTATGTGAAATACCAGGATATTAAAGTGCATTGCATGGAATTTCACATAGATAATGTCCTTAATTTCTTGGACACATACAAATTCTAGGTTACTAACGGGCTCTTTTGAGTACATACAGTTCTATCTTGACAGGGTTATAGGCGGATTATCAATTATGAACTTGAAAAACATTGATATATGTATACTGTCAAACCTAAAAAATTAACATTAGGTTCCACTCAAATATTGATTGAAACACAACACTCCGTTAAATCTGAAATTCAGAATACAGGGAGTGTTTTTTATTGTCTTTAGGATACTTTAACGAAAAAAAACATGCGAAAACGACAACCACATAAGCGAAAAGCTGAAAGAATTACAAAGGAAAATGCAGTAGAACGATTATTCGCAAGGTTTCTCGAGGTCAAAGTTAAACAAAATCTTTAAATGAATTCGTTTTTATATTCAACAGTATTAAAGCCCATAACATCTCTTTCGATTATCTTCTTAGCAATATCGTTAAGAATTCCATGCCCTCCAATCTCCTTGAGAGCATTTATAACTTTATGAAGCCATGTTCTAGGTTAAGCCATTACTTTTCCTCTTTATTTCTTTTGAGTATTGAAATTTAAAAGAGTGATACTGTATAGGGCATTAAACAGTCTTAAAGAATCAACCCGCTCCCATTCGTTGACATTATATCTACCATGAAGCACCCAGTTACGATTAATTAAGGCTGGCTTATAATTAAGTTCTTTAAATTTACCGAAAGAAAAAGCATGATTAATAAAGGTTATTACTGAGTAATACACTTGATTTCTTATACTCCCTTCCATCAACTCTTTTTCCTTTTCTCTGAAAGCTTGCTTCCAATCTTGGTCTTGAACAATATTAAACAATGTTCCTTCTAATATAGAAAATAAGCTGGGAATAGTAATCCTAAAACGACCTTCCTCGTAATTTTGAAAACACTCTTCAAGTAGTACTTCCCATCTCCCTTCAAAAGCATTGCTGGTAAGTCTTTTTTTCATTTTCATATAATTTTCTTCTATTAAATAGTGCTCCTCAAATACTTTGTCCATTTCACTTTTGGATTTTCCATGTATAAGCTCCTGACTTTCCCTCATGGTTGTATGAAGAGGAATTGTCCAACCTTGTTCAGCACCGTAAACAGCGACTTCTTCCATTATATCGAGCGATTGCTTTATGTTAATTTCACTAAATTGTTTTTTCATGTTTTCAATTTTCTTTTGCCAAACTTGAATAAATTCATCAAAATCAGCCATCTAATATCACCTTCTATTAAAATGTTATTTCCATTTTATAGAACTAGTAGTTTTCTTTAAAAAGGAAGTCAAGCGTTCTAATGCTCTTAAAGTCTATTAATTGACTAAACAAGTACAAAATAAAATCAAATTTTTATTAATATGCAGTACGTATCAAATGATTCAATTGGTTTAACTAACTACTTAACTCATTGGTGATAATGCCCGATAATTCCTACCTAATTTCTTTAAATCAGTAAGATATCTTGCAGCTAAATATTTATTTTGAGTTGTTTGTATCTTATCATAAACCTGAATTGCTCCGCCTACTGTTGCTCCAAAACCTAAAAACTCTTTTGCTAATTCATAGTTGCTGCCATGACTAGAAAAAACTAACCATACCCCTAACGCAGTAGCCACTGTCCCAGTTGCAACCCCTGTAATATCAACAGTTAGGTCAAGAATTGAAGCCTTAAGATGTTCTTTGATTTGCATACAGTTACCTTCTGTTAAATTTTGTCCTGTAGTGTTTGTAAAGTCACTAAGGGCGGTGTGAAAGGCATTCAATTTTTTTTGAAAAGATTGCTTATTACGCAGTTTTATTATTTCCACAAGAGGAATTTCTTTTAAGTTTACTGGAATTTGAAGTTCAATTAATTTTTTCATAGATTTTAGCTCTTCGAAGCAAGGATTATATTTCCAAGCTTTATTATTTATTCTAGAGATTTGCCTTTGCTCTTTTGTATCCGTAATAACCGACATCCCTGTATGGTCTCCAATATTATGAGCAAAGACTGACATATAAATTAAAGCTAATTGCTTTGGAAGTCTAATGCCGTTATAAGTTTCATGACAAAGACCGTAATCACCACAAAAACTAACAAATTCTGGAGAAAACTTTGTATTGAATAGTTCAGTATCTTGATATTGTATTTGTCTCCAAAAATCAAGAATATTAACTTCACCTAAAATTCCAAGGTTTCGTTTGGGTTTATTAATAATATTTTGAATAATATCAATTGCATCATACGTGGATTTTTCTCCTTCATCATAGGTTGGACGGTAACTTTCTAATAAATTAGTTGAGTTTTTTAAATCCCTGTGTTTAACACTTAAATAGTTGTCAGCTTCAAAAGGAACTATAGTATGTACCTTTATCATATAAAGTAAAGCAAACTTTAACCATTCATCATCTTCTATTTCAAAACCAGGGTAATATAAGAAATCAGTCATAAAAATCCTCCACCATATATATTTTTTACCATAAACATAGTTATCTTCTTAATATTAGAGAATTAGTTAAATCTATTTTACTAACAGGGTTATGCTTTTTGTAATAATCCCCTCAACTTACGTATATTACCGTATAGAGATGTTAATATATAGGAACAAGGGCATTATTAGCGTCAACAACAATCTCTTGATCTATCGTGCTAATAGCTTAACATGTAGAAATTCAATAAATTCCTTCCCCCTGTTTATCATAGACATATTCAATTTAAAACATCAACTCAGTAGTTACTTGAGATAATCGGGTTACACCCTTACATCTTTACTAAAATAAGTTACACACATTCTTAAATTTCAAGAAATCAATTAAAGTCATTAAACTTAAGCATCATTCACGCTCTTGATATGCACAATAAATCAATTTCTTAATGCTTTCTAGAGAAATAATGTTTTTCAACTCTATATTAATCTGATTTTTGTCTCTTGTGTCAGCGGGGATGAAAATCTTTATCTTGTCTCTAAACCTTTCAAAAACAGAATCTCTCATTTTAGTAGGGACATGGAACAAAACTCTATTTCCTTTTGTTGAAATTGATAAAAACTTAAAACGTCTAGATGCTCGTCTCATCATAATACCATCTGCCAGATAATAATAAACACCTTCTAGACCATAAGCATATTCAAAAATTTCTTTAGTAATTCGTTGTTCCCTTAAACTATACGTTTGAATTAATTGCTCCACAGTTTCAAACTTAGATATATTTCTTGGAACTTTCTTTTTATATAAGGCAATGTTTCCTTTGTTTTCCTTAACATTTTCAAGATTAATTTCCTTATATTCATAACCGTGTTTTTTAAGTCCTTCTTTGAGCCCTTCTACAAAAGTAAGTCCAACCAACATGAATCGGGCATCTGGATTATTTACAAGCCCATCATATCGAATTAATTGACCTACAGCACTATCACTTACCTTTAATTTAACTTCAACAAAAAGTTTCTTTTTGTTTTTATCCAAAAATAACAGATCGCACCGTTTTCCACTCAAGTTAACCTCACTTTCTAAAAAATACACCCTTCTTCAATTAGGTACGGATTTGCAATTAAAATTTCATGAAGTTGAACCTCTTTCATTTTCATCAATCCTTTTTGGATATTAATCAGCTTTTAAACCAATTGTTCAGACTTATAAATATTCTCCCGATGCCAATTCATATATTTCTGTTGTTGCTCATTCAACTCTATCCTCATGGTTTCATTGGTATTTAGAAAAACCTTAGTTACTTCATCTATACTATCTGAAATTAAAATCGACCCACCTTTATCAAAACTAATATATCCTTTGTCAAATAAAGAATCATGGTTAGGGCAAAATAACAATCCGTTATTAACATCTAACCGCTCTTTATCATTAGATTGACTCCAGGGCTTAATATGGCTAGCTACTAAGAAGCGTTCATCCGATACACCACACAATTTACATTTCTTTTCTACAGCTAAAAGCGCCTTTTTAAAAATTGACTGACCTATACGTGCCTTAACAACCGATTCTTTTTCGGTTTTATCCAAAACAATCGGTGATTCCATTTTTCTCTGAAATATCAGAAAACCCTCGCTATGCAGTGGATTCACTTTCTTAAGCAATATTTTTAATTGTGAATTATTTAACCGCTTCCATCTGACCTTTAACGTAAGAGCTTGCAATTCTGTTTGATTTGGAGATGGATTATAATCAATTGATAATTCCTCTAGTAATGCCCTGTTAACTATCAGAGGGGTATCCAATACCATTGATTTTTCTGGATTACCAAAAACAATTACTTCATTCTCTTGAACCTTATTTCTAAATAAGTGCGGATTTTTATATTTTATCATGATTGTATTATCCATTTTTGCTTTTTGAATATCCAAAACTTTTTCCACTTCGTAAAATGCGGTAATGCAGGGGTTATTTTCTATACTTTTATAAAAAAATAAGAAATCCCCCTTCGAAACTTTAGTTTTCAAAATCCAACCATTCTTCTTACTATTTCCATAAGTATACTCTGAGAATAACGGGTCTTCTTCCCTATTATGTATTTCTGGGTCTAAATATGGAATTATATAACTCGTCAAAACACGTTCCCCCATCCAATTAAAAATTTTCTTAGACAAAATTCAACTTAATTCATTATCCTAAATGGATAACTTCAAATGACATAAATTTCAAGTATAGCCTGTACTTGAAAAATCAATACAGGAATATTATACCATATATTTTACATATATATTTTTAGAGAAAACAGGATGTTTAAACCTGTTCTTTAAATTTGTTCCCTATCCAATTCATTCGTAAGCAGATAATAAAAGACGGGTTTTATTAAGTATAATGCAGTGAAATTACGACTTCACGTTCAATCATCTACTTCAATACAAAAAGGACGGCTTTAACCGTCCCTTTTATTCCTCTGATACTCCAACGCCTCCACCTTTAAAATTTTTTCTATCTATCTTGTATTGGGATTTTGCTTCTCAAATTGCCCATTCAGAAGTATACTCTTTATGAATCCATCTTGTGCAGTAGTTCCTTATAATTGAATTGTTAATATGAAAGTGTACAAAGTATAGAATTTCCTCTTCATACAACGCTTTAAGACACTCCACAACGGACTTTCTGTTTATTCCTGTATCTTTTACAATTGTATCAATTTTTGTGTACGACATTGGAACATTGCTTATGCTGTAAAAGATATTCTCAACTATATTATGGAAAAACCATTTTCTTTTAGTATATAAACCGGAAAGGAAGTGGGTTTTACTGCTTAAATTTGCTATCAGCCCTAACAACTTTTTTCTTTTTTAATTATCGAAAGTAATGTGGTAGCAACGAAAAGTTTGACTGTTTATAATTTTTTAAAAACCAACTTCGAATATCTAAAACAGTATACTGAAAAATATTATATACTATACTTGTTCTTACAATAAAAAAGATGGAGGATATAACGTGACTACTAAGGATTATATGGTTAACAAACAAGGGGCTAAAATTTATATCGATGTTAACAAGCATGCCATTTTATCAATACCTTAAATTAAAAGGAACAAAGGGCAATTTATGAAGTATTGTTTGTAGGTATGTTAGGAATGAACACACCTATCGTTACGGTAAAAGAGAAATGACAAGCGATAACACATAGACTTCCTCAACAATATGTAGAATGGGCTACTAGTTCACTTATGATGGCAAAAGAATTAAATGTTTCAATGTTTCCTTAAAAAGTGGAGTTTGGTTATATTGAAAAAGAAAATTATTATACAGAAATCCTTTAAGTAGAGGATTAAAGAAAAGTAACCCCCAAAAACAGATCATACGATACATATTACAAGATCCACCAGTAGATTAACGAGTTTGAAGATGAATAGATACCGAAAAAAGTGTTTGAGAAGTTTGCTAATGAATTGAGTATTCCCGTTATAAATGAGATACTATTAATCGTAGAACATAAGGAGGATGCAAATTAATATCGTTATTTTGAATTTTCGTAGTTTTCAAACCTTATAAATCCCGAAAATTATGTTACCCTTTTGAAAAGTAAGAGTAAATTCTAAACTCAAAAAATTTTTCCTCAGTTTAAGATTGGCTAAACAAATGGTTAATTTATCTAATTATTGATATAATGTAATAAAAATACATTATATGGAGGAAAATTTTAATGCGATTTTCTGAACGAACGGGATTTGTTCCTGTAAAACACTTAATACAAATCGATTCCATGAACGAACCATTACGCAACGGTTTATGGAATTCTTTTTATACTTTTATTTGGCGAACAGAATACAAAAAATATAAAAGCTCTACATCTAGCGTTTCAGAAAAAGAAGGTTTAAAGAACTTAAATATACTAACAGCTACTTTATGGTATGACTTTTACAAATTACCCCTTAGTAAAATACCTTCTAATCTAGATAGTTTTATTGCATATATAGAAACTCGATACTTCGCAGCCGAATGGTACCAAGCATATGATTTCATCGAATATGTGGCCAAAAGTTTTCCTTTTCTTGATAATTTTGAGTTATTTAAAAAAGAGTGTAACCGGATTCTAGAACAAGAAAAATCCGCCTATAGATTTACAGGTAATATACTTACTCAAATTACTACAGAACAAGAGAGGGAATCCATTGAAAAGGCAATGAGTTCTAGTGGTACTAAGTCCTTTGTAAGTATGCATATAGAACAGGCCTTGCGTTTAATGGCTAATCGAACTAATCCAGACTATATTAATTCTATTAAAGAATCGATAAGCGCAGTTGAATCTATATGTAAGGTTATTGTAAAAGATGAAAAAGGAACTCTAGGACAAGCTTTAAATAAACTAGAACAAAACGGAATAGTCATTCAGGATACATTAAAAGAAGGATTCAAAAGAATATACTGGTATACAAGTGATAACGATGGTATTCGCCACGCTCATAAAGATGTACCAAATGTTTCTTATGAAGATGCTCAATTTATGCTAATAACCTGTTCCGCGTTTTGTAATTACTTAACTGAAAAAGCAAATAAGGCTGACATTAATATTTCTTAAATAAAGACTTCATTATATAACATAACACGAAAAATCTACCACCCGCAATGGGTGGTCTTTTACGTTTACTGCATCATTAAATATGATCTTTTTGATTATCTTCTCAATTGTTCACCTCTTAGACCTTTCTTCTTCAACCAATTGACGTATTTTTGCACATTTAATGGTGTTATAATCTGGATAATTTCACATTACCTAAAAATAGGATACTATGTCTGTTCGAATAGCCTTTTAGTAAATTCTCTGTTTGAATATAAACATTATACTTTTTCGTATTAAGCCAACTTTTAAGATTTTCACCATTAATGAATTTACTAGATTATATATGTCTCAACATGAACTTATAAAAGTAGCTTTGTTAAAGCATTTTCTTCTTTTTGATAGTAATTCCTCTTCCTTATTTTACTTTCTTTTACCTGTTAGTCGATTAATACCAATGTCCACAATACAAAAACAATTCCTAGTTTTCTTATCTTTTTTCTCTTTCAACTAAGTAACCTATCAGCGAATCATTTCAACTACATACTGTACATTCAATATATGGAATTTTCTTGGTTATGGATAGTTCTTTTATATAAAAGGAATAATAATCAGCAACATCATTTTATTTAATTAAGAATTTCATTTAAAATTTATTAGTGACTTCTTATATTTAAAATAAACTGGAAGGGAAAGAAACATTGATTTGTTATAAGTCTCAATGTTTCTTTTTCTAATTTAATAAAGATAATCAAAGAGCATTTAGTTGATATTAAAAAGAGCTATTTTTCACTTCTTATTTATATATTTATACAAAAAAGCCTTTCTGGTTTAATTATCCAGAAGGCTTAATTGCTCTACTTCTTTAACCGGCTCTATATTCTTACTCATTAAATCTGAAGTTCTAACCATTTTAAGTTTTTGATCTAATTGAATTTTTCTAGCCTTTTTGATTGGTTTGTGTTCATCTAGTATTTTAAAATATTCATCATATTGTTTATCATGATAATGCAGGATACCGTTATTAATAATATCAACAAAACTAATCTTAGGATTATTTATATGTTCTAATCTTTTCTCAGTTTTGAGTCTGTTTTCCCACATTGTAAAATATGGCTCCAATGCTTTTGTAGGAACTTCATATATTCTAACAGGGTCATTAATATAAAATATACCTACTAAAAATCCCGATACAGCCCTGTACCTCTTAATAATCTCATCATTAACATGATGACAGGTTGTAATGCCAGGTCTAAATCTAAGCTCTCCTTTGGTATCAATAAGGTTTACAGTTTTAAGCTCATACTGATTACCTGTCTCCTCATCTAGACCATCATCTCCGTGTCTTCCTGCCATCTTTTTAAGTCCAAATATCTTTGTTAATAGTAACTCTCTAAATCCTCCATCATCAAATACACTAATAATATTCTCTTTTGTTGCCTCTTTTTGTAATGCATCAGCCAAATCTAATAAATATTTAACATCCTCTTTAATCTTTAGTGTCATATTTTTTTCTCCTCAGGTATTAGCTCCTGTACTCTAACTTCTAAAGCTCTTGCAAGTTTAATCAATGTTGTATAAGTCGGATTTTTTTGAGCTAATTCTAAACTACTGATATAATTTCTGTGGAGACCTGCTTTAAAACCCAGAGTTTCCTGAGAGTAACCCTTTTGTTCTCTCATTGCTCTAATCTTTTCTCCTAGTTTTTGTAGGTCTTTAGTATAGATGTTTTCATAATCCATATATTTTGCCTCAATTTCTTAATTAAATCATTTTATATAACAGGGTTTCACTATAAGAAAAATTATATTATAATTAGGATAGACAATCTGCACACTATAGTGTGAAATAGCAGGATGTGGAAACTAATATAGGAGTGTTACAATTGGAATTAGCTTATCAAACAAGAAAAGGAATGGCCTATCAGGGTAACTCTTTAGACCTGTTAGACAGCCTAGATAACAACTCTATTAGCCTTGTTATGACATCTCCACCTTTTGATTTACTCAGACAAAAAAGCTACGGCAATCTTAATGGAGATGCTTATATTGAATGGCTTACAGGGTTTGCAAGGAAAGTAAAGGATAAACTTACTGAGGATGGTAGTTTTGTTCTAGATTTAGGTGGAGCTTATCAAAAAGGAGTTCCTGTTAGAAATCTTTATAATTACAAAGTTTTGATTAAGTTTGTAGAAGAGTTAGGATTTCATTTAGCTGAGGAATTTTTTTGGTATAACTCATCAAAGTTACCATCTCCTATCGAGTGGGTTAATAAAAGAAAAATTAGAGCTAAGGATTCAGTAAATACCGTTTGGTGGTTTTCTAAAACAGAGTTTCCTAAAGCTGATGTAAGAAATGTATTAGTACCTTATTCTGATAGAATGCAAAAGCTACTTAAAGATGGTAAAAAATATTATGACCCAAAAGAAAGACCCTCAGGTCATAATATATCAGGGGGATTTAATAAGGATAATGGAGGGGCAATACCTTCAAACTTATTACAGATTCCTAACTCAGAAAGCAACTCAAAATATTTAAAGTATTGTAAATTTGCAGGAGTAAAAGGACATCCTGCTAGGTTTCCAGCTAAACTTCCTGAGTTTTTTATTAAATTTCTTACTGAACCTGATGATACTGTATTAGACATCTTTGCAGGATCTAATACTACAGGTGAGACAGCAGAAAATTTAGATAGAAAATGGATAAGCTGTGATTTAGATAGGGAGTTTGTTGCTGCATCTGTTTTCAGATTTGCTCAAGATCTGGAGGAGGCTAAAGAATTACATCAAAGAATTCTAAATGGCGAGTTTGTTGATTTAAGAGAAAATACTTTATTATAATACATTTATTATGACTAGCACAGAAGAGTAGGAAAAAAGTTTTCTGCTCTTTTTTGCAATTAATTATATCAAAAAAAATACAATTATAAAATATGCTCCAATAAGGAGATGTGCTAATATTAATGAAACTGATACTTTAAATCAAAATTTATGGGATATGCATGCCCTTGATAAAGGCTGTTTATTATCCTTAATATGATATATATTACTTTATAATACAGAGTATAAAAAATGTTCCTTTTCTCGTATTAGTAAAAAAGGAGGGCACTGCGGTAGCTATCCATATCAACTGAATATGAATTATATATTTATTAATCTCTTTCAACATCTTAAGCATTACTTTAATCTGTGGTCTTCTGTTCATTCTTCTGACAAATGAATATTCTTTTAGTAAGACCTTTCATCACTTCTACTTCTTTAATATGTATGGGCCTTTTATTTCCTCCTGCAAAATATATTTCCAAACTATTACTCGAAATTTATACATTGTATAATTAAATTCATTGAAAAAATAAAGGACTTCCAAAAGAAAGTCCTTTATTTTTTCAAACTCTCTTTCCAATCCATCATATCCATTAATACTTCTCTAAAATCTTTATTGAACGGATACTTTTCTGCCAGCTTGTCTGAATGTGTTAACTCAATTTTTTCCCACTCGTCACTTAAATTACTCCACGCTGAAATCGCTTCATCCAACGCTTTATTAAACTTATCCATTTTAGCTGTCACCACCTTCCCCTTTGTTTTTGTATATTAAAATTCTATCATTATTTCACTATATAATATATACTCCAATAATCTTTAAAAATATATAAGTTTAGACATAAATTTACTCATAGCGCCTTTATTAATTGTAATTTTCAGATAAAATACACCCAAATTTTTTGAGGATATATATATACCCTTGAACCATTTGGTATAAACGCAATATTTCTTTCAAATGGTGTTTAGCCTGTGAATTCGAAAATCTTTGGTATCGACAAAGAACATGCAAGAATAAAAATATTACACATTTATTTAGGACTGCAATATGCATACATTTCTTTCTGAAAAGCATAGATTTAATATCTTATATTCAATTAATTGTTACATGAAATTTTTAAAATACACGACATATCTATAGAAAAGAGTACATAAGGATTGTTCCCGATGTACTCTTTTCCCATTATAAAATTATCACAATATAAAACCATATTAGTTAGTATCTGCATTAAAAAATTCCATCATCTTAAAGCGACTACTTATCATATTTTTAAGCTTCACACTAGTATTTTTTCGCTAAATTGACCACTTACTATCCAAAAATCAATAAGTTGGACCAATGCCTTAGTTTGTTGTTCACTCAGTGGAACTCCCAACTCAAATTGTGCTTGCAATGCCCGTTCACTAAAATTCGCTGATCCCATATAGCCTTTTTCTTGATCTACTAATAATAACTTAGCATGGAGCCATAATTTTTTCTCTTGTTTTTCTAAAGGTTCAAATATTCTCATCTGAATATTTTCGTATAAAAACTGTTCTAATAAATATTCAAAAGCTTTTCTATTCATATCTAAATCAAAATCATTTACTATCCAATCTATAGTAATACCACTTTTATTTCCACTGAGCGCCTTTAGGCTTATCATTAATTGTTGTATACCACCAACTGAATAGTATGGTGAAAAAAATATTATTCTTTTATTTGCTGTTTGTATTAAATTTTGGATCCATGTATTTAGGTATTCGAAATGTTTCGAAATTCCCTTCGGGATAACAATACCATGTGGATTAGTCCACAATAGTTGTTCATTCGCAGTTTCTAACGAAGCATAATCAAAATGTCCTACCATTTCAGCTAATTCAAATATTCTTTGCAACTGAATATCATTAATGACAATATATTTTTTTTGACTTTCCTTTATTAATTCCATATCTTCCAATATTCTAAAAAGGGTATGTACAATACCTTCATCTATATGTTGTTTATTTAAGCTTATCCATTCTTTTAAGGTAAAGCCATTTGGTTGAATACACTGTAAATAACGGAAAATTCCAGCCCATTTAATTAATGAACAATCTAACTTGTTTTTTTTAGTTAAATTTATAAGCCTTATCAAAATTTACTTTCCCCTTCTCCATTACCTCGTCTAATTCTTTAGAAAAATAACCAATTACGGGTATTTCTCCAACATAACCACCTGTTAACAAATTTCTGCTTAGACCACGATTAAAGTGCTGACATGAAAATTTCAAGTATGAACAAGCATGACAAGCACCATGCTGCCCTTTACAAATTGGGTCATATAAGCACGTCTGAGACTTTTCATAAGTATTTCTAAGCCATCTTTCAAGGTCATTTTCAAATGCAGCAATAAGAGCACCCATGCCTCCACCTTGTAATTTAGAAACATAAATTGTGCCAGCCAAAGCTGATGGAAATATATACTCTGACATACTATCTACGTCTAATCCTATAATTGACTTGCCAGCATGTAATAGCATATGTAACATTGTATGCACCAATTGATATGTCATAATTGATGCTAAAACCCTTTGATTCTCAGTGTAATCTTCTGGATTGAGCATTACTATATTTTCCTTATCCATTTTGGCAAGACGTAAATATTTATATAATATCGCATGTGCTTCTCTCTTATCACTCGGAAATCTACTATCAAGGCTTATCAATTGATTTATTTCTAACCATCTTAAAATTCTTAATGGATCTAGTTTAAAAATAATAGCTTCATTATCATTTTTCAAAACTGGAATTACTGTATATCGCTTATTATTTATCTGCTTCCGGAATGGATTTAAAATGGATCGATTTCTATCAAATGATTTACGAGTATATCCTATCCCCATAGTAATAACAGGAAACTTCTCCAACAATGCTACTGTTTCTAAACCAAGATTTTTAATCTCATTTTTTGCTCTTAAATAAGCAGTTTCTTGTACTAAGTCACCATTCGCTTTAGATTCTTCTAACTTATCCTCAATAGTTTGTCCTTCATTTTCATACCATGAAAATAAAAATTCATGTAATAACCTGTCTTCATCAACCATTTCAATAGGAAAATTCTGTTCAAATACCTTTTCTACTTCTTCCTTAATATCCTTACCTGAAAATTGCGAACCCAAGTCACTACTTTTAATTGTATTTAATATTATTCTTCTTTCTTCTTCATTCTTTGCAGAATTTAATAATATTTGCAGCGTACTATTGTTTTTTTCAACCTCGAAATTTTGCGAATAATTTGCTGTATTGATTGAATCTACTTGTAATAAAGCTGCCATTTGGATATGTGCAAAACTTTCATGTTCTTTTCTTTCTATTAATACCTGTTGTTCTAAATTAACCATTGATTTTAATGCTGGATAATGAATATCACCTTCTGACAGGTGCGTTCCTCCCAAAAATCGCTTGTTACTTTGTAGCATTTCTCCAGTTAAAGGGAGGTTAGTATGCTTAGTTCCCAGTTCACCTAGTGATATATGTTTTTTATAGTTATACCAAGTTGCAGTAGTAAAACGCCTCGTATCACGCATTCGAATTCCATCATATTTTTCATGCCAAGTTTTAGCACCTTTATTAGCTTTAACATTAATAGACTGAAGGTCTCCATTCAGATGCACAAGAGCATAAGGGTATTGCTTTATAACATCATTTCTACAAAATTGACATTTTAATTCTGGATTTTTTTTAGACAAATCTTCAAGATTAAAATAATAATGTACATTTTCACAAGAACGATTGTTACAATGAAAAACTAATGGAAAAAGTGAAAATTCAACCTGATCGATTTCACCAAAAAAATATAGTTCATCCTGTTCAGGATATAAATTGGTATTTAACCCTGAATTCACCTTCCAATCGCTAACATACTTTCTAACTTCCTCAAGAAGGTGACCTGTCTTCTCATTTAATTTATTTAATTCTATATCTGTTACTTGATACCACTTCTTCTTCTCCATAAAAACTGCTCCAGGAAGAAAACGAAATAGAACTTGACTTCTACCCCTTTTAAAATTCTTAACCATAATTACTTACCAATCCTTTCGCTAAGAGGGAGTGCATACCTTAAAATAACATCTGTTTCTCTACAAGACTGTATTGTAAGCCCTTCTTCTATATCTCGAAAACTTGAAATGGGATTTAACACTTGTTCATCCTTAAATTTTAAAGTTTTTGAACTTGTATTTAAAAGATGCTCTTTTTCTCTATATATTCGTTCAATTGTTTCTTTAACCCGTTCTCGAGCTGTTAGTGAAAAATATTCATATCCTGCACCATATATTCTCTCCAACTGCTCAATGATTTCTTTACTAACCGAGTCTCCACTTGTAACCCTATCTGCAATATACTGCTGAAACAAACCACAATTATAAATAGTTTTATTTTGTTTTTGAGAATGTACGTTTAATAATAAACTCGATAACAATCCTGGCAAAGTTCTCTCTATTGCTTTTAAAGATAAACGATTGATTGGGACTGGATCTACTAAACGATCCATAAAAGTGTGATTTTGAATAAAAAATTGATACTGTGATCTTTCTCGCAGGTCATTCGCTCGAAAGCTTACTAATACTAATCCTGCATGCGATCTAGCAGAACGACTTGATGCCTGTATATATTCAGCTTGTTTTGAAGGCATACCTGCCATAAAAAAGCTGTTTATTCTTTCTAAATCTACTCCATGGCTAATAAGGCTGGTAGCAATTAACAACTGTAGCTTATTCTTATATTCTACTCTTCCACCTTGAGACTCAATTTTATCAATAACATCAATAATTTTATCCATGTCATTATCGCCCGTCAGCATTTCCGTCTGTATACTAAATTCTGGATCTTTTATTTCTTCCATACGTCTTGCAATGTCTAATCCCATAGCCTTTTGATTTACATAAACTGTAGACAAATCATATTTTGATAGTAATTCTAAAAAATCCTCTTCACAATCAATTCCTTCAAACCCGAATTCTTTAAAAATATAACTAGATTTATAATGTAAATTTCTAATTTCTTTTTGATATAAGTAAACCGATCTTCCAATTACTTCTTCTTGAGAACGTGAATGTGGCAAAATCCCCAAATATAAACGTCTTTTAACAGTTGGTGTACTTGTAGCATAAAAAGATTCACCTTTTTTAAATCCCATGGATGGATACTTCCTAGGTGCACGTAAATATAAATGGTTAATATGATGTTCATACGATTCAATTGTAGCAGTTGCAGCAATAATTTTAGGTAAATGATCCGGTTTTCTTCCAAATGACCTAGCGAATTCATTTAATGCTCCCTCATAATGACCATTTAATGCCCCTAATTCTTCTTTTAATAAGTGCAGCTCATCTTGAATAAATAGAGATGGCACTGGATCATAAAAGCTATCTTTTTTCTTTAATAAATCACCCTTATGTTTAGCCGTATTTTTTACTTTTTCACTACAAGATAGATATTCATCGTATGCTCCAACGATACACCTATCAGAATAGAACCCATGCTTATTGCATGTCCCACCAATCTGTCCAAAAATATGTGAAAATTCTCTATATCTCCCCATAATAGCTAACTTATCAACGGTTCCGCATAACACACTTGGAACAAATCTATAAACCTCTGAATCAGTAATATATATTGGTACAACACCATTTAGTTCTTTACTTTTTACAACAAAACACTCTTGGTTAGTACATTGATGTTCAAATCTCCATAAAGACTCATTGAATTCAAGTTTTAGGTTTTTGTCACACCTAGGACATTTATGTAACAACATTTTCCTTTTTTTACTTATCTCATTTTCGAAATACTTCTTTCTCATATTATCTTTTACAAAGTTGTCGGTATTACTTCCCCCTGCAAAAAATCCTATTGAAAATGGTTTTCCCTTCGAAGGAATCTCATCACTTTTTTGTCTATATTCCTCTGCATATATTAACATCTTAGCAAGACGATCTAGTTGGTTCTTGGATAACATGCGGAGCGGAAATCTAATCCAAGAGCTACATCCTCGCTTTTTCCCTCTTAATCGGTCATAAAATAACGCTGTAACTACCAATCCAAGATATGCCTCTGTTTTACCTCCACCAGTTGGGAACCATAATACATCTGCATATTTTGCAGATGTAGCAATTTCCTCTTTTTTACTATCAGTTTCAGGCATTTCTCGAGCATATAAACTTGGCAAAATTCTTACTATGAATATGATTTGGAATAAACGCCAAGAAGTATATTTTCCTTTCCCTGATTCCATAAACACCTTATTCATTATATTAAAGGCAGTCATCAGCCTTGAATCCATCTTTAGTGCATATATTCCTAATTCAAACGAATCGATTTCCTCTTCGAATTCCTTCATATCTTTGGTACAACTGCTAATTTCCTCTTCAGTTATTAGTTGCTTCTCTTCATCACCTTTGTAATCAATAAAATCTTTCCACTTTCTTAAATAATTTTTCATTTCTAACACTACATTTGAAAGCGTTCTATCCACTAATTTTGGTGTTGTAAGATCTTCAAAAGCAACCGATAAATCTTCCCGTGTTCTATAATGTTCTTGAAAGTAAGATGGAATAGTTTCTGTTGATAAAGTTAATTCACTATCCGTATCATTCTCTTTATAAATACCTACACAATTAATACCTTTGACATTATATCTTTTGTCATACTTGTAATCATCGATAGCTCCATCAAAATAAAATGGAATGTGTTTTCCTTGCTGAATTTTAACTTCGAAAAAACAATCAAAAAATTGTGTTGGATGACCTGTTGTTTTTTCTCCTATTGTTATATCTGGAACCTTCGTATCATTTAATAAACTTATATTAATTTTCAATAAATTATTTCCTAATTTGTCCTTATAATAAACTGGATCAATAACTAAATTTGCATCCCAATTAGCTATATTAGTATTCGATTCCTTTATTCCCTCCAGCATATCTTTAAATTCTTCTTCTGTTTCTGGTTTTTTAAGGAGTGGTACAGCACCCGTTTTTTCTATAACATTCGAATATACAGAAAATAAATCTTCCCTATCTAAAAGCTGCGTTATTTCTTCTTTCAAAATCTCTTTTAATGGGATATTCTGTTGTTCTAATTCATTAAAATCTATTTCAAAAGGTAAATCATTAAAACAAACTTCCGTTTGTTCATATTTTTCTAACAATTTAAGCCCTTTATTTTGTTCATTTGTCCTTTTAGTGTCATTAGAACTAATTTTAATATTTTCTGCCTCGACCTTATTTATGTCATCCAATATTTTTGATTGGGGATTATCTTCACTTTCACTATTAATTAAGTATTCAAATGACTTGCTCTGTTCTAGGAAAGTAGGGAAAAACCTTGGATACAAATTGAATTTCCCTGAAATTGTTCCCCTTACATTTACTTTATTCGGGTCTACTAAAAACTCCAGCCCCATATTACAATTTTTCGCCAAACTCTTAAACTGAGGCTGCGGATCATTTTCCTCGTCTTCTTCATTTACCTGATTCATAAATTCAATATCTGGAAACAAAACACCTGAAAAAAAGCGTCGAATAGGCTCTTCACCAATTACGATTTTTTCTTTATTTCCTCGTAAACCATCTTTTAAAATTTGCTCCATATGTTCAACAAACTTAATCTCGTTATTAGTATTCTGCTGTTTACTGATCCTCTGCCGTTTCGCCATATCTAACCAATCCCCTTTCAATAAACAAATTCTTTGTTTCGCCTGAAATAATTTTTTCTACTATACTTGGATGAACCAAATATTCCTGATTTATATCCAGACGTTTAATTTCAGAAAATTCCAGTATATCCAAGACATCTTTCATTGAAATACGCATTCCTTTTCCTAAATCTATCCATCGTGATTCATCCAACTCATATCCTTCTACTAATCCTGTAGCTTGCTCCGTAACAATTTTACCCAAAGCTTTTCCTAATTTAATATGAATACCCCAAAGTTCCCTCATTGCTTTATAAATTGACTGAACTCTATCTTCATATTGTTTCTCTCCTAAGACCCTAGCTATAGCTCTAACATTAGCATAATCTCGAACAAGGGAAACATCTCCATTAATCCAGTTAGAAATTGTTAATGGGGAAATAATTTTCCCGCCATTGTTATTAATGGCATTTAAAATTTTTTCGTATGATTCAGATTTATACGTGCTACCATGATGAAATTTATGCCACAATAAGTTTAACATATCTTTCCATTCATTTGCATTCGCTTCTATCCATTTCATGATTAACGCATTAGATGACATACTAAGGATAGTATTAAAAAGTTCTTTTCTCTGTTGTTTTTTTATCCTAACCCAAATATCACCCGATTTCATTTCTAATGGGTTAATAGTTTTAACATCCGGCTCATTAAATTTCTTAACTTTCACTGTAGAATCATTAGGGATAAATACATAGTTATCGTTATCCTTATCCTGTTTTAAACCTATTGATACCGAAACCTTAACACATGTAAAATAAGTATCTGAAAAATTATCAACAAATAGATTGTCAAGATATGATTTATCAGCAATATTGGAATTTAGTCCCCACTCTTCATCGAAATCATTTTCCTCTGTTAAAATTTTAATTAGAACATCATCTTTAAATAAATAATCAATTTCCGTTTTGTTAGATATATCAGATATAACTCTAGTATCTGCAAAGTTAATTATATGATTATTAAAATTGATTTTCACTAATGGTACAGTTCCTTTTTTATTAGAAGCATCAATATTAGCCCCAAAAAAATTACTAAAGGTAGTGTTCAGCCGTTGTGGATATAAATTACTTGTCATTTTATTAATCTGATACTTTATAAGTGGTAATTCCTTAAATCCCTCAATAATATGTACTTCGGTCCTTTTTGAAAAATAAGATGAGCTCAGGTACTTTTTATTCCATGGATTAACCAAAATCACAAAATCTGGTTCATTTAACTCATCTAAATATATTTCTTTCAACTGTTTTTTTGCCCAGTTCTCCTGCGTCATCACATTAACTTTTATTAGATCATTTAAAGTAACATTTAATGTGGCTCGAAGCCATACTTTAAGTTCCTCAGCAACAAGCTTATCTGAAACTATTATCAAGATATTATCCTTGTTATCCATATAAGTATTTAAAAGTTCTTTAATTACTTTTCCCCTAGGGCTGTCTCCCATTTCTAATAAAATATCATAAATTTCAATAACATCTTTTAACAAATGCGGCATTAAAGTATCCACAATAATTTTTTCTTCATAACCATCACTCTGAATTTTAGAAACTGTTAATAATATTTCTTTTATTGTTGGTTTACCTTGTGACCATCTTGTTCTTTCGTACCATTCCAGAGGAATCGGTATTGATAACATTTTTAAGAGAACATTCTGTACTTTTTTAAAGCTAAGAACTTGTTTACCTGATTCGGTATAACTTTTATCAAAAATAGCCAATGCCCGATTAAAACTTTGATTTAAGGAGCGTAATCCTTTAATTTGCTGAATCGTTATTTCTCGTTCTCCTTGCTTAAGATAAGGAATAGAAGACTGGATGCTCCAAGCTGCAGTGACTGGATTAGAAACTGAATCTATATTTATATTAAAAAGGTTTTCGAAACTCTCAATTGTATACATATCTACTGGGATACAATTATCGAGCTCCGCCGCAATGTTTAATGAGATTTCATCACGAGCCGGAGCTATTATTATCACATGCTTAGCATGTTTTTTTGCCCATTTTACTAGATTCATCGCTCTAGCTCTATGTCGAAATGGCAATAAATCAATTACAATAACATCTGGCTCCATATCTAAATTTTCTGGAAGAGAATGCCTATACGCTCTGAAAAGTGCTAGCCATGGCAGCGTCCCATCATTATTATTAATTTTATTTTTTTTCTTTTTACTCTTATTTTCATTAAAAGTAAACGTTTTAAATTTCTCCGCTTCAACTGTGTATATCTTAATGTAATCCCTCAAAAAGGTATTATCGATTGAAGTTCTCCAAATGTGGGACAATAATTCAATATTATCTGTTAAAATAAGAATTCCAGAATTCTTATTAAATCTAACTCCAATTTCTGAAGATAGACTACCAACTACATGTTGTAATATTAAATGATAAGAAAGTAAAAGAGGAAAGCCATAAGAAAATGAAGGAATAGAATACAAAATGTCCCCTTTATTTTCTTCTTTTTTTGATAAAGAAAATGCTTTCAAGGACGTTGTTAAAATGATATTATCAATATCTGAAGGTTCAACCTTTTCTGTTTTAACGATGGATTCGAACGAATCTAATGATTCATACAGGCAATATTTTTGATGATTTAGCATGCCTCTCCCAAAATCCATACTTGATAAACTTAGGAACTCTCCTAAACTCCCCCCTGTTTCCTCATGAACATTTATTGGTACTGGCATAATTTCTTTATACGCCTTCTTTTTCTGTGCATCTGTTAGACCACTCAATAGAGACCCTCCCGTCGCCTTAAATTCATCTTAATATTATTGTAAATGAATTTATTTACTAAAAAAAGAAATCTTTCTTACGATAGAAAATTATTCCGAATAACACTTTAAAAGGAAGGATTAACAAAGTATGTTATAATCTTATCATCTGAAAAATAAAAGTAAGGATTGAGATACATAGTTATATGGATTCCAAACTGCCAACTCATAGCGTAAATTATCGGAAAGGTAAGCGAGCTAGTTCCTCTCCAAAATCTTACAGGAAAATGCTCTGCAATCCCCATAAATAGTAACAACAATATTATTATTGTTGGAGGAAAAGTGATTTTAATTTAACGTAAAAATATAGTTATAATAACCAAAGCAAGAAAAGAAATAAAGATAAGAACTAGCAATCTTTTCTCTCATAAAGATAGAACTTACATCTTTCAAAACAACCCCTTCTTTCCTTATAAAAACTTCATTTTCTCTATTATCCAACAAAAAAACGGCACTGGCAAAATGGAAGAACATCCACTAGCCAATCACCGGCTGTGTACTGCACCTAAAAAGGCTAGACACAATACTAGTATATAAGAGTTTGTAAAGTTTACCCATTAGTCAAATGGTGTAATTGTACATACTTTTAGATTTAGTTCTACTAGTACAAAAGATGTAAACAGAATTTAAATTTTGATTCACTAAAAGAAGTCTAAGAAAAATAGGAAGGCTATCGTAAATATTTATTTATCTATTTATTTCATCTAAATCCCTAGGTTATGTAGGTATCCAATACTCCCCATCTAATATTTACAAATAACCCATGAGATAATTTCCTTATATACTACATATGAAGTTCATCACTTAATATTTATTGAAGAAAAGACGATGCATACAATATTCAAATCTAATTAACATATCATTTGATTAGCAGTAGCGCTTTCAAAGAGACTCCCTACTCTCAGAAAGGAATCTCCAATTCACATTATTTCCCCTATTTCTATATTTCTTATTTGATTCTAATTACTAACTGATTAGGATTATTGCAAATCAAAATAATAAAATGAATTTTCTCGAAAAGAGAATGATTCCAAAAGAACAAATAATCATTTTTGATGAGGCCCAACGAGCATGGGATGCAAAAAAAGTCGACCAATCACTCACTCGAAGAAATCGAGAAGCTCAAAACTTAAGCGAACCGGATATTATAATGAATGTTACAACAAATAATAAACCGTGGAGTGTAACAATTGGTTTAATTGGTGAAGGACAAAAGATCTATTCTGGTGAGGAAGGCGGTCTCGCTCTATGGAATACTGCGATCGCTGGAAAAAACGTGACTGTTCACTCTAAACATCCTAATTCTTTATTTACAAATGCAGCACATTATAGAACTCATTCTCAGCTACATTTAAACTCATCTTTCCGCGCTCATGCAGCTTTAAAATACTATGAAATTATTAATACTTTATTGGATGCTAATTTTGAACAAACAAAACAACTGATTCATCATCTACCGAAAGAACATTATCACCTTTTTATTACACGCGATTTAAACAAAGCCAAACTCACTTTACATCAGCTTTATCAGGATGATACAAAAACAGTTGGCGTTGTCTGTGCTGGTGGCGCTGATCGTCAAAAAGGAATCCCCCTTCATAAAAGAACATACGCTCTATTATGAAGGGACAATCACAGTGTATGACTATTCAATCCTAACGAATAAAATCATCTTATGTGTATTTCTATGAAGTTTTTACGCTTCAGTAAGTTGCATCAAAATGGGATTAGACCCTATGCATACAAAGTTAGCAGTAGTTGGTGATGTAAATCGAAGCGGTTCAATCGTTCTAGCCGTAACTCCACCCTTAAAAGCATTGGGTGTAAAGAAGAATGTATGGTTTGGTATTTAAGAATGTAAATCAGACTGTATTTGGTACTATGGAACATTATCCCTTATATTTTTCATTCCTACTGCTACTTATGTTATTTCTAAATTATTATGTTCATAATAAAAAAAGAGGGTGCTCGCAGCTCCCTCTTTTTTTAGATAATTAAATATGCTCTCCATGATCCATAAACACTTCAATAGTTTCATTTTGTGATACGTCTTTTACATTAGTAAGACCAAAAGTAAAAACAGCGGATAACATCATCATTAATAAGATTGCTTTTTTCATTTTAGCGCCCTTCTTTCTATACTCTTTTTGTCTGCATCTAAAGCGATGTGTAAATACTTGCTGGCTTTTTCGTGATTTTCTGAACCATAGAATATATTACCTAAAAGATAAGCATATTCTTTTACCCAATCATATAATTCTTCTTTTTCAAAATACGAAATACCTTCCATGACCACCTTTTCTAATTCTTCTTGTGGTGCATAGTTATGGACTGCTTTTAAAATTTGAAAATGATGACGATAACATAAGTCACTAATCTTATAGCCATTCTCAATATATTCATTAGCATTATGATTATGACCTAACTTAAAATGTTCTCTTGCTAAAAGAAACATCGTTTTAGCGTTGTTTTCTAGTGATTCCTCTAAATGCTTAATTGCTAACTCTGACATGTTTTGACTTGCATATAAAAGTCCTAAATTGTGCTTTACACGTTTAGTAAGACTTTCGTCATGAGATTTTTGGAAGGTACCTAGTGCTGAAAGTAAATATTCCTCTGCACTTTCGAATTCATTTAGTCGAATGTGTGCCATCCCTAAAGTATTTAAGCATGCTGCAGTTTTTAATTCATACCCTGGACTAATTGAAAATACTTCATTCGCCTTTGTAGCCAATTGAACTGCTAGGATTGGTTTTAATACGTGATAGTAATGGACTGCAAGCCAATAATTAAATTCAGCTTTTTCAATTTCATCATGCATGTACTCTAAAAACGTTTCAGCTTTTTCAAATTGCATTCTTGCTTCACTATGGTTTGCTGTATTAGTAGCATAAATTGCTTTAAATAAATGATGATAGTACTCTAAAAATGTTTCTGTAGACTCTTGTAATGGCTCAATTTTATCCAAAATATCTTTTGAACTATCCATATCACGAATTAGCAGATTATACCGTGCATTCAATAAAGCATAGTAGACTAATATTGTTTGGTCTTCCTTAATATTATTGATTTTATCTGCAATCTCTTCTTTTATTTTATTAGACTGTAATACACTTTGTGAAATTATAGCTTGATACCAGTCGTTTAATAATTTTGTGATTTCTTCTTTAGAAATAATTTCAACATTCATATACGCTACCCCCTTTTATTAAAGGTTACCATAACATACTTGTTTATATAAATGATTTTCCGAATATTAAAACTTGATAAATTTTTTCTAACACTCATATTAAACAATGTTAATTTCAGATTTATTGAACCACCCCCACTTTAAATAATTATCTGTTAATCTTACCAATCAAATTAGTACAACAGTTAACATGATACACAGGGAAACTTTAATTGAATAGAAAACATATTTTGAATAACTCTCCTTAAAATTAGTATCAGTATCTCTCATTCCCTCGTCTACCGATTTTAATATCCATATTTCTTTAAGTACACGTATATATGATTTGATTTTATACGAAAAACCATGAATTATTAAAAATTTAGTTTCAGATAGAAGACATAGACCATAGGAGTTGATGTCCCTTAACCCGCAATACATTCCTGTTTTTTTATTGATACAAGATATAAATCGTCAGTTTTAACTATATAGTTGAGAAGGAATGCTTAATAAAGAAGGAGGATCATGATGAAATATCAAACCATATTTCCCTTATTAAAAAAATCGCTTTTTATCTTTATACTTTCTTTCAGTATGTTAATTTTCACACTCCCTACCTCTACCTTTGCACAATCCAATAGCAATGGAATTTCTGTTACAAATTACTATGTATCTCCAACAGGAAATGACCTCAATCCCGGCACATTAGATCAACCTTTCGCTACCATTCAAAAAGCTGCTAACGTCGCTAAAGAAGGAAGTACAATATACATAAGAGGCGGAGTTTATAACCAAAAGGTTCGTGTCGCTCGTTCTGGTGCCTCAGGCGCACCCATTACTTTTCAAAATTACCAGGATGAAAAAGTCATTCTCGATGGTTCTAAGGTCAAATTAGAAGATGATGGATTATTTACAATAGAAGACAAAAATTATATTCAAGTAAAGGGATTAGAATTTCGTAACTTAAAGTCAACAAAAGTTAACGAAACCCCTATTGGTATTTATATCACTGGAACAGGACGTTACATTGATATTAGAAATAATTATATTCACCACATTGAAGCAAATGTACAGGATGGAAACGCACATGGTATTGCGGTCTACGGTACTTCATCTAGTGCACAAAATAATTCAAATCATATTTTCATCGATAATAACGAAGTAGCAAATTTGAAATTAGGACTGAGTGAAGCAATTGCTGTGAATGGGAATGTAGATTCCTTTGAAGTTACCAATAACAAAGTACATGATAACAACAATATTGGAATTGTTCTGATTGGACATGAAAGAGTATCTCCAGTAGCTGCTTTAGATCAAGCACGGAATGGAATTGTTCGTAATAACATTGTCCATCATAATTCATCCATCAATAATACTAGTTATAATGAATATTCAGCTGATGGTATTTACGTGGATGGTGGGAAGGACATTATCATTGAGCAGAATCAGAGCTATGAAAACGACCTTGGTATTGAAGTAGCCAGCGAACATGCAGGAAAAAGCGCAAGCCAAATTACCGTTCGAGAGAATACTATATCCAATAATATCATGAGTGGCATTGCAATTGGTGGGTATGATAGTCAGCAAGGATATGCAGAAAATAACACAATTACGAACAATGTGATTTATAAAAATGATACAAAAGATCAAGAGAGTGGCCAAATCGAATTAAATTACGATACCCGGAACAATGTAATTACCAATAACCAAATTTATGCTAGTAATAGCCGTATTTTTATTAGCAATAATTTTAATAAAAACACAGGAAACAAGCTTGATTACAATCATTACTATGGTGAATTCGATCAAAGTAATGGCTTATGGCAATGGAAAAGAAAAACATATAAAGGATTTTCATCTTATCAGGCAAGTATGAACCAAGAGGGAAATGAACAACATAGTGTATTTAGCAAACTGTCCCTTCATTCAAACTAATTTTGAAATAAAAAAATCTACTAATAGTATCTTTATCTTAGCCTATTTCCTCTCCTATATAAAATTTAAAGAAAAAATATAATATTTATTTTTTTTAAGTGAAAGAATTTAAAACTAGCTTTCTATTAAAAAGAAAGCTAGTTTTAAAAAAATCATTTAATTTTCAAAAGCATAATTCACTGGTAAAAACCATAAAAAAATTCATATCCTCCAAATTTATAACAGATTAGATCTACCGCTTAATCTTTGATTGACTTGAATCACTTTTCTTGTGTCTTAGCCAATATAACTACTTATCGATCTTAGTCTATTATAAATAAAAATTATAGCCTTCAATTATCCACTACTCCAAGAAACAGGATAATCAATATTTTTTGATGAGTATTTATAATAAAAAATGTCTTTCTACTTCTAGACTAAGATCATTTCATATTATATAACATTATAACAAGATATAATAATATGATATAATAATGTTATGTAGTAGAAAAATATATTATTTATTTCAACTAGTATCTTATTAATAGATTAAAGAAGCAGCAATGTAGATCCATATATACCCCTTTAAAAAACAATCCATTCCAATTTTTTATTCATTTTTCTTAATTTTTAGTTTATTAAATTCAAACTTTGTGAAGGAGGATTTCTTTTAAATAATTAATAAACCCGCTAATCAATACTTACTTATTACTTATAATAACTAGTGTACTATAAGTAATAAATAATAAATATTATCAAACAGGAGTTAATATCATCATATGGACTTAACAAACATTTTTCAAAATTTAAATATTACATATTACGTTGCTGCAGGTCTACTATTACTAAAAACATGCACAATACTTAGGGCTTCTAGTATAGAAAAGCTATTTTTCAATCAAGAGAAAATTTTACTTATCCAAATACTTCACATTATTATTTTCACAGTATTCATAACACCAATTACCGTATTATATTTCTATATATTATCTGATAGATCGTTAAATATATCGGATATTAATGAAATTATAGGTTTTATTATAGTTTCACTTTTAGTGAGTACAATACTTGTGCTTGAAATATACATACCTTACCTTTCTGATCCACTAGGTAAAGATGCATTTTATATTAAACAAGATGATGGTTCAAAAATATATCTTATAAAAAGTCTAAATAAACTCGAAATATTAGGATATAGTCACCAACGTTTAAAGAAAATAGACAAAAATAATCCTAACAAAAACTACACAAGAATTCTAAAAAAAGAAGACGTAAAAAATACTGTTATATTTAGGGAACGCTATAAGGATAGCTTACTAGATAAAATAAAAAATTGGATAAATTAATAATAAAAAAACTACCAAATTTATTTATAGCTCTACTTACAATTTACTAAAACCAATATTAATTGCACATTGAGTATTAAACTACATCTAACACTCAATGTGCATTTTTTCTAGGCATTTCTTATGTATCTAGTTGAAAGCTTGCCTCATTAATTATAGATTGAAACACAATAATTTAGGAAAAATACGACCTAAATATTTTTCATTCCAAGCTAGTTATATTATTCCTTATAATAAGAATATATCCTACTACACATCAAGGAGGCCTTTATCTTGAACTATGGCTGGGCTGGAACTATTGAACAATTTAAGCAATTAGATGTACACTTTTTTGTTAAACAACTGCTAGATCACGTCTATAAAACCAATACAAATGATCCAAAAATAGATTCTCAAAAGAGAGCATGGATTGATAGTTATAATAAACTACAAGATTTATTTAATCGATTTTCTGATTTAGATGCATCACTTATTTTTGAATATGAGATTTTACGCGGAGGCGGTCGTCGTCCTGATGTACTTTTATTAATTAATGGTTATTTAATCGTTCTCGAATGTAAAAGTTATAATAGCGTTTCCCCTTCTGAATATATCCAAACATCTCTTTATATGCGTGATCTCGAACATTATCACTCGACTATTCAACAATCTAACATACAAGTCATTGGTGTTTTACTGCTTACAAACTATAAAGGCGAACGCTGGGTTTTCCAAAAAGATTATCAAGTAACCATTTCAACAGTTGATGGATTGGAAAGCATTCTTAAACGAATAATCAATAAAACAAAAGTACCAACTTTAACGCTAGAGGAAATAATGGAAGGTGTCTATGAACCCTCACCTTCTATGCTAGAAGCTGCTCGTTCTATTTTAAATAATGAACCACTCCCTGACATTAAAGCTGTATCAAGCAGTAATTTCCCAGAAGTACAACAAACTGTACGCTCAATTATTGAAGAAGCCCAACATACAAATACCCATCATCTTATTTTGGTATCTGGCGAGCCAGGAGCAGGTAAAACATATTTAGGTCTGACCATTGCACACGAGATGAAAAATGCAGTTTATTTATCTGGTAACGGCCCATTAGTAGACGTATTACAAGATACGTTGAAAAATAGAACCTTCGTACAAGGTCTATATGGCTATAAAATGGATTTTCTCGAAAAGAGAATGATTCCAAAAGAACAAATAATCATTTTTGATGAGGCCCAACGAGCATGGGATACAAAAAAAGTCGATCAATCACTCACTCGAAGAAATCGAGAAGTTCAAAACTTAAGTGAACCGGATATTATAATGAATGTTACAACAAACAATAAACCGTGGAGTGTAACAATTGGCTTAATCGGAGACGGACAGGAGATCTATTCTGGAGAAGAAGGCGGTCTCGCCCTGTGGAATCATGCGATCGCTGGAAAAAACGTGACTGTTCACTCTAAACATTCTAATTCTATATTCACAAATGCAGCACATTATAGAACACATTCTCATCTACATTTAAACTCATCTTTCCGTGCTCATGCAGCTTTAAAATACTATAAAATTATTAATACCTTATTAGATGCTAATTTTGAACAAACAAAACAGCTTATTCATAAGCTACCAAAAGAACATTATCAACTTTTTATTACGCGTGATTTAGCCAAAGCCAAACACACTTTACATCAGCTTTATCAGGATGATACAAAAACAGTTGGCGTTGTCTGTGCTGGTGGCGCTGATCATCAAAAAGAAGTCCCTGTTCTACCAAGAGATGAACGATATGAACGCCCTAGTAAGATCGCTCAATACTTTAACTATGCCGAATCCCAATACTATTGTAGAGCGCTCAACTACAGCTCAACTGAATTCCAAACACAGGGTCTTGAACTAGATATGACGCTTGTTCATTGGGATGATGATCTATATCTACAAAATGGGACTTGGAAGGGGCAACACTATCAATGGGGTGTTGAAGATCCATTCCAAATTAAACTCAATGCATATAGAGTTATTTTAACAAGAGGTCGGGATGGAACAATTATTTACATACCACCAAAACCCATTCTAGATGAGACTTGGAACTTATTAAAAAACCATTTACATATTCCTGAATTAACGTTTTAAGGCTTATAATAAGAGACGATATTCTAGACTCCTTTAGAATATCGTCTCTTATTTGTTATTTTATAACAACCAGAGAATTGTTCTTACATGCCTTAAAACATTGCAAGAAGGAGTTTCTTTAAACAACTAGTATTATAAGAAATTGTCACTTAAGAAGTTGCTGTTTCTTTTATTTCCCTAAAAACTGAATCGCTTTGCGGTACTTCTCCAATCGTTTTAGGTCTTTATCTGTTATCCTAGCAAGTCTTGAGCGATCAGAATTATGTTTTAAGTCTGCAAGTTTAACTGTACGAGCAAGAGAATTTTCTTTCACTCTGCTCAGATACTCAAAATAAGGTGTGTATTTCTCTTTTGTCAGTACCTGCACTGCCTCAACTACGTTATGAGGTATACCAGCACTTAACAGATCATTAGCAGTTATCTCAGTATCTTCCAGAACATCATGCAAATAAGCAGTAGCCTTCTCTTCGGTCGTATTTACAAAGTTAGCAACTGCCTCAGGGTGTTTGATATAATCCATACCTGCTTTATCTACTTGTCCAGCATGGGCTTTTTGGGCTATCTCATGAGCTATTTTTATATAATTAGGTAACATCGCAAAAGCTCCCTTTCTTTAAACAAAATCTCCCCCTCTAGCAAGCTGTTCTAAAAGTGAAGGAGGAAAATATTGATATAATCCCTTAGCAAATCATTGGAATTCATCTTGAAACAAAAAATTCACAAAAAATTCCATACTCTCTTTATATTTCTACAAAAAGAATAGCGTTTTTTGGTTATACGGATACAATTTTGTTTTAATTTGAATTACGCACTTTTCCCTTACGGGTATTTACTATATTAATGAAGAAAATTAGTCCGCAGATAAAGAATAGAAAAGGATGCACCCATGTTCTAAAATTAACAAGACTTATAATAAGCATTATAATGCAAAGGATACAACCTATAATATCAATGCTAAAAGATAACTTCCCCTTTATTGTTTTCATTTTTAACTATTCCCTTCCAGATGCCACCTTTAATTTATAATTCTCAATATAATAATAACATACGTTTCGACTTTTAACTTTTTTACATTTAATTACTTTTTTTGTTCTGGTGCAAAAAATACCGTTATTATGTGCAACCGGATAGCAAAATAGCAATAACCCCTGAAATTAAAATTAAACCTGAACAGATTGAAGAATCCACTACAAAAAATCTAACGAAGCAAAAGTAAACAACATATAGATTTGAATTATATTTCTCAACAACCAAAATTACTTAATGTGGCAAAATAATACTCGGGTTGGCACCCAATACCATATTACGCTGGTGCCAGTCGCAGGAAGGCACCTTTGGGTGTCTTTTCTTTTGTTTGAAACACATTCTGGCAAAATACCTGTATCTTTGTTGATTTACGACTCACATAAACCAACAAACTTCGTATATATAATTTGTTACCTTAAATAGGTTGACGATACGAACAGTTATAGGAGGATTTTGTGAATGGTAAAAACAGCTTGTGTAAGTATGATTACTGGTATTCTTTTAATATGTTCAACAGGATGTGCAACTCAAACTGATTCTATTACTGCTAAAACTCAATCATTAGATGATGGCACATATACAACAAAAGAAATCACAGACGCATTTCCTGTAGGAACACCCATAACTACTTACATTCAAAAAGAAGAAAAACTGAACGTAAAACATCTCACCAATATTTCACTTACAGATGGTGGCGTCGGTAGAGTTCTGGAAGCAACAGATGGTTTTGTTGTCGTATGTGGGAATGAAAAAGGAATTTTTGATGTGTTAATATTTAAAACCATGGAAGATGTAAAGAAATATGAACAGAGTTTAAAGCGATAATTAATATCCTCCTTATGCCTTTTACACAGACATTGTCATCTTGCTCTTGCTATAACTCTATGTACAGTATAATTGCATCATGAATACACACACGTTATAATAGTCACCTAATTACATATAATGAGGTGCAGAAAATGAATAAAACAGAATTAACAAAAGTAGTAGCAGAAAAAGCTGAACTTACACAAAAAGATGCTGCAGCAGCAACACAAGCATTATTAGATACAATAACAAATGCGCTAGCAACTGGAGAGAAAGTACAGATTCTTGGTTTTGGTACATTTGAAGTACGTGAAAGATCTGCACGTACAGGACGTAACCCACAAACAGGTGAAGAAATGCAAATCGCAGCTTCAAAAGCACCTGCTTTTAAGGCTGGAAAAGAATTAAAAGAGGCAGTGAAATAATTTTACATATTGAAAAGATCTTGATATGAATATCAAGATCTTTTCAATATCCTTTTTGTTTTATTCTAAGGACATATCTTGCAAAGTCTCTATATATAAAAGAGATCCCCAAAAGAATGTAACCAACTTGTGTTATGAAGAACATTTTAAGTTCGAAACCAGTGAGCTTTCTTTCCCTTTTTATTTTTCGCAAATATAGAAGCATTATATATTTTCTTTATTTATATACAGCTAGTTTTTGTAAAAGTTGTTCTTTTATAACCGGCCATTCGCTTGCAATAATACTATATACAACTGCATCCCGTACATAACCATTTGGCAATTGTCTTTCGTTTCGCAATACACCTTCTTTTACAGCACCTAGCCTTTCAATTGCGCGCTGTGCTTTTTCATTTCGTAAATCCGTTTTTATTTGCACACGTAACATGTGTAACTCTTCAAAAGCATATTGCAATAACATATACTTACACTCAGTATTTATACTTGTACGATGTACACTTGGATGATACCACGTTTGCCCAAGTTCAACCGTTTTGTTATCATTTGAAATACTGTACAAACGTGTACTACCTACAATTTCATTCGTTTTTTGATCTACAACAACAAATGGTAAATCCGTTTCCCCTTCAAAACCTTTTATTGCTACTTGAACATAATCCTCCATATCTTGATAGCTATCCATTTTAGCTATTAAATACGTCCATACTTCTTTATTTCCTTCCACAATGTTAAATAAGCTTTCGATATCATTTACTTGCATTAATCGTAACATGGCTCTATCATTTACTAATTTCATAAACTATTCTCCTTTTCAATAGATGCTACAATAGTTGGTATTTCATAATCATTTTTTCAAATGATTATGAAATTGGGCATAAATCGAATGATTTGCTACAAACTTAAAATCATTAAACATTTCCTGGCCCTTCTTACTATAATTTTCACGTAATTACATCTATTTTAAAAGGTCCGCCATATATACATTCTCTTTAACTAGTGGAATGGTTTGACACACCATTCCTACAGCTTTTTTATAAACAGCATCATGTTATTTTAAACCTAGATTGCTGGCTGTACTCCATCACTATCAAGCTAACAAGAACAGATTTATCCCCAAACAATAAATACGAACAACACGCACAAAATTATCGTTCTGGGAGTGTTATAATTTCTTAACTTGATAGGAATGGGGTAGCACCACATCGCTATCAAGCTAAGAAATTCATTGTACACCAAAACGAAAAAAGATGAAAAAAATAATAAAAAGCTTATCATTAAGTGCTAAAAGATAAGCTTTTTTGTCTATACTTATTAAATTTTATTTGATTTCTTCCATGCTAATACTGTAATAAGATATTGAATACCAAATAAGAAAGCGAAAAGTATAATAAATCTTGCTATTACTGATAACCATCCAACGAAATCTTCAGGTAAGTTATATTTGTATGTGGTAGCACCTATTGCGACAAAACAAAAAATAAAGGTATTGTTCATTTTTTCTTTTAATTTTTCTTTTAATTGTTCTTTATTATTAATATCCGTTTCATAGACACCAGTTAGAATAGACTTAATAAAAACGAATATCATATAACAAATTATAATGGCTAATGAAGCAGCCCATTCTAAAAATGGACGGTGTAGATATGCTCCTCTTATTACAAAATCAACAAAAGCTATAAGTAGGACAATAATTCCAGATTGAGCCCAAATTTTCATTTCGACTTGTTGAATTCTTTCATCTGGGTGTGTACTGAGTGAAAACCATTTTTTTAGTTTTTCCATTTTAAAATTCCTCCCAAAATAATTTATCTAAACTTTTATCTAGTGTTTTAGCTGTATGAATGCAAAGGTTTAAAGAAGGGTTATAATTATTACTTTCAATAATACTAATGTTATGTCGTGTAACATTTACAATATCGACCAACCCTTGTTGGGTCAGACCTTTTTCAACCCTTGCAAACTTCACTTTACTTACGGACATTAAATACACCTCACTTGTAAACATAACTTCATACCATAAATCTTATATTTTATATATTAAATTATTAATAACATAAATGCAATATATATTTTACATTAAGTCATGTATAAGTTGCACAATTCTATATTTTTGTATTTAAAACTATCCTACAAATATTAAAACAGGCCATTCTTTCTGTAGAATCATAGGAAAGGATGTTTTTTTTATGTCTGTTTCTGTATATGATAAATTAGAACTATTTGTTCAAGAGATTCAAAGTTACTTGTACGTATCTCCCAATTAATTGTGCAATCTAACCTTTTCATCTATTAAGTTCTTTTACTAAGGAATGGAATCTAAAAAAGAAATAGAAATGAGCCTTTTTTATTATTTTGTTCATCTTTTTTTCGTTTTAGGAGAGATTTTGTTTTTTATCTTGCTAACAATGTGGAGATATCCTAGGTTTAAAAATCCCTTTAGTTACTGCGATGTATAATTACCATAAAATCTAAGGAGTTTTATATATGGATAATATGAAAATAATAGCTGAGGTTCTGAGTATAGGGTTACAAATTGGTTTATTTTCAAAAACTGAAATAATTGATTGGGCTGATCAGACAATTGAAGCATTAGATAGCCCTTCTATTGAAATTATAGAAGTTTCTCTATCTAGTAATGATAAGTTGGTTGACATCGTACCTAAATTAAAAAACGTAAAAGGAACGTATGATAAAAAATTACCCGTAAAAATAATACTGGGGCTGTTATGGGATAAATTTATCCTAAATGAAGAAAATGTATTGAAAATAAAACCATTTATATCTAATTTGATACATAATAATTGCTGTGAGGGATTCAGTTATGTAGATGAACAGCTATATAATTTTAATGAGGACATTAATTTAGCAGCAGATAATATATATGGGAATCTAGAAGATATTAGTCAAGATTTAAAAAGCTTTCTATTTCCTTATAAAGACTTTAGTAATTACTTCAGTTTTTGGGAAACTTGAAAAATATTAAATTGATGGTAATAGATCATTCGGAAATGTATTCCTATAAAATAGTAGTTTTATTATTACAGCTATCCTACAAAGTGGTTTATCTGTTCATAAAAAAGAAGAACTCATTACACATAATACCAAAATTTATTTTCCTGCTTTAAACCTCACTCCTATAGAATAGCTAGTACAAATAGTTGAACTCGTGAACTACCCGCCACTTAACGTCCTAACGGACTGTTTGAAGTGGGGGCTTCTCGGTTAGTCGTTACTTTTGGTAGCTAACGAATTCGTCCTAAGACAGCCGAGCTAACTCCCTTGTTCCAAGGGTTATTTTATTGCTATCTATGCTAACGCTAATAGGCGTATTGCTTCATTTTTGATATTGATAGCTGCGTTATAATCTCTATCAAGATTTACACCGCATATACAAGAATAGACTCGCTCAGACAATGACATATTTTTCACATTTCCACAACTGCTACATGTTTTTGTGGAAGGAAACCATTTGTCTATTTTCACAAGTTGTTTGCCTTGTTCATGTAGTTTATAAGCTAAAAAAGAAGTGAACATACCCCACCCATTGTCAGCGACACTTTTTCCAAAATGAAGTGCTTGCGACATTCCTTTCATATTTAGATCTTCAATAGCTACAACATCAAAATGAGTAGCTAACTCTTTAGACTTATGATGAAGGAAGTTCTTACGTTGATTCGTTACTTTTTCATGTAACTTAGCTACACGGATACGTTGTTTATTCCAACGAATAGAACCTTTTGTTCTTCTTGATAATACTCGTTGCGCCTTTGCTAATCGGTCTAACATTTCACGATAGAACTTAGGATAATTGGCTCTCTCATCCTCAGAACTGACGTATAATTGTTCCATCGCAAAGTCTAATCCAACAACTGTTTCTACTTCTTTTTGTACGATCTCTTTTTCGTATTCAGTCAAAATGGACACATAGTATTTACCAGTAGGTGTCATAGAAATCGTACATGACTTGATTATATGGTCTTGTGGTATTTCTCTATGCTGTTTGATACGTACCATTTTCAGTTTTGGCAATTTGATATGACCGTTAAGCAACATAATATTTCCGTTCACTACATTCGTTGTATAAGACTTTCTGTCTTTTTTGCTTTTGAATGTTGGGAAGTCATTTTGACCACGAAAGAAATTTTTATAGGCAGTTTGCAAGTTTAGTTGAGCATTTGCCAAAGCTAATGAATCCACTTCTTTTAACCACTCAAATTCTGCTTTGTATTTCGCAGGAGTGGGAAGCTTTTGTTTCTTTAGTTGATCCTTATCATCTTTATGTTTTTCATACGCTTCTTTCCGTTCAGCTAACATTCTGTTATACACGAAACGTACACAACCGAATGTTTTACGCATAAGATGTGCTTGGTCTTCTGTTGGATACAAACGGAATTTATATGCTTTATTCTGCTTTGTCATATCATTTCACCTCACTTTTCACTTTGATTTTCAATATATGTTTTTATTACGTCTATTGGCGAACCACCAGTAGTTAGCAAGCAAAAGCTTCTTGACCAAAACATCTCTTTCCAAAGTTTCTTTTTCACTTGTGGAAAGTCTCTTTTAATAAGTCGAGAACTTGCACTTTTATAAGCATTGATGAATTTTGTCATTTCTGTATTAGGGTGTGCTTTGAACAAAATATGAACATGGTCTACATCATGATTCCATTCAACTAATGTAATGTTATAGTTTTCAGATAGTCGAACAAACATATCTTTTGCATAGTCTGACATATCATCATCAAACACATTTCTTCTGTATTTCACGACCAACACAAGGTGATAATACAACAAGAATACTGAATGGTTATTACTATCTAATTTCATTTATATACCAGCCTTTATAATTTATAAGACTGATTATATCAGAGGCAAAATAAAAAGGAAAACCTTTTGGCTACGCCAAACCGAAATTCATCTCCCACCTACCGTTGGGCTACGCCCTTCACACGCTTGAGGAAGGAGAATTCTTTCGGAAAATTCGTTAAAATTTAAAATAGAAAGAAGCTGAAAGTTTATGTATCAACAAAATTATGATGAATACTCATATGATTATACAAATAATCCTAGACAACAATCATTTGTAAATTTAGTAGGTCAGTTTCATATTCTTCCTCAGTCTGTTATTTTACCTAATGGTCAACAACTTCAAGCAGGAACGCGTGTTTTTATTTTTAGAGTAGCTTTTAATCAAATGGGGAACGAAGTGGTTACAATTGTATTCCCTAATGTAGTCGGTGGAATGTTAGTCTTGGATTAGCGCCAGTTGCAGCTTCTCAACTTTCACCTGGTGGTGGGGTCATGTTCCCCCAAGTTGCCCCTATGCAACCTGGATTTGGTCGTAGATAAAAAAATTTAACAAATAATTTATTTCAGTATATAAAATTAATTAAGTATAGAAAAAACTACACTTAATATAGAAATGGGCCAGATTTTTAAAAAAAAAGATCCTTTTTCAGTATCAATAACGAATTTCACGTCAACTAGCACCTCTTACGAGGCGCTAGTTGTTATTTTTGTTGTATACATATTAGAAGCATACGTTGGCCGCAAACTAAAAAGGAATAAGTTGATCAAAACGGCCATCTTATGCTTCTTGTTACAGTTTTAAACATAGAGTATACAAATTATTACACTTACTTTTCTTCACCGCTTGCTTGCATGGAATTAAACGCCCAATGTAATTTCAACGCATCTCCCCTGAAATACATTTTGGTCTTCACCGCTATCTACGAATGTGAACATTACATAAAATGTATCATCATCACCTGGAGTAAATCCATTTCCTTCTCGATCTACAATACCTTTCTTTACAAGGTCAGGAATACTTCCATTTTGCGTAGCTACCTTTAATTCAGATAATGTAGAATAGTACGTTTTTGCTTTACTCGTTGTACTCTTTATACTTTTAATAATTATTGGATGCAGTTGCTTCTGCTAAAATACTAAGGGAAAAGACACTCTTATTTGGGTGTCTTTTCTTTATTTCTCAATATAAGAGCTATAAAAATATGCTATGATTTTAATAGAAATTCCCTTGTGTGCAATGAGATAGTAATACCCAACAAAAACCCACCTATTTCCGTAGGTGGGCCTTATCTTTATTACACAATCCAAATTATACTCTGATTTTCCCATCAACTTTATGCAATTATACATATCTGAAAAAAATACACCGAATGAATTTTATATATAGTAAAATAATAAACGTGGATACATTCTATAAAGCAGATTCTTTTGAAAGGCGTAACATACCAATCATTATGGAAGGTGTCGCGTCACTCTAATACTGATCTCAAATCTCTTGTACTTTGTAAACTAACAATCTGGTGTATATAGACGATTCTGTTTTATAGGGTGTGTTTACACGTATAACAAAGGGATAATATGATAAGTTTATACTAAATGAACGTGGTTCAAGTGGGAAGAAGGCATCTTAGGGTGTCTTTTTTTGTACATAATAAAAGCCTCACCATCCTATGGAAACGGTAAGTCCTTTAAAACAAATAACAATTGCAACTATAGTAATTTTACATTACATTAAAAGTTAGAAAAAACTCTTATACTAATACAGTGCTAAATAGTAGGTGAAAAAATGGAATTTAACGATTTGGGTATTACCATTAAAGAACTTAGAATAAAAAAAAACATATCACAATCCGAATTGTGTCATGGAATATGTTCACAAAGTCAAATTAGCAAGATTGAAAAAGGTGTGATTTATCCATCTAGCATATTGTTATATCAATTATCAGAAAGACTTGGCATTGATCCGAATCATATATTTGCACTAACTCAAAACAAAAGATTAAAATATACAGAAAATGTAAAATATGTAATAAAAGATTGCTTAAAGCAAAAACAATATAAAGAACTTTATGAAATAGTAAAAAAGGAGAAAAACTTAAATAACTTTCAAACAAATGAAGAGAAACAATTTCTAATATGGCATGAAGCAATTGCTATATTTGAGGTAAATAGATCAACCAAAACTGCTTTAACTCTTTTAAATCATGCATTAAAACTAACTTTAACCAATTCTGATTTTTTATCAGAAAGAGAAATAGATATTATGCAGACAATGGCTATATTTCATGGAGAAAATAAAGAATATGAAAAAAGTATTACTATATTAAGAAGATGTTTATCTAATTTTAATAAGTTAAATTTTCCTAGAGATAAAGAAATTAAACTAAAAATCATTTTAAATTTAGCAAAATCTTTGGCCTTCACATATCAACATGAAGAGGCAATAAAATACATTGATAAGGGCATCAAATTAGCAATTAATCTAAATACTTTATACCTATTAGGTGAACTATTCTATTTAAAAGGTCGGTTTTTATTAAAGATTAAACAACACAATGTAGAAGATGTTGTTTATAACTGGAAAAAAGCATTATTTATATTTGAACTAACAGAAAAAGAATATTATACAAGAATGATATCAGATAAACTTATTGAAATACAAAATAAAAAACACTCATAATTTCGTAAAAACTACTTAAAAAGCCCACAGGAAAAGTTCCCGTAGGCTTTACATTTATAAACATATTATTATTTTTTATAAACCTAATTTTTAAACATTATTGCTTAATGTGAATTTTTGAATAAAAGTTTACTTAACGTATTTTTTATTTTGAAATCTGCATCCCTATTAATACTTTATACTTCTTTTCACTTGAACCATATTAAAATTAAGATGGTTCAAGTGAGAGGATGGCAACTTAGGGTGTCTTTTCTTTATGGATAAAAAAGTCTCATCATTCGTATACTATACGTCTCAAACATATAGTATGCAAATTACTACGCTTACTTTTCTTCACCGCTTGCTTGCATGGAATTAAACGTCCAATTTAATTTCAATGCATCTCCCTGAAATACATTTTGGTCTTCACCGCTATCTACGAATGTAAACATTACATAAAATGTATCATCATCACCAGGAGCAAGTCCATTTCCTTCTCGGTCTACCACACCTTTTTGTACAAGATCCGGAATACTTCCATTTTGCGTAGCTACCTTTAATTCAGATAATGTAGTAGACCAAATTGGAACCTCATTTTTATCCAAATTCCACAAGAAATCAACACGGATATGATCACCAAAATCAGCATTTCCATTATCCCCTTTCGCATCGATTACACTGTAATCTGTCAGGAGTTTCACATCTCCTATTGCTAAGGTTCCTTTGTTAACTAATTGAAAACCGCGCTCCATTTCATCGCCTGGTTTCAAATTGTCGACATTAATAACAACTTCAGGATTCACACTCAAATCTAAAGTACCCGCTGCAAACGTATTTTGTGATACTTCCTTATCACTAAAATATGCATATGTTCCCCCGCCAATTAAGGATAAGCCAAGCGCTGCAGTTATAACACCCATACCAAGTTTTTTCTTCATACTCATTTCACAAGTCCCCCTATTTTTAAAGGTCAAATTACAAAACTTATTTCCATCCCACAAACAATACTAATTAAGCAACCACCTTGTCACATAATGAAAGCGAACTCACTTTAAACTAGCTATTTCATGCACCCAAACAATTATTACTTTTAAAATGACCGGTAATGTTACTGTAAATCATTACCGGTCATTTGTTACCCAATCCCATTTCATTTACTATTCATTGTCTGATTACTTTATTTACTCTAGAAGTTTTCCTACTTATTTTTTTGGTTCTAAACCAATAGAGCGTAAAATTTTCTCTAACGTCACTGGCCCTACATTTTCTTTCGGTTTCTGATTTTCTTTAGCATCTGGACCCTTTTTCAAGAAGTTTTTCTCAATAAAACGAATATCAGTTTCGTTTACAACACCATCTTGATTCACGTCACCATCTTTAACAGACACTTTTCCTTTTTCATATGACAGAGCTGCTATTCTAGCATCTTGAATATCTACCATTTTATCGCCGTTTACATCACCTGCAAGATTATCATCCATGTCAGCTCTAAAGTTTTGTCCCACTAATTCTCCGTCTTGCATTTTCCCTATTTTTGTTGTTAATTTACTATTTAAATGACCTGGCATTTCTACGAAAATATCATATTCTTTATCGCTTACTGGGACACTATGAATTTCAAATTGCCCGTTATCACCAATCGTTCCTGTATATTTCTTTCCATCCTTGCCAACTGCGTACACTTTTGCTCCTAGTTTTGTATAGTCTTTCTTACCTAAATACCCCTCTTCATTCAAGAAAGCTTCCGGGCCAATATATCCTGTAACCGTTGAATGTTTCGAAACAATAGCAAAAGATTTATCTTTAAACGCAGGAATCTCAATGCCTTCTGATGCACCAGCTTTTGTATAAGAGAACTTATCTACTCCAAATGCAGTTAAATCATTAAAGTATTCATCGTTCGTCATCTCGAATGTAACATCTAAAAATGGTGTATCACCATCTAATCCTTTAAATTCTTTTCCTTCCAATGACGCGCCAACTTTCACCTTGTTTTCCCAAGCTCCTTCTTCATTTACCTTTGGATCTTCTAATTTAAGATTCAGTCCATGTTGTTTTACATATTCCGTAAGTGCTGGATTTGGTTTCACATCTGTAAATTTAAATAGCTGCTTGTAATAAGGAATTTCAAATGTACCTGACATAAGCTGTTTTACATTATTGAGATTCAAAGTTAACGTAATTTTTTCTCCTAATTTGATTTTCTCTTTGTCATAACTTGGAACAGCGTATTCTGTCCCTTCCTTTACAAAGACGTAATCTTTATATCCAGTTGCCATATTCCCTGCAGTTGCAAGATCATATCCAAATAATTTTAGATTTAACGGCTCGTTTATTTCCTCTGGAAGTACTCCAAATTTAAAATCACCATTTGCTTGAATTGTATTCAGCCAACCTGATGGAAAGGCTGAGTTTTGATAATATACAATTTGATTCGCTTTTTGATCATACTGCAAGCCTTTTGCCTTTAATGCATCTACTGTAGAATCATAAATATTACCATGCACCCATAAAGCCCGCTGGCCGTCTTCTTCTTTAAACATAGAATCATTGACTTCGTGTATACCAGGTTGTACATCCTTAAATTTCATTTCAGGTATTATATTATCAATGATAATGCTATCGCCTTTTGTATAAGATTTTCCTTGTTTATCATATCCAACAAAGTTCAATTCGTAATCTCCATCAGGCAACATAACAGGTTTATCCGCAATTGGATGAGCTGGATCTCCTGTAAATGGAAGTACATACCCTCCCATACCAGAAAACATCATATATTCAACATTCGGTATTAGACTACTTGCATTAAGTGTACCAACGACTCCTAATGCCTTCCCAGTCTTTCGGTCCTTCACAACTGCATCAATGGTTTCAAGAGGACTATTCAATTTAAATGTCAACGGTGAACTTGGTCTTTCCATAAACGGATGGAATTTAGAAGCATCTGTTGCCATTGCATCCCTCAGTAAATCTACAGACGCAATCCCTTTTTCGGTGAATTTAACTGCAAATGGTACTTGATATACTTCTTTTTCATTGTTTTTATTTGTAATATGAATATATCCCTCATATCTACCAAATTCAGCGTTTCCTGGAATGATAATTTCAGAGCTAATTTCCTCTGATGCACCAGGAGCTACTTTAATAGACTCTGGTACGTTTAGCTTCACACCATTCTTCGCTGCATCTTGCACACCTACACTTGTAGGTGAAAACTCTACTTCTAATTTAAACTCTTTCCCATCTGTTTTACTGCTGTTCTTAATTAAGACTTTTCGACTATCTTTAATAGGCCCAGTTTCTAGTTGATTTTTATATCCAAATGCAATAGAACCTGTTTTTTCTTCAATTTCTACTTCTTCATCATCTACAACGTTTGATGTTTTATCGATAACCTCGATAGATGTATCTGCATGAACTGCACGATATGCATCAATTCGTCCTGAGCCCACCTCAAATACAGAACGCTCCTCTTTTAAGTCAACTGCGGTATTCATAAGTGCTTCTTTTACTTCAAATGGACTATAGTTTGGATGTTCTTGTAAAATGAGTGCCGCTACCCCTGCAGTATGAGGAGTTGCCATAGAAGTACCTGACATACGTCCATACGCAACCGGATAATTTTCTCCATCCTTTGGATCATTAATATATTCAGGAACTGTTGAGAAAATAGACACACCTGGTGCTACAATATCTGGCTTAATATCATCTGTTTTAGTTGCAGGACCACGGGAGCTGAAATCAGCTAAGCGATCTCCCTCTGTTTTTATATTACTTAGTTCCCCAAATACTAACGACACATCTCCTTGTACAGCTTTTGCTTGTAATTTCTCACCATCTACTTTTGTTAAGCGGAACGATGGAATAGATGAAGTATTTTCCCCAAGGTAACTTGTAATTTCACCATCTACATTGTTATATACGATTACCGCCTTTGCGCCTGCTTCCTTAGCATTTTTAATTTTTTCATCAAATGTAATCTCACCGCGTTGGATAAGAGCTAACTTCCCTTTTACATCTTTCCCTGTAAAATCACCTGATTTCCCAAGCCCTGCATATACAACTGATACGGATTGACCTTTCAAATCTTCAATCTTATCAGTAAAGCTTTTTCCAAGTAGCATCATCTTATCCACATGTAAATCACCTGCATCTGCAGAAAACGTTGGGATTGTCATTGCAGCGTCACTGGCTCCCACTGTAATTGGAAGTGCCGCTGCACTAGGTGATCCAATGGTACCTTCTTCCGGACCACTATTACCTGCTGCTACTACAGTAACAACACCAGCTAACATCGCATTGTTCACTGCCACAGAAGTAGGATATAAAGGATCATTAATAGACGCTCCTAGTGATAAATTGATAACATCCATATCGTCTTTCACTGCTTTATCAATCGCAGCAAGAATACCACTTGTTTGTCCACTTCCATATGGACCTAATACGCGATAGGAATATAAATCTACATCTGGAGCAACGCCCTTCACTGCATAATCCACACTATTCTGTTTGTCTGCAGCAATTGTCCCAGCCACATGCGTACCATGGGATGTATAATATGCACTTCCCTCATAAATCTCAGGATATCCTCCAGAATTTTGCCAATCCTTATACGTTGTCTCCATTGGATCAGCATCATTATTAACAAAGTCCCATCCTTTTATGGAGTTCGGATCTATTTTGCTTGGATCTTCACCTTGTTTTGCACGATATCCTTTATATGCATCTTTCAAATCTGGGTGGTTGTAATCAATACCTGTGTCTAGTACACCTACCTTAATTCCTTTACCTGTTATTTTTTCATCATGCAGCTTGTCCACACCAATTTGCGGTACACTATCTGCCATTTTTGGTTCAACAGCAGTCTTAGCTGTTTCTTTCGGCAAATCAATTTTAACCTCATGATCTTCCCATACACGCTTAACCAAACCAGTACGAACTAAGTCTTCGATCATGTTCGCAGGTAAAGAAATCGCTACACCATTAAAAGCATTCTTATATTCTCTTGTTATTTTTGCAGATTTTACATTTGTCCCTTTCTCTTTATTCTTTTGAAGTTGTTCAAGCTCTGCTTTAAACCCTTTATGTGATGCCTCAACCTTTTGTTCCGCATTTGAAAGAGCCACCTTTTTCCCTTTAGCCGCTTGTTTTAATACCTCAATTTTGCTAGGTGCTTGCTTAAACTCTATAATCACATTCACATTATTAGGACTTGCTGTATTGATACCTGGTGAAATAACAAAACCTGGTTTTGTATCTAACGTTTTTAAGGCTTTACGTTGTTCCTTTGTAAGACCTTTCAAGATAGCATTTGCATCATCAATTCCAGTTAAAGTAGATGTATTTACCTCTTCAGCTAAGACGTTATATGGAATTCCTTGAGACAATAACATCCCAGCTGTTAACGTTCCAATAAAAATCTTTCCAAATTTCCCTCGTTTCATATTGCATCTCCCCATTATTAATATTATTTTTTGAAACAAATTGATTCTTAACTTCCCATTTAGCATTGAAAACTCTATTAAACTTAATCTTTTGTATCACGAAAGGTTTCCAACGCTACTACCATCCCCATACCTCATATAGCTAATTACTCACGTTTCTCATTCTATAAGAGCCCTCCATCATTTATTTCCAATAAAGGATTTTCACGAAATGAATTATTAACAAAGTTAAAATGTAATTCTATTTTCATTATTTCACATTTTGATTATTCTGAAAATTAAACAAAAGGAGTATCTTTTCTTTAAGGATTCTATGCCTACATAGTACAAAAGAACTATCTTGTCCTTTATTCTGTGTAATACAGAATAAAGCAACATGATAGTTCTTTGAAAATCTCTTATTTAATCCAACGGAACCAATTGATTTCGAACTGCATAAATCACTGCTTGCGATCGACTTTTCACATTTAGTTTTTTAAAAATTTTATTGATGTGAATTTTAACTGTTTTATCACTAATATATAGAACTTCAGCAATTTCTTTATTACTAAGTCCTTTTACTAGTTCAAAGAGAATTTCCTTTTCACGTTCCGTCAGTTCATTTTCATTTGATTCTACTTTCATTTTTTGCTGATGATATGTAATTAACTTTTTAGTCATACGCGGATGAATAACGGAATCCCCTCGATATAACATTCGAATCGCTGCTACTACCTGCTCTGAGGATGAATCCTTTAATAAATAACCATCAGCACCGGCCTGGAGTGCATCCATTAAATACTCATCATGCTCATACATTGTAAACACAAGTACTCGGCAATTCGGATATTTTTTTTTCACTAACTCTGTAGCTTCAATCCCATTTTTCCCTGGAAGATTAATATCCATCAAAATACAATCTGGTCCGCATTCTTCTACTTTTCCCAATACCCCATCCCCCGAGCTAGCTTCTCCAACCACTTTCATATCAGATTCATCCTCTAGTATGCTCCGAATTGCATCCCGTAAAAAAGCATGATCATCTACTACTAATATTTTAATCATTTTACGCACCCCTTGTTTGTGAATCTGGAATTAACAGTGTAATTTCTGTCCCTTTCCCTACGGAACTATCAATCTGTAAAGTAGCCCCTAATTGTTCAGCTTGCTCATTCATATGTAATATACCATAATGTGGCTCATTCTTTGTTTTCACCATAGACTCAAACAGTGAAAAACCAACTCCATTATCCTTAACTCTTAAAAGCACGTGCTCACTTTGATAACTGAGTAAAACATCAGCCTTTTTTGCTTGTGCATGTTTTACAATGTTTTGCAAACTCTCTTGCAATGTATCAAAAATAACTCTTTCTTTCGAAAAGCTAAGCGCACGTGCATGACCTCTTTCATGATATGTAATATCTAGTTCATATTCTTGTTTTAAAGATTTTATTTTACTTGCTATCGCCTGCTTAAGGCCTAATTGTTGTGTCGGATATGGTTTTAAAGCATAAATAGAATAGCGAACTTCTCCTAGGCTTCCTCTTAAATCTTTTATGCTTTTCTCCACTACTTGCTGCATATCTATTGGTTTATTACGGTATTTTTTCTGCGCGGATTCTAGTTGGAATATCACCCCGGCTAATGTTTGCGCAATACCATCGTGAATTTCTCGGGCGATTCTATTTCTTTCTTCTAGAATCATTCTTTTTTCCTGTTCAGAAATCAATATCCTTGTTTTAACTACATTAGCTAATTGGTTAGAAAATGTAGCCAACGACTGTACATCCTCTGGGAAGAAACCCGCATTTCTACTCTTCCCTGCAACAAACATCCCGACTAGTTCATCATTTACAATAAGAGGAAAATATACAAGTGAGCGTATGACACTATCAAATATTTCATCTCCAGGAGCCGTACCAATTTTCCAATCATTAAATACAATATTCTTAGAAAGTTCCTCAAATGCTCGAAAATTTTCTAAATGATCAGAAATACCAGATTGGACTTTTCCATCTTTTAATAGAATATTCCAGTTCCCATCATCTTTTGTCCATATTACATATGCTTGTATACCAAAAAAACCTTTAAGTGCTTGTTTAATATGCTTCAAGTTTCCTCCGGTTAATCCTCGACTAATTTCGGTCGTAATAAGAAATAACTCATATAATCGTTCCTTCTCCATCCTTATCCGTACAGAAAAAGAACTAATAATGGAAGTTGCTACAAGTGGAAAAAAGAAAAACAGTACTGTAATCTCGTTTACTTCCACACTATATGTACTAATTAATACGTGCATTAGTGCCGCATAAGAGAAACCAAAAGTTTCGCAAAGAAATACCGTTACAGTTTTTTTATACCACTGATAGATTGAATATGGCTGCGGAAGGAGTATCATTAACAAATCGTAAAAGCGATTGTTGAAAAAACAAAAAATCACGCAAAATAATAACAAAGATATTAAATTCTCATACAGAACTGACATACCTATCTTATTAACTATTAAGGACATACATTTGTCTGAAAACCATTCGGCCAAGAACAAACTAAGTGCATGCTGAGTACTATTAAATAACATTCTTTGTATCGGTGAACGACGATGCAGGTGAATAATTAGCGTGACGAGTACAATAGCAACAATAGTTATATGGATTCCAAACTGCCAACTCATAGCGTAAATTATCGGAAAGGTAAGCGAGCTAGTTCCTCTCCAAAATCTTACAGGAAAATACTCTGCAATCCCCATAAATAGTAACAACAATATTAGTATTGTTGGATGAGAAGGGATTTTAATTTCAAGTAAAGATATAGTTATAGTAACCAAACCAAGAAAAGAAATAAAATAAAGATAAGAACTAGCAATCTTTTCTCTCATAAAGATAGAATTTACATCTTTCAAAACAACCCCTTCTTTCCTTATAAAAACTTCATTTTCTCTATTATCCAACAAAAAACCGGCACTGGCAAAATGGAAAGACATCCACTAGCCAATCACCGGCTGTGTACTGCACCTATAAAGGCAAGACACAATACTAGTATATAACAGTTTGTAAAGTTTACCCATTAGTCAAATGGTGTAATTGTACATACTTTTAGACTTAGTTCTACTAGTACAAAAGATGTATACAGAATTTTAATTTTGATTTACTAAAACAATTCTAAAAAATAGAAAGGCAACCTTAAAGGGTTAGCGTTATTGCAAATCAAGATAATAAAACCGCATCTCCAATTATTAGATAACTATCTAATACATTGGAGGTGCGGTTCACTTAGGTCATTGATGTTTCAGCTATTCTCTTTATTTGAAAATTACATCTACCATACTAATTTAATATTATATTCCTGAAGCCAACTATTAACTTGAAGTAAATAATCTATTATACCTCGTGCATCATTACCTGAAATTACTTCGTCTTTTCCTTCTGCAATAGCACGAACTCTTTCTACATTAATTAATGGCAAAATAGGTGATTCAGGATTATTCAACACATGTAACATCCAATCACTAATACCTTGTAGATAAGAGGCATCCTTTGTGCTTGGATATGCACTTTTTTTGCGATAACGTACATCTTCTGGAAGTACATTTTCAAAAGCTCGACGTAAAATACCTTTTTCAATATTGTCTATACTTTTCATTTCGAATGGGACATTCCATAAGTATTCTACAAGCCGGTAATCGCAAAATGGAACTCGTACTTCAAAGCCATTCATCATACTTGTGCGATCTTTTCGTTCCAGCATAAAAGGCAAGAAACGTGTAATAAACATGTAAGACATTTGACGTTGCTTCATTTGCAGATCACTTTCACCTTCTAAAAAGGGAACCTCAGCAACTGCATCTTCAAATTTTTGTTTTTGATATTTTTCAGGACTAATCTTCGCTTTAAAATCCTCTGATAGAATTTCTGTACTATACCATAAATTAACACTCCAAGGGAATATCTCTGCATCTAGAAACTTCTCTTGATGGAACCATGGATATCCTGAGAATACTTCATCTGCGGATTCGCCTGAAAGTGCAACTGTTGCGTCTTTCTTCATTTCCTTAAATAACAAATAAAGAGACGTTTCTAGTTCTCCAACTCCAGGTAGATCACGCGCTCGCATTGGAGTTAATAAATACTCTATTAAACTATCTGATCCTAACTCTATAGAATGATGCTTTGTTCCTACATATTCAGCCACACGTTTCACCCAAGGTTCATCACGATCAAAACGAAGGAAGTCTTGCTCAAAGTCTTTTTCATCATTGATGAAATTCAGGGAATATGTATAAAGACGTTCCCCTTTATTCCCAAATTCTTTTCCTGCTAAACCTGTTAAACCACTGGAATCTAAACCTCCGGAAAGCATAGATACCACTGGTTTATCAGCAATTAACTGACGTTTTACCGTATCTTGTAAAATGGAACGGATTGTCTCAACTGTTGTATCAATATCATCTACATGTTCTTTACTTTCAAGTTTCCAATACTGTGTCGTAGTCGAGCCATTAGGGGTAAACGTCATGTAATGCCCAGCACGCACTTCATGTATATCCTTGAAAATAGCATGACCAGGAGTACGTGTTGGTCCAAGACAAAATATTTCAGAAAGTCCTTCTTTATCTACCTCTGCATCTACAAGCGGATGCGAAAGTAAAACTTTTAACTCTGAACCAAAGAGAATTGCGCTTCCCCTTTGAGCGAAAAATAAAGGCTTCACACCTAGATGATCACGACCAAGCATCAATTTCCCAAATCTTTCATCCCAAATACCAAAAGCAAAAATCCCATTTAAGTGTTGAACACAATCTTCTTGCCACTCTAAGTAAGCATGTAATAATACCTCTGTATCTGACTTGGTCTGAAATTCATGACCTTTCTCCTCAAGTTCTTTACGTAATTCTTGATAGTTATAAATTTCTCCATTGAACGTAAGGCCAATCGTATCATTTCCATCTTTATACAGCATAGGTTGAAGGCCACCTTCAGGATCAATGACGATGAGACGTCGATGACCTAATGCCGCTCGTTTTGAAAACCAATGCCCCTCTGCATCAGGCCCTCGGTGAATGATAGCATCTGTCATTTTTTTTAACGTTTCTTGTTCATGAGACAGGTCTTTAGACCAGTCTATCCACCCTGCAATTCCACACATAGTGTCTACCTTCTCTCAAATAGTATAGAAACCGACTAAAATTCAATATCAGTCGGTTTTCCGTAAAAAAATCCGACTAAAAACATCTTTTAGTCATGTTTATATAATAAAATGAATTGAATAAAAAATCAAATAATTCACTCAAGAAAGAAATCACTGTCCCCTTTCACTTGAATTCCCATCGTCCGATTATAAAAATTATTACCTCAAACTTTCAACTTTATCCCTAGGTTATAAAGTTGCATTCTATTATAGTTATATACTAGAAATAAGAATGGTGTATGTTATTCTATAAGAAACAAATAGAGGAATTTCTATTAGGAGTTACAAAATTACAAATGAACTGATACAGTATGTAAAGACCGAAAACTTCGCTAAATATATCAAGGATAGGGTGTAGACAATGATCAAATTAGAAAAAGAGAATAAAAAGATGAAAATCATTCAATCTGCCACAATACTGTTCTCTACGCGTGGTGTCCGTAACACGACGGTTGATGAAATTGCAAAGAAAGCTAAAGTTGGTAAAGGTACTATTTATTATTACTATACAGATAAAACTGAAATATTATGTGACTGCTATATGCGTCATATTCAGCTCAAACGCTCACAATTATTTAATTTATATAAAGAAGAAAAAGATGTTTTACTTCGAATACAAAAAATTCTTCATTATATCAGCCTAGAATATCATCAAGATCCGTTTGTTTCTACACTCTTTCAAGAATATAAAGAGTACCATTCACCTGAAATTACAACTTGTTTTAAACAATCTGAAGAAGAAGCAATTAACATGATAAGTGATTTACTCGAAAAAGGTTATCAGCAAGGAGCTTTGCATAAGGTACCATTACCGCTTACAGCTTTTATGTTAGTACGAATGATTTTTAACTACGAACAGGATTATATAAAAAATGATAAAAGTGATACAGAATTTCTGCAGTTGCTAAAACATATGCTTCTTAAAAACTAGTTTTAACCACATACAAAAAATAAGTGCGGTGCAATTATATGAAGAAGAACGTGAATAATGGATGGTTTCATAAGCTCTTTTCAGTCTGGACAAACCTGCAAAATATCTAACGCTTATGTAGGAATGACTGATAAAATCCCAACCCGCGTGATTGTTCATCGACTATTCAACGAACAACAGCGATTACAAGATCAAACTGTAAGGGAAAAAAGAATGAAATAAAGTATTCTGCTCGTAGTTAATACTTAGCGATATTAAAAAGAAGTACCAATCATTTACTTGTACTGATGGGAGAAGTAAATGATTGGTATTCTTCACGTTAGCCAATATAATTTTAATTTAAAACATGATAAGCATTCTTCCTCATTCATCGTTGCAAAAAAATAAAACGAGAAAGATTAGAATGCGAATTCAGGTGATGTTTTTATCATGTACTAATATTCGAGTTCATTTCAATGTGCTTAAGCTTTTTATTTTTTACCCTATTAGATATGGGTTCACATTACTAATCTAATTAAATTAGATTTCTTTACGCACCCTCTTCTGAATCCCACACTTCAGTAAATTGAAAACCTTTTAATTCACTCTCTAAAATTGCATTTTTGAATTGATCTGATACTAAAAGATAGTTAGGATGTACCTTCCCATTTATATTCAATTTAAAAATCGGTTCGTGCTGGACAACATAAGGAATAAATACAAATTTTTCACATCCTATTATTAAACCTGAACTTAACTTATCAAAGATTGTTTTATTAGTATCAAGTGCTTCCAACACCCTTAAAACATGCATAGCATAGTATCTTTTATTTGTTTGTTTATGAATTAATGGTAAAAATTCAATATTATCTCCTACTATAGGTTCTAAAACATTCTTGGCTTTTTCACTAATTATTTGTACACCAGACTTTCCCCAAAAAATAGGGGAATCGCTTAATTTCCCTTCATCTTTTACCTCAATAAACTTAGGCGTCCATGAATCTGACAAACTCACCATAGAATTAAAACTAGTTTTAAAATATTTTTTATCCTCTTCATAGTTCAATAATTGAAAGCTTTCATAATCATCAGTCGAGCTTTTTAATTGCCAAATCTTCATATATATTCCCCTTTATTATTACCATTTATATAGTTATTTCTTGGGTTCATTTAATCGTAAATTGTCTTCTAATAAATCTCTTCTTATCCATGTAACACTCTCTGAGTTCACATTCCTTATTTAATTCTTGTAAAAAAATAAAAAACAAACTAACCTTTAAAATGTTAGTTCGTTTTTAATAAATCATTAAATTAATATCAGGCAAGTGAACTACCCGCCACTTAACGTCCTAACGGACTGTTTGAAGTGGCGCTTCTCGGTTAATCATTACTTTTGATAGCTAACGAATTTGTCCTTAGACAGCCGAGCTAACTCCCTTGTTCCAAAGGTTTTGTTATTGCAATTTATCCTAACGCTAATAGGCGTATTGCTTCATTTTTGATATTAATAGCTGCGTTATAATCTCTATCGAGATTTACACCGCATATACAAGAATAAATTCGTTCAGACAAAGTCATATTTTTTATATTTCCACAATTGCTACATGTTTTGGTGGAAGGAAACCATTTGTCTATTTTCAAAAGTTGTTTTCCTTGTTCGTTTAGTTTATAAGCTAAGAAAGAAGTGAACATACCCCATCCATTATCAGTGACACTTTTTCCAAAATGAAGTGCTTGCGACATTCCTTTCATGTTAATATTTTCAATAGCTACGACATCAAAATGAGTAGCTAACTTTTTAGACTCATGATGAAGGAAATTCTTACGTTGGTTAGCTACTTTCTCATGTAACTTAGCTACACGAATACGTTGTTTATGCCAACGCTCAGAACCTTTATTACGCCTTGATAATACTCGTTGTGCCTTTGCTAACTGGTCTAACATGTTACGATAGAAATTAGGATAATTGGCTTTCTCATCCTCAGAACTAACGTATAATCCATCCATCGCAAAGTCTAACCCCACAACTGTTTCTACTTCTTTTTGTACAATTTCTTTTTCATATTCAGTCAAGATGGACACATAGTATTTACCCGTAGGAGTCATAGAAATCGTACATGACTTGATTCTATAATCTTGTGGTATCTCTCTATGTTGTTTGATACGTACCATTTTGAGTTTTGGCAATTTGATATGACCATTCAGCAACAAAATATTTCCGTTTACTACATTCGTTGTATAAGACTTTCTGTCTTTTTTACTTTTGAATGTTGGGAAGTCATTTTGACCACTAAAGAAATTCTTATAGGCAGTTTGCAAGTTTAGTTGAGCATTTGCCAAAGCTAATGAATCCACTTCTTTTAACCACTCAAATTCTGCTTTATATTTCGCGGGAGTTGGAGGCTTTTGTTTCTTTAGTTGCTCCCTATCATCTTTGTATTTTTCGTACGCTTCTTTTCGCTCAGCTAACATTCTATTATATACAAAACGGACACAACCGAAGGTTTTATGCATAAGATATGCTTGTTCTTCTGTTGGATACAAACGGAATTTATATACTTTATTGTGCTTTGGCATATCATTTCACCTCACTTTTCGCCTTGATTTTCAATATATTTCTTTACTACGTCTATTGGAGAATCCCCAGTAGTTAATAAGCAAAAACTTCTTGACCAAAACATCTCTTTCCAAAGTTTCGTTTTCACTCGTGGAAAGTCTCTCTTGATGAGTCGAGAACTTGCACTTTTATAAGCATTAATAAATTTCGTCATTTCTGTATTCGGATGAGCCTTGAATAAAATATGAACATGGTCTACATCATGATTCCACTCTATCAATGTTATGTTGTAATTCTCAGATAACCTGACAAACATGTCTTTTGCATAGTCTGATATATCATCATTGAACACATTTCTTCTGTATTTCACAACCAATACAAGGTGATAATATAGCAAGAACACCGAATGATTATTATTATCTAATTTCATTGATATACCAACCTTTATTCTTTATAAGACTGATTCTATCAGAGGAAAAATAAAAAGCAAAGCCTTTTGGCTCCGCCAAACCGAAATTCGTCTCCCACCTATCGTCGGGCCACGCCCTTCACACGCTTGAGGAAGGAGACTTCTTTCGGGAAATAAGTTAAAAATGAATTTCAAATTATATTTAACATTAATTATTTTTTATCCATTGGTATTGTATTTAGTGCTAAACCAATAGATCCTAATTTTACAATTATTTTTTTTGCTTTACCATATGGAGCTCCTTTTACTAATGTAAAAGGAAGGTTTTTCGATCTTTTTAATAGTTCCCCTGTTGAAATATTAAGTGCTAGTACACTTTTTATCTTTACTAAATCTTTTAGTCCTCCATTAGGAATTTCTATTAACACTATATTACACGTATCAGGGAGTTCTTCTTTTATTTTCTGTATTTTTTGATTCAAACACCCCGTATTTACCCACTCAATAAAATCTAATGTAACTACAATATCATGATTGGGATTCATATCACCAGAATCAACAGCTCTTACTTCTCGTACATCTGCACCTTGCGACATTAAAAAAACATTGCCACTACCATCATCACCAATAGCAACATAACCATTTGCATATTCTGTTACTTCCCAAGTCTCATTTCGTTCTATAATATCATCAGTACCATAAATTATTAATCCTCCACCTATAGAACAACCATTTGCATATTTCAATAAATCTTTATATACATTTGGTAATTCAACTTTCATTACATCTTCTATTTCTTGAATTTCAATATCATTTGCTGGCTTATTTTTTATTAAACCAGAAACATTAGATAAATTTATCATTTTTTCACAAAACCTCCCAAACTATCAAAATATTTATAAGCATCTACCAATACTTTTCTTGCAGTTTTCTGATCAACTCCTGCCTCAATCATTTCTCTATAGCTTACATTAAATTCACAATTTATATCAGTATCATATCCTTCAAGCCTTCTTCGCTTTCTTTGCATAGCAGAAATTTTCGCATGAGGTAAACCAGAACTTGATAGTAAAGGTTTCGTTTGAGCTTTCTTTTCGTTACAACACTCTCATCATCCTTTACAGTCCATTCATTTTGTTGTATAGAATGATGCCAATTGTATTTAATTATCAGCTGACATATTTTTATTTCCTGAAGCAGGATAATAACTTATTTTGTGAAGCCAAAATATATAGTAAATATTAAGTACTATACCTTTCCGCGCTTAATTCTAAGAAGAAGCTTATGCAAATACATAAGCTTCTTATATTACATTTATTACTCTCTTGGGTATAAATTTACATCAGTAAACTAATTTTATTAGATCTCTTTACGCACGATCTTTTGAATCCCATACCTCAACAAATTCGAAACCTTTTAAATTGTTTTCTAAAACTGTATTTCTAAATTCATCAGATACTAAGACAGTAGAAGAATGTAATCTTTGATTTAAAAATGTTTTAAATATTATCTGCCCCTCAACTTTATTGGCTAAAAATGCGTATTTTTCGAACCCTATTATTAACCCTGTACTTAGTTTTTCCAAAACTGCTTTATTGTAGTTAATTGCATCAACTGTATTTAGAACGTTTATTAGGTAATAAACTTCACTTGTAACATCATGAATTAATGGAAGGAACTCAACATTATTACAGATTAGAGGCTCTAATATTTCTTTTGCTTTTCTGCTAATCATTGGTGTACCAAGTTCTCCCCAGAACATAGGACAGTCACTTTTTTTATCACCTTCTACACATTCAATAAAAATTTTTCCCCACGAATCAGACAGTTTTATTGCCAAATCAATTTTCCCATCAAAATATTTTTTACGGTCTTCTTTTAAATTTAGTAACTGAAAAGATTGATAGTTATCAAATAAGCTTTTTAATTGCCAAATTTTCATACCTTTTTACTCCTTCAGAATTTAATTATTAAGTATCATAGATGATTTTGTATTAAAGCCAAAATTCGCCTAAGTAAACCTAGTGATTTATTGGTATAATTAATATTTCATTCCATTTTATGGATCAATCAATTAATATAAGGCTATGTTTTATAACATATGAAAATACTGCTAATTTAATATTAAACATAATAAAATACATAGCCCTTTCTTTTTACTATTAAAAAACATATTGAAGTAAGGAGTTATATTATAATGGCAATCTTTCAAAGTAATGTTCAAAAAGCTGAACAAATTGCTACTCAAATGAGAGCAGCTTCTGACGCAATTCAAAATGCAACAGGTAAATCAATAACGCACGCAACACGTACAACTTTAATCGTGAATTCCAAAGCGCAGGAAGCAAACCAGCAAGCATTAGAATTAACTAGACAATTTCTTTCTGCCTTTCAGCAATCCATTGACAATATACAGTCTGTAGCAACAGAGTTTGAACGAATGGACAACGAATTACAGAAGAATTTTTAGCTTTTTTAAGAATTTTTCCTTTATCCCTTCTGTTAACTTATATATAAGCAAAAAGGTAGGCGGAAAAAATGAATCAAGAAATAGAACAAAAAATGAAGGTCTTGAGTCAAAATCTAATGAATCTATCCGAGGAACAATACCAAAATCAACGCGCAATACAAACACAAGAACAAGCAGAAGCAGACTTTCAAGAATTAAAAATACGCAGCCATCGCTTTTTTCATCGTATTTTAGAAACATGGCATGGTGATAAAGAACTCTTTCGCTTTTTTACCAATATACAATTAGAAACTCAACAAATTGAAAGAAGCCTTTCTTATAAATTAGAAGAACAAAAGGAAACATTAATTCAAGAGAAACAAAAATTATACACTCTAGAAAATGACCTCACTCATCAAAAACAAAAACTTGCTAGGGAGGCCAATTTATGAGTTTAAATATGTATCTTGGAGAGGTACAATCCCAAACAAACACTATGTATGCTTTTTGTACTGCTACTATACAAAGTATGGAGCAAGTAATCCAGTCTATCGACAGTTTTGTTGGTGATTCTGTCCTACAGGGTCAGACTTATGATAGTGCGAAAATGTATTTTGCAGAAACGTTTCTTCCTTTAGCACAGGGGATTATTTACCTATGTGAAGAATTACTCCATCAAAATGAATCTTTTCCTGCTGAGTTTCAATCAAGAGTCGCCTCAACAGATATAGTTGAACAAGAACTATTAGAACAAATCCGAGAGATTGACCGAATAATAGCAAGTATTGAAGTTACAAAACAAATTATGCCACTACCGGATATGGATGCAATGGTTAACCTATTTATTGAGATGCGCCGTAAAATCCAGGAAAAGTTAGAACATCTATATGAATTTAATCAAACATCTAGTAATAACTATGCTACCGCGATTCAATTAGCGGCTAGTATCGCTGCAGGCCTAGCTGAAGTTCAAAGTGGAAAAGGCTTTAGCCCTGCAAGTGGTACATTTAGTACACAAAGAATAAATATGGAATGGGCAGATTCTATTCATGAATATCTAGATAATAATATTCGATTAGATAATAGTATAAAAACAAATAATCTAATTGAATCTGGTATACTATTAGGTAGTTCTTCGGAAAAGAATATACTAGAAAAGTTTATTAAAGGGGTTTGGAATGGATCTGGAGAATTTATTGGTGGTTTAGTAGAGACATACAATTCGTTAGACGATACAGTGACAAAGGAGAACCTAAAGTATGCTGCAGGTCATCCTATAGAAACCGCATATACCATGATAAATACTTTTTCAGACACTTTTATGAATGAATTTTGGCATGGCGATGCTGAAAGTCGTACACAATGGGGAACAAATATTTTTATGGAGTTTGGTTTAGGATGGCTTGGAGATAAAGGAGCAGGCCAAATTGGAAAAGTAACTTCCCTTGGAGACTCTGTAAAGTTAACGAAATTTTCAGGTGATACACCTTATATTTCAAGCCACTTACCATTAAAAGATCGATTTGCTTTTGCTGGTGGAGATGGTTTGCGATCTAGATTTGACACACCAGACTTTAAACAAGCTGAAGAAAAACTCTCTACCTATCAATTTGCTAGTAGTGGAAGAATTAATAGTAGCAGAACTAATGGTGGCAATGTTCCGTATAGTTTTGATTCATCACTTATGGAGCACCTTTTTCATGGGGAACTAAAACAAAAATGGTGGGGACTAAAAGCTGTTGGATATCACCATGAAAGTATGATGGGTGGAGGAGAAATAGTTAGAATTACCCATGCACCAAATTCTGCGGGAGTATATAGAGCAAAAGTAAAAGTAGACGGTGAAACAAAAAACGCGCTTTCTTCATTTTTCCCTAAGGATTGGGATAGAGTACAGGTACTTGATTCTATCAAAGAAGCATACGATAATAAGATTCAAGTCGATACAGTTAGATATGTAGGACAAACATCCCACGGATTTAAAGTAGAAATGATTATACAAAATAATGAGATAATAACAGCATATCCTGTTTATACTAGGAGGTAAAAAATGAAATATACATACGAATTTTATCGTGATGGACTTGGCGGATTAAGAATACGTTTGCCAAAAGAAATTTCTATAATTTCTCATTTCTTGGAAGATATTTTAGATGATGAAGCAGATGAGTATATACAAATTTTAGATAATGTAGTAGACCAAAAAGTTCCGCAATATGAAATAGAAGGGAACGTAGCAGCAGTCTACATTGAACCTAATTACACCAGTGCTATTAACTTATTTATGAGTGCTCCAAATAACCAATGTAAAATTGAGACCTCTGAATTTAGAAAACTACTTGTGTTGTGGCGAGATACAGTGGTAGCAGAAGGGAAAGATATAGAAGTATAAAAGAAAACTACCTTCTGTGATATTTAGATCATAGATGCTAAACTCAATAAAATCAAGGGTAGAAATATATTAAATATATTCCTACCTTTTTATTATGTGGCGAGACTCCACATCCATTAACTTAAAAATTTTTTAACACCCTAAAATAGAAAAACAATAAAAAATACATCTCTATAGAGATGTATTTTTTATTTAACAGGGATTGTACTTGCAGAAAAATAAAAGATTTTACAATTAAGATGCTGCACTTAATATTGTTAACAATTATTTTTGCTTATCCCTCATTAATTGTAAACTACTACCCTTCACTTTCTATTTTATTCCTTAATAAGAATAAAATGTTAAAACAGTTTTAAAATGAGTCTCTTTTTCACCTTGTAAGCTGTAGAGCTTTCATATATTCCCCTTTTCTTTCAAGAGCCTTTTTTGTATCCTCAGCGGTTAATGCAAGCAAAATCTACTGCAATGTTCTGTAATAACTTCTTATTAGCTTACCTGAAGAAATCTCTTAAATTGATGGATGTGTAACGTACCGCTACTAAAATTCTTGCTTTTAAATCATTATTACCGTATTATGTTTACGTAGCAATATAAGGATTATGGTATATGAAAAGGAATCAAATCTATAAGTAAGATTTAAATCCTTTTCCAAGTCAATAAGATTTTTCCAAAATCTAATATAATTTATGCTTGTCTTTTTAATATGTATCTAGTACAAACATATTTTTTATCAATAGAATTCTGTTTTCAATGCTAGGAATTAGTGTTCTAAACAAGGAACTATACAAAGTGATCTGAAAAACCTGAGAGGTATTGTATGTAGTTTGCTCATCTCCAGGTACTACAATAAAAGAGCCTTACCTCTCTAGGCAAGACTCTACTAGTTTAGTTGTATAATATTTACGTAATAACTAAGAAACAGAAAACATATAACACCAAATAGCAGCACCCTATTACTCCTCCTACAGCTAATACCTGTTTAACCCAATTCTTAAATTTTTGATTACTGTAAATCGCTTGCACTCTTTCCATATTTCCTCCTATTAAGGAGAACCCTTATAGACTCTCACCTTGCTATGGTAACATTAAAAAATGGCTAATAGAGGCCTAATGTATAAATATGCAATATTGCATAAATAAATTTATTGTTATAATTGTAAACGCTTACTATAATAAGACTATAAAGATTCACCACATCTTAATAAGAAAAAAGAGGAGCGAATAATATGGAAATCGCAATGGCAGTTTTAAAATTTATAGGTGGAGCAATCCCATTAATTCAAGAACTTCTAAAAGCATTTATGTAAATTCACTATTTAGCAATTATTTATAAAAATTATCATACAAATGATCTGTATATCAAAAATGAATTGATTTACAGATCATTTGCGTGAGCAAGTTCCCTTTAACATGACTAAGGGACTTTTTTAATTTTTAAATATGACTAATGTCTCCCATTTTATCGTACTGATTACCTATACGAGGTTTTAAAAGAATCACCTTGACTAAAATGATAAAACAAGAAATCAAAATGAGCCCCTTTTTTATTTTATAAGCAGTAAAGCTTCCATATAATGCTCTTTTCTCTCAAGAGCTTTTTTTGCATCATCAGCTGTTAATATATAATCTACTGTAATGCTCTGTAGTAGCTCCTTATCCGCATTTGGCAACTGAATCGTTATATCTTCCACACTACTCTTATTATTTCCATTTATCTTATTAAATTCTTGAATACTTCTTGCCAGCTCTGCTAATTTTTCCATATGCACAGGATTGTTTACATCCAAAAATATATTACTTCTAAAAACTGCCGTAACATATTTCTTTACATTTTTCTTTTCTTTTTCTGCTTCTTCCTTTTTATCAAAAACAATATTTCCCGTATACATTTGTTCAAACGTGAATATATCGTTATTCTCTTTTCCAGCATAATATGTATTGAACTTTTCCTTTAAATCATTCGCTTCTTTTTTGATTTTATAATTATCACTATCTACTTTTGGAGAGATTCGTCCATCCAAAGCTAGCTGAAACTGCAAATACGGTTCATTTACTTGCTGTACATGAGCTATCCGTACATCTGGCCCCAGTAAATCTTTATAATTCCCCGGTATTTCAACTTCATTTAGTTTAACAGAAAAACCATACTGCGATTTTGTATAACTTTGAGCTTTTTGTTTAATTTCTTTATCCGATATATCACATGATGTTAATAGTATTAAACTAAACATCATACTACATGTTATTTTTGTTATTTTCATATGGTATCTCCTTTTATGCTTACTTCATATACATAAATGCTAATATAGATTTCCGATAAAGTCACGAAGTTTAACAAAAAGAAGAGCAGTTTTAAGTTGCTATGTTTATACAATTTTATATGAACCAGAGTTAAGTTTAAAGGAACTAAATCGTGCGTTTTCTCTTTATTCAACCATTTAACTTACTAACACTTTTCATAAGATATTTACACACTGCATTTAGGTAAAGAAATACAGAAATGTGTTTTTTTCTTTGTACTATCTAAATTTATGCTCCCTCCATGTTTTTCTACTATATGCTTAGCGATAGTTAATCCAAGACCTGATCCCCCATTATTTTCTCGAGAATCATCTACTCGAACAAATGCATCAAAAATACTTTGTTTCATATCCTCAGGTATTCCAATTCCATTATCTATAATGTTTATATATACTTTGCTTTTATCCTCAATTAACGATACAAACACGGTCGTACCTGCCGTATTATACTGTAGAGCATTAGATATTATATTAGAGATAGCACGGTATAGTAACCTGTTGTTAATTGGAGCAATCACTTCTTTAGAGGGTATTTGATATTGAAGGATTAAGCGCTTCGCTTGGAATAAATCATAATATTCTACAAGCAATTCACGAATAAACTCAGATACATCAGTTGGATGTACTTCAAAAGGGTAATCAGAATGCTCTAATTTAGACAGTTCAAAAATATCTTCAGTTAATACCGCAATGATTCGAATCTTATTATATATTACATTCAAAGTTCTTTCTCTTTCACCTTTTTCTGTAATGATCCCTAGTTGTAATGCTTCAACATAACCTTGAACGGTTGTAATTGGTGTCCTTAAATCATGAGACAAATCTACAAGCATCTTCTGCTTGGTTTCTTCCAACCTCTTCTTCTCTTTCTCTATTTTATCGAGTTTTTCCGACATAACATTAAACAAATGCTGTATTTGCATTAACTCAAAATATGTTTCATAGTTTAACCTTTTATCATATTTCCCACTAGCAATTTCCTCAAATCCAGTTGCTAGTTTATCCAATGGTCTGGTTATTTTTCTAGCAATTTGCCTACTAAATATATATACATTCATAGAGAAAAATACAAAAAATAAAACGATTGTAGAAAGTAATATCTTATAAAAAACATATACGTATTCCTCATTTTTATCAGAAAACGTATATTCATACTTTATTGCTTTTTTAGGAACCTTAACAAGGCAATATAATGTTTCACCTTTTTTCGTTACAAATGTTGCTACAGATGAATAATAAGGAAGTTGATCATTATCAAAAAATAAAGTAATAAATTCTCTTTGTGAATATGATAAAAGCTTATCCTTTTTTTCCCCTTTGGTATAGATAACTTGTAAATTTTCATTAAGAATTTCTACCCAACCACCAAATGATTCTATTGATTCTGAATTAATAGTTTCAAAGTTTTCACGCACTACTTCACTTGCTTTTAAATTATTTAGCTCTCCTAGTTGCTTTTCTGTTTGGTACATCAAAAATATAAATAAGATTATCACCGTGAAACCTATTGCTAGTGCAAATATAACGTAATTTTTAATTAAGATATATAAAACTTTATTTTTCATAAAGTTCTTCCTTCCTAGCAAATCTATACCCAAGTCCCCGGATTGTTTTTATATAAACTGGATTCTTAGGAGAATCCTCTAATTTCTCTCGTAGTCTACTAATATGAACCATAATTGTATTATCATCTGCACAGTAATAATCAGACCATACATTTTCAAAAATTTGTTTTTTAGTAAATATTCTCCCTGGTTCCTTCATAAAAAGTGTTAAGATTTTATATTCCGTAGCACTAAGAGTAATGGATTCGCTTGATTTATAGAGTGTACAAGAATGATGATCTAATACTAAATCACCCATATGAATTTGCTTTTCCGTACCTTCTACAGCCTTATCATTAAATTCATAGGACCTTCTAAGGTGAGCTTGAACTCTAGCTATAATTTCTAAAGCACTAAATGGCTTTGTAATGAAGTCATCTGCTCCAATCCCTAAACCGATAATTTTATCTACTTCTTGAGATTTGGCTGACAAAATAAGTATCGGAAATTGTAATGTCTCACGAATCTTTTTAATTAATTGATAACCATCCATTTTAGGCATCATAATATCAACAATAGCTAAATCAATATGATTTTCTTCTAGACACTTTAAGGCAACTTCGCCATTTGAAGCCTCTACAACAAAAAAATTTTCCATTTCTAAAAAAAGCTTTAAAAGATCAATAATATCTTTGTCATCATCAACAATTAATATATTTTTTTTCATACTCTCCCTCGCATCGGTCAGAATTTTCAAAAAATCCATTTAAGGTTATTGTAAGGTAAATGAAAGTGACATGAAAGACTAACCGTTTAATATACAGATATGAATTAAAGAAGGAGGCATTATCAAATGAAAAAATTTGTTGGAATTGCGTTAGCAGCTACCATAGGAATTGGAGGTTTAGGAACTTTTGCTACTACTAAGACTCACGCTGCAGTAAACAATCAAGAATCAACAAAATCGGTTTATCAAGTATCTGACGTGCAAGGTGAATTTATGCATATTAAAGTGGGGAAACCTTGGTCAATGACGCCAAGCGGAAAACAATACAAATATGTCTTATTTAGTGAAAACAAAATTTATGTAAACCCTAAAACTGGTGTAGTAACAGCATATGAAGAAGGAGCAGCTGAAGGCAGAGTACTCGATAAAAATGGAAATGTTGTTGCTATTTGGTATATTACAGCTTTTAAATGATGCAAGGAAGCTTTCACAAAATTAAAAAGGCGTTTTTAAGAGTAGTTAACAATTTAATATGTTAGTTTTCGGTTTTATTTAGAGAAAAAAACAAGTTAATTTAAAAATTTTTTAAAATCAAAGGAGATGTAAATATGTTCAAAAAAATAGTAGGCGGTGTATTAACTACAGGCATTTTATTCTCTGGATCAGTTGGAGTATTTGCAGCAGATAATAGCCAACAATTACCCACAAGTAAATTAGCTAAAAAAGAAGCATGTCCAAATAATACCGTTTGTTATCGAATAAAGGAATTTCAGTATTATAATTTACCTGTAAAATATAATAAAAATACAGGTAGTAACGAATATTACTATAAATTATCTGGTGAAACCGGACATTGGGAAGTTGATTCTCATAAAGGGAGATTAACTAATTTAAGTGCTGGAAAAATAAAAGTTAAAGTGTATGAAGGCGGTGTATTATTAAAAGAGTTTATGGTAATAGCTGATAGCTATAATTAATTTAAAAGGAATAATATAACTAGATGGAACGCTATCCATCTAGTTATATTATTAAAGTAAGGAATCGATAAACAGAAATTAATATATTTATTACTAACATGCAAAAAAAATATATACTTGAAACAAGCCCGTGAAATCTATCTTCTATGTTAGCATTGAACGGCTCAATGCTAACAAATTTTATTATTTTCGAGCATTCACTATTCCTTCTTCTAATCCTTTATCTGATTCTTTTACTAATTCTTTCTCTAATCCTTTTTCTACCTCTTTCTCCGTTTCTTCATTCTTCTTACTGTGCCCCTCTACAAATCCCACTAATATTTCTGTTATTATCGACATAGGTACACCTTTATCCAATAACATTTTAAGAAATTCAAATATAGAGAGACCTTGTGAGTTGATTGAATTATATTTGTTATTAATATATTGTTCTATATTTTTTTCAGAAAGTTGATTATCCCCAGTCTTATTTTCAGGAATATATTTTTGATTATTGTTCACCAAATGTGAAGCTGTAGTACTTGAACCTGTTTCCTTTAAAACTCTAGTATTTAAAGGATAAAGCCTGTTATTTATGCTTGAACTGATTTTCATCGCTCATTTTCCTCTTTCTTTTTGATAAATTTAATATAAATTTGTCAAAACTAGCTATTACAAACGTATACACATTTCATATTCTTTATCACATAGTGTTATATTTTATATTTATTTATTATAATATTTATTGCAGTTAAATTAAACTGTATCTACATATGCATTATTTCATTTTAAGATAGAATTTTATTTTGTTAACTTGATGAGCATAAGACGTTAACTCTACTACAAGAATTTGACGTTTGATACTGATTGTAGAAAATTCATTTATTACCTGCTAACATTTTATATTATTATAAATATAATTCATATTAAACCACTGACTAAAACTAGGTTTTATGAGGATGTTTTCAGTTTGATCACACTAAGTTTAGACTTCTTGAATTTAAAAGTATAAACTTAAAAAAACGCCCAATTCAAGACGTTTTTTTCCATGTTTATATTAATCTTCTAAACATGGCCATGTTCAAGTAAAGGTTTGAACATATTTTCCATATGGATCGGCCCTACATTATTAGCTAATGAAGGTGAAATTTCTTTATAAATTAAAGAAAGTTTATTATAGTATTTTAACTTAATATACAAAACAACATTAATACACCTATGACACTCAAAATTGTCACATGTATATTTTCTAAAACTTTTTTATCACCCTGTTTTAACTCCCTCCCCAGCTCCCTACATTGTAATTTTAATAATCTAGTCTCTGCACATACTTTTTTTTGCAGAAAAACTATAGTACAATAAATAATCAAAAGATCAATTTCCATATTATCCCTATTTATGTACCTTTCAGTTCATTTTCTGCTATTAGTTCCTGTGTTACATACTTCAAATACATAATTACTGGGAGAATTAGATAACTAACAGTTTTACCTTTATCAGTAATAAGATGCCTTTCTTCGACTAGAATGACTTTTATTATTAACAAAGTTCCCCTAGAGCAAATGTAACAATTTATGAGTATAAGAATATTTCCTGAACTTTAATGTAATGTAAAATTAGTAAAGAACGTATTTCATGAAAAAATGTTAACTAATAAAGAATTAGAAGTGATTATATGAATAAATTATTACTATCGTGTTTATTAGTTACATTCTGTCTAAATACCGCAGGATGTTCTAATGATATGACTATACTAAACAATAATTCTAAACCTTCAACACCTACGAAGGTTAAATGCATTAACAAAGCGTGGTACAAAAAATATATCCCATGTAATAGTTTAGTTTATGAGAAAGGTCATAAGGCGAAATTATTATATATTAATCACACTATAAACATGTTGTAATTAATTGTTCTAAATCTACCTAAAAAGACTATCAATAATGGTGGTCTTGTTTATATTGGTAAGATTGTACTATTATGATAAAATAGATTTAACTGTATGACGTAGGGTGGTTGGTTGCTATCCTTTCTCTTTTTTTATGTAGAGGGAAAGGAGGTGACTCCTATGATGGAATATTTACTTTCTTTGCTACAGGATTTGTTGAAAGTATTTTTGACAATTCTTGTTACCGGTTATGGAAACAAACTGGTGAATAATATTAGCAAAAAACGTAAAAGAACCTCCCTACGCCGTCGGAAGCAAAAGGGAAGTTCTAGAAAAAGAAACTAACTTTATTTAGTAACTACCCGCCTTACGGCAACAGTTACCAGAAGAGATGTATCGAGTATCTCTTCTTTTATTATATACCCAAGGTATTACTGTAATACTACTGTAGTAATAATTATAACAAATGAACATAAAAAATCAATGAGTAAACAATGGCTGTAATGGCCAAAAGAAAAGACACCCTGAGGTGCCTTCCTCCGACTTATGAATCAAATCTATATTTTGTTCACTTTATTCAGTATGGTGATGATGGCCTTTGTATAGCAATAGAACCAAATCACGCTAATACTTAACGTAAGTTTTGATTCCGTTGCTACACAGACCACTATATCCTCTCTAATGACTGTGGTTGCATTGTCAAATACAAAAATTTTAACATCCATTTATACTGTTTTAGAGATTTAATTTCCTCGTATTTTCTTATAAAATGTCGCTTTCTTCATGCCATCCTTGTCCATGAACTCAACAGCTTTGATCTTTCCAACCTTCCATTCCTCACTTGTTATCCTCTTTCATATACCAAGCATTAGAATTGAAACCTTTGAGACTAATGTTTCCTTAACCGCAAAGAAAACGCTAAACTTCATATATACTTTTTAGGATGTTCTGTCTGTAATACTAATTGGTTTTTTATGATAATTATTCATAAGTTGATAATTCACTACGCGCCTCGTCTATTGTATCCCTAGCAATTCTTAATGATTTTAAACATTTACCTAATTTCGCTAAATCTGTTTGGCTCGCAGCATCTCCATAGTTGTCTATAACAAATTGCAAGTTATCCATCGCCTTTAAAATAGATGAATGTAGACCCTTTAATTCTGTTGGGGGTTCTACATATCGTATACTAGAGATAAGATAAGACATTTTATAGAAAACATCGCCTACATCTGAAACCCATGATTTGTTTATAGTACCCTTAATTTCTGCATCAGCCTCTAAAATGCTAAATCGGTTCGCCACATCAGATAGGTCCTTTAAATAATCATCCATTACCCATGCATAATGCTGCTTGTCTAAATGTTTATAATCACTTGTTTCGGCTCCTTGCTTTACTTCTTTTTGATTTCCTATATTTTTTTCATCTGCGGTTAATTCCTCAACTGCTGCTGTAATGGCTTTTATACCTTTTTTGCTACCAACAAGAGCGTCGATAGTTAAAATACTACAGATAAAAATCATAAACATGGCAATCCGCTTTGCCCATTTCGGCATAAAAAAACTCCTTACTTGATATATTTCTCCTAAATTATAATACAGGATTAACACCCATTATAAACACTATGTCTCTTTATCTAATACCTTACCTTCTGTTTTCACAGAATCGGCATCTTGAAGTAAATCTATAGCATGTCAAAAACCCATTTTGAAAGATACATTATTAAATTAAAATATAACACTATATTATTTTTCTATCAAGAATATTTTTCCAAACTAAAAATCATTCATAGACTCCTCTTTTCACCATTAAACCTAATTTATACATAATAAAAAAAGAGGATCGCCCCATAGTAGAGCAGATCCTCTCTTTCACTTCACATACACATAGGCTTCGTTTGCTGTTACATAATATGTTTTACCTTTACTATTGTGCACTCTATATTGTGATAAATTATTTACAATTACCTTTGTATCAATAATAAATCCTAAACCCATATCTACAGTACCAGCAACATCTTTATCCTGCCAAGATGGAGAATCATAGAAACGTAAATTATTTACTTTTGAAATAACTTTTTTACCAATTACTGTAGCAGGTTCATTGCCTTGGCAACGAATATATGAGGAATCATAATAAATCCATTGGTTACCACCAAGAAGTAACCAGTTTCCTAATTTACCCCATACTTTATAAGCCTCACCTTTTTGTAGCTTACGAATAACACTATTTTCTGTTGATGGTCCAGAGCGGAGATTTACATTGTATCCTTCAATATATGCAATACCATTCGACTCTACTGTACCAGATATTTCATTTGTTTTTTGTGGTTTGGTATCCACTGTAATCGTGCTCCCGTTATAAACCTTTAACACGTCTGCTCGGTACTTAGCCTCAGATACACCATGACTACGAAGATAATCAAGTGGATCTTCATGGTCTGTCCCACCTAATTTATACGTAATATCCCTATGTGTCCATAATCCTTTAGAGGGATGAATATTTCGTTCTCGCAAGATTTCCCCAATTAATTCTATATATTTTTCATATGAACGTTTAAATTTCAATGGATCACTTGTCTCACACAATTCAACATGAACAAATCTAGCATTTGCTGCTGGACCTGCCCCCCATGCCTGATGTTTTGTAGATGCAATTTGAACCTTTTCATCCCAATCTACTGCGTAGTGAACAAACGCTGAACGCCATGTACGAGACTCATATTTTTGAATATTAATTGCTGGCGCCTCTGGGGTAGCTGTAGAATGTGCCACAACACCTTCATAAGCTCCAACACCATAACGGTATGGTTGTTTTGGTAAATCAGGAATAAATAGAATTCTATCAGCAAATACATTTGTTTCAATTGATACTACTAAAATCATTGCAACAACTATGGATAAAATATGCTTGTATTTCTTTTTCATTTTCTATCGGCATCCTTTTTTACAATCTTTGTATGGTCAAATAATCCACTAGCTGACAATCCAATAATCATTCCTTGAAATAAATTCACTTTAATATCTTGAGACAAAAATAAAACACCTAGCGTAATGCCAAGTGTTAAATTAAATAACGGAATATATTTTGTTTGCAGTCCCGTTGTTTTTACAATTTGAGAAATTCCTACAACAACTCCAATCATTGCCGTAATTTCAATCATTACATACCTCCTCCTTTCAAAAAGAAGGTAAGAGCAGCTCCAATTAGTCCACCAATAATAAGGCGTAGGATCCAAGTTGTATTAGCACTGATTTTGTCTAATTGCTTATTAATATTAATAATGTCCTTTTCATTACCTGTCGTCCGCATTTCTAAACTTCTAATCTCTAATCGTATATCCTTAATATCTTGCCTTATTTCCTGAATATCACCTTTCACCTCTTGTAAACTATCCATTTTGCCACCTCTTTCCCACTTCTTATTTAATTCAACATAAAAAAGCCTACATTACATACGCTTTGCTTTACATCTCATTATTTTTTGTTTATCAGCTGTATACATATACTTCAATAAAATTTCCTGCATTCAATAAAATATTTACAAAGTTATTAACTTTCATAAATTATATATCATTACCTGGTGTCATATCTTTATTTGGAGCCGGATTTTGAATGAATTGCATAACTAACTTCTCTAGGGCTGGTATGGTTTAATTTAATTAATAATTTGGTTCTGTAATTGATTGTTTCCTGAATTTGTATTCTGTGTTTGGATTGGAGTTTGATTTGTTATTTTGTTATTTCTCCTTGTAAACAACCGAAAATAAACCAGCCTATGTTTTCTCTTTCTTCTCAGTTGTTATTTTTGTTAATTCTTCAGTTGTTAATTGCACTTTAGAAATCGTCTTTTTATACCTTCTACTCTATAATTTTATTCTTTTTTGTTAATACAATGTCTTTATTAACTTGATCAATCGTTTATTTACTGCTTATACTTCAGGAATAAAAAGCTACTTACATGTACCATTCCATGGCGTTAATAAGACAAGCTCACCATTGCTGATTTTTATTTAAATCATATCACCTTTGGCAAACCAATATATAAATTACTAATCTAAAATCTTGAATGATCATTTCTTTGGTGACTCTAATTCTTTAATCTTATCTCACATCAAAATGTTCTTCTTTTACCCATGTATTATTTCCAATATCAATATAACCATTGTGTCGTCCAAAAACTCTATATGGAATAGATCCATCTACAAAACCTGTATAATTCCCGTTAGGACCATCATATGTGTTAATACCACCGCCTGGTGGATATTTTGAATAAGCACTGAACCATTGTACTTCGAAATGTTCCAGAGCAGCCCATGCCTCGTTTCCTAGACAAATCATAGGATTTTCATACCACGCTGCATCTATAATAAGATACGGTGTTTTATCATAAATTACCCTCGTAAAATATCCTCCTTGCGGTTGGCTATATAGATTAATCCCTCCATTATTCGGATATTTATTTACAGCAATCCCCAGACCTACTGGCTGTATTGGTTTATTATTATTGTTGTTAAATGCTTTATTTACCTTCTCAATGAATTGATCCAATCTTCCCTCGTCAAGCATACGGTGTGGACAATGTTTCCCACTCCAAGATTTATGTGTACGTACATTACTAATTGGAATGTTGAATTGTTTCATTAACTGAGCTATAACAATTGCTGCATTATCTTCCGCCTTATAATATCTATCCCCACCACTTAAAGAATAGCAAATTTCCACTCCGATGGATTTACGATTACCATTTCCGTTACCATCACCAGCATGCCAAGCATTACGATCAAACGGAATACCTTGTACTGCTTCTTTGTCATCTACTGCAACATGGAACGAAACTGCATTATTATTTCCAATCATATAAGAAATTTCATTTTCAGCTGATGCATCATTGTACGTATTATGTACTGTGATGAATTCTGGCTTCATTGCATTAGGACATTTTATAGCATATTTACTTGAATCCACTAATTTTTTTCTAATCTCCATTACTGAACATCTCCTTTTTATTCTCTCGTTTTTATTACTTAAAATTCTCACTGCATTATTTAGTACATCTAGTAACCTAATCTCCATACGGCCAGCATTTTCTCTAATAAATTCCTTGTCTTCACCTGCTAAAAAAGAAAAAGAGCAACTGTTTATCAGTTGCTCTTCCTTTAATTCCTCTCTACACTCCTACATAATCGTTTTAAACGAATTCATAGAAAAGTATCACACTGCTTCTTCCATTTAATTTGATATTTATAGATTTCAAAATACTATCTCACATTAAAATGTTCTTCTTTTACCCATGCATTATTTCCAATACCCAGGTAACCATCTTTTCGTCCTAAAAGTCTATACGGAACAGACCCATCTACAAAACCTGTATAATTTCCGTTAGGACCATCATACGTATTAATACCGCCACCTGGTGGATATTTTGAATAAGCACTGAACCATTGCACATCGAAATGTTCCAGAGCAGCCCATGCCTCGTTTCCGAGACAAATCATAGGATTTTCAAACCATGCTGCATCTATGATAAGGTACGGTGTTTTATCATAAATTACTCTCGTAAAATGTCCACCTTGTGGTTGGCTATATAGATTAACACCCCCATTATTTGGATATTTATTTACAGCAATTCCAAGACCTACTGGTTGTATCGGTTTATCAGTATTGTTGCCACTGTCACCTTTCCCCAAATAATCTAGTGGATTCACAGCATTACTCTTACTAGCATCCCAGCGCCCTTTATGCAATTCAAAATGTAAGTGTTGGCCACTAGACTCCCCTGTGTTCCCCATAACCCCAATAGTTTGTCCTTGTGTAACATAATCGCCTACTTTTACTGTTCGAGAACCACTACGCATATGAGCGTATACAGTTTCCCATGTAACTCCATCAATAGTATGCACAATCATAATACATTCACCATAACTAGATGAAAGATAAGAACGGCTAACCTGCCCGCTAGCTGCTGCATAAATCGGATGATAGCCCGCTTCAGCAAGGTCTACCCCATGATGATCTGGTCTACTTCCTCTAAAACCACTTGTTACTCTTGTTGTATCTGTAGGATAAATAAATTTTGCCATATTAGTCTTCCTTTCTATTTTTACACAATATAAAAAAGGTGCTTGAATGAGCACCTTCGTTCACTGTCTATATTTATTATTTTTTGGATGTATTTTAGCTTTTCAAATCTTAAGATTAACCGAACGAAAAGCTCCCCGTTATTATCTAACATCAAAATGTTCTTCTTTTACCCATGCATTATTTCCAATCGCCAAATAACCATCTTTTCGTCCTAAAAGTCTATATGGAACAGACCCATCTACAAAACCTGTATAATTTCCGTTAGGACCATCATACGTGTTAATACCGCCACCTGGTGGATATTTTGAATAAGCACTGAACCATTGCACATCGAAATGTTCCAGAGCAGCCCATGCCTCGTTTCCGAGACAAATCATAGGATTTTCAAACCATGCTGCATCTATAATAAGGTACGGTGTTTTATCATAAATTACTCTCGTAAAATGTCCACCTTGTGGTTGGCTATATAGATTAATACCACCGTTATTCGGATATTTATTTACAGCAATCCCCAAGCCCACCGGTTGTATTGGTTTATTGTTATTACCAGCTTCATCAAAATCTACATATTGTTTAACAATTTCAGAGTAGAAGAAATTCCCTCCATTTTTATATCGATAGCCACCATTATATGCAACAGCAATAGGTTGACTATATTTCACCATAACACCAGTCGTATTTCCAAGTGATGGAGCAACAACTGTTTTAGAATACAGATCTGCCACCGGTAATGAATGCTGTTTATTGTTAGAAGCTAACCAGCGAAGGTAAGCTCGTCCAAAATTATACGATTGAACAATGGCACTTAAATCTGTAATACCATTTTTCTTTGCATCATCAAAAGCTCCTTTTAGATGCTTTACTCCATAATAAATTGAATCTTTAGGATTTTTAATTGTATTCATCGCCCAACCTTGTGATTCACTAGACTGCATAATATCAGGTGTTGTCTCAGAGTTTCCTCCACTCTCCACCATAATAATTCCAAGCACGTAAGGAACTAACTCAGGTACACCTTGTGCAGAACATTCGCTTTCTACCATTGATTGCCAACGTAACACTTGCTGTGGCAAATTTTTTGTTTTAACTGAAGCAGCTAATATACTCATTACTAAATCTCTCCTTATTTTCCTATTATTTTTTTCTATAAAACTCTTAATCTACTAAGTACATCTAACACTTAAATGAAAAAATTTTTTAAAATTACTTCATGTTGCCCACCTTCTTTCACAACAAAAAGAGCAACCATAAAAATAGTTGCCCTTTCGTCGAAATCTTATATTACTACTATAAATCACTTTTTCAATACTTTCTGTACACTGCATGTATCCTACAAAAAGGTAACATTAAAACCCATCTACAAACTTGACAATCTTTCTTATTTCAGCATGTTTTCGGCGAATATAGCCTGTACTATAATGTAATTCAAACGCTATTTGTTCTAAAGTCATTCCATCAACATACTTCATTTTGAGAATTTGATGATCTAATCCTGTAAACTTATTAATTAAAATCTTTAAATCAAATACTTCATTGATCTTATGTCCTAATTCATATTCAATCGCTTCAATCCGATCTTCTACTTTAGCCCCTTCGGATTCAGCAGTTAATCGTACATTTTGTAAGTCCCCACTAGTCCAGCGCTTTAATTCTGCTTTTGATTTGTCTAAGTTATATTCTAAATATACAATTTCTTCTTCTAGTTTCTGATAATCTTTGAGCCAGTCAAACATATAATAATCCCCCTACTTTTCTTTATTTAAATCCTGCTTTTATTTTGATCACCAAAGATAAACTAACCTTTATTATCAATTTAATAAAATTTATAAATATTAATTATGATTTATATTTTTTTAATAAAGTTTTTAATCTCTCACGCTCTTCTTCAATAGTTAACTCATTATTTTTTATAGGCTGATCTTCTGGAACATCTTCTTTTTCATGTAACCATTCTGGTACCATTTCACTTCGATTAGTATTCCCTGATCCAAATTGTTTTTTATTCTTACCAAGATCAAACTGTGCATCTAGCATAGCTACATCCTTGAGTGTTTTTACCTTTTTGGTTTCCCATTTTTTAAGAATCCCACGTACATATCTCCACTTTGGTACATTTTCATCAATTGATCTATTTACTGCTTCCCCAATTAGTTCACTACCTAATGATTCACAAAATACACCAAGCTCCCTAATCGCTATTTCACTTAATGAAATTCTATTCTTCATTAAAAATTGATGACTTATTTTAAAATCATCATTTATTAACCTTTGTGAGATTAATTTTTGTTTATTATCATGACGATGATTTATATTTTGTATATCAGTATTTAGTTCTTTCGTACTTTGTATATTAGTATTTAGTAGCTTGTGATTTTCCACCGGTAGGTTACCAGCAACAGGTTTTCCAGCAGGTGGATTTTCCACTGGTGGATAATCATCCACTGGGATTTCGTAAATAATTGTCTCCCACCTAACAATTTTGTTTTTTTCATCTCTAACAGGAAATCTTCTAATATATCCGTACTCTTTTAATTCCTGCATTCCAGCTCTTAAGCTATTAATACCGTCTTTTGCATGTTGCGATAACTCTTCTCTATAAAACACCCAATCATCTGGAAGTGTGAGTATGTAAGCTAATATTCCTTTTGCCTTCCAAGAAAGCCTCTTATCCTTTAGACCGGTATTATTAATAACGGAATAATTATTATCTTTTTTTACTCGAAAAATCCCCATATTATCTACCTCTCATATTTTCAAACCTTTTTTACTTACTTATTGCAACCTTTAACTTCCTCATGAAAAAATCTACTTTCCAGACTTATTAAACCAAAGCGAGACCAAAAAGAACTTAAAGTTCGATTTATTACTAAAAAAAATATCATCTACACTCTTATCAAAAAACTGTGCAACCTTCCTAGCTGTCTCCATTGATGGCGTTCTTTCTTTTTGATCAATCATTCGAATATAGCGTTCAGTTACTCCGCAATAGCTAGCCATTTCTTTATATAAGTTTTTTTTCGGATCGTACATTTTATTTCCCATTATCACACCTCCATAAGAACAATTAGTTCTAAATACAGATTAAAGAACTAATTGTTCTTTGTCAATGCATAAAAGAACTTTTTGTGCTAAAATGAATTCGAAGAGAACAATTAGTTCAATTAGAGAGGTGAACGATGTGATAGGACTTAGAATAAAATCCTTACGAAAAAAAGAGAATTTAACTCAAAAACAACTGGCAGAAAAAATCGGCGTATCCCAAAGAATGATAGGTTACTACGAATCAGAAGAGAGGTTCCCTCCACATGATGTTTTAACTAAATTAGCTGATTGCTTTTCAGTTTCAGCTGACTATTTACTTGGTCGATCTGTTACAGGCGAACCAAACGAACAAGTAGCGCCAAAAGATGAGAAAGATATAGCAAAAAGAATGGAAGAAATAAAGAAAGATCTACAAGGGGAAGATGGTTTAATGTTCTCTGGTGAACCTATGAGTCAAGAAGCGGTAGAGTCATTATTAGATGCGATGGAGTACATTGTAAAACAAACAAAAGTAATCAATAAAAAATACGTGCCTAAGAAATATCGTAATCCAGACGATAACTGATGCAAGCTTAGGAGGGAAAACATTGAAATTCGTCATTAGAGATCTAGTCCAACAACTTTGCACCAAATACAACACGAAAAACCCCTATGAGCTTGCAGATTACTTAAAAATACATGTACTAACATGGGATTTACATGAAGAAATAAATGGTTTTTATAAATATGAAAAAAGAAATCGTTTTATTGTTATTAATACTAATTTATCTCCATCTATGCAGAGAACTGTTTGTGCCCATGAATTAGGACACGCGGTTCTACATACTCATGCAAATACACCTTTTCTGCGTAAGAATACATTCTTTTCCGTTGATAAATTAGAGATAGAAGCAAATACGTTTGCTGCGCTTTTGTTAATTGACCAAAAGACCATTCAGCGTGGTGATACAAAAGCATGTATAGCATACAAAAATAATATTCCTATTGAGCTTTTGGAATTTTACAAGCCTTGCGAAAGGAATTAAGAGGTTTTAATTGTTGGTTCAAACGCTGACGAGAAAAAGAGAGTGCTCCATCTTTAAAGCAAAAGAAATGAAATAGTATCTATTGTTTAAAAAATCTATACAGTTAAAGCATATAAAAAAAATGCACCTCTAATTGTTAATTATGTGTCTAACAATTGGGGTGCACTTCAATAACAGTAGGTCTTTTTCAAAAAATCAATAAGCCCTAATATTGTCTATCCTTCACTGTACGAAAATCAATACACTACTTAAATATTACTTTCCTTGTACAGAAATTCCTAATACATAGTAATCTGGATGTAGAGTAACTACAGACTCCCCAGGTTTTACCCACTGTAGAGGACTTACATTTAATTCTACGCTATGATTATCTTTTTCAAAACGATTGATATAATCCTTATCATTTTTTACAAAACTATCAATTTCTTTTTTTAATTCTGGATTTGGATTTACTAATCTATCAATCTCTTTATCAAGAGTGAAATTCGGATTTATCATATGCATCCAGTTTTTCGCTAGCTCAACAGTTGATTTGTCAACGACAAACATGAAATAGAAGTTATCTTCATCCTTCCCAACAAACGAAAATGAACCATGAGAGTCAATCATTCTTGGTAAATTAGGAGTATATAGATCAATTTCTGATGCTACATATCTATATCTGAAATTCGCATTATACTTCTTATTTACTTCAGTAACAAGATTTTGACCTTGTTTAGAAATAGATCGCTCTCTTACAGATGAAATTTCAATTGAATATCTATCAAAGAAAAAATCATCTGTCACTAACGCATTGGGAATACCTATTGGCGTTACCCCTGGTTTTGTCTCTGGCTTTGGCTCTGGTTTTGTTTCTTTTTCAACTGCATTAATAGAGTTATATAAGAACTGACTATACGCTTCACGTGTTACAAACATTTTTGGAGAATACATATTACCTCCAGTACCAATTGTAACCCCATTTTCCTCTAATGCACTAATTGCACCGTAAGACCAAGAATTTTTATCAACATCTGCAAATTTTGTTGTTTTCGTTGCCTTAAATTTAAAAGCATTTGTAAGTGCTTGTGCCATTTGTTCACGAGTTAAAATATCATCTGGACCATACTTTCCATCACCAAATCCATTTACAAATCCTGCTTTAGCAAGTGCTAAGATTTCTTTTTCAAACAAATGTCCTTTAATATCAGTAAACGGATTTTTGAAGCTAGCATCTGCATCTGCTGGTTTTAGGTACATATAAATCATTCGAGCAACTTGCCCACGAGTTACATTGTCACCAAAGCCAAAGATATTATTTCCGTACCCTTGCACTACTTTACGATTTGTTAAATCATAAATTGCTTTTGTAGACCAGTGATTTGCTGGAACATCTTTAAATGTTGTATCTGCCTGTACATTTGATAAAGATGTTAAAGTTGTTGCTGCAAGTACTACACCTGTTAAAATCATTTTTTTCATTTTCATGCTATTTCCCCTTCTTCTCCTAATTATTTTTACGAATCAAAATATACTTTATTTTCCAACGTAATCATAATAACACATATACATTATATTTATATATATTTATTTATTGTTTTTAATGATAAAAATACTAATCCCTACAGAACACTATAGACTAAAAAAACTCTTCTTGCCTATAGAAGAGTTTTTACTACATTTTTACTGTTAAATAGCATTTTCCTTTATTTTAACGAACTTCCCGAAAGAATTCTCCTTCCTCAAGCGTGTGAAGGGCGTAGCCCAACGATAGGTGGGAGATGAATTTCGGTTTGGCGTAGCCAAAAGGTTTTCCTTTTTATTTCACCTCTGATATAATCAGTCTTATAAATTATAAGGGCTGGTATATAAATGAAATTAGATAGTAATAACCATTCAGTATTCTTGTTATATTATCACCTTGTGTTGGTCGTGAAATACAGAAGAAATGTGTTTGATGATGATATGTCAGACTATGCAAAAGAGATGTTTGTTCGACTATCTGAAAACTATAACATCACGTTAGTTGAATGGAATCATGATGTAGACCACGTTCATATTTTGTTCAAGGCACACCCTAATACAGAAATGACAAAATTCATCAATGCTTATAAAAGTGCAAATTCTCGACTTATTAAAAGAGACTTTCCACAAGTGAAAAAGAAACTTTGGAAAGAGATGTTTTGGTCAAGAAGTTTTTGCTTGCTAACTATTGGTGGTTCGCCAATAGACGTAGTAAAAACATATATTGAAAATCAAAGTGAAAAGTGAGGTGAAATGATATGACAAAGCAGAATAAAGCATATAAATTCCGTTTGTATCCAACAAAAGACCAAGCACATCTTATGCGTAAAACCTTCGGTTGTGTACGTTTCGTGTATAACAGAATGTTAGCTGAACGGAAAGAAGCGTATGAAAAACATAAAGATGATAAGGATCAACTAAAGAAACAAAAGCTTCCCACTCCTGCAAAATACAAAGCAGAATTTGAGTGGTTAAAAGAAGTGGATTCATTAGCTTTGGCAAATGCTCAACTAAACTTGCAAACTGCCTATAAAAATTTCTTTCGTGGTCAAAATGACTTCCCAACATTCAAAAGCAAAAAAGACAGAAAGTCTTATACAACGAATGTAGTGAACGGAAATATTATATTGCTTAACGGTCATATCAAATTGCCAAAACTGAAAATGGTACGTATCAAACAGCATAGAGAAATACCACAAGGCCATATAATCAAGTCATGTACGATTTCTATGACACCTACTGGTAAATACTATGTGTCCATTTTGACTGAATACGAAAAAGAGATCGTACAAAAAGAAGTAGAAACAGTTGTTGGATTAGACTTTGCGATGGATCAATTATACGTCAGTTCTGAGGATGAGAGAGCCAATTATCCTAAGTTCTATCGTGAAATGTTAGACCGATTAGCAAAGGCTCAACGAGTATTATCAAGACGTACAAAAGGTTCAGGGCGTTGGAATAAACAACGTATCCGTGTAGCTAAGCTGCATGAAAAAGTAGCAAACCAACGTAAGAACTTCCTTCATCATAAGTCTAAAGAGTTAGCTACTCATTTTGATGTTGTAGCTATTGAAGATCTAAATATGAAAGGAATGTCGCAAGCACTTCATTTTGGAAAAAGTGTCGCTGACAATGGTTGGGGTATGTTCACTTCTTTTTTAGCTTATAAACTACATGAACAAGGCAAACAACTTGTGAAAATAGACAAATGGTTTCCTTCCACAAAAACATGTAGCAGTTGTGGAAATGTGAAAAATATGTCATTGTCTGAGCGAGTCTATTCTTGTATATGCGGTGTAAATCTCGATAGAGATTATAACGCAGCTATCAATATCAAAAATGAAGCAATACGCCTATTGGCGTTAGTATAGATAGCAATAAAATAACCCTTGGAACAAGGGAGTTAGCTCGGCTGTCTTAGGACGAATTCGTTAGCTACCAAAAGTAACGACTAACCGAGAAGCCCCCACTTCAAACAGTCCGTTAGGACGTTAAGTGGCGGGTAGTTCACACTAGCCGAGATATTGTTTTAGTATTTCTAGCCCTATTTTCAACTCTTCTAATGAGTTTGTAGAGGATAGAGCGACTCGTAAATACTGATTAGGCATGGTTTGTGCTGTAATAAAGCGCTCGGAATGAAAAACCCGAATGCCGTGCCTCTCCAAATCTGTTTCTAATTGAAATGCATCATAATGATTTTGAATAGGTAGCCAACGGTAAAAACTAAAAGGATGCCCTACAGGCTTGTTGGAAGAAAAATATCCTGAATAAATTTCGTTTGCAGACTCTGCTAAAAATTTCTTCTGCTTAACAATTTCATGAGCTTTTCCTGATAACACTAGCTCTGTTATCACCTCTACGTCTAAAGAAGATGTTTTAACATTGACATTAAATATAGCCTTTAAAATATCCTTACGTAAGGCATCTCCGAATACCATATAAGCAACCCTTAATCCTGAACAAATGCACTTAGAAGTTCCACTAATATAAACACTTTGTTCTGGAAGTAAATTAAACATTGGTTGCTCATAATCAGAAATAACCCCTGCTGTCAAAAATGCATGAATATCATCCTCAATCAAAATTATTTGATGCTTTCGAATGATTGCTGCTAACTCTTTCTTTCGAAAATTTGCAATCATAATCGTAGTAGGATTAGAGCAAGAAGGCATTAAAAAAATACCATGAATATCTAATTGACTACATTGCTTATCGAGTTCACTTGGGAGCATTCCAAATTCATCCCCTTGAATGGGTACTAATTGAATATGTAGCATTTTTGCCAATTCGATAAAATTTGAATAGGTGTATACATCAGTTGCAATTCGGTTTCCAGGTTTAAACAACGCTGTCAATGTAATCGCTAAAGCATTTTGTGACCCCGAAACTATTGCTATATGGTCTTGATCCACATTAATGCCAAAAGACTTCATCCAATTGAGACCTGCCGTTTTTTGATGCGGAAGACCAGTTGGATCATTGTAATTTAATAGTTGCTCTAAATACTTTTTATCTACGACCTTTTGAATAGTCTCTGCGACAATACTATTAGTTTGCTCAAATGATGCTACTAATCCAAGATCAATGCAGTTTCTGATTTCCTCTGTAGAAATAGTAATGGAACGAGTTGCATTAGGAGCTACAAAAGTTCCACTCCCTGTGATTGCGTAAATTAGGCCTTTAACTTCACATAGTTTGTAAGCTCGGGTAATTGTTGTAAAGTTTAAATCTAAAAAATCCGCTAATTCTCGTTGTGGAGGCAATTTTGTTCCTGGAGCTAAAAAACCATTTACAATATCATGTTCAAGTAGTGCTGCAATAGAGGAATAAAATGGACGCTTTAATAGTTCCTTATTAGGTTTCCAAGACATAGAGTAATTTTCAAATGAATTTACTGGCATGCTTCACCTCTACGATTAAATTTTTATAGTATAAATTTTAAAAGTTAAAATTAAGATTTATAAACTTTGAAAATTATTACAAGGATATAAACTCAGCATTATTTTAAAGTTAGAATAACACATTCCTCTAAAGAAAATTGTAATCCATACAATTTTCTTATTCATTGTATGGATTTTATGTGTTAAATTTGTATGCAATAAAGCTCTTGATTAAGGATGTGAATAATATGAAAAATAGAAATCAAATAAGAATCGCATTCCGTGCAGCTTTTCCTTATACAATACCTATTTTTGCTGGTTTTGTATTTTTAGGAATTGCTTATGGAATCTACATGAACTCTCTGGGTTTCAGTGCAATATATCCAATTCTAATGAGTTTAATCATATTCGCAGGATCAATGGAATTTATTGCAGCTAATTTATTACTGGTTGCTTTTAATCCAATTCATGCACTTTTTCTTACTTTAATGGTGAATGCACGGCATTTATTTTATGGTATTTCTATGCTAGATAAGTATAAAGGAACTGGTAAGAAAAAGTTTTATCTTATTTTTGGACTATGTGATGAATCTTTTTCTATTAATTCTACTGTTGATATTCCAAAAGGTGTTGATAAGGGTTGGTTTATGTTCTTCGTGACACTGCTTAATCATTTGTATTGGGGTATAGGAGCCGCAATTGGTGGTATTTTTGGTTCCCTTGTACACTTCAATACAAAAGGACTAGATTTCGTTATGACAGCACTTTTCGTTGTGATTTTTGTTGAACAGTGGATGAGGGAGAAAAAGCATTATAGCGCTCTTGTAGGACTGGGATTATCGATATTTAGCCTAATTATTTTTGGTGGAAACAATTTCATAATTCCTGCAATGATTATGATTTTATTAGTACTTACTATCCTAAAAAAACCAATAGAGAACATAGAGGAGGTTTCCGTGTGACAATGAGTTTACTGCAACAAGTTATAACAGTTGGTATAGTGGTTTTAGGCACAATGATTACAAGGTTCCTTCCCTTCTTAGTGTTCCCATCAGATAAACCTACTCCGCAATATGTCCAGTATCTAGGTAAGGTACTACCTTCAGCTGTCATAGGTCTTTTAGTTATTTACTGTTTTAAGGATCTGAACTTATTATCCGGCAATCATGGTGCTCCAGAATTAATTTCAGTAGGAGTAGTAATAATCCTTCACATATGGAAGAGACAAATGCTTCTCTCCATAGCAGGTGGAACAATTATCTACATGCTGTTAGTACAATTGTTTTTTAATTAAATTTATAATGACTAGTAATTGATCCTATCATCCTTCTATTTTAGAAATAGGATCATTATAATCAATAAACTAAAGAATAAGCAATGAATGCATTAGCATGCGCAATTCTTTTCGATAATACAGTGAGTTTCGAGAAAGATTACTATTAGACTAGTTACAACGCACCAGTGGGCCAAATCTAATTATCAATGTTGTCTCCACTTCTGTAATATTTTGTATTTAACTCCAGCTACAAAAAATATGAAGAAGGTTGGCAAATATCTTACCTCTTAGTTCAAAGCATATTAATTTTCCTAGGTGAATACAACTTTATTGTTAGGAATTCTCCTTCGTTTTGTCCTTTAAGGGAATCAGAGCCTTAGCTCTTCCCAAATTCTCTTAGTGTACGAAATTTGCGTTTTGATGGCGCTACCCTATCGCTATCAAGCTAACAAGACAAAATACTCTCTAAAATGAAAAAGGCGTTATTCTTTCTGAGAAATCATAGGAAAGAATAACGTCTGTATATTAATATTGCAACCCGTATCTAAAACCGCAATAGCTATGTCCTTTCCTTTCTTCTTTTTCTCCCATACTAACCGAGCATGTATCAGTTTTACTTCACTAGGTATTTCATCTACACTTTTAAAATAAAATATTTATATTTCTCTAACCCTGAAAATTTTGAGGATTATCTAAGATTTAAACAATACTTCCAAATGGTATTTATATCCAATAACTTCATGTAATTTCATATATATCAAAAAATAATTAACCATTATAAATGCAAATTTTCCAGTTAATACTTGTATAAACAAATGAGTTCGTTCACAAGTTATATTTGAAATACTGCTTTCTAAGCAAAAATATAATTAAGGTGGTGAAACTATAAGAATGAAAACACCTATTTTCCCTGGTGGTACTAATGATCTTAAAAATGAATTACTTGTTTCCGGCAGTTTTCATAATCATTCTACAACTGTAAATTCTATACAATCACTAGTCAATCAAGTAAGCGAAAATCAGTTCCAATCATATTTAACCCATTTAGTTTCATATCCAACAAGGTTTTCTACTAGCTCTTTTTATGAAGAAGCCGCAACATGGACTCGTGAGATATTAAATGAAATGGGATATACAACTAGTAGCGAAACAATACGCGTAAACAATGAAAATAGCCAAAATGTTATCGCAAATAAAATGGGCACAAATCCTGATGAAGAGAAACACTTAATTATTATTACTGCACATCTTGATTCTGTTAACCATAGTGGAGGGCCTTCATCTAATGCTCCTGGAGCCGATGATAATGGCAGTGGTAGTGCAGGAGTTTTGGAAATTGCTCGTGTATTCAAAGATATTCCCGTACAACATGATCTGCGTTTTATCCTTTTTGGAGGAGAAGAACAAGGATTATTAGGTAGTAAACAATATGTTGAGAACCTAATTACTCCAGATAAAAATCGCATTCGAGCAGTTATTAATATGGACATGATAGGAAAATTAAATACTTCGACACCAGCAGTATTAATTGAAGGTTCACCTTTATCTGAAGAGCTCATTAATGGATTAAAAAATGTAGCATCTTTATATACAAATCTCGATGTTAAGGTATCTCTAAATCCATTTGATAGCGACCATGTATCTTTTCTTAATAAGGGGATCCCTGCTGTTTTAACAATAGAGGGCGAAGACTCTTTGAATCCTAATGACCATACCGCAAACGATACTCTTGAACATATCCATTATCCGCTTGCTCTCGATATTTTACGAATGAATGTAGCTTTTATTGCTTCTCAAGTTACAAATTTAGAATGAAAGAGAGAATTCTCATGAACAACTTTACCCATCAAGAAAGTTTCAATAACTCAACAAACGATTCTAAACAAACTCCCCCTACCAGACGTAATTGTGGAACTATGAGTATGCATGAAAAATTATTGAAGGAATCTGAAGAATATCGAAAAGAACGAGAAAAAATTGAGAAAATGACTGAAGAATTTATTAAAAATAAAAAACAATAAACGCTTATACAATAATTTTCGAATCAAACATTTCCTGGAACAATGACTGAAACTTACACAATATCAACTAAAAAGGAGAAATTAAAATGCCAAATCAAACTAACTCATCAGAAAGAACAAATACACCTACTGTGCGTAGATGCGCAACTATTGAGCTTCATCATAAATTACTAAATGAATCTGAAGAATATAAAAATGCACGTGTTAAAATTGAAAGTATAACGAATGAATTTCTGAATAATGCACGCTTAGCATCATCAGAAAGACCAGTTGTCAAAATTCCTGTAGTAGTTCATGTTGTATGGAATACTGAGGAACAAAACATCTCTGAGAAACAAGTTAATAGTCAAATTGATGTTTTAAATCGCGATTTTCGAGCAACGAACTCTGATGTAGCAAATGTACCTTCTGCATTTAAAGATTCTGTAAGTGATGCTAGAGTTGAATTCTTTCTTGCTACAAAAGACCCTGACGGAAATCAAACAAATGGTATTACTCGTACCCATACAACTAAACAAGCTTTTTCAGCAGATGATAATTCTGTCAAATCACAAAGTACAGATGGAGCAGATGCATGGCCATCTGACAAATATTTAAATTTATGGGTATGTCAATTAGAGGACGGCCTTTTAGGATACGCGCAATTCCCTGGTGGACCACCTAAAACAGATGGCGTTGTTATCACATACACTGCATTTGGTACTACAGGTACTGCTGCAAAACCTTTCCATCTAGGACGTACAGCTACTCATGAAATTGGCCATTGGTTCAATTTATTCCATATTTGGGGTGATGATGCAAATGCATGCAATGGCTCTGATCGAGTTGATGATACGCCTAATCAAGGAGGAGATAATGTTGGTAGTTCACAAGGTGCACCTGGTCGTCCTGTAATAACATTTCCACATACTTCTTGTAACAATGGACCTGATGGCGATATGTTTATGAACTATATGGATTATGTTGATGATGATACTATGGTTATGTTTACAAAAGGTCAAGTAGATCGTATAGATGCATGTCTTGCTGGACCACGTTCATCCTTTCTTACAAATTAATACGATAACCTAATTTTAAAACGATGTAGGTTAGGATTAAGTAATAAGTATATACATGCAATAAGTACCCTATAAATCATAATAAATTAAATGTCGTTAAAACAAAAAGAGATGTCCTAGTACTATATCTAGGGCATCCCTTTATTTTTACTCAGCTTAAAACATAACTCGTCTAAATTTCTAGATTTTATACATCTCTAACATGGATTGCGGAACAACTTTTTTTCCCACTACTTTAAATTCAATTTCCCCTTTTTCTCCATATATTAGTTCTATAATTGGAATAGTTACCATTAATTTTCCCTTCTTTTTTCTTTCTGTCTCTAAATCAATTATTTTCATGTCACAATCCCCTTTATTTATTATAAACAAGGAGAAAGCACTCATTTGAGTGCTTTCTCCTTGTTTATAAGTGGACCTTGTAGGACTCGAACCTACGACCGAACGGTTATGAGCCGTTTGCTCTAACCAGCTGAGCTAAAGGTCCAAAGCGTAAAATTTACTTCATAAGACGTTTTCATATATATCATTTTACCATATAATGTATCAATCCACTTTACTTTTTATTTAATATGCATATTTACATCGTGTTAATAATGTTTATATTCTGCAATCCTAACCTTTTGTAATTAGTACTATCTTTTAATACCTTTATAGAGGCCTGATTAACAGTAAAAAATTCATATATCAATCATATTAAAAATGATATAGTTACAACATTGAATTGTTTATATTTTCAAATGCTTTTATGCCATATTTCTTTATATCAGAAATTGTAACTAAATTATATGCCTGTTTCATTGTATTAAAGCAATTATCTATCTCTTCTTTTTCCATAATAGGTTTACCAGGATCATTATCTTCTAATTCTAGATGCGTAACTTCCCATGGTAAGTCAAATAGAATCATTTTTTCTAAACTCTTCCCACTATAACAACCTAAAGTATTGATTACACAGTCTAATATTTCCTTTTCTATTTGAGTTAATTGATTTGTACTATCATAATTAACTTCAAGATTGTCGTACTGATATACTTTATATTTATTAAAAATAACTCGATATACCGGGCCATGACTTCCTAATTCACAATCATCTTCAAATAAATATGTCCCAGTAAACACCTTACAAAATCCTTGCGCATAGTATAACAGCTTTTGAAGAGCTAAAGGAGTAATATCATCATTTTTATATAGCAAATAGTTAGCAACTTCCTCGATTTTCGTAGTCTGCGTAGAAGGAATATCATCATTTTCCTGTAGCTTTGCGATTGCTTCTTTAGAGACTCTATATGCTTTTTGAGTAATTAAATCTTTATTTCTTTCCAAAATATCTAGCATAAAAGATTGATCTCTACCTAATCTTTTCAATATATCCGAGTACTGCTTCGTCGGAATATCTCCATTTACATACCTTGTTAGGGTAACCTCTCCCCAACCTAAAAGTAAAGACAATGGACGTTTTCCAATCTTATATTTTTCTAAAACCTCTCTTATTTCAGAAATAGTAACTAACTGTTCCTGTTGTCTATAGGCATGATCTAATTGTTCTAAATTATAATCATGAATGTTAGGAACAAATATTTCAGATTTACACTCCTCGCAATTTGCTTCTTTACCTACATAATGATATTGCTTCCCTCTAATGACTGTCACTTTTGAAACATCTTTAGTAGAATACTTTACCATATCTCGACAAAACTCACATAAAACCAACATAAAAATCCTCCCTCATTCTAAAACCATTAGTCACTTATCTTTACCTAAAAAGATAAGTGACTGGTTTATTCCTTTTATGAAAAGAAACAACAATCATGTATTTGTTCCTGTCCTTATTTTCAATTAGATTCATCTTAATATATATGTCTACCGACTTCTTTTGTCCCCAATTATCTAACTCATATTGTGGACAAAAGATATACAATTTTTCATGAGCAAAATTTGGATTTTTATTATCAACTGCATAACAAAAATCACGTACTCCTATATTAAGAAGAATCTCTTTCACTTTACTAGCGTTAATCTTATTAGCCTCTAAAAATTCATTATTCTCTTTCCTTTTTTCATTTCGAGAAACCGTAAATCGATTATTTTTAATTAATTTTTTAAACTCTAATATGTACTGCTCAATCTCTCCGATTGTAAAATTAGTGTGCTTTTTTGTCTCCCTATTTTGAAAGCTAATATGCATTAAAATTCTTTCCCCTTTCAAATCGTACCTCATATTTACTAGAATTACAATAAAAAACGTATCAATTGATACGTTTTTTTAAAAATTCACAGTAAAATTCTATTCATCCTTCTTATAATGAGTACATTTATGTCGTCTACAAAACTTCCATATAATTATTTTTGCTGCGATTCGTAAATCTATTATGTATCTATTTTACAACCACAGTTTCATATATCCGTGTATACATTTAACGTAAAAAAACTACATATCCCTCCAATTTCCCTGATAAACAAATCAATTACTCCTATGTTTTCTCCCCCTATATAAATTTCCTATCTTAATCTGTTGTTTTATACAGAAATATATATTTATACCTGTTTAAACCCAAACAAAAAAGGCCTCCTCAAGTCGATTAATTGTGCATAGCAAAATAAGCTAATTACACTAATCGGCTCAAAGAAGCCCTTTCAAAATTAAAGTAAGAAAAAAACTTACTTCTACAACTCAACCACAACACATAAGGTGTGGGAATGAACGGAATCAAATAAACTAACAATATACCTATATATTACAAAATACATAGGTTTATATCAAGATATTTTAAAATATTTCCAAATGCTGATTTTCATTCTTTATTTTCTTCCAAATAAAAAAGCATATAAATACTTTATTCTTTCCAAAACTGTTCCAATAGAATGACAATCACGGTACCCACGAGCAATCCATTCCTTAAAACATATTGTAAGGAAGAAGGAATGCCACTAAATGCGCTTTCTGGAAGAAACATTATTCCTAAACTGATTAATAATGTAATTCCTAATATAGTTAATCGGCGTTGATTTAATTCTTCGCTTAAAATCGATTGAAATGAAATGCCTATTACTTGGACAAATGTTGCTAAAAGTGCAGCATTGGCAATAGGGCCTGGAAGCAAGGATATAAAGCTTACGATTGAGGGAACAAAAGAAATTCCTGCTAATATAAGACTTGCTATAAGGAATGACTTCACTTTTCTTTGTCCTGTTAATTGAATAAATCCTGCTGATGCAGGTAATGGTACAATACCCATTGTAGAAAACAACGACGAGATAATATGTGATATACCTCCGACCCATACACCACGGTTCAGTGTTTGCTTTTCATTTTCTTTAGATAAGGGAGCTACTTGTTTTACAGCTGAAATAGCCGCAATTGTATTTGCAACTAAAAGAAATGTAAATAAAGTTGCAGTTAGGGTCATTCCAATATCCAATCTAGGTGTGCCCCAAGCAAATATCTCTGGTAACTTAACTAGCGTTGTGTGTGAAGGCATATAAGATGATTTTCCTAAAAGAGCATACAAAAGCCAACCACATGAAATTCCAAGTAACACAGCGTACCTTTTCATCCATCCTGTCTCTTTAATTGATAAGAAAGTAATAAGGGCAAAAACAAAGAGCGCAATAGTAGCTGTTGGATAATCAGGATGAGTTGCAGATCCTTGTAATCCCATCATTCCTTTTAGTAACACACCACTAAGTTGAAGTGCTAAAATTAAAAGAAATGTCCCTGTAACTAAAGGAGTAAATAAACGTAAGATTCGATGAACAAGACCTGTTATACCAAGAACGAAGAGTAATATACCTGCAATAATTAACCCACCTTCTAAAAGTTGCAACACGTCTTTTGCACTTTGTCCCTGATGCATAGCAACTTGTCCCAGTATGACAAATATACTTACCCATGAACCGGCTGGACCATCCGCTATGGGATAGCGATGCCCAAACCATGCTTGTATAAATGAACTTATTCCCACGACTAAAAAAGTTCGCTGCATTAATGTTGAAATATCTTCTACTGATAAATGGAATATGCCACCAATAATGATAGGCAATGCAATTGCATTTGCTAATAGAAACACAAACCACTGTAGAATACTAAAGCTTGTATTAAAGTATTTTTTATTCATATTATTCTCCTTTACTGAAAAAGAATCTCATAGTAAAAATCCATCCTTTCTACACAGTTAGATTAAAAAGGATGGATTTTGTAAATCTGTAAAATCAATTTAATTGTATAGATAGATTTTTAATTAATTACCATGCACGAAATGGTAAGAATTTCCCATTAAGTGTAATAACGATACGAGGATCGCCACCTTTTGGATCTTCTTGTGTATCCACACCTAAATTGAAGTTAATTGCACTCATTACACCTTCACCAGCTTTTTCTAAGATTAATTCTCTAAGAGTTGGTGCGTATTGTAACATCATTTCATATAATCGATATAAGATTGGGTCAGTAGGAGGCATTTGCATTACTTGACCTCTAAGTGGAACTACTGTTAATGCCTGAACTACTTCTTCATCTAATTCTAATAGTTTACCGATTTTTTCTGCCTCCGGACGTGTCATTGTAGCCTGCCCTAATAATGCTGTTACAACCCAAGTCTCAGAGTTTTCACTTACTTTTGAAATTTCTTCCCATGTTAAACCTTTTGCGATTTTTGCTTCCATAATTTTTTGCGTAGCTTCTTGTCTATTCATATTTAATAACTTCCCTTCATTTAAGTAATGATTAATGTTTCATACCATTTAATGTTTTATATCCATCAACTACTACATCTAATTTACCTGTGTGAGGATCAATAACTAAACCATGTACAGGAACATCTTTTGGAATAAGTGGATGATTTCTTACTAAATCAACATTAGCTTGAGTCGAATCACAGATATCATCGAATCCAAATAGCCATTTTTCAAGGTCAACACCAGCATATTCAATTGCTGCTAAAATTTCTGGTGAAGCTACTCCACGATCTAATATTTTTTGAAGTGTTCCTTTGGGATTAGTTTGGCTTGCACCACATCTATGATGTCCGATAAGAAAGATTTCATCTGCATTTAGATCATATACTGATGCTACAACACTTTGCATAACACTATCGAAAGGAGAAGCAATCTTACCACCTGCATTTCTGATAACTTTTGCATCTCCATCGTGTATATCTAAAGCTTTTGGAAGTAGCTCAATTAAACGAGCATCCATGCAAGAAACAACAACCATACGTTTCTTAGGCATTTTTGTTGCTTCACGGGGGGCGTATTTCTTATTTTCTACAAATTTTTCATTGAACGATAAAATATCTTGTAATAACATATTTGTAACCTCCTTTAAATCTAGATGTATTTTTTTGTTGCGTCCTCTGTGTTATAAGTAAATATAACTAATAAACAATGCGATGTAAGAGGATAAACTTAGTATAGTGAATTGTATCGATAAGCTGAATAAGTTGGCGAAACACTTTCTGCTTTTCTACTTTCACGATGAAAGGATTGGTTTATATTATTGATCAAACAGATTTTGAGATACTGAAATTATTAGGAGAAAACTCAAGAATACAATGGAAAGAACTAGGTCAAAAAATACATATGACTGGGCAGGCTGTAGGAAATCGAATTAGGAGATTAGAGGATTTAGGGATTATTGAACAATATACAATCGCTATAAACCGAATCAAACTAGGACAAACCGTGACTGCATTTGTTACTTTGTTTGTCACATCAGCTAATCATCAAGAATTTATGGATTTCTTTCAAAAAGAAGAAGAAATATCTGAAGTACATCGTGTAAGTGGTGAAGGATGTTATTTATTAAAAACACATTTTTCTTCTAATGAAGAATTGGATAACTTTCTAGGTCGACTATTAAAATATGGGAATTATCGTGTTAACCTATCAATAGGGAAGTTAAAATAAAGTCTTTTTTCTTCCGAGGGGATAAGTTATTTTCTAATCCTTATTTCTATAGAGATAATAAGAGCCTTACTACAATTTGTGTGTAGTAAGGCTTTTTAAATACTTATTAAATGCTATCTAATTGTCAGGGACTACCACATTAAAGGTAACCCCTTTTCATAATTATTGACTTGCTTTTACTATTTCCTTTAAATATCTTTGCATACTTTGATTTACTGCATAGACATAACATCCATTTATTCCGCGAGATAATAGTACGTAATAAATACGTTTAATATAGGATGTTAACTCCTCATTATTTATATCTGTTCCCTTAATTGGAAGACCGTTTCGATCTTTATATTCTTTTGGATTCACTACAATCTTAGCCTTATTTAAATCATAGTCTCCATTTTCTTCACCTACGTAATCACAATCAATTTCAGCCCCTAAAATCACACCAACATAATTTAAATCCGCACCTTGTGTAGTATGTATACATCCTATTTCCTCTATACTATTCTCAAAGTTAATCCAACCTTTTACCTTTGAGTTCCATTTGAATGTCTCACCTGTAACAGGATCTTTTATATCATAGTGATTTTTATCCTTTTGTGTAATCCATTCCCAAGAATAACCTGCGACTACGCGACATAATTCATGTTTTTCATTTAACATTTTCATAGATTCATTTAATTCTGTAATAGAGTCCATTACCTTAAAATCATAGCCCTGCAATAACCCTTCTTCATACACTCCAACATTATTTGCTATTTGTAAATATTTACGAAGCCATGCTAAATATTGATCTCCAGACTTTAAACGAAATTGTTTATGTAAAAGATGCTTTCTATAATTTTTTATAAGTTTCTGGAATGCATCTGTATCTATATCTGCTGGTCGAATTGTTTGGTATGGATCATAAACTATTGTTAAATGATATGCAAATGTTTCTATTAATTCCAACTCGTTTGTATAACCATCATCAGTAACTAAATGTTTTAAATCACGTGCTTGTTTACCAAAATATTGTTTCAGACGATGAGCTTCATCTACAAAAACATATTTATATTTAGATCCTCTATTTTTTGCTTTCTTAATAAATAATGAAGGTGAAAGTACTGTAATATCTTGTAAACCTAGTTTTTTCATTAAACTCTTATATAAATTTAAAGAATGATTTTGTGGGACAATAAGTGCAATGTCTTCATGAGACAGCCCCTCACGTGCTTTACCAGTTTTATCGTCATACGCAAGAGCATATAAGATGTTTGTTAATACAATTGTTTTACCGGTACCCGGGTCCCCTGTAATCAAATGTCGACTATTTGATGTAGTAAGCATTGTATTAAAAATGTCTTTGCAAACCTCAATTTGATTTGCCGATAACTCTTTAAATGGTGAATATTTATAAATAAATTTATTATGTATCTCACCTAAATTCTCACTAGCTATACCTTCTTTCATTAACTGAGCCCAAATTTCTCCAAACATATTTTCAACATTTTCAATTCCATTATAGGAATGAATTTTTTGTCCTCTGACTTTATTCAGTAAGTTAAATTTTTCATCAGCTAATAAATATTCAATTAATAATGTTTCAATATGTTTAATTGAGCTTTCATTAAATAAATCACTCTTTATCACAATAACTTCCTTGAATGTTTTATCTTCATCATTTAAATGTGCAATGAAACGGCCATAAATATCTGTGGACTTACCTACATATATATTCTTTTTATCTCGTTGAATATAAACTACTGGTATTCCGTCTATTTTAGGGTCTCTAATACAACCTTGCTCAAACTCTTTTCGCTTCTTTTTAATTATGTAAAATGAAGATAATTTTGCTGCAAATGATAGCATTTGAATAACTCCCTACTTTTTAATTTTAAGAATATTTGAGGATGTGTGGATTGCATACTTTTAGAATACAATCCATACATCCAAATCATAATCTCAACCATCTGCTTTCCCATAACCATTTCAAAAAACTGTAAAACGATTATCGCTTTACAGTTCGTTATATTTTTTATTACTTCCAAATGCTTTTTCTACAGGATATTTCTCTGCATTCTTTTCCAACTTAGCATGTACTACTTCTTCTAGATCGATATCTAATTTATCACTTAGCATAAGTAAATAAATCATTACATCGGCCATTTCTTCTTTTATTTCCTGCATTTTCGTCTCTGTTGCTTCTTCACTAGACTTCCATTGGAAAGTCTCAAGTAACTCTGATGCTTCTAAATTTAAGGAAATTGCTAGATCCTTCGCATTATGAAATTGCCCCCAATTTCTCTCATCTCGAAATTTTATTACTGCCTTTTGCAAATCTTCCATCACTATTAATCTCCTCTCAATTACTTATTATCTCTTTAAAACAAAATTCATTACATCTGGAATTCCATCTAATTAACCTTAATCCAAATATAATCATCTTCATATTTAACATTTAATTTTAATCGAATTCCCTTCATATAATCCTCTAATCGTCTTGTAAAATCCTCATCATTGGATTAATTATATTTATCTATGTCTAGATATAACTTGAATATATTCCCTTTCGTTAAATCAAACTCCCATTTCAAAAAATGATGTAGCATATTTTCCTTACTCATGTAGTGATTCGCTTCCATATAATCTAGTAATTCATATAGATTATAGTATACCAAGTTATTTGGTTTAAGCTCTTCACATTTTGGACAATATTCTCTATATCTATCTTGTAATTGCATAATCATTTCTGTCCCACATTGATTACAGTTATACATGTACCATTCCCCTTTACTGAATAACCCAATTCATCTCTCTTATGCTCTTCCTGTCCTTGAAGTTAAAAATTATACTATTTTACTTTAAAAATATTCCTCTTATGCCACTTAAAGTATAATTTATTCTCCGGTTGAATTCCTATCTTAGCTTTTGGTATTAATCCAAATTTCATATAATCTGTTTCCAATATTAATGAGGAAATATGCAGTCGTCCCTGTCCATCAAATGTGATAAACCCTTTATCATAAAGAGCATCATGATTACAGCACAGTAGTACACCGTTATACGGATCTAAGCGTTCCATACTTGTACTATCTTTCCATGGCTTAGAATGACTTGCTCTTAACAATTCTGGTAAATTTATTCCGCATAATGCACATTTTCCATTCCAAATCTCCATTAATTCTTCTCTGAATTTTTGCTGTCCAATTCGGATTTTCGCTTTTACTTCGGATTCCGTCTCAGCTATAACCGGAATTAATGTGTTGTTTTCTGTCCTTCTTACCGGATCAACTGCTAACTCTAATTGCTCATCATTTATTTTATAAATGTTTGAATCACCAATTAGTTCCATTAATTTAAGGGCTAATTCTTCATTACATGGATATAAATAACCTTGGTTTCCATTTGCATCTGATTGAAAAGGTGAATATTTAATTGGCAACAGGTGCGATATCTCTTCAAATTTCTCACGTATATTAATTGGTTTTTCTAACTCATGATATTTTAAAGATACCAAATAGCCTTCATCATTCCATTGATCATGGCTTTTCATAATCGATGGTTTATTCGATTCCTTACAATCTTCTTCAGCTATACTAACTGCTACAATATTCCCTTTTACATAATGAAAGATTCGATCCCCCTCTTTTACATCCATCATTCTTTTCCATGAATGTGGTACATTACCGCCTCTATCCTTTTTAGGTGACCAAATAATTTCTAATCCTTTTTCCTCTTGATATGTATGCCCCTGCATAACAATAAAATGATTCATATACTCTCTCCTAAAGCGTTAACTCATTACGCTATTTTCTATTTAATATAATACTAAAAAACTCTCCTATGATTAGCAAATTGTCTGTTTCATTTTCAATACCAAACAACCTTCTCTACAGAAAAATTCTGCAATTCCTTTTACTCAACAATTGAGAAATCCAACTTTATATCCATTTATAAAAACAAAAGAGTTGACCCAAAAGGCCAACTCTTCTATTTTAAATTTTTTATTTCTCTTCTTCTTCTTTTTTTACAATTTCCCGTTCATTTTTAGCGATTAAATCATGAAAATGTTCTTCTTTGTTTTCTTCAATATAATTCATAAGGTCTTTAAGTTCCATTTATATCGCCTCCTGTATTTATTATATCAATAATATAATAAAATGTCAGGATAATATCTATTAATTATTTTATAAAACTTAAACGATATATATTCACTTGAAAACAAGAGCTGATTTCTCGATAAATTGATTATTTCTACATTCATCAACAATAATTTCTTTTACTCGTTTTGATTCTTTAAAAGCAAAAACTTCTGGTTCCTTCCCTGTATTATCATATAAAGTATAGCAATCTATTAAATCTTTAATTTTAGAAAAAGTAGTCGCTACTTTCATATGGCTTTCTTCAATTATACTTTGGGGTACCAATCTTCCTGTTACTTTAAAACGCAAATTGGATCGCTCTAAGGCAACCTTGATTGGAACATCTACAATAATTGCTTTAATACTAAAACCTGCTAGTCTTAATTGTTGAATTAACTTTTTGTATTTTACTTCGTTTTTCATTGTACCATCATACATAAAATTTATTTTTCTTTTCATGCAGATTTTTAAAAGTTTCATGGTAATATCACTACTTTCATCATGAACTAAAAATGCTGCTTGTTTCATTAACTCAATATTCCCAGATTCTATTAACTCTTGATATTCTGGTATTTGTTCTTTGATCTTATCAGGATCTATCCAAACCATGTTTTGTTTCTGATATTTATATCCCTTACTTACTAACTCTCCAATTGAGCTTTTTCCAGCAGCAGAACCACCACCAAGTAATATAGCCTCAGGTTCTTGCTCTTGCTGCGGCTGATCATTTAGAAATAATTTAATGATTTCATTATGTAAAAGCTTACGTTCTATTGTATACTCCCCATTAATTACGTACTTTTCTCTAGTTGGTTTCAATTTTTATTCTCCTCTTCTATAGATGCATTATTGTGTCCCTTTAAAAATTTGAGACCTTCCCCTTTAACTACGCTTATTACTTCGGTATTTTGAAATCTCTATAAGAGATTTAACTTACTATAATTTCATATAACTCTTTTTGTTAGATGCTATAGGTTTCAATTCATCACTATATATTCCTTCTAAACAATCATATTTCTCTTTAGCTTAAAACCTACTTTAAACCTCCACTTAAACAAACAAAAAAGGCTCCTTTAAGTCGATTAATCGTGCATAGCAAATAAGCTATATACACTAATCGGCTCAAAGAAGCCCTCTCAAAATTGAAACAAGAAAAAACTTGCTTCTACAACTCAACCACAACACATAAGGTAGGTGTGGGAATAAACGAAATCAAATAAACTAACAATATAATTATATATTACATAATAAAAGTATAATTCTCAAGGATATTTCATTAAAATATTCCTACAGTGCTTCTACGGTAGGAATATCAGCAGGTGCCCACTTTAAATGCTTTAAATCTTTAATACTCATCCATTTTAGCTCTGCATGCTCAAGAGCTTTAGGCTTACCTGCCAAGATTCTAGCTTTATATGTAGTAAGATGAACAACAATAGTTTCATACTCGTACTCGACTTCCTCTACCTTCTCATCTACAACAATTGTACATCCAAGCTCTTCTTTAATTTCACGAATTAATGCAGCTGGTGGCTCTTCTCCCTTGTTTATCTTACCACCTGGAAATTCCTAATAATTTGGTAACGTCATTGTAGGAGAACGTAATGCACATAAGACTGCATTATTTTCATTAACAATTACCGCACCAACCACTGATATTTTTCTCTTCATACTTACTCACTTCCTTATATAGTTTAATTAATACTTACTATCTTATATTAATTCATATTTTAACACCAAGTTTTCCTTTTAGATGATGATTAAACTTTCATTTATACTAAAATCTTTCAAGTAAGCAAGAAAAAATGAAAATAAAAAATGGAAAATTTGTTAACGACAATGATATGCTTACATATGTATATTTGTTACATAAATACATTAATTTTATTAAATGAGAGGTGATGAATTACATCTCGATATTAAATCATTACATTATTATAATTTATAAGCAAAATCTAGTATCTTAGATAAGGAGGTTCTTAAATGAACTGGAGAAAAATTTTTGGTTATCGCTCTAAAACCGCATGGAAAATGTTTATTGCTTCCATTGTTTATATCTTTATTTTATTTTTAATACTTCAAGCAATTATTCCAAATTCTATTCGCCCTGCCCTTGTTAATATTGGTTTTTTGGGATTTTCGTTAAGCTTACTTGCTTTAATTATTGGATTAATCAAACCACAATTTGTGTTACCCAAAATACAAATTAAAACCAGAAAGAAAGTAGTATATTCATATTTATATCTAGCACTAGCTTTCTTTTTAATGGGTATTGTATTTATTGATGGAAAATCAACTTCCAATCAAACTGTACAAAAGGCAGACACCAAAGTTGCCACTTCACAAGATACTAAAAAAGATACAGCAGACACAAAGAGTAAGGAAGAAGCTGACCGTAAAGCTCAAGAAGAGACTCAACGCAAAGCTCAGGAAGAAGCTAACCATAAAGCTCAAGAAGAAGCTCAACGTAAAGCTCAGGAAGAAGCTCAACGTAAAGCTCAGGAAGAAGCTAACCATAAAGCTCAAGAAGAAGCTCAACGTAAAGCTCAGGAAGAAGCTCAACGTAAAGCTCAGGAAGAAGCTAACCGTAAGGCCCAGGAAGAAGCTTCACAAAAAAGTAATGCTGTTGTTTCCTCATCTAGTGGTAATCATAACGGTTCTAATCGGAAACCTTTCCAAAATGATCCTAGTGATGACAAAGAAGCCAATACCACTTGTAAAGGACAAATTAAAGGAAATGCCAATTCGAAAAAATACCATGTTCCTGGTGGACAATATTATGATTCTACAAAAGACAATATTGTTTGGTTCTGTTCAGAAGCTGATGCTCAAGCAGCTGGTTATGTGAGATCTAAAAAATAAAGTCAATTACATTAGAAAAGGAAACACTCTATAAGCGTTCCCTTTTCTAATGTCAAAATATTATTATCCATTTATTAATAGCGAATAATAAGCTACACCCTATTAAGAGATTAAATATAAGCTGCTTTAAAAGCTTGTTGGACAGCTTGTACTTCAGATGAATTTTTACCATATAAGTTTGTTGCTATACGAATACAACCCTCTTTTAATTCTTTAAAATCAGAAATCATATTTAACTCATCTTTATTCACATAATACAAGATATTAAACATCTTATCTTCTTCCAAAATCTCTTTTCTCACTTGCTTTTCTTTTAACTCTAACATTTCAAATTCCCCGTTATTATTTATTTCTATTTTCTATTATCCCTATACATAATTACTTAGGTATAGCTCCCTTTCCTCCTGTTAAAAAAATATATTTTGATCAAATCTTTAAATTGAAAAAAGAGGTTATTGTTATAAAAATTACAATAATACATACTACTTGAATCTCAACAAATATAAATTGATAGAATATTCCGTCTTATATTGATAAATGCTATTAAATAGATTTTGATAGAGGAAATTTCTGATATGATACTAATTGCTGCATAATATCTTTGGAGAGGATGAAATTGAACAATGAATGTTCATATACAGGGGAACGAGCAAATAACTCATTTATTAAATGAATGGTATCAAGAAATTAGGGCTAGGCATGTAGACGCCGCTCAATTACTTAAACAAGAAATTGAAAACAGAATTCATAATATAGAAGAAAATCAAACGATATTATTATACTACTCACTACTAGATTTTAGACATCAATATTTAATTGATAGTTTAAGTATTTCTAAAGATAGCTTTAAACAAAGTGATGCTTACAAAACTCCTACAGACGATTTCCTTTCATACTATTATCACTTCTTTAAAGCCATTCATTCCAATGTTACCGGCAATCATAGTCTTGCAAAAATACATTACGATAAAGCAGAATACCTGTTAGAAACAATACCTGATGAGATTGAACATGCTGAATTCCATTATGAGTTAGCCATTTTCTATTGTCATACACATAGATCAATTTTATGTATTAATCATGTAATGAAGGCTAAAGATATATTTTCAAAGCATCCTGGATATGAATTAAAAGTTGCCTTCTGTAATAACTTATATGGATTAGCATGCACTCATTTAAAAGAATGGGAATTAGCTGAGGAACACTTTATCTCTGCTATGGATACATTCCAAAAAGAAAATTTAGAATACAATATTTTAATTGTCCGTCACAATCTAGGGTTTATGTACGCTACTCAGAATCTATCTGAAGTAGCATTACGATATTTATCCGAAGTTAATCAGAAACTACCTAGCGATTATAAAGCTGTATTCATTGAAGCTAGAGAGCATTATAAATTAGGAGAACATGAAATTGCTCAAGAATTAATAAAAAAGGGCCTCCAACTCTCTACTCAATTGGGAATTGAAGGTTATATTCATCACTTTAATATTTTAGAAAAAATAAATCTACATAGCTGTGCTAATGATTTAGAAAAAGCTGTTTTAGAAGGAATTTCTTATTTTGAACGAGAAGAACTATATGAGTATATAAATGAATATACCGAAAAGTTGGCAGTCCAATTTTACAAAGAAGATAATCATCTAAAAGCTAGCTATTACTTTTATGAAGCTAGTAAAGCCAATGAAAAAAACTTTAAAAAAGGAGCATTAAAATGAAAAAATTAGCGGTTAGCTTACTTGGTATCTTAATTGTCGTTACAGTAACTTTTGGATCAAGTTCTTCAACAGGCACTCAAAGTACTGTAAATATTATTAAATATTCACATGGACATACTGGATAATGAAAGGAAGGATTACACCTTCCTTTTTTATATTTTAGAATGATAAACATATCCCCTATATATCTATAAGAATTTAAGAAATAAATAATTCAAAAGGTAAAATAAAAATACTACAATTAAAAACTTCCTTTTGTTTCTTTTCGTTGGTTTTCCAGCATGTTGTATATAAAAAAATAAGGCAATACCTGCCATAGCAATTAAAAACATTTGATAGTAATCAATCATCTGTAATACCCCCTCCATACAAAAAATAAGAAGTCTCTTTTTAAGAGACTTCTTATTTTTAATACAAACGACATACATAGGCTAAACATACACAATAAAGTCAGGATGATGTACTTTATTGCCTTTTTATCATAACATATAATTTATCATTTTTGTTTAATAATTCCATATAATAAAACTTTATCAACCTTAAAATGTTTTATAATAAACGCTGTAGAAATAAATCCGAATATCGGTTCAAACATTGATTAACTCCTTCTGAACTCATATGTGTAGCTATATTTGCATAAAACTGATTAAATAATCAAGTAACAGAATCGCTTGCTCCTTCTCGACGATTCCAGATACATAAGACCGTCAAATCTCTTGCACTATACTAACTTTTACATTTTACCAAACCTATCTCTTATTCAAGTTGTTGAAGATGGGTATCGCTGTAGTTCTTTAGTGAACAAATGAAACCCATTCTGAATTGATGGATTTATACAAAACGCCATCCTTTCTGTATATTTCTACAAAAAGAATAGCGTTTTTTGTTTTATGGATACACTTTTTTAACTTAATAGCGACGTGCTATAATCCCCAACCATTTCTGTAAAAGATTAATATCCCCAAATGTCTACTTCAGCTACTGAAGCAAATCCATTCTGTCCATTCGTTACTTCTATTTTTACATACTTTGCAGTAACTGGGTTAAATGTTGCCGTTTTCTTATCACTATTATTTCCCCATGTTCCTGATGATGCTTTTTCATATTTAATACCATCTACACTTGTATAAATACTGTACCCTAAAATGCGGCCGTTCTCTGATCCATCTTGTCTTGGAAGATAATCCACTTTTGAAATTGTTTGATTTTTGTCGAGTTCCAATGTCAAATTGTATGGATATTGATTTGGTGTCCAACTGCTATGCCAAAATGTATCTGTTTTTCCATCAATTGCTTTACTAGCTGAACCACTTGATTCCTCACTATTTGCACTTGCTTTCATTGTATTTTTAGGCAATACGTATGGTTTAACAGATGGAGAATCAGTTAGAATATCTACTTCAGCTGCTGAAGCAAATCCATTCTGTCCATTTGTTATTTCCACTTTTACATATTTTGCAGTAACTGGATCAAATGTTGCATTTTTCTTATTACTATTATTTTCCCACGTTCCTGATGATATTTTGTCATACTTAACACCATCTACACTCGTATAAATATTGTAAGTTAAAATACGGCCATTTTCTGACCCATCCTGCCTTGGAAGATATGCCAATTGTGAAATGGTACGTGTATCGCCAAGTTCTAGTGTTAAATTGTATGGATATTGATTTGGTGTCCAACTACTATGCCAAAATGTATCTGTTTTTCCATCTATCGCCTTACTAGCTGAACCCGTTGATTCCTCACTATTTGCACTTGCCTTCATTATTTTTTTAGATAATACAGCAAGTGGTTTAACAGGTTTAGCATCCGTTGCTTCCCATATAGGTGCAATTAATGTCGGGTTATTTAAAGCTTCTACTTTTTGTCTCGTTTCTTGGGTTGCCTTCAATCCCCACTGATCAAAAAACGGTAGTACATTTTGTTTTGCTATTTTCGATGTATTGTAAATAAAAGCTTGTATTTTATCTTCGTCTGTTTTTGGAAGTTGATCCTCTGGTATCTCACGATATAATTTGTGAAGATTTGGATAAAACTCATCCCCATATGCCAAATGAAGCTGCCAAAGCATAACAAGTTTTACAAACAGGTCATCAATATTTTTATATTCTTTATTCGTTTGTTTTAAATAAGTAAAAGCCCTATTATAATCTCCCTCTGTATCTAAACGTGTTGGTTTATTTGGATATATTTTCTTGAATGCAGCTAAAGAATATAGATTAACAGTTACTTCACCCATACCTCTTAAATCATTCCACGTCCATGGATATTGTTGTCTTGCATGTCCTGCTTCATGCATTTGTCCCCATCCAAACTCATTTACATTTAAAGTACTTTTGATTGCTTCACCAGCAGTTGTAAAGACGGCACCATCCCAACTTGCATACATGCCCCAGCTTTGTGCATTAGGGTTTTCTATAAAGGTCCAAATACGACGAGTTGAACGATGTAAAGGATTAGGTTCTGTTTCAGATAGCCCCGATATCTTGTCTTGCGCTCGAATCATTTCATCATATTTATTTAATAGTGGCACAGGATCTTGATTTACAATATATTTATTGGCACTATCACGAGTTACAGTTAGTACTGCTCGTTCTGATTTCAATTGTACTGCATGTGCATCTGGATATTTGTTCATCATGACAACCCAGTCTTCTTTCGTGTGTTTCCCTAATTCAAAGAAAGGAATAGGACTTCCGCCTTGCGTTACCTGCACCTTAACTGTTCCTGTACTTTGAAAATTATCTAACCCTAATACACCGCCGTTTGGTGAAGAAATAGTATTAGAGCCGGGAGAAAGGTCAATTTCTTTTCCCCATTCTTTATCATATTGATGTGTCCCAATAATGGCTCTAATCTTTTGCGTTCCTGATACTGTAATAGTAACCTGTTCATTAGGTTTCACATAAATGCCTGTTGGCATATAATTTTTTTGCTCACCTCTTTTTTCTCTTTTTGCTTCATCCGAAAAACTGCCTGTACCTGGAAGATCAAACTCTCTTTGTTCAAGTTGAGTTGCAGTTTGTGCAGTTTCAGCATGTACAGCTAAATTATTTGTCATGATAGGTGCAAATAAAGTAGTTGCTAAAATAGCGGATGTCGCAAACACCTTTATAGTTTTTTGTAATCTACCACTCTTTCTTTTGTTCATATAAATCAGTCCTTTCGTTCAATTTCATTATTACTTACATACGAAATATCAGTTTTCTCACTAATTTCAAAAGTGGATTTATTAAATGTACATGTATTTTAAACAATGCTAATTATATTTTTGGATGAGTATAATAACACTTCAAATTCTTTTCCTAATTAATCTAGAGATACATTTCCTTCATTGTTTTTTTAAATCACTCCTCTAAATAAGAATTTAAGATAAATGTCCTGTCTCAAAGGTCCTTTCCTAATTTTGGTATTACGAATTAAGTATAATTCGAAAATAAAATTATACAATTGAGAAAAATAATAATGTTAAAAATTTACATACGCGTAAAGTTTTTAACATTTACTGAAAAATAATGTGTTATATGAGGATTAATTTAATATATTTGGTGTTAAAAAATATTTTTAATAGAGGATTGTTCATTCCCATTCAGAAAAACTCCACCTTGGTGTTTTCAAATTATGAAGTCCCCACTTTCTAGTCTTTCTACAAAAGATATAGAGTTCATTTACAATCTGATTCATGATTTTTTTAAATTACCCTTCCCTTCTGTTAAGAAGACTTCAAAACTTGAATAGATTACCTTATATCGCTACTTTGTGTATGCAAAATTACATACCAATCCCCATTGAAAATAGTTCTCATTGTAACTATAATGGTTTCAGGGATTGAAATTTTCACTTTCGTTTCAAATCTCACAATATATTAAAGGAGGAAATACTATTATGAAAAAATTGATTTTAGCAGGGGCACTAGGAATTGCAGTATTGTCAGGTATGAACCTACCAGGGGCTGAGGCATCAAAAGCGAGTGCAGCTACTACGAATTTAGAAATCCAAGAAGTCACAAAATACTACTCTATGAGTTCCTATGAAGTGTCTCAAAAAGAATCATTTAATCTAAAAAAAGGGGAAGAACTTACAGTCTTTGTACAAAATTCAGGGTTCCCAATTTCTTATACGGTCTTTGATGCAGATGATCAAGTAATTGGCACATTCAATGCTAATTCCCCATATGGTCGCGTATTTAAAGCGCAAAAAGACGGTAATATTTCTGTACAATTTCAAGCAGGTGTAAATTCTACGTACATGAAGAAGATGAATTTTACAGCTAAATTTGCTGTTTCTAAACTTAACCAATAATAAAAAATGTAACGATCCTCTTTACAAACAAATTAAAAAGGTATATCCCTTCAATGGGATATACCTTTAGTTTTAGTGAATTTTATATTGACCAGATAGCTGCTCTTGCGCCATACGAACTAAACGTTTCGTAATCTCTCCACCTACTGAACCATTTGCTCGTGCAGTTGAGTCCGGTCCAAGTGTAACACCAAACTCCTGAGCTATTTCATATTTCATTTGTTCAATTGCACTTGCTGCAGCTGCTATTAAGATTTCGTTTGAATTATTATTTTCGCGAATTTGCATTTTTTAAACACCTCCGTTGAATTTGGTAATATCATGCTCTATTTCCAACAAAATATGCAAAAAAATTATTCGTTTAGCTATTTTACATATATACCTAAGCTTTCATCCCTTATGTGGGAATAAATAAAGGTATAGGTCATACCCTATACCTTTACCTTCTTCTATCCTACTTACTTTTAAATTCCCCTATTAACCCCTGTAACTCTTGCGAGAGCCAATTTAGAGAATTTGCTAACTCTGCAATATCTTGTACATATAGTTCTTGCTCTTTCATACTTGTCTCCACATTACTACTACTATTCACATATGTATTCGCAATGTGTGATAATTCATTTATAAACTGAACAATAGTTTGATTATCTGTTAGAATTTCACTTGAATGATTCGAAGTCGCTTTAATTTGATTTGTAACAGATTGTGCAGATTCTGAAATCTTTTCAAAAAAAGCACCACTACTTTGAACAAGTGTTATTCCTACTTCTACTTCCTTTGAACTCTTCTGTATGGATCTTACAGCTCTCTCTGCCTCAGCCTGGGTTTCACCAATTAATTTAGCTATATCCCTTGCAGATGCCTCGGTTCTTTCCGCTAATATATGTACCTCGTCCGCAACACCTGAAAATTCTTCCCCCATCTCTCCAGCACATGAGGATTCAGTAGAAGCATTTAAAGCTAATGAATTTGTTTGATTTGAAATGGTTGTAATTACAGTAAGAATTTCATGAATTTCCTTAGATCGTGCTTCGAATGCATAAATACTAGAAGATACATCCTGGACTGTATCTTGGATTCTTTTCATTTGATTCACGATTTGCTTAATCAAATCTTTTCCCTCTACAGAATGCTGTTCCATGTCTTCCAAAGCATTGCCAACTTGTTTTGCAGCTCCTTTAATTTCTTTCATCTTACTTTCCATTTCTTGAACAATCCCTAAACATTTTTGCACTACATATTCATGAGAATGTGCTCCTAAATTTAATCCTGTAATAGCACTTGCAATTTCTTTAAAGGCTATGCTATTCTCTTTTGTACTTACCGACAATTCCTGTGAAGATGTCAAAACCTGTTCAGCAGTCTGCCTTACTTTATCTATAATCCTATTAAACTTTTTAATAGTGTTATTAAAATAGATATTAGTTATCCCTATATCATCAGATCTTTCATTCAATTTAATACTTAAATCCCCTTCACCAACTTTACGTAACCCTTCTTGTAAATCCTTTAAAGGCGATAGAGAGTTTCGTGAGATAAATATTTGAATTGTAATAGCGATAGTTAATGAAATTATAATAAATAGTAAACCTTGTATCATAAAGTTTTTCTTTGTATGAGGAATAATAGAAGCTTCCAAATCCGCTGCAACAATTGCAATTATATTTTTATTTTCATCTGTAACTGGCTCTAAAATTGTTACCCAGAACCCTAGCTCATCCTCATACACTTCTGTCATTTGTGCCTGTTTCGTTTTCATTACTTCATCATATGTTTTCATCCAATAATTAGGCTGCTCATAGTATTCACCTGGTTTTATAGAAACAGTATTTGCTAATTTTGTATCCAAAGCTACTATTTGTAATTCAGCTTTATCATTTAGCTTGGCTCCTGTAACATATGTTTGCCCAACACTTTTCATATCTTTTATCGCTTTATCTAATTGCTCCGTCAATTTTTCTTTCTTCACTCTTTGAGCTGTGGGGTCTTTTGCTACATCTCTTACTATTTCTAGATCTAATTGATTTAATACCGCATCACCTGTTTCAAAAGACTGCCTCTCAAATATAGACATCATACTATTTTGAAACATATTAAAACTTAACGCTCCCATACTTCCAACAAGGGTCAGAATTACTAATACCGTTAGTAATACATTTTTTTGAAGCAACGATAGCTTATGCCAATATTTTTTCATCGATTTCACCTTTCTTATTTTCAACAATACAAAAACAAAGTAGTAACATATTAAGAGTTTCTCTTTCTGTTATTAATTTAAAATTTAAAATCGCATACTAATCGTTCAACCGAACGTTCCATTTTTTTTTCATTTACAATTTCATCTTTTATATGTCCAGCTGCTCCTGGAAATCTATTAAAAGGAAGACGTAATACTTCTACTACTTCATCTTTTCTATTTGTACTGATTTCTTCTAAATCGATTATATTAAAGGGTTTACCCATAATAATTGCTATAATGTTTAATGGACTCCTAAGACTATTTAAAATTCCATATTTATCTCCTAAAGATTTTCAAATTAGATTTGTTGCAGTACCTTCAGCGAGGATTTTTTATAATATCGTTAGTTTTAAATAAAGATAAGAATTTTTAAGAGCCTCATCTTTAGTTATTTTTATCTTGCAGAACAATAAAATCTGAAAGTTTAATTCAATCTCCTATTTTATAACTTTTTTCCTTATTTTTCTATAACATTATAAAATTTACCTGTACAATCTAAACTTAGACTCTTTTAGCCTTTACTCTTCAATTGTCTTAAATTCATATGAGGTAGCGCAGAAAGTAAATTTTTAATAAAAAACGTTTGTATTAAAAAATGCAAAAATACATACTCCTCCAAAACTATATGCACTTAAATATTCATATAGTAAAATAAACAGTACAAGCGTGTCCTATACAGCATATTTCCTTAACGGGCTTGATATTATATTCATCATACAATTGGTGTGACCTTAATATCTCACTTAGCTCTTTAATATTTTAATATTAACAATATAGTGTTAATATATCCCTACTTTATCGCTACACCTACATATAAGCCAAGAATTCAATTACAGAACGGTTTTCATCAATAGTAGACAAAAACATGTCAAACAAAAAGAGACTCAATTATTTATTACTTTTTGTATTAAAAGATTATAGGAGAAATATATATGCTCAAAAAAATAAATAGATTTATGTTTGCTTTGCCTACCATTTCTTTTGTTTTTCTTATTTTATTAGGATCATTTTTATTTGTAATACCATTAGATCTATTCTTACCTGAAATACAAAAAAACCCAATAACAGAAGCACCTCTTATTCTTCAAGTTTTATTAGGGGTATTAGCGGCACCAATATATGAAACAGTAGTTTTTCAAGTATTTTTATTTTGGCTATTAAGTTGGATTCCTTACATTAAAAATCGCGATTACCTTATCATTTTAATAGCTTCAATTATATTTGGATTAAATCATCAATATGGAATCACTTATATAGTTGGTACAACGATAATTGGTCTTTTATATAACTATGCTTATTGGGTATATAAAAAAAAGAATGAAAAATATCAGGTTACCATGTCTGCTTTTGGGGTTGTTTTTTTGATTCACTTATTACATAATTCTATTGCTTTTATAGCATCAAATTTATAAATGTTTTAAAGGTAATTTAGATTAATCAATTATGTTTGTACTTGTTAAAGGTAAGAGATACGAAATAAGAATTAAAAAGAGGCTAATTCACTAATACTTCTAAATAATCTTGTTTCAGTTTGTTTATTTGAAAAATAAAAAGACAGGGCCCTGTCGGGTAGACAGGATTTTCAAAGCGCAGCTAAGCCACCTGAGTCTATATTTGTATGGACTCAGGTGGCTTAGTTTCTCTTGAAATCTTTGATGATTATAAAATTTTAAATATTTGTGGACTTAAGATAGATGAAGAAGTCTTTTTTATGTGCATTATCCTAGAATTTTTACTTTCGCGATTTCACGACATACTATCCTTCATTTTTCTAACATCCCATTCTCTTTTTCCAATCGTTTAGTCTTAGTATCTAAACCATTAAGTTTCATTCTACCTAAATATAACCCTTTTATTTTCCCGTATTCTTCTAGTTCTTTAATACCTAAAGTTTCGAATCATTTCATTTAATGTCTTACAATTGGATAATAAATGTCTATTTTTTTCTTAACAGTTTTACATCTTCTTTTAAGTATAAACCCACTCCTTTTCCTTTCATTTTTTATAGCAAGTCATTCTAATTTACCCCATAGAAAAATCCCCTCCATAATAAATAGGTTAATGTGTTTTCTTTTTCCTATCTACTATGAGGGGAGAATAGCATACTAAAGATAGCTTCTTTTTTGTAAAAGAACTAAGATTCCAGTGTCGTAATTAATTGCTGACGTTCTTTATCTCTAAAAATTTTAATTTCATGTTTAAATTCATAATTTCCTTCTTCAAATCTAACCCATTCCTTACTTGTCCAATATACAACATCTACATTTGCATCTAAAATTTCAGAACATATGTCTACTAATTCTTCTTCATAAAATGGTGCTTCTTTTGCTAGTTCAAAAGCTAGTACTTTTGGATCCTTACTTTTAATTTGAAATTCCCTTGAAGTTTGCCCTAAATACTGCCATGGAGAATATAGTGATTGCACATGAACATATCGAGTTTCTTTAAACTGTGATGGAGAATGTATTGTAGCAGCAAATGTAGGTTTGCTCACTCCTATTGTTGTGCCTAAAGCAATAGAACCAATAATAAGTTTTTTAATCATTTTTTCAGCCCCTTTAATTATTTTGGATATGCTTCATTTTTATACTACGTTCATGTTCGTGTAAATGAAGATGATTTGACATGATCCATCATTTTTTTCAAAAACTGTATATTAATTAACCGCCATAAATTTACCCAAAACAAAAAAGTTTCCTTTTGGAAACTTTTTTGTTTTGGGTATACATTATATGTATAAAAATTAGTTTTGAAAATATTTACTTATTTGTTGATAAAATTGTATATGGATATTTTCCCTACTATTTATCTACACACATCTCATGCAAAGCCTCACTACAACATAAACAAATTCATCTTATGAACGCGTTTCTTCTTACGAAATTAAGTGATTGTTTCAATAGCTGGTTTGGGAATCATAGATTTACTTTCTTTCTAGCCCTATTATTCTGTTCTTTTACCTAAAATTCCAATATCCCCATTACTTCTTTTGTAAATAGTTTAAAATCAGTTAAATGTTTTTCAATAATTTGACGAACAATATCTAAATTCACACTTTGATAATCATGAACAGCAATATTACGAAATCCAACCATCGCCTTTAACTTATTTGCTAGATCAGCGCTAAGTAATCCTGCTGTAACCAATAAATCAAAGGCCTCTCGACTAGATTGGGGTAATCCTAATTTTTTCCCTGCAACAATATGCATTGCTACATCAATACTCGCTTCACAAGCTCTTTGTATATTCAATATTATTGAATCTTGTTTTGTAAAGTCCTCTAAATTTTCAGGGTCATTTCCATACACATCTTGGATTCTTTTTATACAACGCTCTATTGTAGAAATTTTATTTAAAATAACCTCATTCTTCATATATAGAACCTCTTTTCTTTATATCATCAAATACTACCTGACGTTCTTCATTCAATTTTGAATACATTTTTAAGGTTTTCATTTCAAAAATAACCTTACGTTTTTCATCCGAACAAAATATTGTCTTTCCTGTATGTATAATCTGAGCTTGAAAAACTGTAGAAGCTTCGGATAAATCAACTAAATCAACATCTCTTTGAACAATGTTAGCTAACTCCTGTGCTAATAAAAAACGTTCATAGTTCCCTAATGTTGTGTCACTTACATAAGCTATATCAATATCACTATCTTCTCGTTCTCTGTTCTCAGCCGTTGATCCAAACACAATTATCCAATAGGGATTCACCGTCTCTTGTAATTTTTCTATAATAGCTGTTATCATGCTTTGAAAAATCATTTAATTAATCCCCCTTATTGTACTTGAATTTTATTATATCATAACCAATCATAAATCCTTTAAACGACTATAAATACGTAAACAAAATTAAGCTTTTTTAGTACTTAACTCCTCACAAAATCAGAAGCTTATTTCTGACCTAAAATTATTATAGTTCAGGAGTAGATATATTGTAGCTTTGTATCTTAAATAATTGTTAATAATCCAACACTTTCCTGTTAAATGCCTTTTTTATTTTCTTCCTGCAAAAGTAAAAGACTGACAATAACTGTCAGCCTCTTACTTTAACAACTCTAAAGAACTTTAGCCTATTTCACAATATACATTCTAATAGTTTGAGGATATATTGCTCTAACAAAGCATTATATATTAATCCACCTTTAATTTTTCTTTTACCTTTGTAGGGAGTTCATCTTTTTTCACTTCTTCCCAAGATTTCACACCTTTTTTCTCAGAGTAATATATACGTAAAAACGCTTCTTTACGAAGATTTTTTAACGCTGTAAACTCCATTTCTTTCTCTTTACCATCCTTATCAAATCCAGGTAATTTATAATCATAAGTTGTATCCCCATTTACATTTTTCTCTTTTAATTTTTCACCATCCTTGGTAATTTGCACATAATATGTATCTGTACCAAGACGATTTAAATTACACCCGGATAACAACACAGTAAACATCACAAAAACGCTACACATAAGCACTATTCGTTTCATATTATTCACCTCATATCTTTTCTCACAAAAATTATATCCTAATCTATTGGCTGCCAAAATTCATTTCCATTACGCTAACATTACGTTTTTGTAAGGTAGTAAAAACAGCTTAAAATAAAAAGGATATAAATTCATATTTCTATTGAATTCATATCCTTTGTTCTTATTGAGTAAACTATTTTGCCCCATGCTTAATAGGAGGTATTTCTATTATTCTGGGAAAATAAAGCTAGAGTCCCCTTCACTATTAGCGGAATCTTCTTTTGGGAACGTAATAGTAGATCCTTCATTTCCCTTATTCCCTTTATTTATTTCTTGTTCCTCAGGAAATACAATGGAAGAATCATTACTTAAGTTTGGTGAAAAACCAAGTTTAGATAAAATGGCTTTTAAGTCAGGTAAAACACCAATTTTATCAGAAGTTGGATCATTAGATTTCGTTCCGGTGCTAGAATCACTTAAAATATCCCTAAGCTGGCTTGGTGTATATACTTTTCCCTGATTATTTTTTGCTATTCCTTGAATTGATGCTGCAGCACCAGCAATAATAGGTGATGCGCTAGATGTTCCAGCAAAACTAGATGTATATAAATTTGTTATAAATTCACTTGGTTTAGCATCTGTAGTATCTACTGCATTCCCCCATCCATACACATCCACTCTACTACCATAATTAGAGAAATATGAACGCTTATGAGGAACTCTTGCAGAAGCTGCCCCAACCATAATTGCCCCTGAATCTTTAAAATCAGGACTATTACGATTTAAAACTTGTTTACCATTACGGTCTCTAAATTGATCCAAGTCATTTCCGCCGTTTGCACCTGCTTCAATAATAATAATTCCCTTATTTGTTCCCATACGAATTGCATCAAATATGTCTGGTTTTACTTCCACAGGAAAATAGTTCTTATCTCCATATCCATCGTAAGTTGCTTGTGCCTCTAGTAAAAGAATATCTCCAGCTTGCATATTGTTAACCGCACTTAAAATAGCATCAGCTGTATTATAATTTCCGTTATCCCTAATCTGGGATACAACCTTTACCTTAGCTTTCGGTGCGATCCCAATTCCACCTATGTTATTATCCTCTGCCGAAACAATTCCTAAGACTGAGGTACCATGATCATGGTGCTCGCTTTTATTCTGTCCAGATATCAATTCAATCTTTTGATTCACTAAATCCTCATGATTAAATAACCACCCATACTCCATATCTACGAAAGTAGTTCCTTTTCCATCTCCACCTTTTATGCTCCAGGCATAAGGTGCATTAATTCCTAATGGTGCTGGTTCAAGGTAACCTTGTCTTGTAAGTCTAGGCTCATCATATGGATTAACAGATAAATTTGGCAAACGCTCTGCTGGTGGCGCTTCTTCTTCCTGTAAATACGCCGTTTCAACAAGAGATGATTTTTCAATTTTTGTAAGTAATGCTTGTACATCAATATCATCTTGAGTTTCTACAATATAATAGTTTAGCAAATTAGAAGAAATATGATCGGAATCTTTTATTTCTTTACCAAGATTTTTAATTTCTTTAGGATTTAAAGAATTAAAAAGTCGATTTATAGTTACATTTGGATATTCAGCTAAAATTCCAATTAATTCAGGATCTTGTTTTTCTTCTTTAATGAATTTTTCTATTCCATCCTGATATGGTAAATTCACTTCATTTTTAAATTTTAAAATTAATTGTTTAGTAACTTGCTTATGTACAGTAGAATTCAATTGCTTATTTGAATAATTATAAGTAGCTGCGTAGGCAACTTCTGATTTTTCACTTGGAAGTATACTGCCTACTCCATTAAATGCTGTTAATGCAATTGAAGAAACTAGAATTCCCTTGAAAATTTTCAAAACGCACACCTCTTTTCATTTATATATACTTATAAAAAAATGTATATTACCTAATTTCTTTTTATACAAACGTTTTATATGTAGGACTATATTTTCAACTCCATTCATTCTTTAATATTTGTTTATACATCATTAATACAACCAATTCATACCAACAACTTTATTAATTCAGTTGCATTACTGTAACCAGTATAGTTACACCTCGTGGAATAGTCAACCTTAAATGCAATTTTGCATGTAAAATCATACATACTTCTACCAACTTACTCCCAATTATTTCAAGAGAAGTTAAACTTCTATCATTTTGAGTAATTGCATATATATAATATAAAACATATAAGGGGGGTTAAAACGTGGTAATCTCAAGACAAGATTCCTGGACTGATGATAACGATTTACTTCTCGCATCAACAGTACTTCAGAATATTCGTAACGGTGGAACACAGTTAGCTGCATTCAAAGAGGTAGCAAAACTACTAGCTAGAACACCCGCAGCTTGTGGATTTCGTTGGAATTCATATGTGAGAAAACAATACCAAGAAGAAATACAACTAGCAAAACAAGACCGAAAAATGGGAAACAACATTCCCCTCTCCCCATCAGAAAAAGAAAAAAACTCTTTGTCTATTACATTAGATGATATTATTCTCTTTCTACAAAATTATAAAGATGTGAATGAATTGACAAAATTACAAAATCAAATTGAAGATTTAAAAACAGAGAATCAATCTCTTCTACAACGTATAACTATGTATGAAGAAGAGTATCGTATGTTACTGAACCATATCGATAAGACAAGAAATTTAATTGCAGTGGATTAAATAGCATAACTATAATGACTTTCCAGTAGGATCTTCGCGCGCCAAAACCACCATCAATAAAGAAAATTTAGACTATTATTGGTGATAATAAGTAAAAATACACATACATAATGTATGTGTATTTTTACTTTGACTATTATTAAAAGAAATATTTAGTCTATGTTACATCTTTTCTAATATTTCTTGCCTTTCACACCATTTTGTTAGCTTTTCTAATGCTTTTTTAGATAAACGTTTTGTTTTATAATTACAAAACCTAGATAATGTAGACGGAGAAATACTCATTTCATCTGCTATTTCACGAATGCTTACCTTTTTTTCATTGTGTACTTTCAGTATTTGATCACGGATTTTTTTCTCTATTTGTTCGAATGATTCTACAGTCTTCTTTATCTCTTTAACAACTGTTACTTCGGGTAATTGCTCTTGTGGTTCCTCTACAATCTTCTTTCCTATTACCCTATCCATTGACTGTAGCATTTCTTCAGGTGGCAAAATCGTTATTCCTAAGTTAGTGTAATAATTTTTAAACCAATTACGTTTCCCAATTTGTTGTTCATCCAGTGGGTCACTATACTCCCAATGAGAGATTACTTTTTCATTTTCTAAATCCATTAGAACGTTTTCTAACTGTTCTCTAATACGATTAGGCTTCCAATCTTTCGGGATATCCATTACTGCTAGCAGGCCTTTGTCCCCACCTATAGAATATGGCTTTTTCAATGATGAATACATTTGTCTAATTCTCCATTGCCATGTTAAGTATCGTATTAACCTTTTATGATATTTGTGTCTATAACTATTGTATTCAAGTGCTTTTTTAGACAATAATGCTGTTGTATTATTTGATCCGTATAAATAATTGGTTAAAAAGCTGCCTGGCTTAATACGACAAGATTCAATACCCATATATTCATTTGTAACACTATGTCTCCACAATACAACCGAATCTAATACAAATAATCGTTTAACAACCTCACGCTTTAATTCTAGTCGTTCCCCTTCATCTTCACGGTCATTTAATACTACGACTTCATTCTCATCATTTAAATAGATAAAAATACTTGCTAAAGCCGCAATTCTTTTTGCTATTTTAATTTTATCTTCCGCTCTATAGTATTCCTTATTTTTGACTACTGTTTTTGGAATGTTGCACATCTCTAAAACTTGCTCATAAGAAAAATCAATGAATTCGTCTGGAGATTTTGCTTCGTTTATCCATTGTATTGTAATTGCATCTAGACAATCTGCCGTTAAATCATCCATATTACTCATTACATCATCGACAAGAGTATTCCATCGAGCAGCTTCTTCTATATTAGTAAGTCTTAAATCTTCATCTTTGTGTGAAGAAAGCTGGGCTACACCATTAGAAGATTTTGTTTCAATAGGATATTGTAAAACCTTACTTAATTCATCTTCTTCAAATTGATTTTTTGCAATCCCATCTCTTAGCTTATAATAAACAGCAGAGTTATTTACCTCATAATAATCCTCATGGTTTACTATACTTGCCTCTTCTATATTTTGATCATTTTCTACTATTATGGAACTTGAAGAAGCTATATTTTGGAATTCTTTGTCTATAAATCCTTCAATTTCTTTATATATTTCTTCCTTATAGGAATCAATTTTGGCATAAATTTGTACTAATGTAGTACCGGATTCTTGTTTTTTCTCTAGCCAAGACACTAATGCAGTAAATGATGGGGAAGCATGAGGTGATGTGAGTACTTTATTATTATTGTTTTCAACATCTTTAAAATATGCATTCCACTTATTCCATACTAGCTCGTTAGTTTTATAAATTGGCTCAGAGATTAACAATGCATCTCGAAACATTTGTAATAAGTTATCCACTTTCTTTTCCTCCCTAAACCATGGATCACAATTAAATAATTCTCAGTATAAAAATCTTAACTACTATTATATTTAATTTATTGTAACAGATATTTACAAATTTTTGTTTCTTTCTTCTCTATTCTGCTTTTCTTGCATTCCTTTTGCAACTTTCTTTCCTGAACTTGCAACATGCTGCTCTTTCTTTTCCCTATTTCTTCTTACTTGCATTTCTTTTGCGCTTTGCTTTCCTTAACTCCTTAACTTGCAACATACTGCTCTTTCTTTTCTCTATTTCTTTTTCCTACATTTCTTTTGCGCTTTGCTTTCCTTAACTCCTTAACTTGCAACAGGTTGCTTTTTTTCTTACCTATTTCCCCTTACTTACATTCCTTTTGCGCTTTGCTTTCCTTATATTTCTCAACTTGCAACATACTGCTCTTTCTTTTCCCTATTTCTTCTTCCTACATTCCTTTTGCGCTTTGCTTTCCTTAACTCTTCAACTTGCAACAGGTTGCTTTTTTTCTTACCTATTTCCCCTTACTTACATTCCTTTTGCGCTTTGCTTTCCTTATATTTCTCAACTTGCAACATACTGCTCTTTCTTTTCCCTATTTCTTCTTCCTACATTTCTTTTGCGCCTTGCTTTCCTTAACTCTCCAACTTGCAACAGGTTGTTCTTCCTCTTACCTATTTCTCCTTACTTACATTCCTTTTGCGCTTTACTTTCCTTAACTCTTTAACTTGCAACAGGTTGTTCTTCCTCTTACCTATTTTCCTTTACTGACATTCTTTTTGCGCTTTGCTTTCCTTATATTTCTCAACTTGCAACATACTGCTCTTTCTTTTCCCTATTTCTTCTTCCTACATTTCTTTTGCGCCTTGCTTTCCTTAACTCTCCAACTTGCAACAGGTTATTCTTCCTCTTACCTATTTCTCCTTACTTACATTCCTTTTGCGCTTTACTTTCCTTAACTTTTTAACTTGCAACAGGTTGTTCTTCCTCTTACCTATTTTCCTTTACTGACATTCTTTTTGCGCTTTGCTTTCCTTATATTTCTCAACTTGCAACAGGTTGCTTTTTTTCTTACCTATTTCTCCTTACTTACATTCTTTTTGCGCTTTGTTTGCCTTATATTTCTCAACTTGCAACACGTTTGCTCTTTCTCTTACCTATTTCTAATCAACTTGCAACACGTTTGCGGTATCCTTTCCCTATCTCTTTCAACTTGCAACAGTATAATTTATTTCTCAACTAAGTAATTCTAAAAAAAATCATGTCATTTTAAAGTTTTTAAGCTATTTATCTCATATTTTTAATAAGTTACATACATAATATGCAACATGTTTGCGGTATCCTTTCCCTAACTTTCCTACCATTTTCACTCTAATCCTTTATATACCAAGGGTTTAGGTGCTTTTCTATTTACTTTTATACATATTACACAACTTGCAACACGTTTGCGGTATGCATGCCCTTATTTCCCTCACAAGATGCAACACTGTTTGCGGTATCCTTTCCCTACTTTCATTCTATAAATGCCGACCAATCCTTTTATATCAAGGGTATTTATTACAATTCATTTTTAATGATTGCGTTCACTAACTTGCAACATGTTTGCGGTATCCTTTCCCTAACTTTCCTACCATTTTCACTCTAATCCTTTATATACCAAGGGTTTAGGTGCTTTTTCGCTTACTTTTACACATACCACACAACTTGCAACACGTTTGCGGTATCCTTAACACAAAAAAAAATCATGAAATTCTCTTATCCCTTGATACAACTAGCTTCATAAGCTGTTGCAAGTTGCTAATTTTCTTCTTAAAGGAGCACCTTTCATCATTTTTCGATTTGCTATAATCAAAATTGGTATATTTTATAGTATTTTGACATATATTTCTGAATTTGTAGAACGGAGGTGAAAAAGATGGGAAAATCATTTGTGATACGTAATCAACGTAGCTTAAATGGGAAAACAACAAACGCAGTTTTAGTAACACTAAAGTCTTGGCAAAAGTTTGTGGAAACATTTGAGGAGAAATACTACAGCTATAAAGATACATATTTAGAAGATATTTTGCAGCACATGACATACGAAGAGCGTATTGCGGATGTAGAAGGTTTTGTTGAAAAAGCCAAACCATCTTTTTCACGTCGGGCAATGTCTACACTTGCAGAAAAAGCAGGACGAAAACATAAATTATACGGTATTACGAATGCTGATCTTGAAGTGTTCTTGTACTTACATAAAAAATGCTATACAAACGGCGTCATTCCAAATGTAACCATACATATGATGTGGGAAGATTACAAGCAATATAAAGAAGAATTTGCTTATATCCAACACTCTCAATTCTATATCGCATTAAAGAAATTAAACTTACATAACATTATCTCCATCGAAAATGGAGTAGATGGCCGTTATACAATCAAACTCACTCATTTTATGAATGAGGAAACAGAAAAAGCAAATCCGTACGTATATATTAGTCCTGTTGTATTTACAAAGGATTTCTTTAAGCTATCTGTAGCAGCTAAGAAACTATTCTTAGACATCGCAATGCAACAACATATGGAAACAACATTAAAGCGTTCTTTAGACAAGCAGGACGAAAGAGGAAACAAAACTCACTTCGGTGGGATGTATCGTTTCTTACATAAAAAATATCCGCATCAGATCCGTGCGGTTATCGAGGAATTAACAACTGCATTACCATGTACGGGGAATCCCCTATTCAAAATTTGCAAAATGCAAAAAGGTGTAAAGCATACAAAACGATATACGACATTATATCTGTCTATCCATTCAGACTTCTTATGTTCGAAAGAAGCTGGAGAAGAACAACATAGGGATCCATTTACACCAAAAGCTACCTATGCTCGAAAAGCGAAATTTATCGAAGCAGTCCTACAAGAGATGAATATCGGTGAATTGTCTGCAGACATGAATAAATTCATTCATGTACTAAAGCATACTTGTCATCGTCAAATTCGCAGTGTAATTCACGGACTACGTGACATGGTTGATCGAAAAGAAGGATATCCAACGAAAATTGTATATACATTGAAGAAACTATTACATCAGACATCTCAATATCAAATTCTCGATACAGCAGCAAAAGAAGGTATCTACCCTCTTATTGCGCAGCATATACCAAAAGAGAGAAATAGCGAACGTGAGCAAGCTATCTTTAATTTCGGCCTACATTATTCTATGTACTCTCTTCGTAACATTAAAAAGATGTTTAAAAATGTGCATGCATTATTGAAGCAGAAGTTTGCGGTACCAGTAACAGAAGAGTCTTATCACCGTAATTATCTAAAATACCAGGAAGAAACGTTATTTAGAAAATATGCATATGATCAGGGAGTGAATCTCCATGCATATATCGCTTTAGAAATTGAAATGCGTGAAAAACTAAAAGTTCGTGGCCATAAAGAACGCACAATTCCAAGTGATGTGCGCGAATGGTTTATCGAGGCAATTGATAAGCTGCCACAAGAAAAACTTCGTGTGATTGAGCTACCAAAGCAGTTTAATTTACTAGAGTTTATGCGTACCTTCGAACGTTTAGTACGTGCTGGTGTAACAATAACAGCTCCAGATCAGGTGCTACACGCAATGGAAATAAAATAATAGTAACGAGCTCTCTATTTTTGAAAAAATCGAAATTAGAGGGCTATTCGTAGTTGTTTTATTCATACTCTTTTTCTACTACTCTATTTATAAATACAAAATCAGAAGGACTTCATGTAAAATGAAGTCTTTTTTTATGCACTTCTATACAAATTCTCTTCTAGCACTATATAACTCTCCACATAGTGCCAGGGAGTATTCTTCTAATGTAATAAAACATACCTCATAATACCTACAAAAAATCAAAAATAAAATTATAAAAACAGTGAATATGAGGACAAATATACTCGAATGTGAATAGTATTTTTCTGACACCATTGTAACTACTAGTATTGTTGTATATATCTAATAAAAATCATCAATAATAATGTGAGTTATGTGTAAATACTGAGTAATGTTAACAAATAACTACATTTTCTGAACAAAATGTGGATAATTGAACGTTAAATACTGCTTATTTACCAAAATAAAGTAAATGAAGCTTATTTCCATAGTTGAATAAATATAAAGTAATTTGTATCAATTTCTTTCCGATTTCATGTAGAAACATATGATTTTCTTTCTGCTTTTTTGTAGAATTGAAAGTCTTATAATTATTGAATCTACGGATACATTTTTTACTATTTATGATTTTTTACGTGCTAACATCAAATTTTCCCTTGTGGGAGTACAGTTCCCCCCTATTTTTGATAACCTATAATAGTTTTATCTTTATTTCTTTTTAATATATAAGATATATATTTATAATAGATTTTATTATTAGTAGTATGAGTGTTAATAAAATGTCAGATCTAATCAAAAAAATTTAATAATGTCCATAGTATTTTTCTAAATGAAAAAAGCCTAATAGCTGTGCTAGTTATTCACATTATTTTTTAGTTGTAATATCTAAATATAAGCCCTCGTGCCTATTTATTTTAATATCTTTACTACAGTACAAGCGATGATAGTAAATTTTCTCTCATTACATATGTCTTGTAATGTTCTTAATACCATTTGTCCATTATGCATAAATTTAATTTGTTCGGATATATTTAACTTTTGAATGTTTAGATATTCCATACAATCGCAATCATAGATCGTTTCCTTTAAATAAACCCCTATTGTTTCATGAGAAAAACGAGCACAAATTATGTGCTTTTTCATTTAGTGTACTATTAGCCTCCGATGTTCTATATACAAGTGATTCCTAACTTGAATGCAACACAAAAAGAACTTCTTCAAGTCGATTAAATATGTGCATAGCAAAATAAGCTATATATACACTAATCGACTCAAAGAAGTCCTTTCACAATTGAAACAAGATGAAACTTGTTTATACAACTCAACTACAATAAAAAAAGGTGAAGCTCTTGATACAACTCCACCTTTTTAGTATACTTCCCTATTTTTTCGAAGAAACAGGATCCATTTTTAATGTTTTTATTCCTTCTTTTAATGTAAATGCATCTGCTCTTAATGTTTTCCAACTATCTTTTGCTGCATTCAGGTTAGGTTTTAAAAATTTAAATTTATTTTGATCTGCCTTTTGGGATGCTTTATCAATATGATTAAGTACTCCTGAATATTGAGAATCTAAATCATGCCATTGTGCTGACATATAGGTAAGAGCATTAATAGCTGATCCAATTGCATTTTGCATTTCAGCAATATTATTATACGCAACCCCAACTACACGATTTAATGTTATTTTATAGTCTACCGTTTGCCGTAATTGCGCTAATAACGGCTCTAACGTACCTAAATTATTTCTTGCAACCCCAATCATTACACCGCCAGCAATCCATGTAGGAATTGAGGGAACTGATACAGTTATTATTCCATCCGACTCTACTTGTTTAAAATGTCTTACTTGCTCTAAAACATCATTTAGGCGTTTTTCATCTTCATCTATTCCAGATGCTTGATTTTTTAAAATCGATTGCAAGATATCTTTATGACCTCCAAATGCTCGGACATCTTCTCCAATACTATCTCTTAACTTAGCTAGTTCTTGTATTAAATTCTGTGTATATGCTTGGTTTTGTTTAATCTCACCTTGTAAATCTGTAATGCCTTCTTTTAATGTATCTGCATCTCCTTCATTAATTGCTTCTACTAATGTATCGTAATAATTGTCAAATGTGGTATCATACTCTACAATTCCTGTAAGGGTATCTAAAAGTTGTTTTTTTATGTGCGCATCCCATTTTGTAGCATGCTCTCTTGCATTCTTTTGATCTTGTGCAATTTGACTAGGTAGATTTGTATATCCTTTAATATCAATTCCTTCAAAGTTAACATCTGGATTATTAATTAACAAATAAGAGTAATCATTCATGGATTTTGCAAATACCCCAGCATCTTGCAAAGCTTTTTTCATCTTTTCACTGTTTACAGAAAGAGATATATCTTCCGTACTGGTTTGTTCTATTTTACTTTCACTTGCAAAAGCAGCTACTGGTGAAACTACAGTAGTTGTTGTCAGGGTTAAAAACGTCGATACAGCAAGTAGTTTATAAGGAAAATTATTATTCACTTTAATTCCTCCTATTAATATATATTGATTTTTAGTTTGTTTTTTCTTGTTTAAAAGCAATGTCTTTGGAAATGAATTCTGCGTCCTTATGAATATCATTCCAACTTTGTTTAGCAGCTTTTAAATCGTCAGGTATTAACGAAAGTTTATGTTCTTGCATTTGATCGATATTATCATATAAATCTTTATAATTAGCCCCCATTTTATTCCATTGTTGCTGAATACTTGTTAGAGACATGATTGCTTGGTCCACTGTCTGATACAAATATGTTAGAGTGTCCTTGGTATTAGTAAGTGAAATAACCGCTTGATTAGCCAGATCAGCTTTCATACTTAATTCTCCGATTTTATTCGAAATTTCATTATAAGAATTCATATGATTAGATGCCTCGACACCAGCTGCTGTTCCTAAACCGATACCAGCGGCTCCTAGAGCTGTAAGACCACCAACAACAGCTGGTGTAGCTGTACCACCCGTCACAACAATTACTACTGCTCCTGCAATCGTTCCAATAACTAAAATAGCAGCTCCTAATCCACCACCAATTGACCAGGCTAATACATTATCAAAATGTGATTTCTGTGTAGAACGTAAATTCTCAATTTCGGCCTGAAGTTGTGGGACTAGTGCTTGTTTTCCCGCTAATATAGCCGTCAATCCGCCCTGTCCATCTGGACCACCAACATTATTTTTAAAATCTACAGTATTTGTATACAACTTTGTTTTAAAAGCCTCTAACATCTTAATGACTTCCGTAACATCATTTGAATTTGTATGAATTGTATCGATTAAATCCCCTATTCCTTCTTTGAGGCTTACCTTATCTTTCTTTTTTACAGTGTCTACTAATGTGTCGTAATAGTTTTGAAATTGCTCATCATAATTTACAATATTACGTGCTGTTTTTTGAATGTTTGGCTTCGCTGTATCTAACCAGTAATTTGCATTGATTCGTGACAGTTCCTGATTTAGGTGAATATTTTTGATTAATTCTCCTCCTCCGGAACCTAAATCAATGTTGGATAAATTTACATTCGGTTGCTTAATCATAGTTTTTGCGTACAAATCCATTACAAGAATATGAGAGCCTGTTTCAGCCAACGCTTTCTTTAATCCATCAGGTCCTAACGCATAATTTTCTATTTTCTGTTCCTGAGCTGTCTGTTCTTGTGCAAGTGCATGAATAGTACTACCATTCGTAGCAGTTATAACCGTTGCTAAAGTGGCTAAAGTTATAACCTTAAATGGAAATTTCATCATTTGATCTCCTCCTTATTTTCAGTTGCAATATAATCTTTTTGATAAACATATGTTCTTAATATTAGAATTTATAAACTTGTTCTTCGAGTTGAGTTGTTACACTTTTTAATCGTCTTAATGTATCTTTTTGAGACTGAGTGTTATTGGCATCAACTTCAGTCGATAATTTTGTAATACTATTATTTATTAGATCCAAATCCTCTTTGTAACGTTTCATTAGCTCAATTTCTCCATCTACTTGGTTAGCAAATGTATGCAAATCATTTTGCATGAAAAGAATCATTGATTTTTGTAAATCCGCTACAGTTAATTTAGTTGTTAAGTCATATAATTTCTGATTTTGTTTCTCTAAATCATTTAAATATGCACGTTGCTCTGCTGTTAGTTTATTAATTTCAGCAAAAGTATTATATGTTTTTTTTATTTTTTCAGGATCAATCACTTTCATAAGATCATACTCTTTCGTTTTTGTAACTGCAGCTGCAGCAATTTCACCTTTTTTACTTCTCTCTATTGCTTCACGTGCTTCTTTTTTGGCAGCCTCAATTTCTATAGCTGATTTTCCCTTTTCTTTTGCTTCTTGCTCTGCTTTCTTCTCTGCGTCTACAATAGCATTGTTTATTTCTTTTCCTTTGTTATACGCTACTACTGCTGTTTGAGCAGCCGGTTCAATGATATCTTTCGATAGACTATAAATTTCTTGGAATACCTTTAGCCCTTGTTCATTTAAGGCTCCTGGTAATAATGCTATTTGCTGTAAATCATTTTGAATTGATTTTTTTGTATCTAGCATTTCTGTTTTTAACTTATCTATTTTTCCTGTTCCCTCTGAACTAAGGATACTCTGTGCTTTTATCACATCGGAATCAAGATTTTTCAACTTTTTATTTACCTGTAGTTTTAGATCTATTAACTCATTAATTTGACGTTGCACACTTTCTTGGTTTGTTATGGTCATGTCTTGAAGGACTTCCAGTCTATCTGTAAACCCATCTTTATCTTCCTTATTATCTACAAACCCTTTTAATGTTGGATAATAACTATTAAATTTAGTTACAAATCCTTTACTTTTTGAATTTAATAGAATAAATTTTGGATAAAGTTCGGATGACCACTCTTTCATATCTTGTTTAATTAGAAATTGATTTGTATTTAAAGATGGAACTTCTTCAAGTTGTACATTCGGACTTGCTAAGGCTCCATCTATAAAGGTTTGTGTTAATTTGGAGTGTGCACCTATTTTTCTTAATGCTGAGGAAATATCTATATTATCTTGTTTCATTTCTGCCCGAACGATTGGCATTGCGAGTGTATTGATAGGAATAGTAGCACCAGAAACCATTGATGTTATTAAAAATCCTGCCATAATTTTATTCTTCATTCCGTACACCTCTTCACTATTATTTTTTACGATATTAATCGTGTATGTTGTAAAATCTAACGTTAGAATTTCTCCTCTCGTACACTCGATTTTTTAATAGAGCGTAAAGACTTTACTTCCCCATCATTTAAACACTATTTTTTTCATAAGTAAACTAGAAAATCGCATATGTTATATTTGATTTTTCTGATATTAAATGTTTTGTTTCATTAAAGTTATACTTAAAAAATTTAAGTGTAACTTTAAATTCACTAGGTGAAATAATTATACTACGATAATTAAATGAAAAATTTAATGATATAATTCAATCTTAATGTATATCTTTCTAAAAAATGATTTCAATATAATTTTATGGTTTTTTATGTATATATGTACTTTATATGAATATGTAAAATTACATATTCATAAACGAAGTGATCCATAAAATTGAACCAAACAGTACTAGATTCAGAATAGGATAGACTTACTAAAAAAACTTCTTGTCTATAGAAGAATTTTTTACTATGATTTCACTAATCTATTAAGAGTATTATCGATTATTATTTATAGATTAAACCCCATTAAAGCAAAAAAAGATGTCCTAGTACCATATCTAGGACATCCCTTCACTTTACTCTTCTTATACATAATTTGTAAGCTTATTCATTACATTTTATCGATTATAACTTGCCTTTTATACCAACGGTTCAACTTCTCTTTAGCAACACCTGAAAGACGCTTAGTTTTTTGATTGTAGAACCTAGAAAGAGTAGGTTGTGATATGCCTATCTCTTCTGAAAGCTCCCTCATTGTTATATTCTTCTTCGTATGCAAAAATATAATCTTTTCACGGATTACATATTCACTTTCATCCACACTTATGGGCTTACTTTCTTTCTTGGTAACAGCTTTTTCCACTTGTATCACATTGGTATTATTCTTTTTAGGTAGATCCTCCATTGCATTCATTAACTCTTTAGGTGGAAATATCCTAATACCTAACTGTGAATAATAATTTTTAAACCAATTCTTTTTTGTTAATTGCTCTTCATCTAATCCATTCTCATACTCCCAATGTGAAATAACCTTTTCACGTTCTAGATCCATTAAGACATTTTCTAATTGGTCTCTGATTCTATTAGGTTTTTGATTTTGTTTAATATCCATTACTGCTAATAGTCCTTTATCCCCACCTATAGAATAAGGCCTGCTTAAACTAGAAAACATTTGTCGAATTCTCCACTGCCATGTTAAATAACGAATTAGTCTTTTGTGATACTTATGCCTATAACTATTGTATTCCAGTGCTTTTTTAGAAAGTAATGCGTTTGTACTATTTGAACCATATAAGTAGCTTGACAAGAAACTACCTGGTTTAATTCGGCATGATTCTATTCCCATGTATTCATTTGTATTTTTATCTCTCCAAAGCACCACTGAATCAAGCACAAAAAGCCTTTTTATGATTTCACGTTTTACTTCGTAATGTTTACCCGGTTCTGCACGATCACTTAAAACTACAACCTCATTTTCATCATTAAGATATATAAAAATACTTGCTAAAGCAGCAATTCTTTTAGCAACTTTAATCTTATCTTCAGCTCGATAATATTCAATTCCATTAGCTTTTGCCTTAGGAATACTACACATTTCTAAAACTTGTTCATATGAGAAATCAATGAACTCATCTGGTGATTTAGCCTCATTCAACCATTGAATAGTGATAGAATCCAGACAATCTGCTGTTAAGTCATCCATATTACTCATAACACCATCCACGAGTGTATTCCACCGAGCTGCTTCCTCTATGTTTGTTAACCTTAAATCTTCATCTTTATGAGAAGAAAGTTGAGCCAGTCCATTACTATCCTTTGTTTCAATTGGATATGACTTTATTTTCGTTTCTTCATCCTCTTCAAATTGATTTTTCGCAATTCCATCTCTTAATTTATAATAAACAGCAGAGTTATTAACCTCATAATAATCATTTGGTTTTACTCGTTTATCATCCTCTAACGGAATAGTTTCCATTTCATTGTTACTCTTTATGGACCTTAAGAACTCCTGGTGAATAAATAAATCTATTGCTTCTTGTATTTCATCTTTATATTGATCTATCTCTGTGAATATTTGTAATGAAGAAACTCCTCTTTTTTGCTGCTTTTCAAGCCATTGTACTAGCATTGAAAAAGAAGGAGAAAGATATGCAGAAGTTACTATTTTGCTGTTATCTTCTTTCACATCCTTATAATAAGCATTCCATTTATCCCATAATGTCTCGTTATCTTTATAAAGTGGTTCCGATATTAATAATGCATCACGAAACAATTGTAGAACATTATCCATATGTCCCCCTCCTTCTTCCTTAAATTTTTAAAATCTTATTATTTCAAGTTGAAATAATATAGCTATATGAATTCCCTTATATAAAAACATGAAAAAATATCAGAATTTTCATTCTTTTAACCTCGCTATTAATGATGTTTCATCACGTAGCATTGAAGTTTTTTCTTTTATTTATTATATAGAACAACAACAATTTGTAAAACATAGCTATTGTATAGCCTACTTTATAATAACATTAGCACCATTAAATAAGATTATTTTCATATAAACATGAAAATCTATAGCGGTATCATGTCCCTTTCGAGATAAAGATGAAAATTGTATCAATATCTTTATTAAAAATAATAAACGAAAAATTTTTTTCATTAACCCCTACATCCCTGATATAAAAGGATTTGTTCAATCCTCTTAATATTCGATATGAAAACTTATAGCTATATCATGTCCCTTTCGAATTTATCTTGAAAGGCTTAAAACTACCTATATATCAATGTTTAGAATGCTATTTTTCATTTTAAAAGTTCTTTCCCCTACATGAAAACTTGTAGCTATATCATGTCCCCTTATTTCAAAAACATGAAATACAAAATAGCTATATGGTGTCCCTTTCGAAAACTCTAACATTTGATATGAAGCCTATCACATCAACGATTTAAAGCTATCCTCCTAAAATCCATAGAACAAAAAAGATGAAAATCTACAGCGGTATCATGTCCCTTTTGAGATAATCTAAATTCATTAAAACCATTATTAAATCAAGCATTATAAAGGTTATCACTTCTAGTTCTTTTCTTTCTAGAAAGATGAAAATCTACAGCGGTATCATGTCCTTTATTTTTTTTAGCATATTCATGAAATCCCTTGGGGCACTAAGCTTCAGGGAGGTTTTCATCTTTTCATATTTCGCCTTAAAGGAGGACATTTTTACAAAATTCGATTTGCTATAATCAAAATTGGTATATTTTATAGTATTTTGACATATATTTCTGAATTTGTAGAACGGAGGTGAAAAAGATGGGAAAGTCATTTGTAATACGAAATCAACGTAGCTTAAATGGAAAAACAACAAACGCAGTTTTAGTAACACTCAAATCTTGGCAAAAGCTTGTGGAAGCATTTGAGGAGAAATACTACAGCTATAAAGATACATATTTAGAAGATATTTTGCAGCACATGACATACGAAGAACGTATTGCTGACGTAGAAGGCTTTGTCGAAAAAGCCAAACCATCTTTTTCACGTCGCGCAATGTCTGCACTTGCAGAAAAAACGGGAAGAAAGCATAAATTATACGGTATTACGAATGCTGATCTTGAAGTGTTCTTGTACTTACATAAAAAATGCTATACAAACGGCGTCATTCCAAATGTAACCATACATATGATGTGGGAAGATTACAAGCAATATAAAGAAGAATTTGCTTATATCCAACACTCTCAATTCTATATCGCATTAAAGAAATTAAACTTACATAACATTATCTCCATCGAAAATGGAGTAGATGGCCGTTATACAATCAAACTCACTCATTTTATGAATGAGGAAACAGAAAAAGCAAATCCGTACGTATATATTAGTCCTGTTGTATTTACAAAGGATTTCTTTAAGCTATCTGTAGCAGCTAAGAAACTATTCTTAGACATCGCAATGCAACAACATACGGAAACAACATTAAAGCGTTCTTTAGACAAGCAGGACGAAAGAGGAAACAAAACTCACTTCGGTGGGATGTATCGTTTCTTACATAAAAAATATCCGCATCAGATCCGTGCGGTTATCGATGAATTAACAACTGCATTACCATGTACGGGGAATCCCCTATTCAAAATTTGCAAAATGCAAAAAGGTGTAAAGCATACAAAACGATATACAACATTATATCTGTCTATCCATTCAGACTTCTTATGTTCGAAAGAAGCTGGAGAAGAACAACATAGGGATCCATTTACACCAAAAGCTACCTATGCTCGAAAAGCGAAATTTATCGAAGCAATCCTACAAGAGATGAATATCGGTGAACTTTCTGCAGACATGAATAAATTCATTCATGTATTAAAGCATACTTGTCATCGTCAAATTCGCAGTGTAATTCACGGACTACGTGACATGGTTGATCGAAAAGAAGGATATCCAACGAAAATTGTATATACATTGAAGAAACTATTGCATCAGACATCTCAATATCAAATTCTCGATACAGCAGCAAAAGAAGGTATCTACCCTCTTATTGCGCAGCATATACCAAAAGAGAGAAATAGCGAACGTGAGCAAGCTATCTTTAATTTCGGCCTACATTATTCTATGTATTCTCTTCATAACATTAAAAAGATGTTTAAAAATGTGCATGCATTATTGAAGCAGAAGTTTGCGGTACCAGTAACAGAAGAGTCTTATCACCGTAATTATCTAAAATACCAGGAAGAAACGTTATTTAGAAAATATGCATATGATCAAGGAGTGAATCTCCATGCATATATCGCTTTAGAAATTGAAATACGTGAAAAACTAAAAGTTCGTGGCCATAAAGAACGCACGATTCCAAGTGATGTACGTGAATGGTTTATCGAGGCAATTGATAAGCTGCCACAAGAAAAACTTCGTGTGATTGAACTACCAAAGCAGTTTAATTTACTAGAGTTTATGCGTACCTTCGAACGTTTAGTACGTGCTGGAATAACAATAACAACTCCAGATCAGGTGCTAACCGCAATGGAAATAAAATAATAGTAATGAGCTCTCTATTTTTGAAAAAATCGAAAGTAGAGGGCTATTCGTGTTTGTATAATTAGTAATCCATTTCTGCTACTCTACTTATAAATACTAAATCGAAATGACTTCATATAAAATGGAGTCATTTTTTATGCACTTCTATACAAATTCAATTCTAGCAATATATAACTCTCCACATAATACTAGGGAGTATTCTTCTAATGTATTAAAACCTATCTCATAATACCTACAAAAAATCAAAAGGAAAATTATAAAAATAGTGGATATGCGGACAAATATGGTTCATTGTGAATATAATCTTTCTAAAACCATTGTAATTACTAATGTTGTTGCATTTATCTAATAAAAATCATCAATAATAATGTGAGTTATGTGTAAATACTGAGTTATGTTAGCAAATAGCAGCCTAATCTGGATAAAATGTGGGTAATTGAACGCTAGATACTGCTTATTTACCAAAATAAAGAAAATAAAGCCTATTTCCACAGTTGGATAAATATAAAGTGATTTGCATCAATTCCTTTCCGATTTCATGTAGAAATATGTGATTCCCTTTATGCTTTTTTATAGAAGTGATAGTCTAATAATTATTGAATTTCCGGATACATTTTCTACTATTTATGATTTTTTACGTTCCAACATCAAATTTTCCCTTGTGGGAGTAGATCTTTCCCCTATTTTTGATAACCTATAATAGTTTTATCTTTATTTCTTTTTAATATATAAGATACATATTTATAATAGATTTTTAATACAGCTAGTATGCTTGTTATTAAGATGTCCGACCTAATTGAAAATATTTGTAAAATCCGTTATAATAATGGTAATTAAACATATCATTACTCCCATGTAAAAGGACAAATCTACGAATCCTTATTAGGACGAGATTTGTCTTTTTTTTCATTGAAAATAAAAAACAACATATCAAAAAGGAAAAGGGTTGTTTGTCCGTTTTCCTTTTTGATATGCCAACAACCGAGCGTAGCAAAGGGCGGTAGCAGGTCTTTCACTTATTTTTTGTTATAATATATGATAAGAATTTAGGTGATTATAATGAACAAGGGTATTAGTATAGAAGTAGTATTAGAAGCGTTTTCTGCTTATTTAGCAGAAAATGGACGTAAACAATCTAGGATTGAACTTTATAATTACGATATTACTGGTTTTTATAAGTGACTAAGAGCAAATGAGAAGCTCCTAGATATCAAATCATGAAGTGAACTACCTAAAGAAAATTATTAGGAGTATTTCTATGCGCTAGAAAACAAGGCACAGAATATGGCCGTTCTTAAATAAATTGAACATGTCTTTAGCGATAGATACTTCAGTAGATGATTTTCACCTCTCATTAATTCCTGATCAATCACTAAGTGATAAGGATTTTATTACCGAAGCAGAAGAAAAACTATTAAAACAAACTACCCTTTCAACAAAAGGATTAACAGAAAGACACGTTGAATATCGCCCTCTTATTATGGATAGAAACGCTTCTATAATAAATTTAGTAGTAAACTATGGGTTGTCCTTACAAGGGCTTGTATCGCTTAATATGAGCCATATACAGCTTGCTCTTTAATTGTTCCAGGAGAAAATGGTGTAACTAGGTCTGTTTCCTTAACCAAGGAAGATACAAAGCATCTTTACAAATACTATATAACTATTCCTGAACATGTAAGGCTTAGACGGTATACAGATAATCCTTTGTTTATAGCATTTAATTTTAATCAGGGAACATATCGTTGAGTTTACGAAAAAGATGCGCCAAAGGCTTTGTCTGAGGTTGCAATACAAAAGATGATACGACTTGAATTAAAACGTGAAGGGTTGAATAGACATATCTTGGCGCAGCAAATGCGAAATACATTCATTGTTTGTCTTATTAGGCAAGGCTCTTAATTACTGTTATCACGAGAGGTTTAGAAGTGTATAAACAAGCGATTAGCTGCTTATATATCTGTATTAGCCTAGATATTTTGTAATGTCAGTGAGATATCAGCAATCATAGAAGTGTTTCTACTCCAACCTAGGAAGCCAAGATATCAATAGGTTTTGTACGGTTCTCTAGCAGAATCTCAGCAATTGTATTACATAATAGTGACAACGGACTATCTTTTCCCCACTTTAACCTACAAAACAACAATCTCGAGATAAATTGACTTTTTTCATTTCCTCTTTAATTTCTCTATAAGTATTCATCATTATAAAACTTGCCCCTTCTTTTTTACATAGAAAAAGAGAGTCCCTTGCTATAGGAACCCTCTCTTATGCATATCCTCTATTTTTAATCAATCACAATTTCATGTATATTTAGCTTGTTTAATTTTTCATTATAGAAACTCATTACTTTTTGAGCATGTTGAGCCATTAATCCATCTTGGACAGTAAGTGCTTCAAAATACGGATAACGAATGTTTGTAACATAACCATTCAGCTGCACGTATTGTTCTAAAATCAATGAGAACTCCTCATCTAATTTACGACAAAATTTGTGCAGCATTAAAAGGTTATGAGTTTTAGGGGCTGTTCTAATGTTTAGTGTAAGAAATCCTTTTAGAGGTTTCCCAACACATTGTTGACTATGGTAACAAATAACTGAGGCAGGGAAAGGTTTCATGTGAGTTAAGTACCTAGCAGAATCTAAATTAGATTTTGCAATGAATAGCAACTCTTCTAGATCCTCAGTATTTTTCATATAAAACTTGCCCCCCTAGTGCAATTTTGTATTCCATGGTTACATTACGGTTAGCACGTTCTTGAAACTCTTCAGGTCCATATACTAAAATATCAACTGGTGTTTCCATCACATCGTAAATACCCCAATTGATAAGATTAATCACTTCTCTCTTTCTTGTTCCTACACCATCCACAATAATACAAAGATCAAAATCACGATCTTTATTTGGTGTACCATAAGCATGAGAGCCAAAAAGGATAATTTTTTGGACAAAAGACACGGTCTCACAAATTTTTTGTACTAATAGGTTTAGCTCTCTTTGTACTTCCTCGTTAATCCAAATCACCCCTTGGAAAATAGAATTATATTGACGTTTAAGTATATTATATATGCGCTTCTCTTCTCCTTACTATTACATATTTATTTTCATATTGTGCCCTTATTTCCCAACGTCCTTCAATGCTTAATAACATTTGTAAACCTTCTTGAAGTCTTGTTAGAACCCATCATCACAGATACCTTATTCCTTAACTTGATGAAGGACGAAAGACCAAAGGTAAGTGAAAGTTAAATTAGGGGTTACTTGTAATAGAATGCTTTGTTCCTCTGTAGTTGTATATGAAGCAATGTTCTGTATGTAAATACATCTAAAGATTACCTTCCCAGTGGTCTTTAGATGTACTCCGCAATTTAAGTTTTTTAGAAAGCCTTTGTTTTTAATAATGATATCTTGGAGGTAGTGGCTGTGGATTGAGTTCTACAAAAGTACCAGGAGGTAGTGGTTGCGGGTTGAGCTGTACAAAAGTATTCCATGACCCATATGGAATATACTGCATAGGATTTGGTGTAAATGATGTATATACCTGTAGATGACAACACGGAACTATATGCATTAATATTTCATCTCCTTCAAAATAATAATTCGTTCATGACAACTTATGTATTTTAGATTTAAGTAAAGTAGTAATACTACCTAATTTTTAAAAATAGTTAAATCCAATTTACTAGGACAAAAATACATTCATACAATGAATATATTTTTGGATGAGAGGGGATATTTTATGGGATTTGAACCAAAAGACACAGTCTTAAAAATTGCTGAATTGGATAATATCCGCTTAACTAAAATATACTTTGCCCCAGGCTGGATTGTATTCAACAGTAGTACTGGGGATAAAAGCGATGTTTTTATGTCTATATCTAACGTTACTGGTACAGTTATGCTAAATTCTGATAAGAGTAGTCAAGTTAGTTTTTCATACATCCTAAATAACAACAGGACCCTCTTGGGGGGAAGTAGTGTGGAATCCGGTTTTTAAGATTCTTTATTTAACCAAAGATGGAGGGTTCCTTACTGAATGGCGGGATATTGTATCACCTGATTGTAGGTTAAAGAACTATACTGTCACGCACACGTGGACTATTCCACGCAATATTTATGATGACTTTGGGAAAATTCGTACTTTTCTTAGTACCTCCTCAGCACCTTGGTATCCTTGTCCTAGGTAACAAAAATTATTATTCAGATTATAAGAAATAGGATGTCTCAATTTTAAATTATTGGCTTTTATCGCTAAAAATTTAATAAACTGTCATCTAAAAAGAAACTCTAGGTTAGTCAATAATTCGTATAGGGTGCAGTTTCTATTTCATTTACAATATTTATTATACATGCTTCTCTGCAGTGTAATAAAAAAGACATTGAACAAATACGTTTAATGTCTTTTTCCCTCTAATATACTTGCCTTGTTTATCTTGTATTTATATACCAAGTAACTGCTTCTTTTTGGCGTTAAACTCATCTTCTGTAATAACCCCTATATCGCATAGCTCTTTGAATTTCTTTAATTCGTCTGCTGTTGATATTGGAGCAGATACTGCTTGTGGTTGAGCTTCAGTAGGTTTGCTTTTTAAAGCATCTAGAACTTGATGGATATGATTATTAATGGATTTTGCTGAATCTTTATCTAACGCAACTTTGATCTTTTCTTGCGGAGTATCAATTGTTAGAAAGCCTAACCACATCCCTATTTCAAAAGATATATCATTTATCTTTTCATGATCTACTGCTTTGAATTTTTCACCAGTCATTGTTTTTTGTCCGAACATAATGCGTTTATTACTTATGGCGTAGGCATAATAACCATCATGCTTTGTTGTAGATTGATAATCGTGCATTCCGATATAAGTCATATGAATTTTTTCGCCATTCATCAAGTTATCTTCTAATACCTTGAAGTGTTTTACACCCCACTTTTCATTAAAGCCAGAACCAAATGTATTATCTATACAGAATTGATACATTCCTTCAGCGCATGACAATGGATCCTCAGCAAGTTTTGCTACCTTTGCATCGATTGTAGCTTTCAATTCTTCCATAGTGTCCGTACTTACACTTACAACACCCAAGCCACCTGCTTTATCAAAGCAATCTGGGCATAGCCATGCATCAGATTTTAGTATTTTATAACGATTTAAACCAACCTTTGTATCACAAACACCACATACTGCCTTTTTAAAAAAAAACATAATTTTTCCTCCAGTTATATATATCGAATAGTAGTAAACAAACCTAACTTTCTACGTAATATTATAATTAACAAATATAAGTATAACACACCTAAAACACTATAGGATGCCAAACAAAGCCTTAACCATTTGTTCCTCTATAGTTTAAAAAGAAAAAAGACATTGAACAGTTTGTTTCAATGTCTTTTTTCTTTTTAAATGTTTGTATACTCAAAGTATAGTTTTTCTGGTTTTCCATATATGTTAATTTCATTTTGATATAGGACAGCTAATGGCTGAGACATCTCAATGCTTTCCACATAGGATAATGAAGCAGTTGCTTCTATTTTTTCTTTAATCTCATTAGGAATGGCTGAATAAGATAAGTTATTCATTTTACTTCCTAGTTTAGTATCTGTAGCAGCTTCATAATAAATTTCGGTAATTAAGACTTCATTATCATCTGGAACATACATGTATCCTCGATTAACTGTAATCATATTATATAACTCCTCTCAAGTTTCATATTCTAATTCCTTGTGCTTTTAGCATTGCAACAAGTCTTTACATATTTAGATTCCCTTGTTCTTCTCTTTCGAATGCCATTATGAATTGATACTTATTATCTTACTTCATAGTGAAATTTTGGAATTTCCAACAATATAAAGTTTTGATTTTATAGATAGTAAGTTCATAACTTTTAACGTGTTAATTATTTTTTTCTTTTGAAAATTTTAAATGATTTCCCCTATTGATAAGATTGGCTTATCTAAAGTAATTGCATGTTCATATTTCATCATAAATATCCTCTTTTCTAAATAAAAAGCACGAAATATGTGCGTTTTATCCATATTTTTTTATGCTATACTCTGTAAAAATTCATATAATCTCTCCCCTAAATTAAACAAAAAGCACAAAATTTGTACTTTCTCATTTAGCATACTTTTAGTCCTAAAGGTTTATGTATAAGTGATTCCTAACTTGAAGACAACACAAAAAGGACTTCTTCAAGTCGATTAAAATGTGCATAGCAAAATAAGCTATATATACACTAATCGGCTCAAAGAAGCCCTTTCATAATTGAAACAAAAATATAACTTGTTTCTAAAACTCAACCACAACACATAGGGCGTGGGAATAGACGGAATCAATTAAACAATAAATATAGATTTATATTAAACCATTTTTATATTATATTCAATTGTTTTCAATAGAACAGAGATAAGAAGGAAGTTTATATGCAGATCCCACATGTATTGTATAATAATGCCCCTGATTCCCCTGCTATAAATCCCCTCTTATATTCAGGCCCTGGTGTTACTTCATGTACTGTATTTCAAAATATAGTTTTTCGGGCTTTTGATTTTGAACTAAATAACAAAGTATTTCCTTAATATTTTTTTCTTCTACTTCAACATTTTCCATATAGGTCATACTTTCGTTTTCCTGGACCTTTTCAAAAATAGCAATAGGTACTTTAACTGGATCAAATATCCCCATTTTACTGCCTAACTTTTTTTCTGATGTACCATCATAGAAAATTTCATTTACTATTACCTCATTATTATCAGGATCGTACATGTACCCTCTTTGTATACGTAGCAATATAGTACTCCTTTCTTGTATATTCCTCCAATGAAATAACTATATTTGTATATAATGTTATTTTATTAACAGGTGTCAAAGAATATTATTTCGCAAAATCCTTGCTTTGTATAGAGGTAGATACAGGATTATTAATTTTGTTAAGTTTTTTTGAATATTTCAAGCTAATTATAAAATAAACAAGCCACCCTTGAAGCGAAAGCTTGTAAGGTGGATTAGTTTTCTTTAAATAGCTTTGTATCTAATTGTTTAATCTCCCCTTCTGCAAGAGGTTGATAAAAAGCGTGTTGTAATCCTTGAAAATGTAAAGATTCCCCTATGCATAACAATACTTTACCAGGAATTAAATCAAGTAATAGTTCATTATTAATTTTCTTTGCTTGTTTTTTAGTAGAAACATAAATAACTAAGATTGTAGGGTTATTCCCTAAGTCCTGCATAATAACATCTTTTCCTGACTCTACAAAAGTCTGCCATCTAGCAATTATTCGTTTTAATCGATCCTTTTGATCAGATAATAAGGTGGAGTATACAACAAAGTTAAATTTACGTTCTTTTCCTCCATTTACTATAAAACTTAAAGAAGGGGTAAAAACCCCTTTACTAATAGATGGATGCATAATATGACCTAAAAATGAAGGAGCGTAGCGTAAATGACAAAGTAGGTCTATGTCATGCCAATAACGTAGGTGAACATATTTACCATGATTGTCAAGACGCTCTGGGGCAAAGAAGAACATATTCCCTTGCCAGTATTTTAGTAGTTTAAATCCATTATTGGATAAGGTATATGTTTCTTCAAAGATTTCCATATCAAAAATTTCTACTTGCCATTTTTCTATAAATTGATAGTAAAGTAATCCTTGAAGTGCATTATTAATTTTCTTCCGTGAAAATTTATTCTTGAATAGATATAATAAATGATTAAACCGAACAGATGTATGAACACCAATGAAATTGAGTATAGCATATTGTTCCTCTGTTAAAAGCTGCTTAAACTTAACTAATTCGTCATAAGAGTGGAATACATAGGTTTTATCCAAGTCATGTATCCGATATATTTGAAGTCCTTGTACATCCTCACTTGATAAATGAGGAATAGAAGGAATATAAGTAGACATTTGTTTCTTTATTGTACGCATAATCATCTATTAAAATTGGTAAATTGACGAATTAGATTTTTTACTTTGGCCTTGCGGATAATTTAGAATACGTACAGTTCCTCTTCTATTTTTAGCATCAATATTAAGCAGCTCACATGTAACAATTGTTTGGTTTATTGCGTCATCCACGGTTGGATTTGCCAGATTACGACCCTTTAACCCTTTAAATTGAATACCTGGTGCAACTTCTACGAAAATCCCAGCAATAGCATCTACACCTACAATTTTACCTACAAAGCGGTCACGTCGTTTGTTTAATTCTAATAGTTTTTCCATTGGATCCGTTTCAAGTTTCTTTTTATTTCCTCTAAACTCATAGCGCCCATCCTTTTCCACTACTTTATCGATGATAAGCTCTACAACATCGCCAATAATAATATCCGCCGAACGAACGAATGAATGAGACCATTGCGAGTATCTTACTCCTACTGTTACACCATGAACTTCAACCAGAATAGTTTGTGCAGATGGAATATGTCCAGAAACTGTTCCTGTGTATACTTTATTCCCCTCTTGCTCTACTATTTCTTCATATAATTTTCTTTGCAGTGCAAGTTCTCCTGCAGTGATAGATACAACAGCAAAGTTCCCTTCCTCAGTTCTTTGGAAATGCTCAATAATAACGGGTTTTGTTTTACCTATCAGCCATTGAGGATTTTTAGGAATATTTATACCTGCCTCTGTAAGTGGACAATATGCTGTCGTATGAGTACCAATTTGCATTGTGAGCACTTGTATCCGCTCAGATGTCCCGTTTTTAGTTGGGAATAATTTTTCAGATACTATTGTAATTAAGCCTTTCCCTACAGTACGTTCACGTTTCATACGAGCTAATTCTTCTAATTCATGTTCACGTATTCTTTCAAATTGATTGAAAGTTGATTCTATAAAGATGTCCTCTAGCGTGTTATCCGGTTCAAATGCCATCCCTAGTTCTTTTGTAATATGAGTATTTACCTTATCTTCAACCATTATATTTTCCTCCTTGAACGTAAAAAAGGACACACCTGTACCGTTGGAATGGTACGTAAGGTGTGTCCTTCACGTAAGTCATGTTTTATTTGTATAATTATTAATTAAAATATAACGTTTTTATGTAATTTGTGCAAGTATTATTTTTTGAAAAGGGAAAAGTTAAAATACTATATCTAACCTTTCCTCCTAATTTAAGTTAGATTTTCCCTAAAAATATAATCTTGAATAAAAAGTTATTTTAGGTTTCTATAGGTATTAATCAAAAAAATCATCTAATTCCTTACTCATTACATTAGATGTATTTTTCTTTTGTTGCTGGTTTTTATTAAGTAGTGAATTTGTATTGTTATACGTATTCTTTTGTTTGGCTTTTAAGTTTTTTTTGCGTTCTTTATAGTCGATATGTTTATCTTCATGCTGCTCTTCATTATTTCTAGTGTTCTCTACCATATTCTTTTCTAAGTTTTGATGAACAGTAATGCTAATAGATTCGTAAACTTTTGCAACCTCTTCATCAAGTTTATTTTCTTTAGTGGGATTAACTGTTTTTGTAGCTGGTTTCAAATTAGTTTTCATATCTGTTTTTGTTTCCTCTAATACTGTGGTTATAAGTCCCTCTGTTAGAAGCTTTTTTTGCAATGGATCAGTTTCTACAGGAATTCCGAAATGAATTGGGTAATCTATATCCCTTTTTGGTTCCAGCATAGTATTAGATACCTCTTTCTTCCGTTCTGCTAGCTCCATATTTTTTTTAGGACCTACTATTTCCCTATGTGTCTCTTTTGTTATATTCGGCAGCTCGCCATTCCGTTGTAGGGCATCTTGTAATCTTGAAGCACGTGTATAATCAATTTTAAATGCGTTCTGTAGTGCATGTATAGAAGAATTCCCTGATGCCTTAACAAAGGCTACTACATCATCATATAGGATGTCTTTAAAGAAGCCTGTTTCCTCTTGCTTTGCTTCTGATTTTTCGTTTGGAATGCTATTTTCTCGTGAAGTCGTATTATCTAAATCTGTATTAGATGAAGGAGTAGTATTGATTTGAGAATCCTTTGATAATATCAACGTATTATTATTGTTTGAAATTAAAACTTTACGAGGGCTATTCCCGGTGTAAGTGCTCACAATGTGATTGTGTTCTAACTTCTCAATAAATTTTACAGCCTTTATATGGCTGATTCTGAATTTTCTTTGCAAAAGAGATGGTGAGATTTGTTGTGATTCAATAACGAATGCCTTAATTTCTTCATACAACTTATTTTCAGTTTCTTCAATAACATTTCCCTGTTGACTGACATCCTTAAAATAATCAGGAAAAGTTACATTTTCTACAGTGTTTGTTTCTATGGAATTATTTTGTTCTATTTTATCACCATGCATAGGTGGAAATGATTCTATCTGTTTTTTATTATTTGCATCTACATGTTTCATAGGATTTGATTTTGCGATAGATTCTTCAATGAGTCGAAGACGTTCAGTTTCCCAATATTGTCCAGACTTGATCTCTACTTGAATGATTGCTTGAGTAAATTCCTCTTTGGGTACAAAGTTACTAGTAATTTGTTGTACAGGTTGCACATGATTGTCTTGTACAATACGCGCAGCACAAATGAAGGCACCTTGTGCCATAATATCTCCTGGTGACATAACGACTTCTTTTAATTTTTGATATGTCGAACCTAAGCGACTAACGGGATTCTCTTGCATAGGAGAAATCCCTTGTTCGGATTCGGATTCTTTAAATTCCTCTGTTTCACCAAACATGTCAGAGAAAATTTTCGCATCATATGGTGTTACATCACCAAATATCATCTTGTTACGGAACGAACCTAGTAAAGTAAACATATACTGCTCTGTGAAATCCAAAGCTAATTGAGATAGTGTTTGACTTGCAATTGTCAGAATGACTTTATATTTACGAGATTGTGCAGGGAATTCTTTGAACGGGCGCACAACATAATCAGGGAATTCATCCACAATAATATGATGGTATGGTGAAATATTTGGTTCTCTTCGGAATACAGCATTTTGCATACTTAGTAATACGAATTTTCCTAGTACATTAGAAAGATCTGCAAGTTCTCCTTTGGCTGTATTTACTAGTAAAATACCACCTTGCTCTAGGTGAACATCAAAATCAAAATCTGATTTTCCAAATAAAACACGTCGTATTAAAACATTTGAGGCTAAATCTTTTAAGATGTTACGCAAACCTTTTACATATTCTTCTTCCCGGTCATAATGCATTGGTTTTCCACGATATTTTCCAGATTTATAAACGGCCGGTTCCCCTTGGAAACCCGTTTTTTCACGAATGGTATTATCGAACCATTCATCGATACCTTTTATAATCTTATATTCGTTTTTTTGATCACGTGAAGCAACACCACTTTGAACAAAATCATATAATTTTTCTACCTGTACTTTTAATAGTTTGTGCATACGGTGTACACGTTCTACATCGTCGTACATATCTATTAAGTCATCAAAGGTCACATCTTTTTGTGGGTTATGTAGTTTTAATAAATAAATATGTTGCTTAAGGTGGTTCCGTTGTGCTTGTTCAAAGAATGCATTATTAGATTCCGACAGACCCTGGATAACCATTGCAAAAACCTCGGCTACTTTATCAACTGGTCCACGTAAAATATTAATGTTTTTGGTATCAGGGTTTGTGGGATCAATATAATAAATTGAACTTTCAGGAATCTTGTGTGCTTGTACTAACTTAAATACCTTTTGACATAAATCATTACTCGGTTCAATAACAGTTATCCCATTTAAAAATGTTCCTTTTACTTCTTCTGTATCATAATTATTCTTTTTATACGTATTTTCAAACTTATTTATAAAACGTACCATCCAGTGTAAATCTTGATTAATCATTGGAATAATTAAACTAGATGTCTTACCAGAACCAATAGGACCAATAATAATTCCATTTAGGGTTCTATCTTTCCCCTTGATTCGAATCATTTCTTTGTGCTTAATATGAGGACCTATATCAACATCAGGATATATTTGTTCCTCTTGGCTATTAAACCACTTTTGCAACTTATGATTTTTATATTCGTATTTTTGTACCCACTTTAAGATTTCTTCTCTGTAACGGATAATATGGCCACTATACCAAAGAGTAAACAAAATCATAAATACGGTCGGTAAGAATACAAATATCATGGTGAGTGTATGGAAATTTCCTGTTAATACATCCCCTATTGCTTGATATTCACCAAAATTAACATGTTTTGCTTTATTCATAAGATAAGGAATAACTTTCGCATGGATAGGAGTAGTTGCAAACCATAAAAACTGAATATCTACTGCAATATGAGAAGCAATTAAAATTAATAACTTGCCATTTTGAAATTGTAAAGCTGGGATACGGCTGTAGAACCTAAAACTAAATTCTCCTAATAGCAAAGAGAAGAACATTAAAAATAGTGGTACATATGTAATTTCTATAGGATAAGACGGTGGTTCAAATGCATAGTAGAGTAACTGGATGTAGTTTGCTACACCAAATCCAAATGAAAGGATAAATCCGCTAAATAAGGCGATTGTAGTGTATAATGGTAATCTTTGCTTAGATGTCTCCATAAGGGTTCACCTACTTTTTAAAGACATAGTTGAGCTTTATGGTGTAATGTAAAACGATTATGAAGTTCTGGCTTGAATTGTTCCTTTGATTTTTTTAGAAAGAACTTCGCTGCATCTTCAGTTTGTTTTAAATATAAGTCAATACTATCTCCTTCACACAATTGGTTATATTCTTCTTGAGAAAGTACTGCAATATTTATCTCTAGTTTGTTATTCGCCGCAGTTTCAATTATTACATCGTACCAATAATAATTAGGTTTCCCTGGAATTTTGATATCTTGTAGGGAAACGCAAAATTTAGCTCCCCCTTCTGTAATATGTTTAAGGACTAGTTCTGGAGTTTTAAATGCTTCTCTTGCTGAGAGCACTCCCCCAGTAGTTGTTGCAAATTGTAAGTTCATTGTCATTTTCCACTTCCACCTTTCTCCATACAAAAAAAGGCAAGCGACACCCACTGTAAAAACAGCGTGTGTCGCTTGCCTTAATTTCATATGTTCTGATTTGATTGTAGTTTTGAGTGTTTAGTTCAAACGTTATTCTACCACCTTAAATAATAAAAATCAATAAAGTTATATAAAAGTATATAAAAAATAAACGATTAATATAATTCTACAAGTTTACGTCTTTTCGGATTAACGTTATTTGCAGCATGTACCATGAGCTGTTCATCGGTTGCTATATTTGTATTTTGAATGGATAGAAGTAGTACATTATCATAAGTGTCCATCAGTAGAATATCTCTAGGATTTTCACGTTTAGGATAGATAACTACAAGCGGAACGCCTTCATCTCCATCCCTTCTTGAAAACACGACATCATCTAATCTTGCAATCATTCGGTAATCATTTTCATTTCCAAAAATAAAAAAGAAATCTTGAATAGAAGCTTTATCTCTCTTGTATGTGCGTCGAAGGCCACCATCTATTGATTCTTTAAACGTTTGAATTTTTTCGACAAAAGTGTAACGCCAATTGACATCTCCTACTGTACGTTGAGATAAAGGAAAAAGAATATCTTGTTCCAAGTTTTGATTATCATTTGTTCCTAGAATGATATCTGAAATAACATCCCCAGCATCTTTCAATGAGCAAATGTGTACATTTAGATTTGGTATATTCATTAATAATTCATGATGCTTCCGCATAGAAAATAATAGATTTTTCATACGTATGTATGGCGGTTCTGCATCTTCAGCAAGGAACATTGATTTGTCGTACATAACAAAGACAACCGTTACATCCTCATTTGTTTTTTTTGCATATTCTATGTACTTCTCTACTTTTTCAACTAAGATAGAATTTGTCTCTTTGCACATGTCCATCTCAATATGGATATTTTTATCTTGGTATGAAATATGTTCATCAGGAATCAAGGCCAATTGGTTGTCCTCAATTTTTATATTTTTTTTCTGGTAAAAAGAACGAATATCCAATTCATATAATACTTCATTGGTTTGTGTCTTCTTTGTAGTCGCTAAAAGAGTACGGATCATGACTTCACGTGAACACATAGTGTGAAGAGAAGTTGTTCTTGAGTACCGTCTTTTTGAACTTTTTTTGGGAATTCTTCCTATTTCCAATAAGAATTCAATTGTCTTTTCTTTTAAGGAAAATAAAGCGCGTTTCGTAATACTGTCAGCCCTTTTATCTATTCTTTTAGTTAACATAGCTCCATATTGTGAGTACCGGTCAAGCTTTGTAAATATGCTAGCTTCAGAACATTCTCTTCCCTCAAATGCACTATATAACTGCGTGATTTGCCTTGTTGTAAGTGCCCTTTTGTAATATAAAACTGTAAAGACAAATATGTCAGCTTCTTTTAAGTGAAAATGTTTTTGGGTACCTGATCTTCTATATTTATACACTTTTTCGGACAATGCATACACCTCTTATATTGAATTAAACTAAATTAAATACTTATTATTTTTAATATACTATTACATTGATGTGGTGGTTGTAAAACCTGAAAAAATATATAAGACATTTTAATTTTTAGAGCTACTTCATTTTGTACGTTGAAGTTGAGATGAAAACTACTCTTATAAATCTCTTATAAATTATTGATTTATAAGGCTCTATTAAATCGTTTGTTTTGTTAGGACGAGCTACTACTAGATACCTAACAATAGTTATAATGAAATTCTATTTATAAAATAATGTTATGACGTCCTAACATTTATTAGATAGCCAAACTACTATTTTAATTGATTAAAATTATTCAAGATTTATAAAAAGGTTTATTGATAATAAAGAATAATTTTTTCTATCCTTAATTCGAAATTCAACTTTTTATTAGTGATGAAACGCTCTTTTCAACTTCTACTATTTGCTCAATGTAAAATTCTAACTTTTTCTTTTATGTTTTTTTCTTGTATAGAATCATAAATTCACTTAGACAAATAATATTAATTGTTTATACCAAATCATAAATAAGTTAACAATATGTCTATAGATACTTAACATATTGGTTTTAGTCAATTGAATTACCTTCACTTTTTCTTCGTTAAACAAGGAGTTATCTTAACTGAAATAATAAAATTGAACAGTTGTTAATTTTATGTGAGGTTGTAATTGCTATCATCATTCCTCCTGCATTACAAAAAATTTTATTATAATGTAAGTATCACTTTGATGTTAATAAGATGAGATTTCACTTTTAATAATCTAGTTTGAACAAATGTTTCTTTTTTATAATAGAGATGTGATTGTTAGCCTACTACTTTTAGAATGTCAAAGTTGATTTATCCTAGTACTCCCTTTTTAATATGTTGAATATTGAGGGTATTGATGCTGTTCATATGAAATTAACAACCTTTTCTACTGGCTTTTGAGGAATGAATGAAATTGACAAGGAATTGAATTCAAATGAGGAAAAGAGGATAATTTTTCTTATAACATATATAATAATGTGAACTAACAAGTACTAAGTGAAGAACAGTACATTAACATAACATTAACAATGAGTGGTCTTATAAGTGATAAATCCCGTTAAAACAGCTAGATAACAAAGAAAAACTTAGTGTGAATTGCTATAAGAATGTCTTGAAATCTACCTAGTAATATAAATACACTCGAACAATATTTATTGTTGGAATATTAAAAAAGTTTAGTTGAATTATATAAGCTTTACAAATACGGTTTACATACAAGTTTTATATAAGTGTCTTATATAAAACTTGTATGTAAAATAGATAATTTATTTTTCGGTTTAACTACGATATAAAAGCATTATTTTATACATTTTATATGTAAAGCTTATATATAAGGTGTATAAATTTTTCTGGAATTTTTATGCTAAAAAAATTGGTGGTTTTTAATCTGTTTTTTAGAATTTTGATTTGGTTTTTTAAATAATCTTTTTTGAAATGTCAATCACATGAAATTTAAGATTGATATAACATGTATACGCATTATATATAAGGCGTATACATAAACCCTTATAAAATATATATTAATTCTATTTTTAATTTTATAAGTCTTATATACAAGTCCTGTATATAAGTTTTATTTATAATGACTTGATATACGACGTGTAATGATGTACTATGTTTCTAGGAATAATTAACCAGTGTTTTAAGGGGGGGACGACTTGAACGAAGTTTTAAGTGAAAAATATCAAACAATCAAGTTTGCAGATGAAGTAGTAAACATGTTTGCTGATATACTTGAACAAGATGAGATACTCTATAGTGTATTTCTATACATAGGAAACATAGTAAATAAACAATTTCAAGAGACGAAGTACATGAGGGGCATATCTATTAATGAAATAGTGGAAAATGTAGTTATTGATAGGAGAGTAAAGAAAAAAAAGGGAAAATCCTATTCTTTAGAGGTTGAACGTACGAATATATCTAGACGTTCAGCTGAAATAAGTGTGAGTACACTATCATCAATGTCTTTAATCTATGAAAAAACCATGCACCCATATAAATTTTTGATCTCAACTTATAGAGGGCAACAAGTACTGATTGAGTTAGGGAAAAGAAAAAAGATAAATAAGGAGAGATAAAATAATGGCAAAAAACTTCTTGAAGAATGAAGTGGCAGTTAAAATGACGATGGTCGGTTTTGGTCAAGCTGGTACTAGAATGGTAGATAAATTTGCGGAATATACACATACAGATGGTACAGCAGTATATAATTGCTTAGCACTAAACAGTAATGATGGAGATCTAGCTGAATTAAAAAATGTACCCAAAAGTAATCAAGTTTCACTGAAATTAGGTGGTTTAGGTAAGAATCCTGAGCGTGCAGTAAAAGTCCTTGATTCAAATGAGGAAGCAAAAGAAAAGCTAAAAGAATTTATTACTGAACGAGTAAGACCTTCGGATGAACTTGTTTTATTTTTTGCAGGTTTAGGTGGAGGAACTGGAACTTCTACAATCATTAAGGCTATTGAAGAATTTTCGGCTTTTCATAACAAGCCAGTAATCAGACAAGAATTACAAAAAGTTGCGCAGCTATATCCAATGTCTGAAATCAAGGCGAATCAAGCGAAGTTTGCGAGAATAGCCTTTGAAAATGCTATTGAGCGCAAAGACTTTATTAAAATGGGGATTGTTGTAACTCTTCCCGTCCGAGCAGATGGGCCTGATGTATTACGACAAGTAAATAAATTTTCACAGGAAATTTGGAAATTAGCAAATGATAAATCAAAAGGTGTAGCATTTGTTGTGTTTGCTGATAACCAGCATTTTTACGATGAATTTAAGGAATTGAATGAAAATGAGAAAAAAGGTATCGCTAATTCACGAGATTATGCAAATCAACGTATTAGTGAAATTATTCATGAGTTAAATACCGCTGCTAATGGATCTGGTACATCTGTAATACTGGATTCTCAAGATTTTAAACGTATTTTACTTGAGAAAACGGGCTGTTTAGTAATTAATAAGGTTTCACGTAATATGAATCAAATAGAAAATAGCCATGCAATTATAGAAATGTTCCAAGAATCATTAAGAGGAAGCTCTTTCCATCCCCCGATTGATTTGATGAAGAAGAACGATGATGGTTCTGTTGAAGCATCAAAAGTACATCATTTTGGTATGCTTGCTATCCTAGATGAGCAAAAGAATATTAATGATTCCTTTATGGATGACGCTAAGGTAGAAGTTTCAAATAATTTACCTATAAATGGTACAGTTTTTAATGGATATTTGGTAAGTAAGAATGATTTCTTAGGAACTGTATATACCTTCTATAAAACCGATGCATTACCATCGAGATTATCTAAAGGTTTAGTTGAAGAATTTAATGAATTTAAAGAAAGACAAAGCCAAATTCAGTATAAAAAGTCTCAAATTAGTACGATTGAAAGTATAGATGAGGATGAGGATTTAGGTTTTGCATTTGGAGATTTTATTGATATGGGTAGTGACGAAGAAAATAATAATGCTGGAGCAAATGAAGATGAAGATCTAGCAGATTTTCTAGATCCAGATAAGATGTTTGGTACTACAAAATAATAAAAAAGTCTGGACTAAGTTCCAGACTTTTTTATTATTCCACTGAATCCATAAGAGATTTTATATACTCAATAATATTATCTTGTATGTACTGCTCTATGAAGAGTTGTTTTTTACTCAAGTCTTCCTCTTTTTTAAACCAGCCTGCTTTTCTAGTGCGCTCTTCCTCAGGTTTGTTATTCCATAAGCTCTCTGCTTGTTTTCTTAATTCCTGACGTGCCCTATGCTCAATAATAAAATTATCAAGCCTATCTTGGCGTTGACGCAATTTTAGCGTTTCTACATCTTCTGGTTGTGGTAACTGCTTTAATATACTTTCTACCCTCTCTTCATAATGAGATTCAATATGTTTTATTTTTTCTTCTAACTGTTTAGTTACCATTTTTTCAATAATTTCAGCAGTAGCTTGAAGGTTTAATTCAGTGGATACCTCATTTGTTTGATGTTCTGGTGAAACTGGTCTTAAATCAAATTGGTGTGGTAAAAGGTCAATAATTGCATCTAGAGACCATTTCTCATCCCTTTTCTGCTTTATAAATAGAGCAATTTCAAGATCTAAAGCATTATAGAGTTTTTCATTTGTATTTTGAGTTCTTAAAGTTTCATGAAGTCCCTTTTCTTCTAGGATATTGAACCAATTATAAACTGTATTATGATGACGTCCTACTAGTTTTGAGAATTCTGTTATCCGCCATGCTTTTTCGAAAACATTATCATCTAATATATCATCATCGTTAATTTGATGGTCTTGTTTTTCATTTTTTTGCTCAATCATTGTAACTACCTCCTCAAAAATCAACTCATAAATAACTAATTATAATTAACATGTGAGCTGAGATTAACATGTTAGCTAGTATTTCGATAATATAAGTAAAAATCCCTACCAATCCAGTGAATTACATGAAATATAGAATTAACATGTAAACATATACTTGTTAACAGAACATTAACGTTCAGTATAGAATTCGGTGAATCAGTAACTTTATTACCAATTTGAAATATATAATTGGTAATGTTTTGTTAATGGGAATATATATATTATTGTAGTAGCGCTATTGATAGTTGCTATGAGATTAACAAATTAGGCTACTTAATATTAATGATAAGGAAATAAAGCTATTTTGTAAATAAGTTATAAGGATATAATCCGGGTATATAACGGAAAATACAAAAAGTAACGCCCAAAATCTAATTATCACGTATAAAAACTAGTAAAAAGTAAATAATATTAATGTAGAGTTAGTATTGTTCAATAAACAAAACGGTATTCAAGGATATAGGAGCACAATCATAATACTTCGAAGAGGTTCGTCCTACTCCCTATTTACTTGCTACATAAAAGTTAGGATCTACTTATGTATATTAATTTAGTGTAGAATGTACAATTTAAGTTGTATATTGCATGTCGTGATAGAAATTTATGTAGTCAGTATCAACAAAATGATCTTTATCAGCATTAAAGAACAGATTGAGCCCGTAAGTTGACATTAACATGAAACATGACATTGACATGAAACTGATACTACAACCACCTACTAATAACATACGAACACCTATTGTTAATGTTTTGTTAACTATAATAGATATAGATCAACCCTTTGTATACATGTTGATCTAAAAAGATTACCTTTTAACATGAAATGTGAACCATAAACGAAGGATTTTATAGATAATTTTGAGGAAGTTTTTAAGATACTAAGGTTCGACTCAGAATACTAGCATAATCCAAGTGATGTATTTTGTAGATATCCGATTTATAGTGTACGTTTGCATATATTAATAAGTTCATAAATAAGACAATGAGATTGATATGTTAACGAAAATTAGATAAGCATACTTCGAATATCCATAAAGACAACATTGACATGAAATGAGAGATTGCTATGAGATTAATACGACATTAACAAAAAAACATCCAAACAAAGGATAAATCATCCTAATTGTTAATGTCATGTTGATCAGAAATAGAAACTGCCATTTACATTTAGAGATATTAGTTATTCTAATGGGTGTTTATGACTTAGATACCCATTAAAAAGTTAATAAAAGTAATTAGTAATAAAATATAGCATGCGCTGGTTTGTTAGTTATTACATTCCAGTAACTAATGATAATAAATGTAGATCTACTAATTGGTTTTACTTTAATTTATATCTGAGTATCATCGGATTGATATAACATGTAAAATATCAATATGAAATTAACATCTACACATTTTTGTTTCATTTCATATCAATGTCGGTTTACATGTTAATTTCATTCAAGGGTATTAGTGTTAGTTAATTGTTTATATGACATTAACAAATTCGGGTTGTGTACTTCAAATTGTGTTAAAAATTAAATGGAGATAGACTTTCTTTGAAACCTTCTTGATCAAGGGGTTTTATAAAAAGAACGGTGTAGCATATTGGGAGTTTTAGTTATAAATAGCAGTTGTAATACTTAGGTATACGACTTATTTATTTGGGCATACTATAAGTATGAGTTCTTTTCTATGATAAAAAAAGTGCAGCTAATATCTTTACAATCTATAATTATAGATTGTAGTTTTTATAGTATTTGAGTAGAAGAAATGATTTTGTGCATCATTCAAATATAAGTATATACTAACTAGAAGTCATTTTAATTGTTACAAGAAAAATATGTTGTGGATGTATATTCATCATTAGCGTGCTTTTTTGTCTAATAACTAAAATAGGAACTTACAAGCTATTTTATAATATTTGTTTGCGAAATAATGTAATTAATAAATTAGCTTAGGTATGAACTGGATGGGTTAGTTTAACTTGTATTCATCTCTCAATATGAAATTTCATGTCAATGTCAGTTGATATGTTAATATCAACTGAACATGTTTATGTCGCCTGATTGTTTACATAACATTAATATGTTTTAGTCGTTTACTGTTAGTTATGCTATGAGTACTATAAAGATTGTTTTATATCTTAAGTTCCCTAAGGCGAGGAATATATTAAATGATTGTTTTTTACTTTTGAAATTCAGTTGTAAATAAAAAAATGAAATTTTGGTATAAAAATCTTTTACTTAAATATATCAATAGTATTACCTGAATTAGGTGATTAAATGACATATGCAAAAAAAGAAAAAGGTTAATCAATTAGAAGCATTATTTTTGTGACTTTAATTAATAATTGCGAAGTAGTATTGACATTTAGATATTATAGAGATAATCTTATACATAAGTTTTATTGATTAAAATTAATATACGAATCGAGAGATATTTAATTCTTGCTAAACGGACACACCGAGGGCATATACCTGCCATTGGTGTGTCTTTTTTTATTTAATAACTAGAAAATGATAAGGAGAGTATTAAAGGATGAATGAAATTATTAGTGAAAGCAAAAGAAGATTTGATAAATATTGTAAAGATAATCAAGTTTTTGAGGAGAGAATTAATTCTCTTATTAACTACTATTTTTTACTGCTTGCTGATCGTGTAAACATTTTACAAGATAGAGAATTTAATAACGAGGTCGAAGAGAAGCAATTTAAAAGCAATCTCAAAAGATTTGAAACATTATTTCCAGCTGCTGCTAAGAATGCATTTCTAAAAGGATATCAGCTTGGCTTAGAGTTTTTCAAACATCCAGAGACAGTGATTCCGGATTCTCTATTTATAAATCCTAATTTTGTACAAGATATTCCTTTTGCGATTGTAAATGCAGCGGAATTTAGCATTTATGAATTAGTTCGAACGGATGAAACACAAGAATTTAGTGTATTTGCTGTTCGAACGTATGAAGGCATTAAACCCATAATGGAGCAAGTATTTTGTGAAATTGCATTGTTTGGTGCGGAAATTTCGCTTGAGCATGAACGTGAGGAAAGAGGACTGAAAGTAGTTGAAGGAAAAACAACTACTTTTACAAATGTTCCAGTAGATCGTTTATTTACAATTACTCCATCTGTAGCTGCTAATGTTGTGCATGCGGACGGCCGCTGTGAAATCTGGAGTCTAAACTGGAATACAAAACTAACTTTAGATAATCCTTTTATTGAATTAGCACAAGTAACCATTGTTTACAAAGACAAGACAGAAATACAAAAAAATCTTCGGGATGGATTTATATATGAACAAAGTTTATTTAGTGCGATACCGTTAGAAGAAATAGAGGATCGTTTAGAGGTTAGAGTCAAATATAACCTTATTGATAATATGCCATGTAATTTGGAGGGGTTTGAAATAGAATCACTTCTCACCGAACTATTAACAAAAATACAAAACGCAACAAAAGTGCCTTTTGAAAACATGCTATTACTTTAAAGTGATTTTCTATCAAAGAGGAGTTTTTCATAATGAAAAAGATTGTATTAGCTATTAGTGATACTGTGTATACGGCATATTTACGTGAGGATTTTGTTGGTGCAGGATTTGAAGTAGCTGATAGTGATGTCATGCACATAAAGTATTTAGATGAAATTCTAGATACGGAGCAACCTGATATTCTATGTATTAATGACAAACGATTAAATATTGATGCGGGACATGAAGATAAGCGAGAATTAATTATTTTACAGAAGTTAAGAGACATTCGCTTTCAGCGAGATATTCGCATAGTAGTATTTACAGAGCGTGAAAATAATGATGAATTTTTAGCGAAACTGATTTATCTAGGTATCTATGACATTTTTAACTCTCGTAAAATTGATATTGATAATAAAGTCATCCCGCAGCTGCTACAGGAATCTGATATTAAAAATGTGGTGGAAATTGTAGGAGCAAGTCAAGCACCGCAACATACGAAATTGCCTGAAGTTCCTTTTGATGAGGAAGAAGAGAAAGTATCAAGTGAATTAGAGGAAGGTAACAACAGTGAATCACACTCTACTTTAAAATTATTTAAAAACAAACAAAAGCGTAAGTCTATTCAGGAAGAAACGCCAAAAGCGCCAATTATAAAAAAACAGTATAAATTGGCTTTTGAGCCAGTATATGAGAAACAAATTGGTATTGCTATTCCAAGAAGAACAATTGTTGTGGCCAACATGAATAGGAGAAGTGGTGCCACTTTTGTTTCACATCTTTTAGCCGCTTACTTAAATGAACTACAGATTGATGTGAATTATATAGAGAATCTATATGATGATGGTTATACGTATCCGTTATTAAAGGGATATACAGAAGCGCCAGAAAACTATCGTAGTGAATTTATGTTGCAGCGATATAAAGAGATGCTACAGAAGGAATCTGATATATTATTAATTCCAAAATGGAAGCAAGGAAGAATAAATTATATTGTAAAGAATCCTATAGTTGACCAAGAGCTTCAAAACGAAACAGAGCAGGACCTCGACCATTTTATTAAGGTTTTATTGGCCAACCAAGAAGCACCTATATCTATTATTGATGCAGGGAGCGATTGGGATAAAGATTTATACCATGAGATATGTGAAATGGCGGATTACATATTCTTTGTAGCGGAACCAGATCTGCATCAATTGCTAAAGATAGCGCATCCTCTTACACAAAAAGAGAGAAAGCTCGTTTCTTACTTAGGTTTAGAGAAAGTGAGGATCATTGGGAATAAGTTTTCTCCTGTACTTTTAAAGCATGAAATAGTAGAAGAATGCTTTGGAGATAAGGTATTAACTGCTTTACCACCATATGAAATAGAAGATGTGTTCGAGTCACAATTGAATAGTAGTACGTTACTATCAAGTCGCAACTATTATAAAGAGTTAGAAGGAATAATGAAGGAAATAGCAGAGTTATTGCTACCAAATCAATTGTTGAATTCCAAAAAAAGTTCCATTTTAAGTGGATTTCGATTTCGAAAGTCTGAAAGTTAAGGAGGCTGAAGAGGAATGCAAAAGTTTATTGTTGCAGCAAGTATGTTGCTGTTATTTGTAGGTTGTCTATTCTTTGTAACTGATATGGTGATTGGAGATACAACACATACTGATAATAAATCGTCTTTAGAAAGGGGAGGCGAGATAGCTGTGGCTAAGTCTGTAAAAGTAGGTACTCTGCGTGCAGAAGAAGAAATAGCTATTGATCCAGAAAAAGCGAAACAAGAGTTTGAAAAGGCGTATAACGGTAATGCGGATTTTAAAGATCCCGCTTCAAAACGTAACTTCACTGTACATGATGTACAGGAAAAACCAGCAATGATTGCTGTCGAAGGTGATGCAGAAGCTGCTAGTTATTTTAAGCAATTTGATGAAAAAAAAGAAACGATAAAGAGTAAAGCGAGAAGTATTATTATTTATGATGCAAATGGAAAAGAAAAACAATTAGGTGGAAACGTAAAATAAAGAAAAAGAGTAGGTGCATTAAAAATGCAAAATACAGTAACTACGGCTCTATTCCTTACCTTTTCTTTATTATTAATTAGCCTTTTACCCGAAGGCGTTTTGTATGGAATACAGTTAGTGAAAGCACATAACTTTGCTGCTGATATAGTAGAAATCGCAGAAAATAAGGGTGGATTTCAATATGATTACAATGGAAAAAGGGTGGATTTAGTCCCTGGGATAGAGAAAAGAATGAAAGAAGAAAAGATGGATGGATGGAAGTATGAGTATACAAAGGGACGCATCGATCATAATCAATCCCTTTCTTTTAAGGTGAAAACAGAACACCATTTCTTCATATTTAAGCTGATTGGTGTAGATGGCATAAAAGCTCCGATATGGGCGAGTAAAGAGGGATTGGGACAAGTATATTTTAAATAATGAAAATTCTAAGATTTGTACTATAAAAGACTATGCTGAAAAGTATAGTTTTTTGCCAGGAAAATATACCTATATAGAACAGAAGTTATAAAAAATGTTAATTAATTAATTTGTATGTTAAATTATCTGGATTTTATGTTTAAATTAGGTACAATAAAAGAATCTATGAAAAATTAATATATTTGGAGGAACAATCAATGGCTAACAAATTTTTAAAAACAGCAACAGCACTAACAATTATGGGTACATCATTACTAGGAGCAGGAGCATTTACTGCTAAGGCTGATAACACAGACTCATTAAAATTCAATGATGTTCCAGCAAATCACTGGTCTACAAAAGCAATTTATGATTTAACAAATCGTAAAGTAGTGCAAGGGTACGGAAATAATATCTTTGGCTTTGGTGATAATGTAACTCGTGGGCAAGTTGCTCGTATGATTTATATGTACGTAAAACCAGCAGATGCAGATGCTAGCCTCAAAAATCCTTTTACTGATATTAAAGGACATTTGTTTGAAAAAGAAATCTTAGCACTTGCTAAAGCAGGACTTGTAAATGGCTTTGGTGATGGGAAGTATGGTCCAGATGATATTTTAACTCGTGAACAAATGGCACAAGTACTTACAAATGCTTTTAAATTTAAGGCAACGAAAACAACAAAATTTGCAGATGTTGATAAAAATTCTTGGTCTTACGGTGCAATTAGTGCATTAGAGGAAAATGGGGTTACAATTGGTACTGGAGGTAATATGTATTCTCCAAAAATGTTTGTAACACGTGAAGCGTATAGTCAATTTTTATATAACTCTATTAATGTAATTGAAAAAGTGCAGAAGCCAGAAGTAAAACCAGATCCAAAACCTGAAACAAAACCAGAAGTAAAACCAGATCCAAAACCTGAAACAAAACCAGAAGTAAAACCAGATCCAAAACCTGAAACAAAACCAGAAGTAAAACCAGATCCAAAACCTGAAACAAAACCAGAAGTAAAACCAGATCCAAAACCTGAAACAAAACCAGAAGTAAAACCAGATCCAAAACCTGAAACAAAACCAGAAGTAAAACCAGATCCAAAACCTGAAACAAAACCAGAAGTAAAACCAGATCCAAAACCTGAAACAAAACCAGAAGTAAAACCAGATCCAAAACCTGAAACAAAACCAGAAGTAAAACCAGATCCAAAACCTGAAACAAAACCAGAAGTAAAACCAGATCCAAAACCTGAAACAAAACCAGAAGTAAAACCAGATCCAAAACCTGAAACAAAACCAGAAGTAAAACCAGATCCAAAACCTGAAACAAAACCAGAAGTAAAACCAGATCCAAAACCTGAAACAAAACCAGAGGAAAAACCAGAAGTAAAGCCAGACCCAAAACCTGAAACAAAACCAGATACAAATTTACCATCAAGCATAGATAAAGGTTTAGTTACGGAGGAAGTTACGTATAATCCAAACGCTATGAAAAAACCGATAGCTCAAAAATCCATTTCTACTGAAGCACAAAATCTTATTAAGAGTGTGAATAGTAAATATGGTACTAACCTTAAGTATGCGGATTTAAATGGAACAATTAGACTGGTTGATAAAAATATGTACTTACCAGCAGGTACAATTGGTGCACAAGTTTATATTGATGCGGTAAGTGAAAATGATTTTAAAATTATTTTCCTAGATAATAATGAAGCAACTATTGAGTTAGCTAAAAAGTGGACTACGATGTTAAATTCAGATTTAGTTCTAGATAAAGAAATTCAGGAAACTGTAGATGCTCAAGAAATTAATAACTATGAAAAAGGAAAGTATAAAGTTCGTGTAGGGCACTCTACAGCTGATCATATGATGTACATTCAAGTGCGTGTATAATATTATTGCATTTAAAAATTTAATTGTTATATTTAAATATTTAGTATAACAATTAATGAATATATAATTTATTTACGTAAAGGACACACCTTACGTACCTACCAAGGTACGGGTGTGTCCTTTTTTATGTTAAAAGGAGAGAGGTTATGAGACTACGAAAAAAGATATTATTAACTTGTGTTTCGGTGATATTGGTATGGCCATCAGTAGCAAGTGCAAATAATGGGGATATTCCATTTTATAATGGAAATGAAGACACGTCTGTAAAATCACCTGAATTACAATTGAATGGGAAGCTACTTAGACCAGGAAGAGGTTATAAATCAAAAGAGTTCAATTATAAAGCAAATGTACATTTTCCTGCTGTGTATAATGGTTCCTTTAATTGGGGAAATTCGAGGGAAAACCTTATCCAAAATGAAGACCATTCAGAACCCTTTGTTCGCATTTCAAATGATGGTTACATTAATCCTTCAGTTACAGTGGGAGACCGTATGGTAACCGAAATGGAGAGAATTACAAACGATATAATTGCAAGTAAATATTGGGGTAACCCTGAATTCGTTTTAAGAAATATAGTTCCGCATAGGATTAAAAATGAATTTTCAGATAAATCTTATGGAGAGTTCTATTGGATTAGGGACATTGCCTATCTTTCTGGCGGATACGCAGGTGCTGGTGGTGTAAATGATGTGAATAGGTATAGCTTGTGGTATGTACGCACAAGTAAACCTCAAATAAAAGATTTTAAAGCTACGAGTGGGAAAAAAGATATACCCGTAAAATTTACATTTAACGGTTTTGAATATGTAAGTAAAAATAAAGGATACAATGACCGAGATCCTAATGGAACAACAGTAAATCCTTATCAAAGAGCTGCAGGTGAACGTAATCGAGTCAAGTGGATTCTTGATATTATAAAAGATGGCGAAACTGTTCATCATCAAGAAAATTACTTACGTTCAACTCCACAAAAAGATAACCAAAAACCAAATGAAGGAGATGCAGGGCAATTTAAGTCAGAAGAACTAAAGTGGCAGCCACAAATGTGTGGCCGATATACTGCGAAAATTAAAGTCCTTGATGCTGTTCAGAGGGAATCAAACGAGAAAACTGTTGATTTCACCATAGATGGTAACTGTGGTACTGAAGTAACACCTAACCCAGATCCAGGAGATGAAGATGATTTTAAGTATAAAATTGATTTTTCTGCTGATCGAATTGAAGGAGAAACAGCAAGAGAAGGAAAGAATATCAAAACAAGAGTAGATGTATCACGTGATAATTTTAAACTAGAGCGTGATCAATATAGAGCAAAAGTAAACAACAATATTAATAAGTCTCAACAAGAAATAAACAGCACTGAATCTGATAGAGATAGTGCACAATCCAGCTTAAGTTATTGTCGTCGTAATCCAATTCATGAAGTAGATGCCGAGGGAAAGGACCACTATTATGATAGAGACTGCTCTTGGGAAGAAAATAAACTAGATAGTGCGGCAAGTAGGCTAGATAATGCAAGGCAGAAACTAGAAAAAGAGAAGAATAAAATTAAAAAGTTAGATGTATTAGAAGAAAAATATATGAATCCTGAAACAGTAGTTGTGTTAAAACATAACGGACAACAAGTAGCTTTACAAAAGGTAAGATTAACTGAGGGAGAAAAGAAAACCCTGAACCTTGACTGGCAACATAAAGGTAAAGGAACAATTCAAGCGGAAATTAACCCTGCTGGTAATCGTATAGACATCGAGGAAACTACGTACAAAAATAATCCTATTAAAACAGCAATCTATGAGCCTTCAAAAGAAAAGGCAATGTGTGGTGTAATGAGTGTAAAAGGTGTAGTAGAAACAGTAAGTGAACGTGTATCAAAAGAAGATATAACTGGGGAAATGTATTATGAAACTTTGACAGGGAGTATTGGTAATTTAGCTCCTTCTAAGCTACATTCTGGTTATGGATTTTCGTATGAAGTAAACGGTAAGTACAAAAATGATTGGAATGCGAATTACCCTGGTGTATTTACTGCTGCTAAGGCACAATACCCATTTGCAGACGAAGGATTAAAGTCTACTCAAGATTTAGAGAAGAAAGAACTTAAAGATACTACAGCAAAATTCCTACCTAAAAATATGTATTTATCTGAAGCAACAGGACATGTTTTTGATAGTAAAAGACCAACTAAGTCTTTATATTGGGATGGACAAGAGAAAATCATTGATGGTGGCCAAAAATGGTATTCACCACTGAAGACAAAAGATGGTGTATACACTTTTAATGTAGAAACAGCTCCAGCAGGTATCAATGAAATGAGTTTATGTTTAACTGAGCAAGTAGAGATTAAGGGTGTTGCGTATGATGATTTCATAAAAAGAAGAGTATTTCCTGACGATCCATTCCCTGGAGGAAGTGGAGTTGGTTGGAATTGGGTTGGTAAGGAAGACGTACTTTATAAATTAACAGATTGGTATTACATGAGAAATAGGAAATGAGAATAAAATATAGTATAATTAGATGAATCAACACAATAAGATATCCTTCTTAAACTAGTAGCTGAATGGATAAACCAAAGGCACATCCCTTAATGGGATGTGTCTTTTTTTTGTAGAAAGGGGAATATTGAATGGATAAAAAGAAAAAACAACGTATGAAACGTGTAATTTTCATTGGAATTATCGTAATGATTGCATCGTTATATATTGGAAGTGAATTTCAGGATCGGAATGGGAAAAGTTATGCTCCTGCAAAATATTTTGAAACAGGAACAAAATTGATTTCGTTTTAATAATAATTTTGCCTCTTGCATCAACTATTGTGAAAAGTATTTCCAAATGATCTCTTCTTTTCTCCATAAAATGAAAGAGAAAGGATAGCAACCGACACCTTGGAATATTCAGTTGTGTTAGATTAATTACAACATATTTTTGGGATGCTTAATAGGTTAGAAACCTTGTTATAACAGGGTTTTTGGAGCGAGATTAATTATCGATTACGTGGTTTTTAAATAGAAAAAACAGATATTTTTTAGAAATGATTGACATGAAACTATATATATCATAATATTGAGATTGTAATATTAAAGAAAATAAATCCAACATTTTCATATAGACTTTAGATTAGCTAAAAGGACACACCTAAGGCGTTTTACGCCATAGGTGTGTCCTTTTTTGCGTTTAAAGGCTACATAAGGAGGAATATAAACATTGAAGCCGTCTAAGTTTCAAAAGAAGCAGATTACAGCGGTAGGTTTAGCTGCTATAACAGTAGCGGGTATCTATGGATACAATCATTTTGCAGTAGAAAATGCAGTAAAACCAACAAAAGTTGTTGTAGCTGCAAAGGATATACCTGCGCATACAGAGATTAAAGAAGAAATGCTAGTGGAACGAACATTACCTGGTGATGGGGTTCCTCCAAATGCATTACGTGTAAGTAAAAAAGAGGTTATAGGTAAGTGGACAAATGATGGGCAGCCAATCACCGAAAATAGCTATCTTTTTAAAAATAAAGTAGTAAAGAAAGAGGAGTTACCTGACTCTGCCATTTTAAATTTGAAAGATGGAGAAGTTGCATTCCCGTTACTCGTTGATTTGGAAACAAGTTCAGGTAATAGTATCATTCCTAACACTTATGTGGACTTATATTTTAAGCAGGTTGTGAAGGACGGGGACAATGAGAAGGTAGTATTCGGTGGTCTTTTCCAACGTGTACGTGTTACGGCTGCAAAGGATAGCAATACAGAAGATGCATTTGTACTAGAAAAGAAAGAATCAAAAGAGGAACAAGAAGGAAAACAAAAGCCAAAAGTAACGCGATTATATACATTGGCTGTTTCACCAGAACAACTTCAATATCTAAATCGTGCGAAAACACTTGGAGATGTAATTCCTGTTGCAGTTGGACAAAAGGTAGAACAAACAGGGAAAGAATTAGAACCAGCAGAAGGATTCTCGCAAATATCTGATCAGAAAAATATTTTAGACTATGTAGAGAAGCATTCAACCAACCCCATATCTAAAAGTGTAAAAGAATATGTTGCACAGTATCTGAACGAATCAAAATAAGGAAGGGGCTTTTAAGATGGACCGGCAAGTAAGAATGGTTGCCTTTTATGCGACAAACGAAAACGTAGGAAAAAGTACGTTAAGTATTGCGATGGCAAATGAGTTAGCTTATTTAGGGAAAAAGGTGCTTTATGTAGAAGCGGACCAAGTAAGACCAAACTTCGCGGTTGGAACAGGTCTTAGCCATGAGAGTAAAAATATGCTAGGGCTTGTAAGAAAAGAAAATGAATACAATCTCTTGCAGTATATTTGTACCAAGCAAGATTTACTAGAAAAAAAAGTGAATCCAAGGTTGACGCAAAAATTACACGATAAGATGGATTTTCTGGTGTTTCCATCAGGTTATAGTTTAACTCAATTTCCAGAGATTCAAAACAAAGAATTGTTTGTAACGACATTTATCGAATCACTTGTAGATACAGAATATGACTACATCATCCTATCGGTACCAACTGAATTATCCGAGGTGCTTAGTTACCCAATCCTATACCAATCAGACCTTGTTGTTCATGTGCTAAATGGCAACCCTCGTGGTGCGTTAGCAATTAAAAGAGAATTACAACTAATAGAAGAAGCAAAGCTAACATTACCTCGTATGATTCATGTTTTGAATATGGGAGACGAGGACTATGTAGAAGATATTGAAAAGCTTTCTTCCCAAAACATTGCAGTGACAATTCCGTATGACAGAGATCGTACGAGTTATGAATGGGGGATGCAATTTGGTTCCCCGCAAATTAATGCAAAGGTCCATCATATTATGGAAGTAGCTGGTCTTAATATTCCATCCCAGCACTCCTCTATGAAAAAGGGTCTCTTTGGTTTACGAAATTAAAAAGGTGGCAAGTAGTATGTGGGGCTATTTACAGGAAAAACAAGTATCCTTAAAGCGAAATCGAGTGGATTTATATCACTTTGGTTATAGGATTCGTTCTAAATCGGTTCGAAAGTTAGGAACAACTACAGCTCAACAAATTAAAGATATTACAGATGAAATTCGTGCATTTTTAGTAAAAGAACATCGTGATATCTTAAGCGAATCCTTTATGAATAAAGAGAAGAGAACAGCTGTGGAGCAAATTATTAAAGGCTTTTTACTAAGCAATCAAGTCGTTGTTTCAGATGTACCTTCGGAACAGTTACTAAATATGGTGTGTGATGAAATTGTTGGATTTGGGATTATAGAACCTTTAAAAGAAGATAAGGATGTAACTGATATTTATATCAATGGCACAAAAGAAATCATTTACGAAAAAATCGGAGAGGGAGAATGTACATTTCCTTACCGATTTGAGACAGAAGAAGAAGTGAAAGCCCTAGCTTATAAGATGGTAAACAGTACATCAGAGTCATTAAATACAGCAAAGCCGTATGTGGACTGCGTATTTCCGTATATAAGAATCAATATAGCCCTAGATGAGCTAGGGGGGCTAGGAACAACAATAACGATTCGTAAGAATGCAGATCACCTCCGTGCCTCTAAAGAACGTATCTTATCTACCAATCAAGCATCGGAAGAAATGTTACACTTTTTGGCTGCAGCTGTGAAAGCCAAAATGAATATTTTAGTCGCTGGAGCAACAGGTACAGGAAAGTCAGAGTTTATGAAGTATCTTGCTTCTCATATTCCAAATGGGAGGAAGAAAGAACGTACTCTCGTAGTAGAAGATAACCCCGAACTCTATTTACATCGCATATTTCCGGAACATCACTTCGTTCCGATGCAATGTAGGGCATCGGAAGTAGAAGAAAATGTAATCGATTTTGACAGACTGTTAACAAATGCTTTACGTCAGGGACCAAAGCGATTAATTGTAGGGGAATCGAGGGGGAAAGAAGCGTTAAAAATGATTAACTTCTTTCAAACAGGGCATCCTGGTTTCACCTCTGTACATGCAAGAAGTGCAAAAGAAGCAGTTAGGCGTTTAATGCTTATGTGTCTGCAAAGTGGTGCGAATATTGATGCTCAGTATTTATATGAATTAATTTCACAGACATTTGATGTGATTGTCTTTTTAGAAAAGAAAGATGATGGGAATCGCTATATTACAGAGATGATTGAATTGTTGGATTATCAAGATGATATACAGTTCAATCAGCTTTCTCAATTTATTCCGTCGGGTAAGGAATACGATGAAATGAATGAGAGAGTAGGAAAGATTCATGGAGATCATATCATTACAGCAAAAATGTCAGCTGAAATGGAGAAGAAATTCCTTTCTTCTACTGTAAATCCAGCTCTTTATGCGCCATTCCTCTCACAACAGGAGGTGCAGTATGCATAGTTTATTGGCTTATGGATGTATATTTTTAATCTTTATTAGTGTTGGATTGCTCGTTTTACTTTTTACAAAGTCTAAGGGTTCTGCTCTCTCTCAATTTGTACAAGAAAACGAGAAAGAAGAAAGGCGTTTGGAATTAAGGAATATTAAAGGGATACGAATGTATCTACCACAATCCGTTATCCAAGAAGCTCAAAAGTACGAATGGAAATTGACAAAGAGTATGTACTGGGTATATACGATTCTTTCCGGAATGAGTATTGCAGCAGTATTCTATTTTTCCTTTGGTAGAGATCCTTTTACACTGATTACCGTTTTATCTGGGTTTTTAGTTCCAAGGTTTCTTCTCTATCGAAGAAAAAAACGTTACTACTTGGTTGTCATTGATCGTCTTTCTATCTATATGAAAGCTGTAGCAAATGCACTTCAAATTAGTAACAATGCAAAACGGGTGTTAGTTCAGGTGAAACCAATGATGCATGAAAGCATTCAAGAAGAAATAGAAAAAGTTTCTCTTTTATTAGAAGGTGGAACCACAATGCATCGTGCATTTAGAGGATTCAATGAAACGTTTAACTTTAGAGAATTGGTTTTCTTCCATGAAATGTTGGAAGTGTGCAGTCGAGAAGGTGGAACAAATCCAGTACAAGTCTTACTAGATATTGCAGAAGATTTTGAAAAACAAAAACTATACCTGGCAAGATTGCGTTCTAGTTTGTCGCAAGCACAACGTGCTTTTGTACAGAACTGCTTAATCGTCATTGCTATGCCGATTGTTATTATGTTGATGTCAAAAGAAGCATATGGATTTTTAGCAGGTTCTATGATGGGGAAAATCGCGTTATCGGTAAATATGTTAATTGTCTTTTTCTTAGCAACCCGTGTAGAAAAGATTGCAAATTATAACCCAACAGAAAGAGGGGAATAAGGTGGCTACGATTTTAGCTGTAGTGGTATTCGTTGTCATGTATTGGGTATTCTCTACCTTTCTACAAAGTAAAAAAGACAGCGGTAGCTTACTTACGAACTATGTAGAAAATGCAAAACGAATTGAAAAGAAGAATTTAAATCAAATGATGCTCGCGCCCTTCCAGTCGTTATCACATAAGTACCTGACAGAAGAAAAGAAAGAGCAGATTCAGAAAAAATTAGAAGAAGCTGGCCTGGATACGAAACCAGAAGAATATTTAAAGATGAAGGTAGCATATCCCATCATTTTCACCTCTGTTTTCTTGATATGTACGGTGTTCCATGATTACTACTTATTTAAAGTGGGAGTTTTGATTTCACCACTGCTTTACTTCTATCCTGATTATCTATTAAAGAGAAGAATCAAGCAGGCGATAGAAGCTAGGAAGTTCGAATTACCAGAGTATCTAATTCCTATGCTGCAGCTGTTAAAAACACATACAACATTAGAAGCAGTAAAAAAGGCAGAGATATATGCTGGAAGACATCTTCGTCCGTATGTATCTACACTTACTGCGGAATTAGAAATGTATGCTGGCTCGGATCAACCATTTCGAAACTTTGCTGCTGCTTTAAATAGTCCAGAAGTAAATACCTTTACGATTGCATTGCAACAAGCGCAAAAAACGGACAAGGTACAGAGTCTTCGTATTATGGATGCACAGATTAAAATGATGCGTGAGTTAAAACATGAGAACTATAACCGTCTCATTCAAAATAAGCCGATGGAAATGAATAAATTTAACGTCGCAGTTATTGGATGTATTGTGATTTATCCAATGGTGATTGTTATTCAATCCTTAATGCAAGGATTTGCAAGTTTATAGAAGACGTTATCAAAAATGGAATAGGTAAAGGAGCATTACACATGTTAACAAAAATGAAGAATTGGTTAAAAAACGAAGACTCACAATTATCATCAGAAAACGGTATGTTAATCGCGTTAGCGGTGATTATCGTATTAGTAATTGGCCCGTTTGTATGGAAAGCAATTCAAGGCGGGTATGATACAATTCTAGCTCGATTTACAAAAGCATCAAACAATGCAGATGTGAATTCTTGGAACAAGTAATAGAAGTTTTAGATGAATGATGTTTATTACGTATAGCTCAAATAAATGGAGAAGGGAGATTCAATCATGTTAGCAAAAATGAAAAATTGGTTAAAAAATGAGGATTCACAGTTATCATCAGAAAACGGTATGTTAATTGCCTTGGCGGTGATTATCGTATTAGTAATTGGCCCGTTTGTATGGAAAGCAATCCAAGGTGGTTATGATACGATCTTGGCAAGATTCACAAAAGCATCAAGTAATGCAGACGTAAATTCTTGGAATAAGTAATTAAAGATTTAAATAGATAAGTTCTAATTTTAGTAGATACTTAAAATCGATATATAAAGGAGATAAAATGTAATGTTAGCAAAAATGAAAAGCTGGTTAAAAAACGAAGACTCACAATTATCATCAGAAAACGGTATGTTAATCGCGTTAGCGGTGATTATTGTATTAGTAATTGGCCCGTTCGTATGGAAAGCAATCCAGGGTGGTTATGATACAATTCTAGCTCGATTCACAAAAGCATCAAGCAATGCAGATGTTGATTCTTGGAACAAAAAATAAATATAAAAATAAACGAGGGGGCTACTCTAAAAGTGGTTCCCTTTTTTACACAGTATTTTTATATGAAATTAAGAGGGGAGTAAAGAAAATGAGCCTGTATATCATGGGATTATTTCTAAGTTATATGGTATTTAATGTATTTACCGACTTAAAGTATAGAAAAACAAAAAATATATGGCATTTCATTTTTTTAATAGTAGGTTTAGGTATCACGTATTTTACTGGAATTCGAACGGGAAAAGAGATTGTAATTGTACTAACTATGGCCTTAGTATGTGGCTTATTGTTAGAGACATTTAAATTTTCTTCACCCGGTGATACGAAAATGCTTGTGGTGGCAGCTCTATATGTTAGCAATGTAGTAGAAGAATCGGCTATACTTACCGCGATTACATTAACAGCTTTCCATTTACTATTCTTTTGGATTGCTAGTGTTTATCGATTAATTAAAATTTTAGGGTTTGTAGGAGCGATTAAAGACCAATTGGAGCATGCTGCGTCTATATTTGGTGTGAAACTGCCTAAGAAAGAAATAAAGCTAATACAGAGCTTTCCTGGGGCTTGTTCTATTTTACTAGGGGCGACGATTTATATTGTGTTCACTATCTATCAAAATGGAGGTATCTTGGCTTGAACAGTAGAATCATTCATCAAAGGGAAACCTATATTTACTTTACAATTTTTGCGCTAATAGGCGTTCTTATTTTAAACATGTTTATTAATATATTGTTTGTATTAACATATCCTTTACTGATAGGATTAATTGTGCAGGTTATCTTGTTGCAGAAGATAAAGAAGCCATTTTATCGGAGCGGGAAAGAATTAACAGAACAATTAAAACTAAAAAATATGTTTCTAGTAGAATCAAATATTTTAGGAGATGAAGAAGGAACAGTTTATGAGGTGCATCAAATGCCTTTTACAATCTCTAATGGATTAATTAATAAAGATAAGACTTATAAAGTGATAAAACAAGAGTATGAGAGAAAAGTCAAAGAGGATTTAACGAAAATTTCTAAATGGCAAGTTACAACAAAAGCTAGACTTGTAACGACAACTCATTTTCGTTTATATACAATTTGGCAGAAAAATAGTACAGGGTATCAGCTAAAGAAGTTAGAAGATTGTATAGATCCATATGCCAAGATGAACTTTATTCAATGGATAATTGCTTCATTCTGTACGACTGGCCGTTTAAAGTATGATAAGAAGCCTAAAGAATGGGAAAGTTACGAATGGATAACCTTAAAATAAAAAGACAAAAGTTATAATACTTTTGTCTTTTTTTCTTGCTATTTCTTCTAACAGTTTCGTGAACTATACATGATTTTTAGCGAGTTCTATAAATGCTTGATATTTTGTCACATCACTAATATCAAGTCCGAAATCGAAAGCATCTATTTCTGCATGATAACCGTAAGATACTAAACCAAAATCTTTATGTGACTCAGGTAAATAAATAAGTACTTTTGCATTTTTATAGTCTTTTAAATTTTATAATTCATACATTTTAATGATTAGATATTTACCGATTCTATTAATTGCATTTGTTCCGCTTGTGATGTTAGAAATCTCATCATAAATGTGTAATGTATGATTTTCACTGTCGAAGATAAATAAAAAAAAGACACCCAAAGGTGCCTTCCTGCGACTTGAACCATCTTAATTTTAATAATATGTATTGGACGTTAATCCAAAGATAATTCTAACATGCTTTCATATAAATGAAAGCGGATTATTTAACTTACTTAATTACTTTGTCCATAACTTCTTTATATTTGTTAAATTGTGCATCTTCCATATCACCATTCATTTGTATAAGGAAGTTACCTTTTGCGTAAGTATGAGAGAATAGCATTTGATTACCATTACCTAAATCGTCATAGTATTTCTTAGCTTTTTCAAGATCTTCTTTGTTTTTAAACTCAAATATTCTACCACCACTATCTTCACCTAATGCTGGAACAAGAATGCGCTTTGCTTCTTTTCTAGTATTTCCAAATTCTTTTTCTGGTAGGTCACTAGGATTGTCAGCTTCTAATCCTGCAGCTTTAAATTCTTCAATTACCTTACCAACCGTGACATTACTTGTCATTGATTTAACGCTGTCACAAGCGGACAAACCAAATAATAATAGAGCTCCAATAAGTAATACTGCTAATCTTTTAAACATAGTTGTTCATTCCTCCTAATATAAATAAATCCTTAAATATAATAACAAACTATTTATCTTTATATTGTCATATATTGTCGAAAGGAAATAAAAAAGAGAGCTGGAGCCTTCAAGGGCCATCTTGAAATTCAATACCACAATTCATTTTTGGGGAGTGTATTCAAGAACCTTTTATTTTTGGATTATAAGAGTGCTCTCACATTTACGACAAGCAATCTTCTCTTCCTCAAAAATGAATAAATTCTCAGCATCACATTCTGGGCATACAACCGCAAATGGTGTTTTTATATTTTTATAACATAGGAAAGACATGGCTGCCAGGAATAGAGCAGGTATAACAAGCATCATAAGTAAGAATAGGCCCGCAAAAACGCCTGCAATTATGGAAAGTGGTTTCATTAGTTTTCTACCTACAGAGTTTACTTGATTATCCTTTTTACGAAAAGCAGTAACAAGGTAAGTTTGGGTTTCTTTTACTGGCTCAAATGCATTTACCGTATTGTAATCTTGTTCATCCATAGTGGGATAGGAAGTGTTTGGTCCTTGATACCCTCGTTGTATATAATAGTTGTTTGACTCAGATATTCGTGGCATATACGAGATTCCAGTTCCAGGTATATAAGTTGTTGTTCTTGATTCAGGTGGAATGGAGTTCCCTCCCATACCTGTATGTGTAAAGTTAATTTTCACACCCGGGGAAACTTGGATAATTCTACGAAACTTATAACCCATAATATTGTATCCTCTCCATCTAATTAATATAATCATTTACTAATTATAACAAATTTTTAACTTAAAATTAATATATTAAGTTAAAACAAACTAATAAAAAAGAGTAATATTGAAGTTGACTAATTTAAGGCGTTTTAGGAGTTCTTTTTTATAAAAAAACACCCTAAGGTGCCTTCCTCTAACTTGGACTATCCTGTATTAATGCCATATTGATTAATACATTAATTTATAAAAATAATTAGTTATTCTTCCATGGACCCTAACTGATATAATATATAAGGAAATTATTAGTTAATTAATACTGCACATATATTATAAGGGGAGGCAAATAAGTTATGCAGATATTGTTAGAAATTTTTTCTGCTATATGTGATTTCTTTTATGCTGTACAACGGATGAAAGAAGAGAACAAGCAAAATAAGGAAGGTACTAGTAGTATGGTCTATGTTTTTTCCGTACTTGTAATTGTAGTAATGATTCTTTTTGCAATGTTTGCAACGCAATAGATGTTCAATCAAGAAGAAAGTATTAGAGAAAACAAGATAGTGAATAATATACATAAGCACCTCACCATCTCCATAGGATGGCGAGGCTTTTTAATGTACCAAAAAAAGACGCCATAAGGTGCCTTCCGCCGACTTGATAATTGTATTTTATGTATGAAATCATCACTGTAGTATCTAAGATGAAGGTAAGCAGTTTATACCGTCTTGCTTAGGAAGGTATTACTATTGATTGATTGTGAAGACCTGGCTACGATAGTAAGTGCCATCAACATCTAAAACTGCAATATAGCTACCATTCTCGTAAACAGAAGTGATAGGTGTTCTATATGCAGCTCTCCACTCAGTTCCATTCCAATCTTTGTTAGGATAAAGTGTTTGATAGCGAGCTAACGTCAATTCCTTATCATCTAATACACGATAAATTTTCAATGCGTTCCCAGATGCTTGGTCTACCCAATTCGTACTAAATGTTAATGTATCACCTGTGTAATAAGCAGGTTTGAACTGATTAATCCAAAAATCTGGTAATGCAGTCGTGCCTTTTGCTAATTCATAGAGGGTTTTGAAAGGCCAGTTGTCAACCGTCGGTGCTTTCTGTACATTTTCCGCTGCTGCCGCTGGCTTTGCATCCAGTGCCGCTAAACCTGTAAATCCACCTAAAGCTAAAGCTCCTGCTAATACTACCTTCGATAATTTTTTCATAATCCGTTTCCTCCTCAGGAATATAATAGTTTATGAGTTCAATTATGTGAGGTCTTAGATGAAAGAGAGTAGTTTATTCTGTCATACTCAGGACAGAAACGTATTACTTGTTGATTGTAAAGATATTACTTTGATAGAAATTGCCATCAATATTCACAACAGCAATGTAACGACCTGGCTCGTATACTGAATTAATATCAGTACTCCATACAGCTTCGTTAAGAGTGCCGTTATTTACTGGAATTGGATACATAGTTTTGTAGCGAACTAATGAGTTATTATCGAGAACACGATAAATCTTCATTGGATTGCCATCTACTCCGTTGTACCAACCCATTTTAACTGTGAAGTAGTCACCAGTTTTATAAGAAGGCTTAACATCATCCGATAAATAAGCTGGGAAATTCCAAGCAATTTGTGCTAAATCAAATAATGTTGCTGGGTCGCCCAAAGTTGTTGATGCTACTTGTACATTTTCCGCTGCTGCCGCTGGCTTTGCGTCCAATGTTGCTAAACCTGTGAAACCACCTAAAGCTAAAGCTCCGACTAATGCTAATTTCCCTAATTTCATAAAAAAATCCCCCCTAAGGTGCCCACCTTCGACTTGAACCATCAAAACTTGAAATTTTTACATTTTTATAGAAATTATTAGGATAATACATCCGATTTTTATGTTAAGCTATTTGAGCTAGTATTTGTATCAATATTAGGGAGATGAATAGTATGTTGGGCGATTTTAATATAAATTCTAGTAATTATGAAAATGGTGCTGAAATCTTAGAATTATTAGGCAGTTTAAGTCGTTTATTAATTGTACGTGAATTGATTGTAAGTGGGACCTTGACAGTTTCCCAGTTGAACGCTGCGACGCATATTTCGGAACCTATGATTTTACAACATTTACGAAAACTAACTAAAGGTAATATGGTAATTATCGAGCGCAAGGGTACAAAGCTTTATTGTAGAGTAGAAAATAAGAAGGTTATTGATATTATCGGTTTATTGGGATTATTATATTAAGTTCTATTCTATGTCTTTTTTGAATTCAAACACTTTATAAATAAAACAATAAACAAAAAAAGACATCCCAAGGTCCCTTCCTCCGACTTGAACCACTTTAATTTTAATAATATGTATTGGACTTCCATCCGAATATTGTTTTAACGTATTTATCCATATTTTGTTTACGAAAAAATGAAAAGCATAATATCTTATTATTGCTTGTTCATAGCTTTTATCTGTTCTTCATAAACATACTTAGTAGGCATGAAGTTATTAGGGAAGTCGTTGATTACTTTCTTCATAACGTTTACTTCTTCCTGAGATTTGAGTTCAATACCATTTAGATAATCAAACGCCTTAGATTGTTCATCTGCTAAATAATTCTGTGTCATGTAATCATCTGGGAAGTCTTTCTTTGCTTTTTCTTTGACGGCATTCATAGCAGCTGTTTTATCAATATTTTTTATAGGATTTGTGAATCCCGATGCAGATTGTTGAACATTTTGTTTAGGTTGTTCTTTCTTTTCTGGTTGAGTTTGAATATCTTGTTTAGGTTGTTCTTTCTTTTCTGGTTGAGTTTGAATATCTTGTTTAGGCTGTTCCTTCTTTTCTGGTTGAACTTGAACATCTTGTTTGGGTTGTTTTTGTTTTATTTCTTTTTTTGGTTCGGTTGGAGTTGTTGTAGCTTCTTCTTTAGTGTTTTTTCCGCCAACAACAATTACGACAACGGCAATGATAAACCAAAACCACCACTTTGTATAAAATGAGTTTTGCATAATTCGTTTCCTCCGAGTATTTGCAAAGCAGGGAATCGCAGTCCTGAAGAAGTGGATAGAAGACGTCATGCCGTTATGGCCGAGTTAAGAGAAATTCATCAATTACAACTGGAGGGGAAATGGGATTCCAAGACTTGGAACGGATTTGGAAAAGGAGAATTACACAATGGCGTTGCAGCAGGGAAAGTACATGAAGAAGTCGCGTCGTAACTTATATATTGCTTTAGAAGAGTTGGATTTAGTGTTTGATGAAAGCGAAGTGATTCAATTGAGAGAAATGTGGGATGAGGATAAAGATATTCTTGAAATAGCAAAAGAGTTAGGAAGGCATCAACTAGAAATCGCTGCATTAATTATGGATCAGGCAGATAAGAACAAAATCAAATCACGTCCAATGGGGTTAGGGGCATGAAGCAACTAACATTGGAGGATGTAGTCGGAAGTTTTGATTATACCGCAACAAGTACCGTGGACAAATTCTTGAAGCGTAATAGCGTTATGACGCATTTAAAGGGCAGAAACTCATTTGATTAAACGAGGCACCAGTAGGCGTCATAGCGTTAGTAGAAACGTTGGGATTATTGGAATCAGAAAGGAGAAATATGGGCCTCGGATTTACTGGCTATGGGCACTAAATAAAAAAAGGGTCCTTACTATTACGTAAGAACCCCATAATCGCAGAAAAAAAGTTGTATGTGAAACCAAGTGGGAATCACAATAATATTTTAACATCTAAATATACAGTTGTCTATACATCAAATCGAACAACATAGTTATTTAAACGAAGGATCCCTAGATTTAGGGATCTAGGGCCTCTTGTGTTGGTATAACTCACACAATGTTATGAAAAGAAAAGAACTTACTGAAGATAACATATAAATATTTCGTAAATGTATCAAAAAAGTGAACAAAATAGTTATTTGAATGGAAAATGACAGCTGAAATATTAAAATCGTATCAGCTGTCACTAAAATAAAAATTCATTTTTATTAGTAGGTTTTTAGTTGGTATTTTTACTCTTCTTAGAAGAAATTGTACCAAAGATTGCTCCGGACATTGCGCCGATTAAAGTCATAAAAATTGCACTCCATACTGTAAATGACATAAATACACCTCCTAGAAATAAATTATTGTAACTATTTAAAACTATTGTTTCTTATTCTTTTTAATAGAAATCATAATTGCAACAACTGCTAAGAAAATAAGAGGAGACCATGAAAAGAAAGACATTTAGTATTCTCCTTTCAATATTAGTTTTAAATATTTTATAAACCAATTATTACATGTTTATAAATTGAACATATAGGATATGTAATATTGCATATGGAATTGTAGAATATGAAGAAGCGAAGATGATAGTTGAACAAAAACACTGTTTTAATAGAGAACATTTAACAGGACCCGATTAGGGGGACGGGTCCTGTTAATGGAACGATAGATCTTTATGGGATTACCAACACATTACCATAAAAGGTAATTGACTTCCATTGATTGGATGTTGAGAAAGCTTTTTATAAATGCTTTGTTTTACACAACAAAGCAGCTAGCCAAATTAGCTAACTGCTCGGTTCTCCAAGGGGGAACAAGGAGAAAATCTGATGTCATATACATTATTGACGGAATATTGAATTTTATTCACGAGAGATTATATTCTGAAATTTGGATTATGATAGTCGATATTCTCCATATTGACCAGAAAAGAACTAAAAGTTCTAGTGAAATTCCAAGGGTTCTTTTCTTAGTTTTTTGAGATTCTTTTATCAAATAGCCAACAGCACTAATTGCTATAAGAATGAAAAGAATAAGTTCGAGTGTAACTGGCATTCTATCTACTCCTAAAAACAAGTTTATATATAACGATTATAAAATATTTTAATGGTTGGTAGTAAAAAATTCAACTGAAATCATCAAAAACCACGATGTTATCGGTATAGAGGATTTGCAAGTATCGAATATGTTAAAGAATCATAAGTTAGCAAAAGCAATTAGTGAGGTATCTTGGTCGCAATTTTGATCCATGTTAGAATACAAAGTAAAATGGTATGGCAAACAAGTTATTGTCGTATCGAAAACATTTGCTTCCAGCCAATTATGTTCTTGTTGTGGATATCAAAATAAAGACGTTAAAAATCTAAACCTACGTGAATGGGACTGTCCTTCTTGTCGTGCAAACCATGATAGGGATATTAACGCAAGTATCAATCTAAAGAATGAAGCAATAAGGCTTCTAACCGCAAGGACTGCGGGGTTAGCCTAATCAATTAGAGTTCGATAGAACTCTTTACTTAGGAATCCCTCACTTCTAAACGAAGTGAAAGTGGGGGTAGTTCAATGGAGAGATGCTTTAGAGGGAAAAGTTATTGCTTTACTGCAATCAGTGATTTGCTAGAAATGGAAGCCGATTCTACACAGCTATCATGTAGAAACTGCAGATGTGGATTGTCTTTTTAAGAAAGATGATCTTGCAATGATTGTGCATCATGATGGAGTGCTAGAAGTGGTTAAGCGTGCAGAAAAAAGTAAACTTTCTGAAGGTAAATTTTAAAAGATAGAGTTTGTAATCCTATCTTTTTCTTATATTCAATTACTACAGAGGATTTAAATTCACTAAAAGAAAGGTAGAAGAGAATATGAATACATCTATGAAAAAAATCTAGTAAATTTATGAGTTGATTTTGCTTTCAAGCGCTTGTTTGGAGTAGATGGAAACGAGGATATACTCATTGGTTTTCTTAATGCGGTATTACAATCCTCTTTAGATGAGGAAATTATTTCTTTGCATTTAGATGATCCACATCTTCCAAGGGAACAAAAGGATGATAAATTGTCTATTTTAGATTTACGAGCTATCCTTAATAGTGGTATAAAATTAAATATAGAGATACAGGTTCGTGACAAAAAAGACATGATCGAGCGATCTTTGTTCTACTGGGCTGGCATGTATTATTCTCAAATGACTCAGGGGATGAAGTATACAGAATTAAGACCAACTATATTGTATTAATATAGTGGATTTCATTCTGTTTCCAGGAGAAGAGGACTTTCATAATGTCGGTGTAGTCATGAACAAAAAATCGGAGCACATAATTTCAGAGAATAGGCAATTGCATTTTCTTGGGATTCCAAAGGTTATTCGAGAATGGCAAGAAAATCGAATGGATCCATGGAAGGATATATTAGCGCGTTGGCTATTATTATTTCCTGCATATGAAGATGAGAAATTAACTACAATCCTGGAGGGAATCGCGATGGAAAAAGATCCAGTTTTGAAAAAGGCAATGGAGGATTGGGAGCGTTTAAGTAGTGATAAAGACTTTTTACGCTTATATGAGGCGAGAGAGAAGGCAATAAAAGATAGAATATCAGAAATAGAGACGGCAGAAGAAAAAGCAGCAAAAGAAGCTAGAATAGCAACTAAGATAGAGATGATTCACAATTTAATTAAAGTAGGTGTACCTATAGAGAAGATAGCGGAAGCCACTGAATTAAGTGTAGGAGAGGTTAATGAAATTTTAAAAAAATAAAGAGTAAATATAAATGATAAAAAACAGGTAATTGTGATTACGAACAATTACCTGTTTTTTATTCTTTTTGTTTGATGCCCAGTTTTTGATTACAACAATACTTTTTCTTGTTTTAGAGTTTCCTCTAATTCATAAAGAAATTTATTGTGTTGTTATTATAAAAAAAGAAGATATCGATTAAAATGTCTTCTTTTACTTGTACACTTAGTGTTAAGAAGGTATTGTATTGCTTAAAAACCATAAAAAAATATAACAATCATCGAGTAAGTCTATTATAGCATCAATAAATAAAGTTTTATATGCAATATTACATATATATAGATTTATTTATATTTTATCTATATAATTAAATTGTCTGTTTCTTGTTTTAATTCGTTTGTTTATTTTGGAGCGCTCCAGCAATGGAGCCTTTTTTTATGTAATAAAACATTTCTTTTGGATTACTTAGTTAATCTATATTAACTTTATCTTCTTAATCAATATCTATATTTTACCAAATGGTTATACGGATAACCAGTTTTTTCTAATAATCTAATGGATTGATAATTTTACTGTTATTTGTTAATCCTTATAGGAAAATTTATCATACAATGAAGATTGAGAAATCAATAATTATAAAAAACTTATAGTATCTTTTGGGAAAATATTTATAATTTATATATTAATATGTTATAATTTTATCTCTAAAACTACCCAAAAAAGACTGCCTAATGGTGGTCTTTTTTATATTGGTGAGATTGTACTAGTATGATAGAAGAGGATTAACTGTATATTGTGAGGGTGAATGGTTATCCCTTCTTTCCATTTGGAAGGAAAGGGGGTGATATACCTATGGGGTTTTTGTTTAAGCTTCTAAAAGAATTTGTGAAAGCCATTGTACGTGAAGTTTCTGCGTATGTTTTTAGGAAAAAAATTTTAGAAAAAGATAACAAAAAACCCACTCCTCGTCGCCGTCCAAAGCAAAAGGGTGGGTTTCGTAAAAAATAAATGATATAACCACCACCCTGATGGTAGCAGTTATTAGAAGAAATGTTAGCGCATCTCTTCTTTTATTATATACGCAAGCAATTACTGTAATACTACTACAGTAATTGTATCAAACGTACATAGAAAATCAATGAGCACGTAATAGAGATAATGTACAAAAGAAAAGACAACTAAATGTGCCTTCCTCTAACTTGAATTACTTTAATTCTAAGAATATGTATTGGTCTCCCATTCAAGTATCATTTTTCTCAATGAATAATTGGGATATTTTAGGTTGTTTTTTACTGTTTTTATGTTAAGATATTTTGGTTGTTATTCATCTTATTTTAGGAGGTTGGAAGATCTGTTATATGCTTTTCATATGGATTTTAGTTTCTATACAGAAAATATAAAAGTTTTAGGATTATTAGGGAATTCTAATCGTTTATCAATTGTTTGTAAATTGATTACATATGGATCGTTGTCAGTTTCTGATTTAAGTAAGCAAACAAGAATTACAGAGGATTTGATTGTACAACATTTGCGTAAATTAGCCTTTGGAAATATTGTAATTAGTGAACGTATAGGGAAAAGGCTTTATTTTAAAATAAAAGATAATAAAACAATTGAGATTATTAAGGTATTAGGGTTACAAAGTTAAATTTAATTACTTTCGCTACAAATGATTTTGCTATAAATTAATTGTGCAAAATTACATTTAGCTCGCCTACGGAAGAAATAGGTGGGCTTTTTAATGTAGAAAAAAAGACACCAAAAGGTGCTTTCCTCCGACTTGATCCACTTTAATTTTAATAATATGTATTGGGCCCCTATTTAAGTGTTATTTTACGGCATTAAGTAATGCCAGTTGTTAAGAAAAAAGGCACTCCTTCGAGTGCCTTTTTCCTATTCTACTTTTAACTTAATTTCTTTACCTGTCATACCGCCACTAGCTTTTAAGAAAAGACCTTCAGCATCTTTTGGTATATCAAATACAATTTTACCTGTCTGTGTTAGACCGGGATTCAATTGTTTTAAGAAGAAGTCAGTTTTCCCACCATTAGTTAAGTCAAAAGATGTTTGACCTTGTGTTGAATATGTGAATTCACGACCTTTGTTATCTACTAATTTAAAACTATTAGCATCAACAGTAATAGCGTCTTTTTGATTATTAGTAAGTGTAACTTCTAAAATTTTAAAGACACCTTGTGCTTGTTCTTTTGTATATTCATTACCCACAGAATCTACTGTTTCCATAGATCCTACAGCGATTTTTACATCAGAAGATACACCTTCTTTTGATACTGCTTTAGTGTCTGTTGAAGTTTTTTCTGTTGAGTCTCCACCACCAGCGACCATAGCAATTATTCCGATTACAAATAAAGCTATAATGCCTAGGCATCCAAATTTAAATATTTTTCCCACGTTTGTTCCTCCAATTATGTAAAATATAAGATTGCCAAGCTAATAATAACAAACTATATATAAAGATATTGTCATATTATGTCGAAAGGAAATAAAAAAGATAGTTTAGAATTTTCAGGCTGAAATTCCGTCTTATGACCTATTTTTCCTCGCATCTTGGCAGTACTTCTTACTCATAAAAAAAGACACCCAAAGGTGCCTTCTTCCTACTTAAACCACTTTAATTTTTGGACTCTCATCCTCACCGAATGGAAAGTAGAGATGATTCAATTATGTACCGATCTGGAGCGTCTCCTATATAGTCAAAAGGATAACACGTTGTTAATGTTAATGTTGGCTCACTTTTTTCTACAATAACTGTTCGATCTTCTGAATCTGTTATCCAATGCTTGTTAATTGTATATGTATATGTTTTATTTTCATATTCCACAATAAGTTGGTCATTTTCCTTTAGTTGACCAAGCTCGGTAAAAACAGTATCTCTATGTACACTTAAAACTGTATGGCCATTTCTAGATGGTGTAGTAGTTAAGTCACTAACAAACATACCTACACCCTTTTTTAGTACTTTATCATCAGCTCCCCAATATACAGAGTATTTCTTTTGTATTTTAGGGATAATTAAATACGCTACTTTATCTCCTAACTGATGGTTTACCTTTGAAGCGGGAATTTGTACAGATTCTTCAGGTTGTAATGAAGTTTCCGTCTCTGTCTCTGTTTGATTGCTATTTTGCGCTTCATTTTCTTTAGAAGGTGTGGAGGTCTCATAGTGTTTAGCCTCGTTAGTTGTTAACGATTCTGCTGATTGTCTAGCACTATACCATTCTAGAAAATAATAGGAAAAGATAGTAAGTCCAATAATAGTTAAACATAAGCCTATCCATTGTTTTTTATTCACTCTTATCACTCCATTTGAAAACGACAGGATTTCTCCTGCCGTTTTAAGGAACTATTTTATGCGTTTGTCTTTTTACGACGGAACATTAATACAGATCCAGCTAATGCTAATCCTAAGCTTGCTAACATCATTGTAACACCGTTTGATGCTGTATTAGGTAATTTCTCACCTTGTTTTTTCGTTTCTTTTTTCACAGTTGTATTAGTATTTTTCTTTGTTTCTTTTACAGTTGTTTGAGGCTTAGTTTGTTCTTGTTTATTATTTGTTGTTTGGTTATTTTGTTTTGAATTCTCTTGTTTATTGTTTTCTTGTTTAGGTTGTTCTTGAGGATTAGTAGTTTCTTTATTTTCTGTTGTAGTATTTGTGCTCTTTGGATATTTATAATCTTCACATGGAATGCCGTCTTTATCATTATCTAAACGATGTGGATCATTCCCAACACCATATCCATTTTGATCCCAGAATGCTTGAGCATCTTGTTGACTTTTAAAATGTCCACAGTTTTTTGTATCATTAGGACTCTTAGCTGCAAATGCAGAAGAACTGTACCCCACTGTTAATAGTGTTACCGCTGTTGCTGAAGCTAATAATTTTTTCATAATTTTCTCCATCTCCCTAAATGGTATGTATTTACATTGAAATATTTTACATTTAAAAAATTAAAAATACAATAATAATTTGTAGATAAATGTAAGATTTCTAGATAATAATAGCAAATTATTAATTCGTATATTGTCATATTATGTTGAACAAAAATAAAAAAAAAGACAACCTAAGGTACCTTCCTCTGACGTGAACCCACTTAATATTAATAATATTTATTAGGACTCCTATCCGAATATTATTTAATATGTAAAGATAAAAGCTGACATTAATTCTAGGATGATAACACCAGCTGAACGGAATGGAATAAGCCAGTCGGCCTTCTTCAAACAGGTCAAAAATGGTATGAATTCATATGAAACAGCAAAGAAGGGAAAAGTGTACGCAGTGCATTTGGAATTAGTGAGAAAGAAAGGCAGTAAGAACGTTACTTTTTACTCAAGGGTTAAACGAGGGATGCAGATGCTACCTACTAGGAATAAAGCTCCAAGCAAAATTAAAGAATCAACTAAAACCAAGAACCGGTTTATCTGAGGCTTTCGAAATTTCTTTAGTATGCTAAAAACAGCACTCATTCCGAAACAAATATATTACAAAATCATTATTGTCTCTAATATATTGATAATTTAATTATATGCTGAAAAATATGTACATATAAAATTTAAAAAAGTCCTTATTTGAATAAAAAATGGTCCTTAAATTACGTAAGAACCCCATAATCGAAGAAAAAAGTCGTATGTGAAACCACGTGGGAATCACAATAATATTTTAAAACCTAAATATATAGTTGTCTATACACGGTTGAACAAAATAGTTATTAAAACGAAGAAGCTCTAGATTTAGGGATCTAGAGCTTCTTGTGTTGGTATAACCCACACGGTTTATGAAAAGAAAAGAACTTACTGAAGATAACACATGAATGTTTCATAAATGTATCAAAAATGTGAACAAAATAGCTATTTTATGTAGTTGAGTAGGTAAGATGAGGAAAACGTCCATAACGGTTGCTTTTTTCATAGTTATATAGAAATTACACATTAAACGTATTTAATGAGTCATCTAGGTATAAAGATAATCGATAATCATACAATGATATGGAAGGGTCTTTTCTAACGTGTTAGTTACCTCAAAGTATATGTATCTTTTGGCGCCTGGGCGAGGGTGCTTTTTTTGCACATTCTGATAAGGACAAGCATATAATGTAATAGGACGAGTTCTTCGTGTCCTATTCAATGCTCAGAATAAACCCCAATTCACATTGAGAGCGCCAATAGCGAGGGTGCTCTCTTTATATTGAAAATAAAACATAAATATATATAATATGATTAATGGATTTTCATTTTAATCTGAGGGGTACAAATTCGATGCGACGTAAAAAGGATTTGTTGAAACAATGGAAGGTAGATTTGCAGGCTGTTCAAGAAGAAAAGAGGATGAAGAAAAAGACTAAGAATAAGAAATATAGCATCCCTGGTAATACAGCTGGATTCATGAATGGGAAGAATACTTATCGTAAAGAGAATGGGGTATGGAAGCAAAGAAATAAATGATGTTAGGTTAAATATTTTTGATTAAGTGTATAGGAATTATCGTGGGCGTTGCCATAATTGGGATGGTATCTTGTTTGCTGTTAAGGAAAGATAAGGCGTGAGATAGACTTGCAAATTGAAATATTATTAGTTTGAAACATGGACTAATAAACAAACTATTTCTACCTTTTAATCATAGAATATGATGAATTCTATTTTAGAGGAGGGAATCATATCTATGGGATGGGATAATAATTTTGGACATTCTCGAGATTGTAATAGATTTTGGGATGATTTAGTATTTTGCGGTTGCGGCCGTAGACGAAGAAGAAACGATTTTAACGACTGTCATTGTAGACGTGACTGCGATTGTGATGAGTGTCGTCGTAGACGTAATCATGACCGCGATCGTGAGCATGATCATGGTGACCATCGAGATTGGTAAAGTCTTTTGAAAGAGTGCATATTTTAATATCACTCTTTTTTATTATTTTTTTAACACGGTAGAAACTTATGGTTCTACAAAAATATTCACTGGAAAGTAGAATGGAGCGAAAAATCTTAAGGAAATATAAAGTTGTTGAAATTTTTATGTGAATTCATTAATATGTAATTGTATTTATTGTTTATTTGATTCTGTTTATTCTCACACTTTAGGAGTTGTGGTTGAGCTGTAGAAGCAAGCTGCGTCTTGTTTTAATTCTGAAAGGGCTTCTTTGAGCCGATTAGTGTATATATAGCTTATTTTGCTATATACATTTTTAATCGACTTGAAGAAGTCCTTTTTGTGTTGTTTCCAAATCTGTTTGATTGGAGAACCCATTATCACATTGGGAAAAAATTTTTATTTAGGGGACTTAATTATGATTATCTGTTATGAAGTATCATTATTTTATTCTGCACATCCAGATGGTCCTATTCAAAGTTTACGTGCATTACAAGCACTTAATCCGATAAAAGAGGGTGTATTCTCTTTAACAGGTGTCAGCGTATCGTAATGAATAATTTACAGAACCATATGGAAATATGTAGTCAGAGGGAATGACAGAAATTCGTAGTGAAGAATTACTATGAATTTCTATCTTTTATTTTATCAGGAGCAATAAAGACACGTATGGAACGTAAGATTGACAAAGAATTCAAGAGATTTACACAAATTTTGGCTTATTTTTATGAAAAATAGGTGGAAAATTTGATGGAATGTCTTATCGAGCGAAAGTGTCTGTGTACTTTGTGATACAACAATTAAGTTAGATAAGAAGAGAAGCAAAAAGTATTAGTCTACAAATCACAAGATGTTTGCTAGAGCATTTGAAGCATACGTAGAATCGGATTTGCAAGATCAAGAACATAGAAATGATTATTTAGTTTCTAATGCGTATCCTTTTGTATATCCATTAGGTGATTATACGTAATATCCTAATGTAATTATAAAATGTTTAATGGAAGTAATAGTTCCATATATAATAAACAGTATATAAGGAGTGGGGAAAAATGAATTATAACATTCAAAAAGGACAGTTTCGTTTAACAAGTGCTTATCCGAGAGGTAGCTGGTGGGAGTTTTATCGTATACCTTGTCCAGTTTGTTATGATACAGGTAATTGTATGCTGCACGTTTCGCAAGATAAGGTAGCATGTACACGTGTAGAAAGTAAATGGATTTATGGAAAAAACACGGGTAATCCAAGCTACATTCACTACATAAAAGGAAAAAATAAATATCAATTGCCTGAGGTGGATGAAATTCAGATTCATGATAAGAAAAGTAATGAGGAATTAAATGTGTTTAATCGTAAATTAATGGAGTTCATATCATTACAAGAGCATCATTATGCACATTTATTAAGAGATAGAAAAATGAGCGAGGAACAAATACAAGTACGTCAATATCGTTCTTTCTTAAAACAACAAATTGTGTTAGAGGAGGATAATATGTATACGACTGTTTGGGAGCAGCTATTTAAACAGATGGGGAATAAAAAATGCTGGCAAGGAATCCCTGGATTCTATGAGATGAAAAAAGGTCAACTTTCTCTTCGTTTGATGTCAGGATCTCCTGGTATATTGATTCCTTTTCGGAATCAGTACAATCAAATTGTTGGATGGCAGGTTCGTGTGGATGAAGTGAAAAACTCCGTTCATGTGAAAGCGGCACCTACTGGAGTTAAAGCAGAATTAATCGAACAGGCTAATGTTGTGAAGATAACTAAAAATGGTGATTGTATCTTTGAAGGCGAACTAGAAGTGAGCAAAAAGGTAGAGATTCCATTTCAAGAGGGACAAATTGTTGTAAAGATACATAAAGGACAAAAATATCTCTGGCTCTCATCAGCAAACAAAAATCATGGAACTGGGGCAGGAGGTAGTGAAAATCCACTTCCTGTGCATGTGGCGGTACCAAGTTCTCATTTAAAACATTGGAATTCTGGTATACTTCATCAAACTAAATCAGTAATGATTACAGAGGGAGCTATGAAAGCAGATCTGGTTGCTGATTTGCTTCCAGAAAGATTTAATAAAGAGGAGCTTTCTGAAATAGGAACAACCGTTCTTGCGATTCCTGGTGTAAATGCTTGGCGAATTACTATGCCTGTATTAAAAGATATGGGTGTAGAAAATGTCTATTTAGCGTTTGATGCCGATTTAGTAGAGAATCAAAAAGTAAGAAAAGCTCTTATAGATTTTGCGACAAAGTTAAAGACAGAGGACTATAACGTAATCATAGCTGCATGGAACCCAACGCAAGGTAAGGGGCTGGATGATACAATGCAAGCGGGATTTAAACCTGTATTTCAGAGATTGTGAAAGTCATAAAGTAGGTTGATATTTTCATAAATAGGCAGATTGAAAAAGATAGAGTTTTTAATTCTATCTTTTTCTTATATCCAATTAACTAAAAGAAGGGTAGAAGAGAATATGAATACATCTATGAAAAAAAATCTAGTGAATTTACGAGTTGATTTTGCTTTCAAGCGCTTGTTTGGAGTAGAAGGAAACGAGGAGATACTCATTGGTTTTCTTAATGCGGTATTACAATCCTCTTTAGATGAGGAAATTATTTCTTTGCATTTAGATGATCCGCATCTTCCAAGGGAGCAAAAGGATGATAAATTGTCTATTTTAGATTTGCGAGCTACTCTGAATAATGGTATAAAATTAAATATAGAGATACAGGTTCGCGACAAAAAAGACATGATTGAGCGATCTTTGTTCTACTGGGCTGGTATGTATTATTCCCAAATGACTCAGGGGATGAAGTATACAGAATTAAGACCAACCATATGTATTAATATAGTGGATTTCATTCTGTTTCCAGGAGAAGAAGACTTTCATAATGTCGGTGTAGTCATGAATAAAAAATCGAAACACATAATTTCAGAGAATATGCAATTGCACTTTCTTGAGATTCCAAAAGTAATTCGAGAATGGCAAGAAGATCGAATGGATCCATGGGAGGATATATTAGCACGCTGGCTATTATTATTTCCTGCATATGAAGATGAGAAATTAACTACAATCCTGGAGGGAATCGCGATGGAAAAAGATCCAGTTTTGAAAAAGGCAATGGAGGATTGGGAGCGTTTAAGTAGTGATAAGGACTTTTTACGCTTATATGAGGCGAGAGAGAAGGCAATAAAAGATAGAATATCAGAAATAGAGACGGCAGAAGAAAAGGCCGCGGAAAAAGCAGCAAAAGAAGCTAGAATAGCAACTAAGATAGAGATGATTCACAATTTAATTAAAGTAGGTTTACCTATAGAGAAGATAGCGGAAGCTACTGAATTAAGTGTCGAAAAGGTTAATGAAATTTTAAGAAACAAAGAGTAGATAGAAGTAGTGAAAAACAGGTACTTGTGAAAAACGCACAATTACCTGTTTTTTGTTTCTAATGAATAGTTTGATAAACACAAGGCTTAGACACTCCTTAATAGGTAGTATACTCTTATTAAGGAGCATAATAAGTTGTTGGAGAGATTAAAATGAATAAGAAAAAAGAAGCGCATACCCTTAGTGATAAAATTCCAAAATGGATAAAATAGAATTATGTTGCTCACTGAAAGAAGAAATGAATGCTTTAGGTCTTAAGGACGGTAATATTTTTAAAATTCTTATAGTATGGTACGATCCTAACAAAGAGGGTAGAAATAAAGGTGTAAACAAGGACTTGTTTTTTTAAAATCGTATTGCTATAATATAAAGGTAATAAGATTTTACAATAAAAATATAAAATTAATCAGTTCGCATATAAGAGAAGACCTCAATATGCGCCATGTCCTTAGGGGACGTGTGCGTGTATTGAGGTCTTTTTGCGTTTTGCGAGCAAAAACACACCTGGAGGTGCAGGAATTATGTTGAATTGGTTGTCTGCAAAACTTATGACAACATCAGTAGGAGATTTCCTATTGGCAAAAAGTAGCTTTACGAAGGGTCTTGGTGGTAGTGGTAGTGGTGCCAATGCTGAAACCGTTCAAAAAAGCATGAACACTTTGGTGAAAACCTTAATTGGTTTTGGGGGAATTTGGGTGGCAGCTTGCGTTGTATTTGCAGCTATTAAACTATCTGGTGCACAAGGGAAGAATCCTGAAAACCGTACACAAGCTATGATTGGTTTAGCTTGCGCAGCAATTGGAGGCTTTGTAATGATCAAAGCGTACGATATCGCTGCTTGGGTTACGACAATCTAACATAAGAGTTTGTACAAGCTCTCCTCGATTTGGGGAGAGCTTCTCTTATACAAGGGAGGAAAAAGAATGAGAAAAGTAACCGTTCCTGTTGATATGACTTCGGAACAAAAAACACTACTAGGTGTGCTGAGCAAGCGCCAATTGATTTATCTATTGGGTGGCGGAGCATCCCTTTATTTATATGTACCATTTTTATGGCGACTATTTGCACCTATTGATGCAGTAGTAGCATTTTTTATTTGTTTAATTTTAGCACTACCAACGGTAATAGGTGTTATAGCGTTTGCTTTTATATATAAAGAAAAACAACACATGTACCTAGATAAGTATTTACTTATTAAAATGCGTAGCCGCTCCGAAAAAGGTAAGTGGAGAAAAGGATACGAGCCAACTACATGGGCAAAGGAGAATTTGTAAATGTTAGAAATGATATATTTTGCGGCGATAGCCATTGTAGGATTTTTCTTTTATCGGAAAATGAATGGAAAACCGCTGTTTGGTTCTAAGAAAAATGGGAAAAAGCAAGGTGGAGTAGAGAAACACACTACTGAAAAAACTGGAAAGAAAAATAAAAAAAATACGCCTGCTGAATCGGAAATTGATGAGGATAATGTTGACTTCTTTCGTACTTTTGTAGAGGACATTAAGGAAATCGATAATCATATGATTCGGTATCATGATGACACATTTGTCCTGATTGCGGAAGCACATCCAGTTAACTATTACTTGCTCTCCAATATGGAACAAGAAGCAATTGATATCAAAATTGAATCATGGTTAACCACATTAGAGTTTAATACGAAAGTATATATTCAAAGTAAGTTTGTGGATTTAACAGATCCTGTACGCAAAATGACAGAAACGATGAAAGGTGCGAAGGACCTTACACCAGAGACGGTTCTATATGGACAAGAAGTTATCGATAACTTAGAGTACTGGCAGCGTTCGCAACCTCGATATGAACAAAAACGTTATTTAATTTATCCATACAAGGTTGATATTAGTACGATTACGGCTGATACAGAGGACGAGTTAGAAGAAAAGATTGTAGATAAGGCATTTAACGAACTATATCGTCGTTATAATGCATCTCGAAATCTACTATCGAAAGCAAAAATTAATGTAGAAATGTTAACGAAAGATAAATTAATAGAACTTTTATATGTAGCATTTAACCGTCGTAAAGCTATAAAAGCTCGTTTCCAGGATTTAATTGAAAACGAGAATTTCTCCCTCTATTCAACAGGGGAAACGAATGAAAGAAAACTAGAGTTAATGAAGAAAGTGCTAGCGGAAGAAAAGGCAGAAAAATCAAATAACGGGGTGGCGTAAACATGAAGTTGTTCGGAAAAAAGAAAAAGGAAAAGAAAAAAATAGAAGCAGAAGAGAGGGACGAATTGGAGCTAGAGGAGGAAGAGTTGGAAGAAGAGGAAATACCGACGCAATTAGACAATCAAACAACAGTGTTTGATGTTATTGCTCCAGAAGGAATGAAAATTGATGCAGAAGATTATGGGGTCATTAAACAATCTTTAGGAAGTAATACGTTCTTTCGTCCGTTTTATATTCCACGTGATGGGTACCCGCGTATGATGCAAACCAATTGGCTCAACATGTTAACTTCGGCTGGGGAAGTGGATGTCATGATCGATATTCATAAAGAACCAAAAGCTAAAGCAATGCGATCATTAGATATGCAGCTGACGATGTTACGTTCCAATCTTTCTTTCCAACGTACACGAGGAAACATTGACCAAGAAAAAGACTTAGATGCAAAAATTCAAGATACAAACAATTTAATGGATGAAATCCAGTTCAATGAAAACGACTCCTATATGGTGAGTACAATGGGTGTTGCTTACGCAGAATCAAAGAAAGAATTGGACGTTTTATGTGAGTATATTGAAGATGAAATGCAAGCATCTCACTTTAAGATAGCAAGTACTTGGAATCGTGTGAAGAGTGGTTTGAAAGCTGTTATGCCGCTAGGAGCACTAAATACGTTACAAGATACCTATCGAAATATCGATAGACGTGCGTTATGTACATTTGCACCTTTTGTGTCAGGTTCTGGAAGGTTTAATGGTGGGATACCAATAGGAAAGAACAAAATTACTGGGCAAGTAGAATTTTTAAATTCATTCGGGAATGCAGATTATCGTCCTCCAAACTATAACATTGGTGTAACAGGGATCTCAGGTTCCGGAAAAAGTTTACTTTTAAAAATGAAGTTAGCCCGTGAAACGTCACTTGCAGATACGCATGCAATGATTATCGATCCAGAAGGAGGCGCGACACGTTCCTAAGTGAAAAGCTTGGGCATTGTCGAACTTACAGTTCTACAGTGAACTATCATTCCGAGAAGTCAAACGATAGGGTAACGCCTTGAAGGGCTTCCTTTAATCCTTCGACATGCAGTGAAGTTAGCAAGAACCTTACTGTATGAAGCTCGGTGAAGTCGGCTGAGAGTTACCGTAAGTCTTAGAGACACGAAAGCCGTCCAGAGGTGGACGGTGTAACCTATAAGCCGGAAGTCTATAAAACACTTATGGTTAGGATGCACGATAAACTATTAGCGAGTTTTTAGTAGTGCAGACGAATCTCTGATGGTACGGGCCTATATCGGGAGCATATCGAAAGGTATGCTGACACAATTAGTGTCGCTACTGTGGATGAGTAAAACTCTCCTTTATGAAAGTCCATATATTGTTATAGGCAATATCAAGGTAGCAGGCTCATAGGGGAAACCTAACAGTGTATGTACAGATAGGAATGATGGAACGTGGTAAGCTGCCGACACCGAGGGCTTGCATCCCTGTGAAGTGGTTCTAGGGAAAACACTAATGATATTAGTTAGATGTATAACCTAGATTTATGGCAGTGAAAGTGGTGGCACAGTACCTGTGAAGCGTGTAATGAACGCAGAGGGATAGCCACTAGTCGATTGAAGACTGACAGTTACTTACGGTTAACATGGTTTCGAGTAAGACTAAAGAGATGTAATTCTCCCGAAACTGAAAGGAGGTTACAGTCCATGTTAAAGAAAACCAAACTAAGACACAATGAATATTACAACATGCAAAGTAAGTATGATGAATTATATTCCAGTAGTCTTAACGGTAACAATTTTTACAAATTGATTAACATTATCGGTTCTGAAGAAAATATTCGATTAGCATATCGCAACATTAAAACCAATAAGGGGAGTAAAACTCCTGGAGTTGATAATTTAACTATTAAAGATATTTGGCATTTAAATGATACAAAGATTATTCATGAAGTCAGAAAACGTTTAGGTGATTACAAACCACAAGCTGTTAAAAGAGTTTTTATTCCTAAAGAGGGAAGTGACAAAAAGCGACCTCTGGGTATTCCTACAATTTGGGACAGGTTGGTACAACAATCTATTCTCCAAGTATTAGAACCTATTTGTGAAGCGAAATTCCATAACCATAGTTATGGTTTTAGACCAAACAGAAGTGCCCATCATGCTCTTAGTAGAGTGGTAAGCCTAATCAACATAGGGAACCAACATTACTGTGTTGACATTGATATTAAAGGTTTCTTTGATAACGTTGACCACGGAAAATTGCTAAAACAAATGTGGACACTGGGAATAAGAGATAAATCGCTTTTATGTGTTATTTCGAAAATCCTAAAATCTGAAATTGAAGGAGAGGGTATTCCTAGTAAAGGAACTCCGCAAGGAGGGATTATTTCTCCCTTACTTTCAAATATCGTTCTAAACGAACTGGACTGGTGGGTTAGTAGTCAATGGGAAACCTATAAACCTCATAGAATTTCTACTAAGCATTTAGGATTTCGGCAGTATGCCAGGAAATATACAAACTTAAAATGTGGTTACATCGTACGCTATGCTGATGACTTCAAAATAATGTGCCGAACTTATGAGGAAGCACAACGCTTTTATCATGCGACTGTTGACTTTCTTCAATCCCGTTTGGGATTGGAAATCAATCCAGATAAATCTAAAGTAGTTAATCTTAAGAAGAATGCATCGGATTTTCTTGGCTTTAAAATCAAAGTTGTACAACAAGGTAAAGCCAAATTCGGATATATTGCTAAAACCAGTATGTCTGACAAGGCTGTTACTAAAACGAAACGACTATTGAAAGAGAAAATCAAAGATATTCAAAAAGTACCTACTTCAGAAAGTGTTAACAAGTTTAACATAGCTCTTATTGGTGTACAGAATTATTATAAATACGCAGTCACAATTTATATGGATTTAACAGTGGTGAAGTATACTCTTTGGAAAACCATAAGAGTCAGACTTAGGTATAAAATGAAGCACATAAAATTTTGTAACACATCTGCTAATTTCAAAAAGAAAGCCAGAGGAATACAACCAAATTCTAAAATTTACGTTGTGCAAAGAACGCCGCTCTTACCAATTACAGGTGTGCATCATAAAAATCCGTGGAATTTCTCACAGGTTGTCTGTAATTATACAGAGAAAGGACGTAACAAAGTGCATAGTAATTTGAGAGCAATACCAAAAGATGTTCTTAATCAAGTTATGAACACCTACTCGAAGAGTAGAAGTATTGAGTACAACGATAATCGGATATCTAAATACGTTGCTCAATATGGAAAGTGTTATATAACCGGTGAAGAAATCGGTGTTGATCGTGTACATTGTCACCATATTATTCCCATTAACCAAGGTGGGAACGACAAGTACAACAACTTGGTTATTGTAGATTGGTTTATACACAAGCTAATACACATGACAAATCACACCAAGATTAAACGATACCTTCGGTCTTTCAATCTTAACGAGAAGCAAATGGATAAATTAAATGTGCTAAGAACCAAAGCTGGCAATGAACCGATAGTAATATAAATTAATTTATAGAGTCAGTTGGATACGATGGAACGCCGTATGCTAGGAAACTAGCACGTACGGTGTGAGGTGGGGGAAAAGGTGGAGATTACATCAAAGCTTTACCTATCATCATAATTCGTAAAAATTACAAAACGTCTAGGTGGCATTAATTTAAATATTTCACCTGAAAGTAATATCATTATCAACCCTTGTGCAATTGCTGTAACAGAACTTCAGATTACGGATAAAGATGAAGAGCTAGAAGCACTTGAACAATATGATAAGAAAGAACTTGTAGAGCGTGATGGCGTGAAGTATGTAAGGTTTGTACCGATTTTAGAGAAAATCAATGAAATACTTGGATTCTTTGACATTATTATTCGCGGACAAGACTTTGATCAACCAGGATTAAATGTATTCCAGCGTACAATGCTAGAAGATGCAATTCGTGAAGTGTTTGATAAACATGGTATTACCTCACACCCTTCATCTTTATATATGGATGAAGTGAAGAAGGTGGATGGACAATTAATTCAGTCTCAAGTGAGAAAGCCAGAACCAGAGTTAAAAGAAATCTACGATGTCATAGTAGAACATCATGGAGACGATGTGAAAGCAGAAGAGCTAATTGCTGCGATTCGTCCATTCTTACGCGATGGTTCAAAACCATTATTTGATGGACAAAGTCATTTTGGCCGTGGTGTAGAAACACAGTTAAATGAATCTCGTGTTGTTAATTTTAATATTAGTCATTTAGAAGAAGGATTCTTAAAACCAATCGCTTTCCACGTTATCTTGAACTATATTTGGGAGCATTGGATTAAGAGTCCAGAACACGCTATCAAGCGAAAAGTATTATATGTGGATGAGATGTGGCAGTTTATCGACTATGAACAAACGGTTAACTTCTTGGAAAAAGTAGCACGTCGTTCACGTAAAAGAAATGCTGGTATGTGTTGGGCGAGTCAGGACTTCGTTCGTATTTTAGAAAATGTAAAAGCTCGTGGTATCTTGCAATCTACTTTCTCCTATTTCTTCTTAGAACAAAATAAGATAGATAAGAAAAAGATCCAGGAGAACTTTAACTTAACTGCTGGGGAGCTTGATATTATTCTCAACAACCCTGGAAAAGGAGAAGGGATTTTCCGAGTAGGAGATAGTTCGGTTTGGATTCAAACTGATCCATCTGACAAAGAAATGATGTTCATTGAATCGAATGAAGCGGTACTACAAGAGCTTTTAAACAATATGAAGAAAGTACAAGGGTACGCAGGATAATAGCGTACTCTTAAAAAGGAAGGTGAAATTATGCTTGAGAAAATAGTAGAGTGGGTCGGAGGCTTAATTATTGCTATAGTAAAGGCTTTTCTTAGTCCGGTGTATGCAACTTTGGATCCGCTGCCAGTTTTAGTGTTTGGAGGAGAGGGAACAGAAGGAAAGGGGACAAACTTAGATTTCTTATTTTCAGGTAATTCTCTAACCAAAGTATTAGACACAGGCATGCCTGTCATGTTCAAGCTTGTTGCTTTTTGTGTCCTTGTCAGTGTAGTTATTACGGCGGCAAAATATTCGGCAACAGCTATTAATCCAAATAATAGAACAGCATTAATAGAGTATGCGAAGGATTTGATGATCATTTCAATTTTTCTTTGGCACCTCGATTATTTCTATACACTCATATTTGAAATCAATTCTTGGATAATAATAGAGTTTAGAGACGCTGTTAATGTAGCAAGTGGGGGGGATTTTGATCCAGATAAGGGTACTAAATTTCTACAACCTGGATTTGGTGGGGCTGGACTTACCATTACTGAGCTGGGTTTGAAAGGTCATGAAAATGACTATATGTTTATTATATTTGGTTTGTTTATAGAAGCTGGTCTCATCGTCTGGGCAAACTTTTACTACTTAATGCGAGCGGTGTCACTATACGTTTTAATGTTAATTGGTCCGTTAATGGTAGGCATGTGGCTATTTCCACAAAAGAAACAACAGACATTATATTGGATACGTGAATTTATAGGAGCGGTGTTCATACAAGCAATTCATGCAATTACCTTATGGCTCATTATTTCTTTAATTGGAGCAGCAAATAGTCCGTTAATCAAATTAATTTTACTTGCTATGTTTATCCCAATAGGTGAGATTGTAAAAAGTTTTATTGGCCTTAGTACCAATGCATCAGGTGGCATTCATAGAGCAGGTACGATGATGGGTATGGGTGCTTTAGCAAGTGTGGCTGGACTCGTTAAAGGTGTTCGTGATGACTACCGTAATTCAAAAGCAAAACCTGATGATAAAGGGGATAAAGAAAAGACAAAAGAAGATGCTGATAACCCGAAAGATGCATTAGGAGCGAATTTAGGGACAGATGTTGGTACAACATCTCGTGCAGCTCGTATGTTGAAAGCTGGTCAAATTGGAAGTTCAATTGGTAAAGCGGCTGGTGGACTTGCAGGTATGACAGCAGGAGCTGGTCTTGGACCAGAAGGAATGGCAATAGGGACATTTGCTGGCAGTAAAGCGGGCGGATTTACTGGTGCAGTTACTGGAAGATCTGCTGCTGCAGTTGGCGAAGGGGCTGTAGCCTTAGGAAAACATATTGGTTCGAGTGTAAAGAAGGGTGCGGATACGTATTCAAATCTAAATGACAAATCTTATCCAGAACTAACCGATGAAGATATTGCACAGGATTTAGCTACAAAAGATTTTGAAAATTGGAAAGCGGATAATCCCGATTCTGCAGTTGCAAGTCGCTTAAAACAAGCATTCCCTAGTGCTTCCGATGCAGAGATTGCTAAAAAAGTAGCGAAAACAAACAATGATCAGATATCTCGTTTCTCAAATCAGCGGAAACAAGATTTACAAAATATGAAGAAAACCGCTACACCATATGGAAATGCTAGAGAGTTAGTTAACGCTGCAACGAATGCATTCCAAAAGGGGTATGAGGCAGACCATAAAGATACGCTTATGAGTCAGTTACCAGAAAATATGTCAGCAGAAGAGAAAGAGAAACACTGGAGCGACCATCTGAACACAAAAGTACAAGGATTTAGAAACCACGCAGAACAGGCGGCAACAAAAGCGGGAGCTATGCCAGTTGATGCGAAGGATAAGCAAGGAAATAATCTGTTTGATAAATCCTATGTGAATAAAGATGCGTTTGCTTCTCGACTTGCTTTAGGAAAAGTCGGAAAAGCAGTCGAGGATGTAAAAGGAGAAACGTTAGAAAGTGGCCATCAAAATATGGGACAAGTAGGTGCCCTTGTCGGTGCTTCTACTGCTGCATTTAAGAAAGCGTATAGTGCAGACCATAAGGTTGGATTTATGAAACAATTCCCGGCAGATATGCCGCAACAAGAAAAAGAAGCAGCATGGAATAAGCATTTAGATCAAAAAGTACAAGGATTTCAAAATCATGCGCAACAAGCGGTGGAATCAGCTGGTATTGTACAGCAAAAAGACGGTACAAACTATGCGAATAAAGAAGCTTTCGCTTCTCATTTATCACAACAGTTACAAAAAGATCCTGGTTTAAATGCTATGGGTGTATCTAGCACAGCAGGCATTCAGAAGGCAGTCAACGGTGTGAAAACGCACGGTTTGAGAAGTGGAGCAGGAAGCCAGAAAGCGAAACAAGTAAGTAATGTTGAGAACCTGGTACAAGCCTCTACAGAATCCTTTAAACAAGGCTATGCAGCAGAACAACAGGCAAGCTTTATGAAAAAGTTGTCTCCAACTATGTCTCAACCACAAAAAGAGCAAGCTTGGCAGTCGCACCTGAATGAAAAAGGAAATGAATTTAAAGCAGTGGCGCAACAAGCGGCAGTACAAGCGGGAGCGATGCCCGTACAGGCGAAAGATACGAGTGGTAAGAGTCTACATAATCAATCGTATATTAATAAAGATGCCTTTGCTTCGCAATTAACGAAAGGATTACAAAGCCATGCAAGTCTTGGAACGGTGAGTCAACAAGTCGGTTCTGGAATTACTAGTGCGATTCAAGGTGTTCGTTCACATGGTGTTGCAACAGGTGGCGCAATCAATAAAGCTGTATATGCGGCGACACAAACGCAAGCGAGTATAGCACATGCAGGAGATCTTTCCGTTGCGGAAATTGAACGCTCTTATGCAGATGCATCAACAAGTGTAGCAAATATTGCACAAAGTGCTGGTAAAATGTCTATCCCAACATCTGCAGTGGGACGTATGACACAGCAGAGTACAAAACTTGGCATGAGTGTAATGGAAGGTGCGAAACACCTTATGCTTGCGGATAGCATTGATACAGTATCAAATGCATACTATAGTGCTGCGAGTGCTGTACAACAATCTGGAGGGAATGCAGTACAAAGAGTGATAAGTGGAACTAATGCTGCTGTTAATACATCATTAGGAGGGAATGCAGCAGAGCGTCACTATAATGTGACAAAAGGCTTAAGTTACGCCGCGGGTGTGATTGGTGGTGCGGGTGCTTATCAAGCGACTGCACGTATGGTAAGTAAACATAATCCTTATAACAATGCTGTTCAAACAGAGGCAAAAGAAATTCAAGAGATTCAGAGAATGGTACCAACAACAACGGATGCTACTGGAAAACAATCGGTTGTTCAAGGTGCAGTACGTCTTGTTACGACAAATAATAAATCCTGGATTGAAGCAAAAGATTCTAGTGGTGTGACGCAAGTTGTATCTCGTTACGCTAGTGGTGATAGTAGTATTGGTTCGGGACAAGTCGTATATCAAGATTTAAATATTTCGGAGGGACAATTAACGCAGTACCGTAATGGTATGAAAGCTACACCAGCGTATGTTCAAGATTCTAGTGGTGGAAAAATCAATATCAATCGCTCGATCAATGTAAATCCAAATCAATTAGTAGGAAACCAAAATCAAAGACCGTTACAACAGAAACTGGTATTTAATGAACCACCACTTACGGTCAATCACAAAGTAGACAATGGTCACTTCTATATGTCTGATTTAGACCAAGGTGGCTATAAGAATGTACAAATGGTTGTAGAAAGAGATCGTAGTTACATGGTTGCGACAACAACAGACGGTACAGTGTCACGTATTTCGCCATTCGGAAAAGGAGATACGCGTTTACAAGCAAACCAAAGGATAGAAAGAGCTTGTGAAGTGAAAGACAGTAGTATTAAGCCAAGAGAAGAAATCTTAGTAACACAAACACAGGAAGAAGTAGTCCGTACAGAGACGCATTTAAATTTATCAGAACATGACCCACAAAATCTGATTCCATTTGCGCCAAACCCTCGCTTAGCACAGCGAAGAGGAAGAAATTCTCAAAATGGAAAATATGGTGTGATAAGTCTATGAGTCAAAATCCTAACGATCCAAATGAACAGAAAAAAAGTAATCCTTTAAAAGATGTAGCTTCCCACTTTATTAAGAAAAAAGGGATGCAAGCGCGCGGGAAGATGGCAAAATTGGCAGGAAAAGCAGGAAGGGCGGCAGCGAAAGCTGCTGCCAAAATGCTAAAAGCAGGTATATTAAAAATTGTGGGTGCTGTTGTGGCAGCGGTTGGAGTACCTGCCGCTTTAATTATGGGAGTAATTATTGCTGTGTGTGTGATTTTAGTCTCTTTTGTACCTTTTACCGATGATGAAGGTAAGACAGAGGAACAAGTAAAAAAATATATGGAAGTTTCAATGGCATTGAATGTGGATTGGAAAGAGGTTGTCGCATTTGATATGGCGCGATACGATAATGATTTGACTGGTAAAGATCCGCACGATGCTATATCATATTTCTTGGATATCCAATATGAAGAATATACGGAAAAAGAGGTATGTGAGGCAGGACCGAATGGTCCTTGCGAAAAAAAGAAAAAGGAGATGCAAAAAACAAAATCTGAAAGTTACTCCGGACCAGATGTAAAAAAGATATTAGGAGATACAGATTTTAAGAAAAAAATAGATGAGATTAATGCGAGTGGAAGTAAAAAAGTGACAACATCTTCTCATGGGCTAGAGAAAGCGATGGAACTCGCAAAGTTTAGTAAAAGTCAAAAAGAGCGTGCGCGTGAGATATTAGAAGCCGGGATGTTAGAAGGTTTGTATGGACATCTTGCTCCTACTACTGGTGGATTTATTGGTGGTATGTGTGTAGGTAATGTGAGTCCTGGCGGAGAGCCTGTTAACCTTAATGCAAAAGTTACAGGATATCTTCCTAAGATTAAAGAAATGGCAGAAAAACATGGTGTTGCTCAATATGTTGGTATTCTAGCAGCCCAAATGATGCAGGAATCAGGTGGAGCAGGAAATGACCCGATGCAGGCTTCAGAGGGCCATTATGGAGATATGAGCCCATCTTGTATAGGTGTCAAGGGGAACGCACGTGTAGGATGTATTAATGATCCCAACATTTCTATTGAAGCAGGCGTACAAGAATTTAAAGATGTGTTAGCAAAGGCGAATGGAGATATAGCCCTAGCCTTACAATCTTATAATTTTGGATCAGGATTCATTAGCTATGCATTAGCAAAAGGTGGATATTCAGAAGAAACAGCCATTGCGTTTTCTAGGGAGCATGCTCGTGAAAATCCAGCAGGTTGTTCTGACCCTAATAACTTCCGAACCAAAGTTGGAGCGTGTTATGGGGATTACACGTACGTTTCCAAAGTTTTGAAATATTACAAAGATTTAGGATGTGTGGCGGATGTTTCTGGAGAATGGATTTCTGATAAAGGTTGGAAATGGCCAACGAAATCAGGTCGTATTACAGATACGTTTGATGCAGTTCGTGGTGGAAAACAACATAATGCTGTAGATATTGGGGCCATGACCGCCGGAAAAGCTGGGGACCCCGTATGGTCGATGGAAGCGGGTATTGTAACAAACCAAACAGGAAATGTAAACGGTGGCGGTCTAGGTGTCTATGTAGACCATGGAAATGGTATTGTATCTCGTTACTTACATTTGAGTAAAATATCAGTTGCACCAGGAACTATGGTGACAAAAGGGCAAATTATTGGGGAAATGGGCGGTTCTAACTTTGATAGAGATACAGGTTTCCTTAATATGAATGGATACGCCGTCCATTTAGATTTCCAAATTCGTATTAATGACCAACCAACAGATCCAATGAAATTCTTTAAGAAAAATGATGATCCAGGGTTATCATCAGGTGGTGCTCCTACAATGACAAATGCCAAACGACAAAAGGTATTGGAAGAAGCAAAAAAATGGGTTGGACAAGGGAAAGTAAGCTATGTATCCGGTGCTAGAAATCCAGCTGCAGGTAGTGCAGATTGTTCTGGATTTACACAATATGTGTTTAAAACTAGTATAGGTGTCCAGCTTGGAGATTGGACAGGTGCTCAAATTGGACAAGGAAAACAGGTGCCAGATATCGGTCGTGCACAACCAGGAGATTTAATTTTCTATGAAAACCCGAACCATGTATCTATTTATTTAGGGAATCAGAAAATGATTCATATTGGTGATAATAAGGGTGTACAAATTACAGGTCTAAACTATACGGCAAGAGGACAACATATGTCGCAAATCCGTAATGTTATAGACTGATTTGGGATGTGAAGAAATGAAGAAAGTCATGAATGTGTTAACGAATCTGCCTCGTAAGTACTTAGTTATATTGGGAATTATTATGTTAGTAGTAGGCGTTGCTACCTATAATACGATTCATCGTTACATGATGAAATCTCAAGTACAAGAGGAAGAGCAAGTAAATCAAGATGAAATCGAGATGCTTGGAGATAAGCCAAAGGGATTTGATACAAAAGAAGAGGAATATATCGCAAAGACAAAAACTGTAGAGGACTTACTACGAAAAATTTCTAATAGTAGTTATGATGTCCCGTATTTGTTTACAAAGGCTGGATTTGGTATTGAACCGATGAAAATGACCAGTAATGAGCGTATGCTTGCTACAGAAGCTGTACAACGATATTTCCTAAATGGGGATCAGTTTTACAATGCGAGAATTACAAAAATTGACCGTGGGAAAAAAGTTGATACGTTTCATATTGAAGTTTTAATTCAACAGGTAAACTTCTTAGAACCACGACAATTTAAAGTGCAGGTAAACAAATATGCACAAATTGTAACACCAATTGCACAAATTCCACATGGACAAGAAGAAGTACCTGTGGATTAAGAAGGAAATGAGGGTTGTGGAAGAAAAAACACAACCCTTTTATAAAAAAAATAAAGAGTACCTAAAAATTATTTATTGAATATTCATAATTTTCTGATATAATAAAACCATGGTTAAATGAAATTTGCATATAACGCTAAAATGAGATAGATATGGAGGAATACAAATGAGAATGTTAATTGGTACAGCTGCGAATTTTGTTTCGGGGTATTATATAGGACGAAATTCCGGATTATTAGGAACGTTGCTTGGCTGGGCTTTTCTGTTGGGTGGTGGCTATCTGTTAATAGAAAATTGGAATAGTATCACAGTATGGATGCATAGTTTAAATATTGTACGAGGATTAGATGGTTACGAAGACATGAGCGATGGCTTCATTTTCATCTGTTTGGTAGTAAGTGGCTTTATTTTTATCTTGTTGTCCCCGATTTTCGTTATTTTATTAATAGTTTGTTTTGTGTTAATGAATATTGTTGCTTGTACACTTGTGTTATTAACATCACCAAGTACATACATTAAGAAGAAAGATAAGGAGAGTGAATGGGAATGAGTACAATTCTAGTTTTAGGTGGATCAAATGGAAGAACGTTAGAGAAGTTAGTCAAAAAAAGAGACTGCCAGGTTATTTTCCATGATGGGAAAAATCACGGAGGCGTAAAGAAAACCTTTCGAAGTGTTATAAAAAAATGCGATGTTATTGTCATTCAAAAAGGTGCATGTGGCCATGTATCTATTGATGTAGCAAAAGAGTACGCAAAGAAGTATGATGTCCCCCTTTTATTTAATCAAGGATTTGGTGGAACTGGTGCGCTTGAAATGGGATTAAAGCATTTGAAGGTTGCATGAGGTTTGATACATATCTATGGAATTATAATTGTTAAATCAATATATAACATTTAAAAAGAGAGTGGAGGAAGATAGTGTTTAAAGATATATATGTATTATTTCCACCAGAAGGGGTACGGAAACGATTCGGGAAATGAGGGGCCACTCTGGGATTTAATTACAAATATAAAAAAGAAATTTATTCAAGTTCTTTTAATCTACGATATAGAGCGGCCTGACTCAATCCTGTAATCTGACATATTTCCTTTACTGTTTTATTGGTATGCTTGCGCAATTCAATCGCATGATTCATACCTGGGTGCTTATCCGTATATTTCTTCACTCTTCCTCTATATACTCCTTTTTGTTTTGCTAGCTTTATTCCCGCATGTTGTTTTTCTTTAATCATTTCACGATCTAATTCACTAAAGGCAGCCATGACAGTTAAGAAGAACTTACCCGTTGGAGTTCTTGTATCAATTCCTAAATTTAAAATCGCAAAGTGAACATCCTTTTCCCGAAGTTGTTCTACTAATTGTAAAAGCTGAATGGTATTTCGACCTAAACGATCCATTCTAGTTACGACTAAAGTATCCTCAGTAGTTAGTTTTGAAAGTATAGAGTCTAACTCTGGCTTTTGTTTGGTTACTCCACTTACTTTTTCTTTAATAATCTCATCTACTCCATATTTCATGAGCTGTTCAATCTGTGTATCTAGATTTTGATCTTGTGCACTTACACGAGCGTATCCATAAACCATTTTTCTCCTCATTTCAAATATATTTTTGATAAGTGTTATTGAGAGTCTCTGAGACTAATAATATCAAGGAAAGAATTTCTTCTCAATAGGGTACACTCTATTGAGAAGGTAATATGTAATTATGCATATTTATATTTTTTTATTTAAATACAAATAAAACCTAATATATAATTAAAAGGTTTTTTACGAATTGATAAGGAGATGCGAGTATGAAGAAAATCATAGGACTTATATTATCATTATTTTAATTATTTTCTACCTATGCACCAATGTTTACAGAGGAAGTCGAAGTTTTAAATCAAATAGGCCGCGTCAAAGAGAAAGGGGATTGGTATTATTATGGATCTCGTCAACATAATGCGAATTTTACACTAAGGGATTTTCAAATTAAAAAACTTGGTTTTACTGTATATTAAGAAGGTTCCATAAACGGGCTACTACATTTAAAAAATGAAACATCTTATGAATTAATTATTGTTTAGACAGAATGACTTAGGTTGTCCTTATACGAAATATCAGTATGAATAGAAATTTAATAATTATATAAAACGCCGTAAATGAAGGATAAAATAAGTGCTGATTTTGCAATTATATTTTTAAAAATTGAATAGGAGATCTATTATGAATACAATTAAGAAATTATTTTTAAGTTCTGTGATATGTATTTTATTATTCAGTACAGTAGGAACAGCGTATGCAGAACAAAATAATCAAGGAAATTTATCATCATTTATTGACGTTCCTAAAACTCACTGGGCATATAAAGAAATGATGTATATGGCTGAGAATAAGATTATAACAGGATACGGAAATGGGTATTTCGGTGCTACGGATCCTATTATTCGCGAACATCTTGCTGCTTTCTTGTATCGATATTTGAAACCGCAAGATAGTACAAATAATCCATTTGTTGATATTGGTGACAGCAATTTTAAAAAGGAAATTTTGGCACTTACTGCACGGGGCATATTTAGCGTAAATGTAGAGAAACAATTTAATCCGAAAAATAATATGACGCGTGCTGAAATGGCTGCAGTGCTTGTCAGAACATTCAATTTAAAACCGCAAGGGAATTTTGACTTTACGGATATGAAAGGTCATTGGGCTAACGAATATGTCAAAATATTAGCTGGAAATAAAATCACAAATGGTACTGGTGATGGCAATTTTAATCCAAATGGACTTGTCACAAGAGAGCAATTTTCTGTGTTCTTATATAGGACAATCATGGCAACATCAGATATAAAAAATAATGATGCGGTTGGCTGGGTTGTAGACGGAGAAAAGAAATACTATTATGACAAACCAGGCGTGAAACATACTGGATTATTGCGTTCAGGAGACGATACATATCTCTTCGATCAAAATGGTAATTTAGCAGTGGGATGGAATACTGTAAACGGGAAGGACTATTACTTTGATAGAACAACTGGTGCTGCCCAGAAAGGCTGGTTTCCGCAGGCAACACATTGGTACTTCGCAAATGATGATGGGGCAATTCAAAAAGGTGATGTAACCTACAAAGGTAAACAATTTCAATTCGATCGAACAGGAAAAATGGTCAAAGGATGGGTGAAAATCAATTCTTTTGATCATAATATATACGGTTCAAGAACAGTTTTAAAAGGATATAATCCTATTCAAGTTGGAGACGATGAAACTCTTGAAGTAGTGGGGGAAGATGGTCCCTTATGGTTTAGAGTAAATTACAACGGGAAGACATACGTTGTAAAAAAACTATTTGTAGTTGTGTTTGACCAATCTTTATCAGATAAAATGAATGAGATTAGTCAAGGTGTAGACGATTTAAAATTTGGTCTAGAATTAATTCAAATACACTCTAAACGATTAGCTGATGCCAATCAGGCGAAAAATGTTGATGCGGCTGTACTCGAATCAAGTGAATTGGCACACAGCATGAATGAATTCCTGACAACATTAAAAGGATCACACATAAAGAGCTTTGTTGAGAACATAAACGCAAAAGAAGCTGATCCAAATGTGCAAGAAAAATATCAGTCTATCCTAACGAATCTGCAAATGATGGAAAATGATTTTAGTAAAATACATAAATTGATGCTATTAAAAGATAGTATTATGGTTTTAGATAAAGCCAATAAGGACTCTGGGGATATTATTAAAAATGTACAGGCTGCCAAGAATCTGTTACCAGAAACTAAAAAACAATTAGCAGAATACAGTGCAGAATACATGGATGTAATTGCAGCGTCACTTAATATGTATAATGGTTTTCCAGTAGAAGTAGGAGAAGCATATATTGAACCGATAGAAAAATTCTTGAATTCCTTACCACAAGAAGAGCTTAAAAAACAAGCTAACGGTTTAAAAGATACTGCTACAGAGATAAAGGATTGGCGTGAAGATTTTAAGGGTAGAATACCTGCATACAAATCAATGGCTAAAGATTTACACACTTTTAATAAAAGTGTAGATAAATTTGCTAAATCAGTTGATACAGCAGCTAAATCATTACATAAGCAAGCATTGATGGCCGAAGATTTAACAAGAAGTGTTTCTACGCATATTAAAGAAGCACAACAAGCTTTCCCAACACTTCACACAGATATTATGTCAGGTATAGACGCGACGAATAATCTTTTAGGTACTGCTAATAAAATTGCAAGTTACAAGATTGATATACCAGCAGCTGCACAAAAAATGGGGAATATGGATGGACTTAAAGACACTTTACGTGATTTTGGTGTGCCACCTGAAAAAATGAAGGAGTATTTAGAAGAAGAAAAACGTTCTGCTCAACAAACTTCATTCATGCTTGATATTACTCCTGGATTTGGAGAACTAAAACAAGGTATCCAGCTCTTTACGGGCGAGGATATGTTTACTCATGAAAAATATGGTCCAAGTGAATTTGTAACAGGAACGCTTGCTGCAGTTACTGGCGGTACAACAAGAATAATTGGCCGTACATTTGGTACACTAGGCGATCTTGAGAAAAATGCACAGAAACTTGGTAATGTAACAAAAAATGTATCTAAAGGTTCTTTCGATGTAGCAGCCTTTGATAAAAAAATCGCAAAAATGAATATAAATGAAAAAGCTGCTGAAATAAAAATAGCCTCAAAAGGCATTGCAAAGCAAAACGGTTGGGAAAAGAACAGTAAATTAAGTAAACTTAATAAAAGAGATGTATATGTTGATTCAAAAACAAAAAATATTTATGCTGTAGATACACAACATGGAAGATTTGAAGTACTTAATAAAAAAGGAAAACACCAGGGGGAAGTAGATTTCAATTTAAACTCAACAAAACCTGCGGACAAATCCGGGGGACATGATTTGATAATGGGGTAAGAAAGGATTCATTTATGAATGAGTTAGTTAAAAAAACAATACAACATTTTTATGTGAATGGTGACGAAAATGAATATTTATCTAGGTGTGAAAACAGAATTGAATTACCCAAAGAATTAACTGTATTTGTTAATAATGCATGTATTCAAACAATACCTTTCTATAATGATGATATTTGGCCATCGGAAAAATTTATATTTAAATTTGAACCTTATAGAAAAGATAATTTACAAATAAACTATAGTAGTACGGTATTAATTTCAAAATTGGCACCTGTATTTTACTTACAGCATGAATTTTCAGTTGACTGTCCTGATGATACGTCACTCATGTCTACTTTAGATGGAGAAAGCACACAGGCCTATACGATTCAACAATTGGAATTCGAACAACAAGTCATTCAATCTTTAACATCGAACAATTATACACAATTATCCTATGCGGAAGTAAATGAAGTTGTAATGGACCTTAAATTCCCAGAGGGTGTAACTTTCTTTGGCCCTCAGGTGACTGTAGAATATGCTATGTTTCATGATGTACTTGATCTATGTCCAGAATAATATAGTAGACATATTAATTTCATACTATTGCCCTTACAGGGGGAGTATATTTGGAGCTTAAAGCCAAATATGCATTTTGTGTAAAAAGACAATAAAGTTATTAAATTTTAACATCTAAACCAAGCATAACCCCGTTCTAATTTTAGGACGGGGTTAAAATATATTTGTTTCTGTAGTGCTAAAAAAAAGAATGTACTTTTTTAATAGCCTACATAGCTTAGTCACAGAATTCTTGTTGTAGACCGCAAAGTAGTAAGTGAATAGGTTACTAAAAACTATACTTTTTGACATAATACTTAATTTTCTTATGAATTAAGCTAATTTCCCTTTTTATTTTTGTTCGATTACATACCGACTATCCTCCGAAACACATAAATTTGCCTTATTCACTTTTATACTACATTTTCCTAATCGCCGCTTTACTTCTGATTGTAATTTTTCATTTGCTTCCTCTAAAGAACATGCTGGAATAATCGTAGATTGTGAGTCCGTTACCTTGCCACTATACATCACCGAAAAGTTAAATTCATACTGATGTATCAAGATTTCTCCACTCCCTTTTTCTTAAAGTTCCTCACAGATCATTCTTATTTGTCACTTGCTCCTGTAGTTTTTGAAGTTGGATACGCATTTGCGGTACATACCAGCTTTTTCTTAATCGAATAATCGCTATTCCTACAATTAAAATCAAAAAGGCTTGTAGGATAATATCTTGTGTTTCCCATAACGTGCACAAATACAGAAGGTTTTCTGGACAGATGTCTCTTAGCGTACAGGAACTGCTTCAAATGTGTCCAAATTATGTCTAAACGTACAATTTTCCCGAAATGGTATGGTGAGGCCAAGAAGGTAAATAGGTATTTTTTGATGTATTAACCAATCGTAATGCAGGATTAACTCTTTTAAATGAAATAAGGAGGCACGTTTGGCGTCTTCTTTGAGACGATTCCAAGGGCTATAAAAGGTGTCAGGTTCTGTTTGGAATAAACAATCTATTTGTCGTATTTGTTGCTCTTGTAATGTTTCGTATACTTGCTCATAAATGAAACGATAAGATTTGTGTCTTATTTCGTTAGCCGCTTCTTTAAAAGTGTTATAAACGGGTAATTCATATCTTTGATGTATTAACTCTTCAATAGCTGCATTAATTAAGTCAGCTGGATCATCTTTACTTCCAGCTACATGTTTCATTGTATCAAGCATAATTTGACGAGCATTATGATCAAATTGTTGAATTTTTAGATACTGTCTTACAAAGTAATACTGTCTTTTTACAGTACGTGTTTTACTGTATGCTTCCCATTCAGTTTCAATGGGGATAGGTAATTGAGCTAACTGAGCAATGTGTTTAATTATAATTGGAGGTATATCTGAAATACGTGTGAAAAAGCCAAGATTTTGTACAGTTTTTAGCAAAATTAGTAGCGCTAGCTGTTGTAATGTTCCTTTTGTTTTCAAACTTGTCCATTCTATTTCGCTTCTTGTTGGCGTATATACACTACTTAGTTCTTCCGTACTTAAATTATGTTTGATTCTTGGATATATCGTATCTTGAATACTAGGCATAACTAATCCCCCTAGAATTTATATATGTTTCTATATTCAACCATCTTCATTGTAAAATAAAAACCTATCCGCAGATAGGTTTCTAGTTTATATTTATAGTACTAATTTGAATATTTTTCCAGAGTGGCCCCTTATACCCAGAATCGTTTCCGTACCCCCAGAAGGGAAAGAAAGCATCGAATTTCAATTCTTTTTAGATATAGAGGGAGAGAAGTTTTACGGATTTTATAAAGAAAAATATAAAGACCCTATGTCCGATGTATCTGTATATTTTCCAATGTTTCAAAATACGTATGAATCCTATTTAGAGGGATTTTTGTACCCGTATATAAGTAGCTTTAAAGAAATCCGATTAGGACGGGATACATGGGAAAATGAAGGTATTTGGTTTGGTATTCATCAAGACGGAAGGGAACTGGGGATTCTTTTGCCTAGAGTTGATTTTACTTATTATAAAGGAGCTATATCCTACAAAAATTGGAGAACAAAATAACTGTACAAAGTCTTTATTTACATACAAAAAAGGAGAAATGAGAATGACACAAACAGCCGCATATCGTTATACAGTTCCGTCAGTAGATGGAGAAGGATGGGGGGTATTTTTATACGATCAATCCGGAGTTTTTACAGCTGTTACAGACCTCGGTAACTTTGCTCATTGGTTTTCATTAGGAAGAAACAAAAGTATAGAAGATTACTTAATTAGCCGAAGACCGGATCAGATACTTTGCAAAATTGCAAAAGAAAATGTGGTTGATATTGAAGGAACCATTACTTATATCAAAAAGAATTTGCTATATGATCGCAGAGAAGGGCGCTTTACAGAAGATGATGCAAGGACAGAATGAAAGCTTATTGAGGAATTACAGGTAGATTTGGAAGAGTACTCAAATGAAGTAGCATTTCAATATTGGTACGACAAAACAAAGATACAATTTGACGACGGTTTTTTTCAGTACAAATATCCAAGTGCAGCTGTTCGATTTTTAAATGAAACATTTGTGAGGTTTCAAGAGAAATTGAAAGTAGAATTAAAAGAGGTGCAAGCATGAAGCCAACACTTGAAATGATAAAAGATGAACGTGGTGGAGTGGAAATGACTTATACAACAAGTGGAGGTAAGCAATGCTCTACTTACTTTACCGGTCCTCCAGAAGATATAGATCACGTTTGCTTGGATTATATGAAGGGACGTTTTGCAAATGTTAGAACAAAGAAGCAAGTTGATTTCATAAAACGTAGATATAAAGAAGCATATCAAACAGTATTTGGTGTGATGGACGGATTAAAGGTAGGCGACAAGGTAGTAATGCACACTTGCTTAGAGTCAAAGCGTTATGACGGAAAAGTATGGACTTGTAGGACAGATCAGTTTACAGCAGAGTGGCACGCAAGTGGTTTTTCTAGAAGAGTTTAGAGGGTACTTTGCAGTTAAGTTTTTACAACGAATTAGTTTGTTAGAAAACTAAGCAGAATAATTATGTGGGAGCGATTAGTAGCTGAAATGCTAGTTATCTAGCATTTTGTGCTTATTGTTGCTGTAATGAGTGGTATCGAAAAGATAAAGAAAGTGGAGGATGGAATTAAAAATATGAGTAGTGGTATTAAATATAAATCGGGTTTCGTCATTTTGATTTATTTTGTTATGACACAATTTGTAGGGATAATAGGTGTACTATTGCTAGCAAAGACTGGTTGGTATGATATTCAGGGAAACCAACAGCAAGCAATTCAACAACTTCTTGTGCATTGGGAACTAATTGGGTTTTCACTTATGCTGATAATCATCTTTCTTATATATAGTAAAGAATTAATAAATGATCCAAAGTTATCGATAAAATTATCAAGAAATTCATTCATATGGATTTTAGTTGGGATCATATTCGTATTTCTTGCGCAGATGGTTGGTAGTGTGTTAGATAAGAGTGTATTCCAGCTAACTACGCAATCAGCAAATACGTCTAGTACAGTCGCTGCTGTAGCAATATCTCCTGTGGCACTTATTTCAATTGTTCTTCTTGCACCGTTAGTAGAAGAGTTTGTTTTTCGTTATGCGACCATAAACATTTTAATGTCTAAGTTTAAGCACACTTGGAGCATACTAATCAGTTCTTTGTTTTTTTCTATCATGCATTTTGATTTTCCATTTATATTTGGATATTTTTTAATTGGAGTTATACTGGCTTTAGTATATGTACGTACCAATAGGTTACTAGTATCATTTGCTGTTCATGCTAGTATGAACTTAATTGTTGTCATACTTCAGATTTCTTGATAAAAATGTGGTGCTTGCACACATGACATTGAAATAGGATGTTTTAAAAGAGGATACTATACTTAATAAAAGGTATAGCATCCTCTTTTTGTAAATTTAATATTTTTGATTTTTACGTGCTTTGCTTCCATAAAAGACGATTACCAGATATCTCGAATCCATGTTTCATATAAAAATTAATTTGTTTGGCTTTATGTTGACTATCATCACTAACCATAAGACCAGTTACTTTGTCTACCTGAGATTCTACTGCTATTTGTAGTAAATGTTTCATTAATATGCTTCCTAACCCCAAGTTACGTATTGGTTCTTCAATAAATATATCAGCAAGGTCTATAGTGGTTCTTGCCGATATATAATGTGCGTACAGATATGGTTCGGGGAAAACCGTTCCTTTATTTGTAATTAATCGAATTTTTAACACAATAGAATTTTCTTCGTATAAATTGGTATCTTCATATAAATGACGGTACACAATGATACCACCATTTTTAATATTGATTACAGATAAAACCTGATATCCCTCCTTTAATAACAAGTTATAAGTAGAGTGAAGTTCATATTTCACATCACCAGGTACTTGTAATTTAACTTTGCGTATTTTACTTTTTCGAGGGTTATTGTTAATATTAAACATATTATCACCTATCTTTATAATTAAATTAATATTACCTTATATTATGTTGAATGAATTTAAAAGGAATATAGGTTCAAGTCAGAGAAAAAGCACCAAAAGGTGCCTTTCTCTGACTTGAACCACTTTAATTTTAATAACACCATTTTACAACCACAAATATATCTTTAACCTTTCATATAATATTTTAACATTTTTTTCAGTTAATTGCATGTAACTGGTAAAAAATAGTCTATTTCTTGTAAACTCCTTTTCTCCATATCCACTCAATAGGACCATAGCGGAAATGTTTACTCCAAATTTTGCTGAATAGTATTTGTACAAAAATAATTAAAAGTCCGAAGATACATAGTTGCCAGTAATATACGTGTGAGACATCTTTAAAGCACCACGAAAGAATGACAAGCGTAAGTATGCTTTGAGTGATGTAATTCGTTAAAGCATACTGACCAACGTTCATAAAGGGGTGCAGACATTCTATATATTTTTTATTCTCACAAACTCTCAGTAGAGTACAAATATAGAATATAGCTAGCGTTTTCCCTCCAAATAGAATCCATAGTTGTACATCCTGAGAGTAATAGACATCTGTTTTTATAAAGTAGTAGATAATAGGACAAGAGAGAAGACATGAGATACATAACGAACTCCACTGTAAAAATCTAATTTTCTTTATTAATTCCGGTACCCTTTTAAAAATATTTTTCTTACCAGCCCATAATCCGATTAAAAATAAGCCTATATATTCCGGAATTCCTATTAGTAGTTGCTGGAATTCCTGGGTCATTAGAAAGAAAAGACGTGCTTTTACTTGATGAGAATAATGTATAAATAGATTTACAGTGTGATTGGTAGTGTTGCCTGTAAACATATATTGATAGTAATTGGGTACTTCAGGAATAGAAGAACTTGCTCGTAAAAATACAATAACATGTAATACATAACTAACCGTTAGGAAACTACAACCAAATATAAAAATAAGCTTAGTAGATCGCTTATAAAAGAACAATAGAATAAATCCAGCTATAGCATACGCATGTAGAATATCTCCATACCATAGAAAGGTGAAGTGGAGTAAACCGAAGACTAGTAAAATACATAGTCTCCGGATAAATAGCTTATACATATGATATCCTTTTGCTTCTGTATTTTTCATAAAGATATAAAATCCTACTCCAAATAAGAATGCGAAAATAGTGTAGAACTTTGCTTGTATAAACAAATCTACTAAAAAACGAATCGTTTTATCTGTACCGGTGTAACCTGCCTGATTAAAGGGATCTAGTCCCGTCATAGTAGGTAGATTCGCAAATAGGATACATAGTATGGCGATACCTCTTATTATGTCTAAAGAATGAATACGGGCGTTTTGTTGCATGCTAATTCTCCTTTCTTACAAAGAAAAACGAGCACTAAACTAGATAGCGCTCGAATTACGTCTTGCAAAGAATCCATCATATGTAGCAGCTGAAACGGCTCCTTCTAGACGTTCAACTTCTTCACCTTTGTTATAAGCTACAACAACTGGAGTACCTGGAATGTCGAACTCTTGAAAGGCACTTTGATTTTCTGGTGTAGAGATATCAATACGATAAATGGTTCTATCATGCTTTTTCGACATACGATTGATGTCTGGCGCAGCCTTTTTACAATAATGACAGGTTGGTTGATAGTAATACGCAATGAATTCTTCATGGGATTGTATTTTTTGCTTTATTTCTTCTTTGGAAATATCTTTTATATTTTCAGGTGCTCCTTTTACATCTGCAGCAGATACAATTGTTTTTTCTGGTATTATAGTTTCTGTATTGACTGATTCATTCTTAGTTAAAGTAAAGATCGCAATACAAGCAACGCATAAAGTTGTGATAACTGCTCCAATTTTGTAGACTTTTTTCATAGTAAATTCCTCCTTAAAGTAAAAAAAAGGACAAACCTCGCCCGAGTTAACTGGGCGTAAGGTTTGTCCTTCACGCTACGTACAATAGAGTATAAACAATGGAAACAAATTTTCTATCTCTATAATACCATAAAATTCATATAGAATGCTATAAGAATTTTAAAAGAAAAACAAAGGAACAACTTAATCGTAAAATTTCATGTACCAGATTACATATTAAAAATAATAAACAGCACAACAAGGGGATTCTCTGTGGTGTATCCAACTGATAGGGACATCCAATAAGCATAAAATCATTCAACAAACACATCTCAAAAAGTGTGTGTACTTATGAAGTGTGTCTTAAGTACATTTTGATACTTTTTGAAGTAGTTTAAGCTGCATAGAATATACTATATCTAAAGGTGTACCTTTTGTTGCGTACGTTTTCTTTAAAATGTTGGCCGTACGCCTAATAAAAAAGAATGCACAGTAAATGGAAGAAGGTCGTATTTCCTTTCAGCAAGGGTTTAAAGAATTTCTTATAATGATGCTCTGTTTTTGATTCATTATGTTTCTCGTGTATGGTGAAAGCCTGTTACAATAGTAAAGAATAACTTGGTTACAAATTGATAATGAAATGGGGAAATATGCTGGATGAAAGCAACCGGAGTAACTAGAAAAGTGGATGAATTAGGGCGTATAGTAATTCCAAAGGAACTTAGAAATACGCTTGGGATTAAAGAAAAATCACCATTAGAGATTTTTGTAGAAGGGGAAGACATCATTTTACAGAAGTATCAGCCTGGTGCTGTTTGTGTATTAACAGGAGAAGTGTCAAATCGTAACATAGCATTAGCAAATGGTAAGATCACATTAAGCCCAGAAGGTGCAGAACTATTAATAAAAGAAATAGAACAGTATCTTGTAAAATAAGTGCTCCTTTCAAGGGGCTTTTTTAGTAAAGATATTTAAAATTTTACGTACCGTGATATTTAATAAAAAACAAGATACATAATCAATAGTCTACATTGAATCTTATGTTGAACTCATCTGCTAAATGGAGTCCCTTCTCTTTTGTCCAGAATCCTGTAGACGTTTTTTTAAATTCCCACTCTTTAAAACGATTTGGATATAATTCATTCAACATATGATAAGGACGACTACCCAAAAATTATAGCGCATTTAACATAGCAAATGGACTTGATTTCCATAACTTTATACAAGGAGTTTGGAGTCGATGTTTTAACAACCATTTTTGTGAATATACATCATTAACTCTTCACGAGACAAGTAAACGGACCTTTATTTAATACTTAAATTATCATTCCAATTTTTACCACAAATTCTTTTTAATTGTATAGCAGGTGAGAATTTTCTGTACTTATTTCGTTTTAGCTTCCATACTTTATGTATGTAGTGCATTCTTATCAATTTTCCCCATTACTTTAACTCGTAGGGGCATTAACTTTAGAACTCTACTAATGGATAAGCAAGTTAATAATTATACTTGAAAATGGAGTGATACGATGAATAAGACGTATGATGTCATCATTACCGGTGCTAGATGTGCCGGCTCTACCCTTGCAATTTATCTTGCTAAGGCAGGTTTCCATGTGTTGTTAGTGGACCGAGCGAATTTTCCAAGGGACACATTATCAACCCATACCTTTTTCAATAATACTGTCGCTCTTCTTCGAGAAACCGGTGTCCTGGACAAGTTATTGGAAACAAAAGCACCGCCGGTACGGGATATTAAATTTCAATTTGAGGATACCGTGATAGAAGGTCTCATCCCTGAGGTTTACGGAGAGGAAAGTTGTTATTGTATTAGAAGAACTTATCTCGATCATATTCTACTTGAACAAGCCAAATCCCAAATGAATGTAACTGTTTTAGAAGGATTTCGTGTGACGGATGTCATCCGTGATGACGAAACAGTGATAGGCGTGAGAGGTTTAGACGGCGACAACGAGAAACAAGAATTTTTAGCTCGCCTGGTAGTCGGGGCAGACGGCCGATCCTCTATTATTCGCAAGCTGGTAAAAAGTGAACTCAAAATAAGTATTCCGGCAACAGTCGGCATCTATTTCGGGTATTTCTCTGGATTTCGCCACGATAATGTCCCTAAATTTGAAGTATACAAGATAAAAGATAACACAGCCATTCTCTTTCCGACGAATGATGATTTATATGTAATTGTCGGCATTTTCCCATTAGAAAATAAGGAATTGATAGAACGGTTGAAATTAAATCCGGAAAGCTGTCTACGCAATTTCTTTACAGATAACTTTCCGAATACAACAATTGGGGCGCGCTTGAAAAATGCAGAACTAGTAGAACCGGTCAAAGGCATTCTCGGATATGATAATTACTGGTATAAAGGAATGGGAAAAGGATGGGCGTTGGTTGGAGATGCAGTTTGTTTTAAAGATCCTGGCATGGCGCAGGGTATCCATGATGCTATATGTGGAGCACGTATATTATCCAATATTCTATCAAAATATAAGGGACAATCCGATCAATCAAATCAAATGTCTGAAGAATATCAAAAGGCAATAGAAGATGAGTTTATGGTTCGGTTTCACATGGGATGCCAAATTTCGAAGAATGAACGCATATCTGAACAACAGGATGCTGTCAACAAGCTAATCAGTTCCCATCCAGAGGCTATAGAGAAGTTTTTAGGGATTTACAATTATGCAAACGAGCCCGCTGCTTTAGAAAAAGAACTCGCACGAATTATGCAATCGATCTAGCAATGATTTTAGAGATTAAGTAATTTAAGTACAAAAATAATTCACTATGAACCTCCCCACTTACTCGCTTCCGCTTGAAGTGGGGATTTCTTAGCATCAACAAAGACAAGGTCCCATGAGAAGCGGATTTTCCATCTCCTCTCTGCACCTATGCAGGGACTCCTTTTCTTCATTTGACTAAGCAACTTCTGCACATGCAGAAGGGTGGGACCACACCGTCTACTACTTTTTGCTTACGCAATCCACAAATACTTTCTCTTCGTTTCTTCCGGGATATGACACATCTTTCCGTACAGTTCTTTTACCAAAATGTTGCGGGCACCGTGAATGTCCCAGTGTTCTTCGTAGCCGCACACACAAACGTAGTTACGTGTCCGCACTTTCTTCTTTGGCAACAAGGGCATGTTTGAGAAGTGTATGCTTCGTCTACGAGAAACAATAGAGGTACCTTTAGCAATCTAACCTATTTCGATGCTGGAGCCAGAGTGACTTCGGGTGATGCTACAAAAGCCCTCAATAACCACCGTTTGTTAAATATTGTATCTGCGACCCATTTTTACACGTATCTCGGCTGAACCCCTATAGGGGTAGCTTCAGGAAAATGCAGATGCTTTGTGGGACTGTTTAACTGGATTTATAGGTCTTCCTATAACAATAGAATGGGAATTTTTCGAGAGTACTCAAAAAATGTTAGGACCTTATGCGGATTTAATTTTAAAAATATTTCAAGATGCACAAAATGAAATGCCAGGCAAGTTCTATATTGTTGTAAAATAATTAAAAGGATCTTAGGTAAAAATAAAAACCGTGGAAATATTTAATTTCTACGGTTTTTATTGTATCAATTAGGTTTTCTTTCATAGTGGCTCCCTCATACCTCGAATCGTTTCCGTACGCCTACAATGTAAAACCAGAATCAATAACAAAAAAGCCATGCAAATGCATGACTTTGATTAATCAATATGTATCTCTGTTAAATCAAGACATTACAATTCTACGGGCACCGTATATACCTTCCCTAAGTTTCGTTAATAACATCGAATACAAACAAAAAGGTATATAGCTATAATTGATGAGAGGTCTGCTGAATAAACAGACCTTTTCATTTGAATTCCGCAAAAAATTTTGTGTCTATAATTCCAAAAGCGACTTTACAGGGGAATGGATTTTTTCCTTCTGAAGCAGCATGCATACAAGAAATCACCCAATATTCAAGTTCTAACGGTAAGCGGTATATTTGAAGGCTACCATCATTGTTTTTTGCTGTTACGATCGGTGCATTTACCCTGGTTGTAGCAAAACCATCCGTTGTTATCATTGGTACTGCATCATTAGCTTGAAAACCAGCGTTTAACACCTCATAAATGATCCCATCTTTCTTATTAATAATCATAGGTATATTTAGAATGGGATATCTATTAATATTATTATGAATAATTGCTCCTGCGGCGTTCTTTCTTAACTGATTTCCTTGCATTTTTACACTCCTTTTTAATAATCCAAACGTGATTACATTAATTCATTCTATTTTACATCTATTATATTAGAAAATTGTAGTTTTATCCTATTATAAAAAGCATCCGTACATATAACAGCTCTATTTGAAGGATCGATATCAACAACGGTCATATAACTAGTGAGTAAATAACCATCATCATAATATGTAATCATTATTTCCTCTTCAGATACTAAGGAACATAATAGCATGTTTTCAATTCGTTCTTTTTCCTCAGTTGTTAAGATCGGACGGGTTACTTTGTTTTGTTCCTTAATCATTTCACGTATCCCATCAAATTGAGATGTTAATGCAGCGAACGGAGTCCACTTGACCATTCTTCTTCCTTTTGGCATATTAGCGTTATTCATGATTTGTGTCCCCCAATTAGTGTATTTCTGTATCTAGCTGTGGCGCTATGCGTGTAGGAAATTCCCCGCAATATACTGTTCTTCCCAAACTTTGTGCGTATTTCATCCATTACTTTTGTTAATTTTACTTCTTGTTCCCGCTGCGTTATGTTATCAAAAAGAGAAATTTGTTCTTCTCCTTCTTGAAGGAGGTTTGTTAAGGATATGTTTATGCTGCGAATGGGTTCTCCAGTATATTGCTGATGTAAAAAGTATGTACAGATCTTATAAATATCCATTGTTAGGTTAGTTGGACGACTTAAAGTATGTGTTTTTCTAATACCACCGTTATAAGTCTTGCTATAACCGACTGAAAAATGAACGGTTTGAGCAAGCTTATTTTGTCTTCTAAGCCGATAACAAACTTCTTCAATATGTTCCAGTAGAACAATTGAAAATTCTCCTATTGTGTAATCGCGCATGAGTATTTGGCTTTTCCCAACAGAAGTTGTGGCAGGAACATATTTTTCTGAAATGCGACTAAAGTCAATTCCGTAGCTATGTAAGTGTAATTCTTCTCCAATCTTACCGAGGCTCTGTTTTAAGTATTTAAGAGGGTAATTGGCTAAGTCTCCTATAGAATGTATTCCTTTTCGATTCAACTTTTCTTCCGTTTTGTACGAAATGCCCCAAAATTTATTGAGCGGTCGTATGCTCCATAATTTTGTTGGGACATCTTCATATTTCCAATAAGCGATGCCGTTTTGATTCTTCTTTGCTTCAATATCTAAAGCTACTTTGCTCATTAAAGGGTTAGGGCCAATTCCTATTGTGCATTCGATCCGTGTTTTCGCATATATTTCATTTTTAAATTTCAATGCGAATTCATAGGGATCGTTAGCAAATAAATGAATACTATCCGTAATATCCATGAAGAACTCGTCGATGGAATATTGGTGAAAATCCTCAATAGGAACGTACTGTAAAGCTAGCTTTGTTATGTAATTGGAGCAATTTATGTAAGTACCCATAATTGGATTGACAACAAGAATGTCTTTTCTGCGAGGAATCTCGTATAATCTGGCCATCCTTTTTACACCTAATGCTTTTAATGGTGAAGTGGCAGCTAGAACAATTGAACCGTTTCTATTTACATCACCGACTACTGCCAATTTTGTATACATAGGATCTAACCCCATTTTGATGCAACTTACTGAAGCGTAAAAGCTTCGTAAATCCACACATAAGATGATTCTATTCGGTAAGATAGAATAGTCATACACTGTTATTCCTCCTTAAATAAAAAAGAACGTTTGTTCTTATTATATACGAACTTGTGTTCTTTTATAAAGGTTTTTTTGTTTGAAAATATTTTTTTGCATAAAGAAAAGACACTCGTATACGAGTGTCTTTCAGATATTCTGTAAATCATGTAATTCAAAATAGCCTAAATCTCTAATATACAAGTCTTTTGTTCGAATGGTTTGTAGGCTTGTTGAAACAAAGGTTTTATCATTTTCTCTTCCTTCTCCTACATAAACGTGCAGGAAATTCCCACTCAATAAGTCATACTCTAATTGAATTTTAACTCCTGCTGTATGGATACTTCCCCCCGCGCCTTGATAATGTAAAGAAAACTTATCTGGAAACTGAAATGTTGTAGACTCTAGACTCTAGAATCCGAATGTGCTTAAAGGTCGTGGTGTATTGATGAATTATTTCTTGTGTTGAATGAATTCTTTGAGTTAGAAGGTTAGCTAGAACTTGTTCAAGAAACTTGTACTGCGGAAGCATTAAATCGTTGGTTAAGCCCTTCATGGCTGATAAGAACAACTGTAGATACTTCAAGACAGCTACATAATTGTGTGAGTGATGTACTTACAACCTGTAGGTTAAGCCTTACATATAAAGCAACTAATTCCTTTACTTGATATTTACTCTTTCGATGAACAAATCCCATTTCTTTAGCTAAGTGCTCTAGAACATAGGAACACATATGTCGTTGTAATTCTTCAGCAATTAGTTGAAGTTCTTCAAGAATCGGAAAATCCATAATAAAACTCCATCTTTTCCTATAATTCTACAGAAAGATTAGTATATTTTTTCATTTTAGGAAGGGACCTTGTTTTGTTAGGTTGATATGGATAGGACGGGACCTCCTTCTAGTTTTGGATACTCATTTGCTTTATCTATTGTAAATAATTTTGAGTCTGATGGATCTCTTATTCTTGGCGTAAAATTAAATCCTAATAAATGAGTAAATCCGAAAATCTATTTTGTGTAACCGACTGTGTCTATATACAGCAATATGACTTTACTTGGTGTAATAGGTATGATAGGCTCGTTATTCAGAAAAGATTCCAATTGAAAAAAAGCACATCCATAGAGGAGGATTGGTAACCATGAGTGATAAAGTACTTATTGTGGAAGATGAACGCGAAATTGCGGATTTGGTTGAGCTATATTTGAAAAACGAGAATTATACGGTTTTCAAATACTATACCGCCAAAGAAGCATTGGAATGTATAGATAAGAATGTGCTTGACCTTGCAATATTGGATATCATGCTTCCCGACGTAAGTGGTCTCACTATCTGTCAAAAAATAAGGGACAAGCACACCTATCCAATTATCATGTTGACGGCGAAAGATACGGAAGTAGATAAAATTACAGGCCTAACAATTGGTGCGGACGATTATATTACAAAACCCTTTCGCCCACTAGAGTTAATTGCGCGAGTCAAGGCGCAGTTACGCCGATATAAAAAATACAATGGAGTAACGGCACAGAACGAGAATGTTATCGTTCACTCTGGTCTTGTCATTAATATAAGCACGCATGAGTGTTCTCTGAACGAGAAGCCGCTATCTCTCACTCCCACCGAGTTTTCAATCCTGCGTATCCTCTGTGAAAACAAGGGGAATGTGGTTAGCTCTGAGCAGCTGTTTCATGAGATATGGGGTGACGAATATTTCAGCAAGAGCAATAACACTATCACCGTGCATATCCGACATCTGCGAGAAAAGATGAATGACACGGTTGATAATCCGAAGTATATAAAAACGGTATGGGGGATCGGCTATAAAATTGAAAAATAAAAATAAGAATAAAAAAATCGATTATTCAAAATTAAAACGAAAACTCTACCAATATATCCTTACGATTGTCATGGCAGCAGTTGTATTTGTGCTGTTTGTGCGTCTATTTATCCAAGGGACACTGGGGGAGTGGATCGTACGTTTTTTGGAAAACAGTTATCATTTAGAGCGTTGGGACGCAATGATAATATATCAGTATACTATACGGAACAATATAGAAATTTTTATTTATGTGGCGGTTGCCATTAGTATTCTGATTCTATGCCGAGTTATGCTTTTAAAATTTGTAAAATACTTTGAAGAGATAAATAACGGTATTGATATACTTATTCAGAACGAAGATAAACAAATTGAGCTTTCTGCGGAAATGGAGTTCATGGAACAGAAGCTCAACACATTAAAGCGAACCCTTGAAAAGCGAGAGCATGATGCAAAGGTGGCCGAACAAAGGAAAAATGAAGTTGTTATGTACTTGGCACACGATATTAAAACGCCTCTTACATCAGTTATCGGTTATCTGATCCTGCTTGACGAGGCACCAGACATGCCAAGAGAGCAAAAGGCAAAGTACGTGCATATCACGTTAGACAAAGCGTATCGCCTGGAACAGCTAATCGACGAGTTTTTTGAGATTACGCGATATAACCTTCAAACGATTACGCTCACGAAAAAGCACATAGACCTATACTATATGCTAGTGCAAATGACTGATGAATTTTATCCCCAGCTTGCTGCGAAGGGGAAACAGGTGGTACTCCATGCTTCTGAAGATTTGACCGTATTTGGTGACCCTGATAAGCTAGCGAGGGTCTTTAACAATATTTTGAAAAACGCCGCTGCATACAGCGAAGACGACAGCGTTATTGACATTACGGCAGGTCTCTCCGAGGATGTGGTATCCATCGTTTTCGAGAACGTCGGAAACATCCCGAAAGATAAACTCGCTACCATATTTGAAAAGTTCTACAGATTGGATGATGCCCGTTCTTCTGATACGGGCGGCGCGGGACTTGGATTGGCGATTGCAAAAGAAATCATTGTTCAGCATGGCGGACAAATTTACGCGGAAAGTAATGATAACTCTACGACGTTCACGGTAGAGCTTCCAGCCTTCCAAGGCTTGGTTGATAAAGGGAATTCTTAGAAAATAATCATTGTTTCTTAAGAAAATCTTAAGGTCATCTCTACTTTTTCTTAGGAAATTAACAATTTAATATTAAAAAATGGCTCGTTCTTATGCGGTAGACTTAAACCATAAGAACGAGCTTTTTTGTTTCGTCAAAGAAAGATATGATAATTTATGCGTGATTAAAATAGCTCACATGTTTAGAGAAAGAGTGACATAAATATTTTTTTCCTTTTAGCGAATTGTGTCAAATGAGCAATCGGCTGTTTTGGATGTTCCTCAACACACCACTGAACAGAGTATACACATCTAGATATAGCATCGCTTTGCAGAAAGTAATCGTTAAGAGTTTCATATCCGAAATCTTCAGCGTTTGAATCAGCGTGACATTATCATCAAGTCATTTACCTAAGGAGTAAGCTGAAAATGAAGAAGTGGTGTTTTTTTATTGTTATTTTTCTTAGGTTTTGCTTTCATGAATAAAGCACTGTTTTTTCAGAATAAAGTAGAGGTTCAAAAATATGATCAAAATTACAAAGATAACATAGATAATACAGGGACTACCTCAATTATTCAAAAGAAAGAGATTGAAAGAACACATCTATCAAGGGAATCTGCTCTTAATTAACAGTAAATATCCTATGCGCCAAGAGAGTGTGAAATCAGATAGCGTAAATTTATCTAAACATAATGAATTGATAAACAGATACGGGTTGCTTAATACAAATATTTATTTATCAAAAGAAATAGTAAAAAAATTTTCAGAGATAATTAATAATGTTGTAAAGGAAGGCGTTAATCAATTGTTAATTAATAGTGGTTAATGTGACTTTGATGAGCAAAGTGGAGTTTACCATGAGATGGGGGCTGATTATGCCTTACCAGCAGGTTATAGTGAACATAGTTCAGGTTTATCACTTGATATAGGATCAGGCTTAACGCAAATGGACTGAGCACTTGAAGGGAAGTGGACAGAAAAAAATGCTTGGAAATACGGCTTTATCTTACGCTATCCCTCGGATAAAACGGATGTTACAGGTATTCAATATGAACCTTGGCATATTCGCTATGCCGGTTTGTCTCACAGTACGATTATGCAAAAAATGAATTTAGCCTTGGAAGAATACCTGGATTATTTAAAAGAAGAAGAGAGCATTTCAGCAAGTATTGAGGGGGGAAAATATACGATGTCATATTATCCCTTTTTTCAAAGCAAGACAATTGACGTTGAAATACCATTGAACGAATTTTGTGAAATACCTGTAAAAGATATGGGTGGGGTGATTATGACCACCCGTTCTTGAATTATATTCTAAAATGACAAAGTTATAGATTACAATGTAAAGTTAGGAGATTTTAAATGCATTCAGGAGTTTTGATTAATTATTTATATACTTATTTTTTTACTATTATTTTTTGTATAATGTTTCAAATTGGATTTTATTTTAGAACGAAAAAAAATATATCTATTCAGCATTTTCTATGGGTGTATGTTTTTCTATTCTACCTTTCACTAGTGTATAAGGTGACGCAGATAGGGACTATATGGGACATAGGTAGATACGAAACATTAATTCGTGCAAATCAAATTAACTTGATTCCATTTGCTTCTGAAGGTATGACTACTTATGTCTTAAACATTTTACTGTTTATGCCATTAGGTTTTTTATTGCCGACTATTTGGCCGCAGTTTAGAAGAATGAAAAGTACTGCCTATGCTGGATTCGGTTTTTCATTGGCTATTGAGTTAGGTCAATTGCTAGATAATAGAATTACAGATATTGATGATTTATCTATGAACACCCTGGGAGCAATTATTGGGTATTTATTATATAGAGTATTATTCAAAATGTTATATAAAAGAGATGAAAAAAAGATTGATAATAATATTTCTCTAGTAATAAAATACGAGGCTATTTTTTATTTGGTTTGCTCATTTGTAGGTATGATGTTAATTTATTATCCAGTTTTATTTAGACGGCCTCTAATCCTTCAATAAGGTAATTAAGATGCTGTTAGATAATTATATACATATAGTAAATTGATTCTTAAATAATAGGATATTACAAATACTCATTTATATTAAATTCTCATAGAAATTTTTCAAAACTACTCTTATTGAAGGTTGGGTGGTTATTGAATTGATTTCTATTGCTCCCGTTTTATATCATAGTACCAGCCTTTAATTAACAATTATATCCATTGCGAAAAAATAAGATAGGCTTTAATATTTACCAGTATTTAAATGCTGAAAATTGTTTAAGGCATTTCAACCAAAATTTAAGAGGAGCATACAATGAACAAACTAAAAAGGTTATTGAAACGTAAAACGACTTGGATAATCCTTATCCTATTCGTATTTGTTTATGTGAATAACAGTTCTTTTTTTGCTAAGAGGGACGATGGAACTCCTCTTCTTCTTGCTCACCGAGGACTTTCGCAAACATTTAGCATGGAAGAGATTGAGAGCGATACATGTACAGCAGAACGTATAAATAAACCTGAACATTCTTATTTAGAAAATACAATCCCATCTATGGAAGCGGCATTTAAAGCTGGAGCTGATCTAGTAGAGTTTGATGTTCAACCAACTAAAGATAATAATTTTGTTATTTTTCATGACTGGACGCTTGATTGCCGTACTAATGGTAAAGGCGTTACAAGAGATTTTACAACAAAAGAATTACAAGCACTTGATATTGGTTACGGTTATACAGCTGATGGAGGTAAAACATTCCCGTTTCGTGGTAAAGGGATTAATCTTATGCCAACACTTGATGAAGTACTTAACCATTTTCCAGATCGTTCTTTTCTTATTCATATTAAAAGTGATGATAAAAATGAAGGAATCCAATTGGCTGCTCACCTTAAGAAATTACCAGCGAAACGCCTTGATCAACTAACTATATATGGTGGCGATAAACCAATTGCTGCGATAAAAGAGCGCATCCCTAGTTTACGAACAATGTCAAAAGCGACCATGAAAAAAGATCTTATTACTTATATGGTATTAGGGTGGACTGGCTACATACCTTCAAGCCTGAAGCATGGAGAGTTACATATACCAGACAAAGTAGCTCCTTGGCTTTGGGGATGGCCAAATCGTTTTCTTAATCGAATGGATAAAGCAGATACTCGAGTTATCGTTGTAGGAGGAAATGGGTTTGGATTTTCAAGTGGATTTGACTCATCTGAAGATATAAAACGCCTTCCTGACGATTATACAGGTGGAATTTGGACAAATCAAATTGATAAAGTAGCACCTTTATTTAAGAAATAAGGGGAAATATAACAATCGAAGTTTTTCATCTGTTTAACCATCTATATTTTAAAAGAAGACTTATTATTAATGTTGAAGTTTTATATACTGGAAAATGCCCTTAATTTCCTATACATAATGGAAATCAGGGGTGTTTTTGGATAAGTGGGACTTACTTTATTTATATTCAAACAGAAGTACAAAAACTATCAAAGAATAAACCGCTAGGTGTATAAACTGAGCTGATGCAGATAAGTAAATTTTTCGTTTGGGGGTACCTTCAAGATCTTAAGCTTGATGGTGATGGGGTGGCACCACATCGCTATCAAGTTTAAATTTTATAATGCCCCCAAAACGAAAAATTTGTGTCATTTATAGAAAGAAGTTCATTTTTATCGTTTTGGGGATACTTCAAAATATTAAGTTACTGGTGGTGCTAGCCCTAAATAAATCCTAGATACTAGTACTGATTAGTCTGTTTATTTTGCTTAACCAATACAGGGAATCATATTAACTCAAGCCCTCTATACTTCTCGACAAAATATATAATATCCTCCACGAGCCATTCGTACATCTGTACTATACAATGTATCTTCTAAATAAAAAGTAATCGGTTTTGTTTTACTTTCAAACCTTAATTTCTCCTTAGACTGTATAGCATAGGTTTCAACAGCTGAACAAATTGTTTTAGGAGATGGATAATGAAGAGAATCATCTAGTTCAATATAAAAGGTTTTTCTTAATAGTTTTTTTAAAAATCTTTGCTTTTTCATCCTAATCTACTCCCCCTTCACCCTTAATATAAATCAATATTCTGAATCATCCATATTATACCATAAAATAACCCCCTGTTTTTGAGTATAAGTACTGGCAGGGGATTTGGTTAGCCTCCAGGAACTTAAAGTAATTAAATCTAGAAAAGTGGATTACTTGGATTGATAGAAATGGGGTCCCGCAAATCGCTATTAAGCTAAAAAACAAAATACCCCATAAAATGAAAAAAAACGCTATCCTTTCTATAGAATCATAGGAAAGGATGGCGTTTTTGTATGTCTATTTCTGTATCTGATGAATTACAGCTATTTGCTCAAGAGATTCAACGTTTTTTATCTCCAAATATTTTACGAGACCTTGCTAGAGATGTTGGTTTTGTGCAACGAGCTAGTAAGTACCAAGCAAAAGATTTAATCGCTTTATGTGTATGGATGAGTCAAAATATCGCTACGACTTCATTAACTCAGTTATCTAGCCGTTTAGAAGCATCAACAAAAGTGCTCATCAGTCCTGAAGGACTAAATCAACGATTTAATAAAGCAGCCGTTCAATTTTTACAACATATATTAGCTGAACTACTAAACCAAAAACTAGCCTGATCTATGCCGATTTCTTCTCCATATACTCCTATTTTCAAACGTATTCGTATTTTAGATTCAACTGCATTTCAACTCCCAGATCCTTTTTCATCTGTTTATCCGGGTGCAGGAGGTTGCAGTCATACAGCGGGGGTGAAGATTCAGCTTGAGTATGATTTATTAAGTGGACAATTCCTTTATATTCATACAGGACCAGGTAAACAACATGATCGAACCTACGGTTCCCTGTGTGTCCCAACTGTAACAGCGAATGATTTATGTATCCGAGATTTAGGCTATTTTCATTTGAAAGATCTTCAACATATACAAGATAAAAAGGCTTATTATATCTCACGTATCAAATCGAATACACGTATTTATCAAAAAAATCCTAATCCTGATTATTTTCAAGATGGCAGAATTAAGAAAGGTACAGAGTATATCCAGATAGATATGGAGGTTTTAATGAACACTCTTCAGCCTGGACAAACATGCGAAATATCCAACGCTTATGTAGGAATGACTGATAAGGTCCCAACTCGTGTGATTGTTCATCGACTAACAAAAGAACAACAACAAAAACGATTACACGATCAAACTGTAAGAGAAAAAAAGAAAGGAATGAAGTATTCCGCTCGTAGTAAACGACTTAGCGGTATCAATGTATATATGACAAATACCCCTATAGATATTGTCCCGATGGGACAAGTACATGATTGGTATTCTTTACGTTGGCAAATCGAGATTTTATTTAAAACGTGGAAATCATTCTTTCATATTCATCATTGTAAAAAGATAAAACGAGAACGATTAGAATGCCATTTGTATGGACAACTGATTGCCATTCTACTCTGTTCTTCTACCATGTTTCAAATGCGGCAATTACTTCTTATGAAAAAGAAAAAAGAATTGAGTGAATATAAGGCTATCTATATGATTAAAGATTACTTTCTTCTTCTTTTCCAAGCTATACAGAAAGACACCCAAGAGCTATCAAAGGTTCTCCTTCGTCTGTTTAACCTCCTACAGCAAAACGGGCGAAAATCTCATCGGTACGAAAAGAAAACAGTCTTTGATATATTAGGTGTCGTTTACAATTGTACCATGTCTGATAATCAAGCGGCTTAATTCAAAAAAATGAAACCCGTCAGGGTTTATTTCATATGCAAATCTTTAAATTCCCTACACAAAAAAAAAAAACAACCTCTACTATAATTGACGTTGTATTTTCTTAGCTTGATAGCGATGGGGTGGCACCATCAAAACGAGAATTATGTAAATAAGTAATGAGTTTTTCAACTAAAACATTTATCAATCAAATTCGACTTTAGGGCTTATATACTTTGGATTAATAAGGCATTCATCCAATTTTATATGGACAATTATCTAAAACCTTTACAGTTAAATATAATGTCACTGACTGCGAAGTTGTATCCATAATTAATATTAAGATGATTAATATAGACTAGAAAAAGAGTATTGGAGAGATGCTTATGTATTATAACCCAAATAACTATAATCCAAATAACTATAATCCAAATAACTATAATCCAAATAGTTATAGCCCAAATAATTATAATTCAAGTAATTACGATCCGGATTCTTATGAAAATATAGATGTTAGACAAGGTACAGTTCAATTTTTTGAACATATAAATGCAACTGGTTCGTCATTTAATGTAAATCTAGGAAGTGATGTAGAATACGTTGGAGATGTGTGGAATGATAAAATTTCTTCTGTAAGATGCCCGCCTAGGTCTCTAGTAGCCTTGTATGAGCACAGAGGCTTTAAAGGTAGAGTCGTTCTACTGATAACTAGAGGTAACAATTCACGTGTCGTTAATCTTCACACACATTTAGATTTTAATGATCAACTTTCATCGATTCGAACTTTCCAAATTTGCTAAAAGAGCCCCAGATTACCCGCTACTAAAATATGTTAAATAACCAGAGTTATCAATTGTATAATAGTTTAACCTATTAAAGATGTGATTTAGTTTTCTTTTGAATGTAACAATTAATCTTGATGAATATTATATACATGTATAGTTAACATAACGTCCTATTATCAGTAGCAATAGTAAAGGAGGAACCCTACTCTCATAAGGGCCCCCCTTTTTTGTGCTATGGGTCTATGCATTTTTCTATACATTACTACCCTGACAAGGTTTTAGGGTCCTCTTTTGTTCGTGAATTAGTAGAAAAACTGTATAATATCTTGCATACTCTTAGCGTGGTTATTTTTCAAAATGCTGGTGATACCCCTCATTGTATTTAGAGTAAAAATTTTTAAATATAGCAGAAATGATAATGAAGTATCTATCTCTAACTTGCTAACTAAAAATTTTCAATACAATTAATGTAGTAGAAGCAATGGAGAAATAGGTTATTAAATATTCTACATTTTATAGACTTGCTAAATAGCATAAAGAAGTAAAAAAAGGGAAACCTAACGAATAATTAAGGATGATTCAGGGGGTACCAAATGGGGCATAAAACAGAAGTAACAATTGGGGATTATGTTCAATTTTTATACCGTAAAAATCCTAATTTAGAATTAACCGGATATGTAGTCAGTGTTCTACAGAATACAATTGTTGTAGATATTACAGAGATAATGGGATTTGAAGTAGATGATGTTAGGCAAGTAGTAAAACACGGTTACTATAATAAAGTGAATCAAAGGCAAATAAAAAATAATGTTTCAAAAAAATGCTCCTAGATCAATCTAGGAGCATTTTTTTGATGAAGTTACTGGATTTCTTACGATGATAAATACCAGCCGTTAAAGAGTAACATATTCATTTAGAAAAAGCACTATCATGGATTCTTTTATATGACAACCGACGTTCATCTCCACCTAAAATTGGTGTTTCACACCTTCACATTTTTGAGGAAGGAGTCTTCTGTCTGAAAATGATAAAAAAGTCCTTAACAATTTGTTAAGGACTGCGGAATAGAACCGCAATTTGGGCTGACACCCAATCAGTTTGTAGAAAATAAATTGCGATTATAATAGCAATTGCATTCCCAAAAGCAATATTTCAAATGGATTGTAGCATACCTGTAACTAGATTGGTATCAATAAAATATGGATTGGATTACAAATAGTGGTTTTGAATATTAGAAAGAGTTTAAAAGTTAATTACTTCTCATGAAGAAAAAACCTTAAGAAAACTTGTAACGATAAATTTTTTAGAGGAAGGGTGGATTTTTAATTATAAATTCACATAATTTTCAAATATTAAAACTCTGGATGTTAATATTTGTTATATAATGAAATCAAGCCGTAATCAATATGGTTTCCCCGTTATGAATAATGAGATAATTTATGTGTCCCGTGTATTCGCTTTAAAACAAAAAGAACTTGTAGTGATTTCTACAAGTTCTTTTTGTTTTTCTTATTGTATTAGAAAAAAGCCCTTGAAATATAGCAGAAATAATAATGAAGTTTTTATTTCTCGTTTGCTAACTAAAATTTTGTATTTTAACAGGTTTCATTAATAAAAATATTTTAGACTATAGAATGAATCATTAGAGAGATAAAAAATAAGGAAAAAGGGAAGAACCACCAATATTCTTTCCTTTTTCCTACAATTAGGGTCTCTATATTAATGAATATAGAAGATTATAAAATGTTGGATGTAACAGTTTACATTCAAAATTATAGCAGGAGCGACAGGTATTTTTTATGCAATATTGCATAAAAAATTATGATTTATCAAATATACATGTCTAATGAGAAACACAAAAACTCTATATAGGATGAATTTAATCCTTACAGTTTCTTTATAGTAAATTAAAAACGGCAAAAAACAAAAAGGTTAATTTTATCAATACGAGTTTTTTCTTTTACATATTAAAATGGAAGTACCCTTTCAATGTATACTGACCCCTTCACAAATCGTGAAGGGATTTTTTTATTTAATAAATGAGTTTTACAAAACATATAGAATGTTAAACTGATAAAACCCATTAATCTCAGTATGTGTACATGAGATCAATGGGTTTTTATTAATATGTGTTCGAAGATGTGGGAAGTATTTTGTGTGTCTATAAACGTTAGTTTAAAATTTTACAGATGTCTGTATATTCTATGAACATTTGGATATGTACGAGTTTCCAGTAAAGATCAAAATGAAGAACGACAAATTCGAAATATGAAAGATTTAGGGATAGAAGATCGAGATATTTTTATCGATAAACAATCTGATAGAAATATTCAACGCGAAAATTATCAAATGTTAAAACGTCTTGCTCGTACAGGTGATACCATTGTATTTGATTCTTTAACTAGACTAGGAAGGAGCATGAATGATGTCCTAGAGGAATTCAGATACTATGAAAAGCATAAGATTAATTTACAATTTATAAAAGAACCATTCATTAATGTAAATTACACAGGTAAGAGTACAAATGATGTTATTCAAAGTGCTATTCAGAAAGCAACTCTTACCATTTTATCTGCTTTTGCAGAAAAAGAACGGCATGATATTAAACAGCGACAAGTGGAGGGTATTGCTCTAGCTAAAAGGCAAGGTAAGCGGTTAGGACGTCCTCCAGTAGAAATTACAGCCGAATTTATTGAAGCCTATAAAGAATGGAAGTCTGGTGGCATTACAGCAGTAGGAGTCATGAAGAAATATGGTATCAAACGTTCTTCGTTTTACAAACTTGCTAAGCAGTATGAAGAAACAAAACATAAAAATCTACTGAATGATTAATTATAATTTAGGAGGTTATTATATGAAACATACAGCAAAAGTAAAAATTGGTGATTGCGTTCAATTTTCTTATCGTAAGAATCCTTCCTTGCAATTAACTGGATATGTGATAGGAGTTTTAACGAATTTCCGGAAAGAATTCTCCTTCCTCAAGCGTGTGAAGGGCGTAGCCCAACGGTAGGTGGCAGATGAATTTCGTTTTGGCGTAGCCAAAAGGTTTTCCTTTTTATTTTGCCTCTGATATAATCAGTCTTATAAATTATAAGGGCTGGTATATAAATGAAATTAGATAGTAATAACCATTCAGTATTCTTGTTATATTATCACCTTGTGTTGGTCGTGAAATACAGAAGAAATGTGTTTGATGATGATATGTCAGACTATGCAAAAGATATGTTTGTTCGACTATCTGAAAACTATAACATCACGTTAGTTGAATGGAATCATGATGTAGACCACGTTCATATTTTGTTCAAGGCACACCCTAATACAGAAATGACAAAATTCATCAATGCTTATAAAAGTGCAAGTTCTCGACTTATTAAAAGAGATTTTCCACAAGTGAAAAAGAAACTTTGGAAAGAGATGTTTTGGTCAAGAAGTTTTTGCTTGCTAACTACTGGTGGTTCGCCAATAGACGTAGTAAAAACATATATTGAAAATCAAAGTGAAAAGTGAGGTGAAATGATATGACAAAGCAGAATAAAGCATATAAATTCCGTTTGTATCCAACAGAAGACCAAGCACATCTTATGCGTAAAACTTTCGGTTGTGTACGTTTCGTGTATAACAGAATGTTAGCTGAACGGAAAGAAGCGTATGAAAAACATAAAGATGATAAGGATCAACTAAAGAAACAAAAGCTTCCCACTCCTGCGAAATACAAAGCAGAATTTGAGTGGTTAAAAGAAGTGGATTCATTAGCTTTGGCAAATGCTCAACTAAACTTGCAAACTGCCTATAAAAATTTCTTTCGTGGTCAAAATGACTTCCCAACATTCAAAAGCAAAAAAGACAGAAAGTCTTATACAACGAATGTAGTGAACGGAAATATTATGTTGCTTAACGGTCATATCAAATTGCCAAAACTGAAAATGGTACGTATCAAACAGCATAGAGAAATACCACAAGACCATATAATCAAGTCATGTACGATTTCTATGACACCTACTGGTAAATACTATGTGTCCATTTTGACTGAATACGAAAAAGAGATCGTACAAAAAGAAGTAGAAACAGTTGTTGGATTAGACTTTGCGATGGAACAATTATACGTCAGTTCTGAGGATGAGAGAGCCAATTATCCTAAGTTCTATCGTGAAATGTTAGACCGATTAGCAAAGGCGCAACGAGTATTATCAAGACGTACAAAAGGTTCTATTCGTTGGAATAAACAACGTATCCGTGTAGCTAAGTTACATGAAAAAGTAACGAATCAACGTAAGAACTTCCTTCATCATAAGTCTAAAGAGTTAGCTACTCATTTTGATGTTGTAGCTATTGAAGATCTAAATATGAAAGGAATGTCGCAAGCACTTCATTTTGGAAAAAGTGTCGCTGACAATGGGTGGGGTATGTTCACTTCTTTTTTAGCTTATAAACTACATGAACAAGGCAAACAACTTGTGAAAATAGACAAATGGTTTCCTTCCACAAAAACATGTAGCAGTTGTGGAAATGTGAAAAATATGTCATTGTCTGAGCGAGTCTATTCTTGTATATGCGGTGTAAATCTCGATAGAGATTATAACGCAGCTATCAATATCAAAAATGAAGCAATACGCCTATTGGCGTTAGCATAGATAGCAATAAAATAACCCTTGGAACAAGGGAGTTAGCTCGGCTGTCTTAGGACGAATTCGTTAGCTACCAAAAGTAACGACTAACCGAGAAGCCCCCACTTCAAACAGTCCGTTAGGGCGTTAAGTGGCGGGTAGTTCACCGAATACCATTGTTGTAGAGGTTTCAGATATGATGGAAGAGGAGTTAATTGATGCTAGACAGGTAGTAAAGCATGGGCGTTATCATAAGATAGCCCGTAAACAAGTAAAAAGTAAAGTTTCATGAAAAACGCTCTTAAAGAAATCTAGAAGCAACTTTTCAAATGTCATATACTGTCTTGAATACATTTGTGTATTGGCATTTTTGTTCGTATTTTGTATACTAAATGTGAGTTTCCTTACAGTAGGCAATCTTTCAATTTCTATGACAGCCAACTAATCTGTTAATTATGTATGGTAGCAAATAAGCTCTTATGTCCACAGATATAAGAGCTCATTTGTATATGAATCACTCTTTTATGTACAATGAAAGAAAAACATCATATGAGATGGGAAGAGGAAAACCCATGTCCAACCAACAATTAGTGAATTTACGCATTGATTTTGCTTTTTAACAATTATTTGGTACAAGTGGAAATGAGGATATTCTCATTGCTTTTTTAAATGCTATATTACAGGATTCTTTGGAATCGCCCATTGTTTCGTTACAATTAGAAGATCCACACTTGCACCGAGAATACGAAGAGGATAAATTATCGATTTTAGATATTTCCGCTACATTAGATACAGGAACAAAGGTAAATGTAGAAATACAGTTGAATAACAATCATGACATGATTAAGAGAAGTTTATAGTACTGGGGAAGGCTATATACATCCAAATTACAAAAGGGAATGCCATATAGTTCTCTTCATAAAACCATTACGATTAATTTATTAAACTTTGTGATGTTTCCAGAATATGAAGCATTTCATACAATAGGAATCCTATGGAATCAACAGCAACAAAAGAAGTTAAGTGATGATATTGAAATTCATATAGTGGAAATTCCAAAATTAATGCAACAGTGGCGTAATGAACAAGTAAATCCTTGGGAAGATTCGTTTGTTCGCTGGTTGTTACTGCTTCCAGCGAATGAAGATGAACGATTAACCCAGACATTGGGGGATATTGCGATGAACCAAGACCCGATTTTACAAAAATCTATGAACAAATGGGAACGTATGAGTCAAGATTCTTCTTTCCGACAAGCGTATGAAGTAAGGGAGAAAGCGTTGATGGATGAAGCTGCAAAGTTTGCTCATGCTCGTAATGAAGGAAAAAAAGAAGGGATTCAGCAAGGGAAAATACAAATAATTAACGGTATGCATGAACTAGGTGTACCAATTGAAACAATTGCTAAAGCAAGCAAGTTAAGTGTTGATGAGGTTGAACGTATTCTAGAAAAAAAGAATTAGTAAAAAAAGAAACGAAGTCAAATTGACTTCGTTTCTTTTTTATATGACTTTTTATTAGAGCAAAGTAACGATTATTACTTTTAGGGGGCTCGTCACATACCCACCAAGCTAAAATTTTGAAGTGCCCCCAAAACAAAAAAATTATTGTTTTACCGTGATTTATGAGAAGTCAACTCATTTTCTTTGTTTTGGGGAGCTACCAATTTCTTAAGTTGATGGCAATGGGGGTACTATCCTTTATTAAGGTTAATTTAAGTCTTTTGGAGATTAATTCTTTAAATTAGTTTAAGTACTTGCTATTATTTAGGGAAAATAAAGGGGGAGAAAATATACGATGAACATACGTAGAGCGACAGTAGAAGATGCAAGAGAAATAGTTGTGATAAAACAAAAGATTGTTGAAACTACAAACTTTTTTCTTCGATCACCTGAAGAGCCGCAAGAAAAGGCAGAAGATTATCAAAAAAAGATACAAACAGGACAAGAAAATGGAGGATTAACATTAGTAGTAGAATTTAATGATCAAGTCATCGGTTTTTTATCTTTTTCTAGATCTTCCTATATACGTTTACACCATGCCGGTTCATTTGGAATGGGGATCAAACCAGAATTTGGTAATGCGGGTATTGGAACAAAGTTACTATCCTATTTTATTGAATGGGCAAAACAACAAGAAGGATTAGAAAAGATATGTCTGGATGTATTTTCAAACAACAAACGGGCAATAAATTTATACAAGAGATTAGGATTTAGAGAAGAAGGTAGGCAAATAAACCAAATTAGGTTCAAAGATGGTACGTATGCTGACATTATATTAATGGCACTTTATATAAAAATACCGAGTAAACTCGCATACTAAGGGTGAGAAATTACTTGCAGTTTGCGTAATTTATATTATATCCCAAAACCATGTATCCACAAAGTTATGTAATATCCATCCGAAATCATATTTTTTCACCAAATTGAGGTTTATCATAGGAGTCACGTCATATGTCTGTCAACTTGGATTAGTACCAACGTTGATATAATAAGGGAGAATGTAAATATTTTAAACAGTAGAGTTTTGCCTTCCAGAATTTTTTTATGGAGTTACTTCAAAATCTTAGCTTGTTAACGATATGTTGATTCCTAATACCTGCATAATATTTAGTCATATTTCCTTATCTATATTAATTTCTTGAGAAACATTGCAACAGAATCGTTCTATGAATTAGATATATCATTTTTGTAACATAAGCGGTCATAGAATAGTACGGTAAAGATTAGGGTTAATGTTAAAGCATTCAATAGTTATACTGATAAGGAGGAAACTAATGAAAAAACTAACTTTTAACGATTTGAACTCGCCGGAAACTATGCGTAATCCCATTATGTTCTATAAAAACCTCATGGAGCAACAAGAGCGTTTCTTTCGCATTGATGACTTTTATGGCATGGGAGGGGCATGGGTTGCATTTCACTATGATGATGTGGTTGCAATTTTGAAAGATTCCCGTTTTATCAAAGATTTACGAAAATTCACATCGCCTCGTGATAAGCAGAATCCTATTGAGGAGAATACAGCAGTGAGTAAACTATTTGAATGGCTTATGAATATGCCGAATATGCTTACGGTAGATCCCCCTGATCATACTCGCCTACGTCGGCTAGTCTCTAAATCCTTCACACCACGTATGATTGAGGACCTTCGTCCTCGTATTCAGCAAATTGCCGACGAATTGTTGGATGTTGTACAGGAACAAGGAAAGATGGAAATTATTGCAGACTTTGCTTACCCACTACCCATTATAGTCATTTCAGAGATGCTTGGGATTCCCACCAATGATCGAAATCAGTTTCGCGCATGGACACAAGAACTGATGAACGCCTCAGTGGATCCTGGTCAAGGGACTGCAGTGACAGCAACACTTGAAAAGTTTATTAATTATATTGAAGTATTGTTTAACGAAAAACGCCTAAATCCTAGTGATGATTTAATAAGCGCGCTAGTTCAAGCAAAAGAACAAGAAGACAAGTTGAGTAAGAACGAGCTTCTTTCGACAATTTGGCTGCTCATTATCGCTGGACATGAAACGACAGTTAATCTAATTAGTAATGGCGTACTAGCGTTACTTCAACATCCTGAACAAATGAATTTACTAGGGCAAAATCCTTCTCTGCTGCCTTCCGCTGTCGACGAACTATTACGCTATGCTGGCCCAATTATGTTTAGTAGCCGTTTTGCTAGTGAAGATGTGACAATACATGGAAATAGGATTCGTAAAGGCGAATTAGTTCTACTCTCCCTGACTGCTGCAAATATTGATCCAAACATATTTCCTTATCCAGAGGAATTGAATATTTCACGGGAGGAGAATAACCATTTAGCCTTTGGGGCTGGTATACATCACTGTTTAGGAGCTTCGTTGGCGCGTTTAGAAGGACAAATTGCATTAGGCACTTTGTTAAAGCGGCTACCTAATCTTCGTCTAGCAATCGAAGCGGATCAATTGATTTATAACCATAGTAAAATTCGTTCCCTTGCAAAACTACCAGTTATTTTCTAACCTAAGGTCCGACATTAGTATCCATGGTGATTAAATTATTTATAGTTTTGGAATAAAGGTTGATTAAAAGTGCCTTATAAAACTTGATTTTAGTTAAAGATATCGCCACATTGTTATAAAACTAAAACTTTATAGTACCCCAAAACGATAAAATTAGCATCTCCAGGTGAAAATGTATAATTTTTTGTTTTGGGTATATTTAAATTTGTTAAGTTGATGGGCATGGGGGCTCGCCACACATCCATCAACTTAAGAAAACAAATCAGCCCTAAAACGAAAAAATGAGCTTTTTTATTACAAATTAGCAAAAAATCTTGTTCTGGGGTAGTTGTATTTTTTTAGCTTGATAGCGGTGTGGTGCTACCCCTACGAGTGTTTTTCAGATATTCTGCTTGTGGGAGCAGCAATTCTAACACCAATCAGCAATAAGAGGGCATAGATATATATCCTCTAACTATTGATTAAAGGCGATGGATAACTTGCAATTTGTTAAGACAACCTATGGAAATGCTGCGAGCCAAACAGAGTTAGCGAAATTAGGAAAATGTTTAAAAGCATTAAGAATTGCTAGGGATACAATAGGCGAGGCGCGTAGTGAATTATCCACTTACGAATAATTATCATAAAAACCAATTAGTATTACATAACATCCTCAGAAGTATATATGAAGTTTAGCGTTTTCTTTATAGTTAAGGAAACAGTAATCTCAAAGATTTCAATTCTAATGTTTGGTACATGCAAGAGGATAGCAAGGAATGGAAGGTAGGAAAGATCAACGCTGTTGAATACATGGACAAGGCTGGTATGAAGAAAGCGACATTTTACAAGAGAATGAGGGAATACGAGGAAATAAAATCCTTAAAACGATATAAAAAGATGTTTTGATTTTAGTGTTTGATATTGCAACCACAGTCATTAGATAGGATATAGTTGTCTGTGTAGCAACGGAACCAAAACTTACATTAAGTATTAGCGAATATTCATTTCATATATTAGTGGATATAAAAGACCGATTTTGAGTGTTATGATGTCCGCTAATGATACTTATAGGACATTGTGAAATCAAAAAACGAGAAGCGTGCGGTCAAAAATCATTTGTGTACCCAAAAATCTATATAATTTTAGTCATTTTCGCCGTTTTTAATGTCCGCTAATGCTTTATAGCGTGATTTGGTTCCATGTGTTACACAAAGGCTTAATTGTAGTATTGCATGCAGATGATACCGGAAAAACATCATTTAATCCGCTTGTTCATATGTGAGTAGTAACTAAAAATATTAACATGAAGTCAACAGGTGTTAAACGAAGAATAGATGAATTAGGGTGGATTGTTCTTCCGAAAGAGTTAAGAACAACGTTAGGAATCTATGCGCTTTATTTTCTTTTTGCACCAGAACCGTCTTTATAAGTTCTATGTCACTATAAAATGATGCATGCAACAAAACTATTTTCTTTATTAATAATAATGGTAATTTTTACACTAGAACTCTTAGTATTGCGTATTAAAGTTCCTCTATTAATATATTTAAAGCTTTTGACTTAATCTTTTCATATTCCATAGCCCCAGCAAGTTCATCAGCAAGTAAAGGCGACTTTCTAACATATCTTTCGCGAATTACATCATACAATTCGTATGGAAATAACATATCAATAAACATAATTTTCTTCTGCTCAGCTGTTAAAGGAGAAACTGACTCATATGCGTTAATCATAATTTTAAATTGGTTTTCATTCCAAACACCAGTTGTATCTAATAGAGGAATAATCATTTTACGCAAGTCTCGAATAGGTAAATCGTAAGAAACCGTATCTAAATCAATTACCCAAATTTGATTACTTGGGTCTAATAAGGAATTTCCTGTTCCATAATCTTGATGACATAAATTTGGGGATGTTTGTAATTCATCAGTCCATTTAGTATATTCGGATTCCAATAGTCTTTGGTGCGTTTGTTTTGCTTCTAAAATAAACGTATCAATTTCGGCCAAGTATAGCTGTGAAAATGGATCATCTGGCATAGTTGCAGATAAAGTTTTCCAAATCTCCATCTGTTGAAATCTTTTAATGTAATGATTGGGCCAACGTCCTAGTTTGGTAAATATAGGTATTCCTGGTGGGGGCTTATAGCCAATAGAGGCTACATGGAAATCTGCTAACCCTTTCATAATCATTTCAAGATCTTCTTGCATTGTAAGCTCAAATGGTCTTCCCTCAATCCAATCATAAACAACAAATAAAAATGGACCGTGCTTTGTATACAACTGATTCAATTTGCTTGGAATTATGCTTGGAACACGCATGCCTTTGTTGGCTAGATAATCTTGAGCGTGAATGGAAAATAGAGCTTTTTTTTCGGGGCGATGAATTCTCTTTAAGCAAAAAGGTCCATCTGCAGTTTGAATTTTCCATACTAAGGCCAGTTGTCCACCTTGTATTAATTCGATTGTAGTTGCTTGAATATCCCAATGCTGGATCATTGTCGCTGCCAATTCTACTAGTTTTTGTTCCTCTTCGGGCGATAATGTATACACCGCTTCTTCATTGTTATTCTCCACATATATCACCATCCTTTTATGCTCTCTTATTACTGTATGGTACATGACCATTTTTGTTCTAGCCATTTGCCTTTAAGGAGAAAAAGTACTATTGACTAATTTTCATAATAAAGGATGAAAAAATGGTCGATAAATCACAAACACAAAGTTTTTTTCGTAACATATGAAGAAGGTTGTATTTTTATGAAACAGGGAGGCGTTTTAATGAAAATAGCCATAATTTCGACTGAAAAGCTACCTGTACCAGCTGTACGAGGTGGAGCTATTCAAATTTATATAGATTCTGTTGCTTCCATTATTGCTTCAAATGGAAAAAATGTGACAGTTATTTCTATAACAGATCCAAATTTGAAACCAGAAGAAAAAGACAAAGGCGTAAGGTATATACGGTTTCCAGAAGAGGAATATCTCCATTATGTTATTAAACATTTGAAACAGGAAAAATATGATGTAGTTCATTTATGCAATCGTCCAAATTGGATTACAATTTTAAGTGAGGCAGCACCACAGACGAAATTTGTGTTAAGTGTGCATAATGAAATGTTTGCATATGAAAAGATAAGTGATGAAGAGGGAGAAGCATGTATTGCAGCTGTTTCAAAAATTGTAACAGTTAGTGATTATATAGGAAGAACAATTACCTCGCGCTTTCAAGCTGCAAAAGCAAAGACGAGAACAGTATATTCTGGTGTAGATGTAAATGAGTACTATCCTTCGTGGACAGTGAATGGAACAAAAGTTAAAAGTCATGTGCAAAAACAGTTGGATTTACAAAATAAAAAAATAGTTTTATTTGTTGGACGCTTGAGTAAAGTAAAAGGTCCTCATATTTTGCTACAAGCTCTTCCTAAAATAATTGAGGAAAATCCAGACATTGTAATGGTTTTTATTGGTTCAAAATGGTTTGGAGATAACAATGTAAATAATTATGTAAAACACTTATATACCTTAGGCGCTATGTTTCCAGAACATGTAGTCTTTATTAAATTTGTTAAGCCAAAGGATATTTCAACACTTTATGCTATGTCAGATATTTTTGTTTGCTCTTCACAGTGGCAAGAGCCCCTTGCTAGGGTGCATTATGAAGCAATGGCAGCAGGTTTACCAATAATTACGAGTAACCGAGGTGGTAATCCTGAAGTAATTGAAGAAGGAAAAAATGGATATATTGTCAATGACTTTGAAAACCCTGATGCATATGCAGAAAAGATAATTAATCTTTTAAATAACGAAAATAAAAGAAAACAGTTAGGGAAATATGGACGTAGTAAGGTTGAAAAAGAATTTAATTGGAACCGAGTTGCTAAGGATTTAATGAAAGTGTATGGGGAAATCTTATAAATTTTAAGAAGGGGATGATTAAAGGTGGAAGAAACAACTGGATTAGAGAGTGAACATTTAAAAAAGGTCCTTAGCTTTTATCCATTTGAAATAAGTAATATTTTTTTACAATCAAGCAGAAGTGGGAGAACAATGTGGGAAGTTGAAACAGAAGAAGGATTAAAAATATTAAAACAAGCACAAATGCACCCTAAAAGGATGCTATTTATTGCTGGAGCACATTTACATCTCCTTCAAAATGGATTGCCAATTACAAAAATTCATAAAACAAAAAGAGGGGGCTTTTGTATTGGATCTAATGAGTATGCGTATGTACTATATGATAAGCATCAAGGGAAAGAAGTCATTTATTATAATAAAGAACAATTAGAGAAGGTACTAATATATGCAGGTAAATTCCATCAAGCATCGGAAGGATATATTCCGATGAAAGAAAGTAAAATTCGGAGTAGATTAGGAAAATGGCATAAATTGTATAGATGGAAATTACAAGAGTTAGAAGGAAACAAAAGAATTGCACTTTCCTTTCCAGATGATGTATTTTCAACTATGTTTTTAGAGTATGTTGATAAGATGTTAGCACGTGGAAAGAAAGCATTACAAGAACTAAATGATCCATATTATGACCAATGGACAAAAGAAGTTATTGCATCTAATAGTTTTTGTCAGCAAGATTTTACCTTAGCGAGGTTTACAGAAATAGATGATGCTATGTTTATGAAAGAGCTACATTCTATTACAAGTGATTTACCAGTGAGGGACCTACGTATTATTTTAAATAAAGTAATGAAAAAAATGTCAGTTTGGGATACTAATTTAGCTATTCATATGTTGAGTGCATATAATTCGGAAAATTCCTTTTCAGAAAAACAATTTCGTGTTCTTTGGACTGATTTATCGTTTCCTCACTTATTCTGTTCAATTGCACATAAATACTATTTAGGACAAAAGCGTTCGTGGTCTGACGAAAAGTATATTTGGGCATTGCAAAATATTATTGCACTTGAAGATTCTAAGGAAGAATTTTTACGGAATTTTTCTGATATTTATCATGAAATCAAGAGCAATAGTGGGGGGAAATAAAATGAGTTCAGAACAAGAAGAGATAGTAATCCCTATTTTAGATTTAGAGAAATTTGTATTTTCTCCACCTGGGCCAATGGGATGGGAATTGTCAGAGTATGAGCAGCAAAAAAATATTGTACTAAATGAATCTTCGGTGCTAGAGAATTTAGCGATTATTAAGGAAGTGGAATTAGAGGAGTTGCCCAAAATCGGATTGCTAGATTTAGAAGAGAAGTTACCACCAAAAACTACAATGATTGATGACGTACAAGATAAAGAGATTCAAGATGTAATAGAGCTGGAAGAACAAAGTGAGGAATTAAATGAGATCGTTTTAACGCAAATAGAAAAGCCAAAAATAAAAGTCACTATTATTACTCCTGATCATCCATTAAAAGGTCCATGGGTATCAAAATTGGTAAATAACGCTAAGGAGAACGATTAATGAAACTTCCGCAAATATATTAATCTTTTTATACTCTTTCAACATAGTATATATAAATCTATATGAAAGGAGTTAGGTAAATGGCTGATGTGAAAAGAGCAAAAATAAAACTAGATGTTGAGAATGGCTTTAGTGTTAATCCTGGTGATGATTTACAAGAAGTTCTAAAATCTCTAGCTGATGTAATACAATCAGGCATGCATAATGGTGTAGAGGTTGAAATTCAATATGTTGATGAAACAGAAATTACTTTTACAGACGAAGAAGAGGACGAAAAAGACGAAGGCGAAGAAGACGAAGAAGACGAAGAAGAGGAAGAAGACGAAGAAGACGAAGAAGACGAAGAAGACGAAGAAGAGGAAGAAGACGAAGAAGACGAAGAAGACGAAGAAGACGAAGAAGACGAAGAAGACGAAGAAGACGAAGAAGACGAAGAAGACGAAGAAGACGAAGAAGACGAAGAAGACGAAGAAGACGAAGAAGACGAAGAAGACGAGGAAGACGAGGAAGACGAAGAAGACGAAGAAGACGAAGAAGACGAAGAAGACGAGGAAGACGAGGAAGACGAAGAAGACGAAGAAGACGAAGAAGACGAGGAAGACGAAGAAGACGAAGAAGACGAAGAAGACGAGGAGGGCGAAGAAGAAGACGCATAAAATAATTGATACTTAAAAACGCTTGGTTTCCCCAAGCGTTTTTTGCTCTCTACATATATAATAGGTGAAAATGTGAACCTTTAAATATAGGAATGGATTGACCCTAGGTAGGCATTAGCCTATATTTTTATTTTATAGTAGAGAAATTTCACAAGGAAATGAGAGGCAATCCATATCAATCGATAAGGTATACAAATTTGCATTTGGCCGAATCAAGGATAAAAAATCTTAATTGCGAGAACAATTATTTTTAGTCATTTTGTATTTAATTGTTTCCTTGTTATATTAAATCATCTGGTTAAAGAAATGGGGAAAAGATTAGCGTAGCATTTTTACTCCATCGAGTTTATCCTATAAAAAATTTTGTACGGAAAGAAAATTGTATTTGTATCAAAAATATTTAATTCTATTTAGCTCTATGTTTAAATTTTGTGGACCTAAACAAAGTGGATAATAATGGTATTTTAAATGATTTGAATTTTGAGAGGGCGTAATAAGTTTTTAGAAGGTTGATTTGTAGATTCAGCGACTTGTTTATATACCTGATCAAGTTTTGTGGCTGTATGTTTAAATGTAAAGTTTTCTTCTACAACCTTTCTTCCGTTTTCAGCAATCCATTGTGCAAATTCTCGTTGGGATAGCAAAGCGTGGACAAGTCTGGCAAACTCCATTGGATTATTATACTGTTCTATTAGGCAGCCGTTATATTCATCTGTTATAACTTCAGCATTTCCCCCACGGTTTGTTGTAATAATTGGGATTCCAGCAGCCATTGCTTCATAATGAACACGTGCCAATGGTTCGTTCCATTGTGAGCTACATATAAATATATCCCCCATTAGAAAAATATTATGAATTTGATCTGCAGGAATAAATTTGGTGAAAATTACGTGTTCTTTAATTGGCCTAGCCATTTTATATAGTCTTTTAACATATTTATTTACTCGGTTATCACTAAACCATTTACCACCAACAATTACAAGTACCGTATCCTTATGTGTTTGAATAATTTTCTTCATAGCATGAATGAGTAAGTCAGGTCCTTTATTTTTGCATAATCGACCAACAAATAAAATCACCTTTTTATCTTGGATACCGTATTTTGTACGATATGCATTTCTTATCTTTTGTCCTGTTGGTGTCCAGATGGAGGGGGATTGTTTTAAATTTACACCAGAGTAAACAATAGAAATCTTTTCTTCAGCTTGTGGAAATCTTTCAATCACAGTTTGTTTAATATAGTTGCTAACGGTCACAATGGCGGTAACCATTTCAAGAATAAGATTGCCTTCATAAATGGATAGTTTATGCTCAGCAAACATATCGTTATGAAGACCTAATACAAATTTACTGTGTGGGGAAGCTTGTTTATATAGAGGTATATTTTTAGGGCGATTAAAGACATGTATAATATCAAAGGCATTGGTTTGGAGTGTTCTTATAACATGCTGTTCATATTCTTTTTGAGGTAAATACACGTAATTGACATTATCTTGTGTTTTTTGATTTGGAAGACTTGGATCTGAAATAGAGAAAATAGTAAGTTCATAATCTTGACTTATATAGGGGGACACCCCATCAATCATCATTTGAATTGCTCCACCTTTAATTGCTGGAGATGGTAATTTTTCTGTACAAATATATGCAATTTTCATAAACTAATCTCCTTTGTATAGTTGTTTTATATAATGAAATTCTGCTTCCAACCCATCGGATAGAGAAACTGTTGGAGAATATTGCAGTAATGTATTGGCCTTAGATATATCTGCCCATGTTTGCTTCGGTTCCCCAGGAACTGATTTTAGAAATTTTTTGGTTGCTGATTTCCCTGATATTTTTTCTAAAATAGAAATGATGTCTAAAATGGAAGCCTGTTCCTTTCCACCGATATTGATAACTTCACCTATTATACTTTTTTTGGTCTCTAAAGCTGCCACCGTTCCTCGTATACAGTCATCAATATAGGTGAAATCGCGTGTTTGTGTTCCATTACCAAATATTGTGAGAGGTTTATCTTCTAAAAGTTGTTTAATTAATCTATGAAATGCCATATCAGGACGTTGTCTTGGCCCATAAACTGTGAAATATCTTAAAATAACAATTGGTATATGAAAATTTTTGTGATAAACATGACATAAGTGTTCACCACTTAATTTGGTAACACCGTATGGAGATAGGGGGGTAGGTAATAAATCTTCAGAAACTGCGCCAGATTTTTCACCGTAAACAGAAGATGTTGATATATGAATAAATTTATCTAATTTTATGTGTTTACAGGATTCAAGCAACTGCTGTGTAACTATTATATTATTTGAAACATAAGACTGAAAATCTTTTCCCCAACTTGTTCTCACACCAGGAATAGCAGCTAGATGATAAACAACATCTATATCTTGTAATAGTTTTGATAAATCTATATTTAAAATATCTTCTTGTATGAATTGAAAACGTGAATTCAATTCGAGAGATTGTATATTATCTGTCTTTAAAGTGGCTGGAGTAGGACCGATGAAATGATCAATTCCAACTACATGATATGCACTATTTTTAAGTAACGCTTGACACAAATGTGAGCCAATGAAACCAGCGGCTCCAGTTACAAGTATTTTCATGACCGACCCACTCCAATATATTGTAATCCGTATTTTTCTATTTCATCTTTTTCAATGCAATTGCGTCCATCTACGATTGTGCGTCCCTTCATAACTTGTTTGACTTGTTTCCAATTAAGTGTTTTAAATTCATCCCATTCCGTTGCGATAATAATGCAATCGGAATTTGTGATTGAAGTTTCTAGGTTATCATGCTGTGTAACTTGTCTTTTTAAATGTGGAGGAAGAAGAGCTTTGGGGTCATAAGCATGTAGATCATAGCCATGAGGAATTAATTTTTCAAGAAGTATTACGGCAAGGGAGCTACGAATATCATCCGTATTTGGCTTAAATGCAATTCCTAACACCGTTATTTTTTTTGAAAAGGGATTTTTTATAGCTTTTTGAATCTTTTCAACATAGAGATCTATTTGTGTGGAGTTAATGGATTGTACAGCTTGTAAAATAGGAACCGCTACGTGTTTATCACTTGCTGTATAGATGAGTGAATGTAAATCTTTTGGGAAGCATGATCCTCCATATCCCAGTCCCGCCTGAAGAAAATGAGGGTTAATTCGAAAGTCATGGCCAATTCCTTTTGCCACCTCAACAATGTCAATGTTATATGCATCACAAATCCGAGCGATTTCATTTATAAATGATATTTTTGTAGCTAAAAATGCATTGGATGTATATTTAATCATCTCTGCTTCATTTAGACCAGTACAAACAAAAGGAGCACTAATTCCTTTATATATATTCTGCATAATTTTTAACGACTTTTTGTCACCTTTTTGGGTTCCTATAATAGTTCTATCTGGGTGGAGCATATCACGAACAGCAGAACCTTCACGAAGAAATTCAGGATTAGAAACAATATTGAATAGGGATGATGAAACACCAGATTTAATAAGCTTTTCACATATTTGCTGATTTGTACCCGGTGGAACTGTACTTTTGGTAATAATAGTTTTATATGATGTTATAGCTGGAACTAGTAGATCGATAACAGAATAGATATATTTTAAATCCGTCTTTCCACTTGATGTAGAAGGAGTCCCTACAGCAATAAAAATAATGGGCGATTGTCGAATAGTGCTATCAATATCACAACTAAATTGTAATCGTTTTCGATTTTTATGAATAAGTTCTTTTAAATCTGGTTCATAAATGGGGCATTCTCCCTTTTGGAGAGAGTAAATTTTATCTTGATCTTTATCTACGCATATCACATCATGACCTAAGTCTGCTAATACTGCTGCTGATGTAATACCAACATAACCAGAGCCTATAATACATATCTTCATATGCTAATCACCTTTCTAAACTTAGTACTAGTTGTAACAGTATATTGATGGACAAGTTAAATTGGTGACAAGTAAAAGGGCCTATTCATATAAGCAATGAAAGTAGGCAGAAGGTAAAGGCCTCTTTTAATTTCATTATGCGCAGGTACAGAGGGTGCTGAATACATTGTTATAAACAATTGAAGGAGAGAAGATTAGTGATTAAAAAAGCAATTATTCCAGCAGCTGGTTATGGCACTAGGAGCCTTCCAATTACAAAGGTAATTCCAAAAGAAATGTTTCCTATAGGTAATAAACCGGCAATTCATTATATTGTGGAAGAGGCTGTGAAGTCGGGTGTTGAGCAAATATTAATTGTACTTTCTAGCAGAAAGGATTTAATAGTTGATTACTTTGATCAATCATTAGAATTGGAAGCTTTTTTGGAAAAAGAGAAAAAATCGCATCTGTTAAAAGAGCTTACTGTCCCTAAGATTCAAATTCATTATATAAGACAGCCATATGCGAAAGGGCTTGGTGAAGCGATAAAATTAGGTGAAACATTTATTGGTAATGAACCTTTTGCTGTACTTTTACCAGATGATATTGTAGTTTCTGATAAAGAAACCGCTTTAAGCCAGTTAATTAAAATTTATAAAGAGAAGAAAAATAGTGTAATAGGCATTCATAGGGTACCAAATGAATATGTAGAAAAGTATGGTATTATTGCAGGGAATATTGTAAAAGGGGATTGTATAGATGTTACAAATATTGTTGAAAAACCAAAAGTAAATCCTCCATCTAATCTTGCAGTAATAGGTAGATATGTTTTCACACCGGATATCTTTCCATTATTAAAAAATCTTCAACCTGGTGTTGGGGGGGAATATCAATTAACAGATGCAATACATTCTTTAATTATGACTAAAAAAGTATATGGAAAAATGATTAAAGGGAAACGATTTGATATTGGACAAGAAGATGAATATATGCAACTCCTTAACCTTTTATATGCAAAAAATAAAGTAAGCAAATATTGATTTATCATTTTAGCCAAGAAGACTCCTTCCTCAAGGAACGCGAAGTGAGTAGGTGGGAGTTGAATTGGCTTCGAACAAGGGATGGTAAGGAGCCATCTTAATTGTTCGTCATACATAAAGTGTTACTTCACTATCCATCGAACATACGTTCGATGTGTAATGGTCATACAACGAAATGGAGGTGAATCAAATGATAATGAATAAAGCCTATAAGTTTCGTATCTATCCAAATCAAGCACAAGCAATTCCTGAAGATTTGATGAAACATATGTAAAAGTTAAGGGGAATGAGGAATATTTATGTCTTACCTCTGAGTCGATAGGGAGTGGGGGTACAACCGACTTTTACTAATAAAAAAGAAAAAATCATATGACTTCAGAGCGTTTTTTCAAAAAGTCTTGAGGCCTTTTCGGATTTCTTAGCTTTATGCAATTACAATAGGACAGAATGCATATTAACTGATTATAATTGAAGTGCGAAAAAGAGAAAAGAAAACAGACGGTATCTCAATCAGCTAAACAAAATATCTAAATTACATTACGTGTTTCATAAGACTCTTTTTAGGTTTTGTATGTCTAAAGAGTTGTGCGGGTATAGATAAGGAAAGTATTCATAATGGATGCTTTTTTCTTTGTTATATAAAAACTACAGATTAAACGCTTTCAATGGATATATTAGTTATAGTTGGGGAGAATCATCATATAATGATACTGAACGGTTTCCAACATGTTCCCCTATATTTTTTCAAGAGAGAGCACTTATTGGAAGAGTGTGCTCTTTTGTTTTCACTTTTTGGTAAGGACAAGCATATATTGAATCGAAGTACAGGTTTGTAACTTATTTTATTTCAATGCTTATTGAAAACTACTTATCATATTAAGAGAGTCTACTAGCGCAGGTGCTTTCTTTTTGTTGAATAAAATGGACATTTGAATAGATAATGCTTCCGTGAACTACCCGCCACTTAATGTCCTAGCGGACTGTTTGAAGTGGGGACTTCTTCGTTAATCATTACTTTTGATTAGCTAACGAATTTGTCTTAAGACAGCTGAGCTAACTTGTTTTGTCTTCTAAGTCAATACTAAACCGCTTCAATATGTTCTAGTAAAACAAACGGAAATTCTTCTATTGTATAGTCACGCGTTAGAATGTGGCTTTTTTGATTGAAGTGATAAAAGGAATAGACTTTTCTGAAATACGGCTGAAGTCAATGCCGTTGCTATGGGAGTGCAATTCCTACCTAAAATAAAATGACGTTTGTTCTTACTTTATATAAACTTGTGTTCTTTTATAAAGTTTTTTTGCTTACTTCTGCATAAAGAAAAGATAATATACATTGCTTTTTTATATTGATATAACTCTAAAGAAAATGATTAAAGGTTGTATTTATGTCTATAAATTTTAATTATAAAATATAAAGTGTTCATTTTAACAAAGTAGTTATTTAGTAAGCATAAAAATAGGAGTGCCTAAAGAGCACTCCATGATGCCAATAACAACACTATAAAAGTATATGAGTGGTTTAACTAAATATGTTTTTATTTTTATACTTTAAACAAAATCTTTTTAAAAATGAAAGAGCACCCTGGAGAGTGTTCTTTCATCTAAACATGCATTGAAAAAGAATACACGACATTGTATGTGTATTTCTTTCAATTTTGTGTAGCTTTTAAATAAAACAAGCGTTTTCAAAGTAGTCAATGATCAAGATTTATATAAAAAAGTTGCACAAGATATTGTATATATGTTTTTAATGGTGGTGTAATTTTGAAACAAAATCATTATCATAAATTGAAGCAACTCCAATATGCGTTCCAAGGTATTAAAAAGCGAGAAGTATTACTATGTTAGAAGTAAAGTTATTGCAATTGTCGATTCCATAATAATAACTGTTAGGAATTTTAATAGTGCAATTGAATTTAATTATTATTATATATAAAATTAAATGAATTAAACAAGACCGTCACTTTGTACGTCAAGGTGGTCAGTGCAATTAACTAATGGCTTGATGAAAAAAGAAGCCCTGAATGAAATGTTACAGTGCTTTACTGGGAGGGGAGTTATGTCGTACTCAAAAGGGATTTTAACATGGATTTGGGGGTAAATAAATTGGGGAATGTGTCCAATTGTTCTGTAGTCATTATTTAAAAAAAAACACTATTTGGTAAGTAATTAGAAGAGCACTTAGAAAAGTGCCCTTTTGTAACGACTATACAATCTAAAAAGAGAGGATACAATATATCATATGTAGTTATGTTTATTTAATTGTGTGTCCTTTATATAAAAAATTTATCATTTTAGCCAAGAAGACTCCTTTCTCAAGGAGCGTGAAGGGCCACAGCCCAGTGAGTAGGTGGGAGATGAATTGGCTTTGAACAAGGGATGGATGGAAGCCATCTTAATTGTTCAACATACAGAAAGTGTTACTCCATTATCTGTCGAATGTACGTTTGGTGTATAATAGTCATATACCAAAATGGAGGTGAATTAAATAATGATGAATAAAGCCTATAAGTTTCGTATCTATCCAAATCAAGCACAAGCAATTCTAATCAACAAAACGATTGGGTGTTCTCGCTTTGTATTCAATCATTTCCTATCCTTATGGGATCACGCATACAAAGAGACAGGAAAAGGCTTGACCTATAGTACATGCTCTGCCAAACTACCTGCCATGAAGAAAGAGCTTGTTTGGCTCAAAGAAGTGGATAGTATTGCGATTCAGTCGTCTGTTTGCAACCTTGCGGATGCTTATACGCGCTTTTTCAAAAAACAAAACAGCGCACCGCGCTTTAAATCTAAGAAGAACAACGTACAATCTTATACCACAAAACAAACAAATGAAAACATTGCCGTTGTAGGGAACAAAATAAAGTTGCCGAAAATAGGCCTTGTTCGATTTGCCAAAAGTCGCGAAGTAGAGGGGCGTATTGTAAATGTTACAGTTAGACGGAACCCTTCTGGTAGATATTTTGTTTCACTATTAGTTGAAACAGAAATACAAGAACTTCCGAAAACACATTCTTACATTGGAATAGATGTAGGACTAAAAGATTTCGCTATTTTGTCAGATGGAACACACTATGAAAATCCGAAGTTTTTCCGATTATTAGAAGATAAGTTGGCGAAAGCACAGCGTGTTCTTTCTAGAAGAATGAAAGGATCTTCTCGCTGGAATAAACAACGAGTAAAGGTAGCTAGAATTCATGAATACATATCAAATGCTAGAAAAGATTACTTGGACAAAATTTTAACTGAAATCATCAAAAACCACGATGTTATCGGTATAGAGGATTTGCAAGTATCGAATATGTTAAAGAATCATAAGTTAGCAAAAGCAATTAGTGAGGTATCTTGGTCGCAATTTCGATCAATGTTAGAATACAAAGCAAAATGGTATGGCAAACAAGTCATTGTCGTATCGAAAACATTTGCTTCCAGCCAATTATGTTCTTGTTGTGGATATCAAAATAAAGACGTTAAAAATCTAAACCTACGTGAATGGGACTGTCCTTCTTGTCGTACAAACCATGATAGGGATATTAACGCAAGTATCAATCTAAAGAATGAAGCGATAAGGCTTCTAACCGCAAGGACTGCGGGGTTAGCCTAATCAATTAGAGTTCGATAGAACTCTTTACTTAGGAATCCCTCACTTCTAAGCGAAGTGAAAGTGGAGGTAGTTCAACAGAGGAAAAAGTGAAATTGAGCTGATAACTATGGATTTGGGTATAACATGAGCTTGGTTTTAAAGTAACAGAAAAGGAATTCTAGCATTTTGTAGTGTTGATATAGATAGGTTCAAATGAAGTTTTTCTGCTTTACATGTTATATTGTTTCACTGACCTATTTTTTGATAGGCCTAATTTTAATTCTATTAAAATTAGTAACAGATTGTCCAAACTTTACTAATCTATCTTACATAGCATGTAGTAATAAATTAAAAGGAGGAATTTAGTATGTCTTATTACTACTGTAATCATTGTAAGGATTACAAAAAGAAAAATCACGATTGTCATAGAAGCAGTAAGGGTTATGAAAAATGTGATAAAAAGCATGAGGAGAAACCTTGGGTTAATGTAAAAGTAAATTGTTGTTCTGATGATAACCAATATAATCTTGTAAGAGCATCTGCTTTTAGAGCTGTGAGCACAGTTAATCAAAATTTACCAGCAAATACATTTGTTAAGGTCTTATTTCAAAATGAACAATTTGATTTAGCGAATGAGTATAATCCAGCTACATCAATTTTTATTCCAAAGACAAGAGGTGTTTATTCTGTTATTGGGACTATTGCGTTCATTCCCAATAATCTAAACACAAATTATAGAGCGCGGGTAGAAATTCGAGTTAATGGAAATCCGGCAATTGCAATAGATAATGATTTTTTTGGTCCAATAAACTTTGCTAATGTTGTTGCTGTTTCATCAATCATTCAGTTAAATGCAGGGGATATAGTTGAGATTTTTGCACAAAGTAGTGTAGCTGGAGTTATTTCTAATGTAGAAAATAGTACGCATTTTGAAGCTGCAAGATTTCCATCACCAGACGCATAATTGATATGAAAATTTTTCTGTGACTTTATATAGAGAAAGTCCATAATTTATATTTGACTTGCATTTATGCAGGTCTTTTTTTGATGTAAAATGTTTATTGTAACACAAGTTGGTTACATTATTTGGGAAATCTAAATTATTTATATAAATTTTGCATGATGTGTACTTAGAAATAATATGTCTATAAACGAAGGGGTATCATCCAATATATGTTTTGGTTGATACTTTTTTGTTTTATGAACAAAAAGGCTATTAAAAAAAGGGTGATAAAAATATCAAATCCTTTTCACTATGTACATTTATTTCACTGTCTCATTTAATTCTATTCCAGATTCAAATGTAGGTTCTTTTGAAGCAGCGATTTGCATTTCTTCACCTGTTTATGGGTTACGTCCTGCACGTGCAGATCTTTCACACACTTCAAATGTACCGAATCCTAGTATCTGTACTTTTTCTTTATTAGCTAACGCATTTATTATCGTATCTAATACAGCCTGTGTTACTGCAACTACCTCTTTTGGTGTAAGTTCTATTTTTTCCGCTACTACTTTTGTTAATTCTGTCTAATTCATTTTTAGCACATCTTCATATGTAATTAGGTAACTATTACAACGTGTGTATTTTTATGATGCAATTAATAATATACATAGAAAAATCCCTAGCAAGAGCTAGGGGGACAATTTCTGTATGGTAGTAAGAAAGAAAAATGTGTTCATCACACAATTTATATTTTTACATTTTGATTTTATACAACAAAAATTACCTAATCTAGATAATCTACTTATTTCTACATAAAGGCTACTTTCAATACAATCAGTCAAATTACTACTAGTAAACCCTTTTTAGATATATAATTGTACTATTAAATGCAGATGATACCAAGCAAACATAATTTAATCTGCTTGTTCATAGGAGATTAATAGCTAGAAATATGAAAATTTATAAAAAATAAAAAGGGTGGATAAGATGAAAGCAACAGGTGTTACACGAAGAATAGATGAATTAGGACGAATTGTTCTTCCGAAAGAGTTAAGAAGAACATTAGGAATTGTAGAAAAAGATCCTATGGAAATATTTGTAGAAGATGAAAAAATCATTTTACAAAAATACAAATCTTATGATGCTTGTGCAATAACTGGTGATATTTCAGAAAAAAATATATCATTAGCAAATGCTCAAATCGTTCTTAGTCCTGAAGGTGCTAAACTGTTAATTAAGGAAATCCAACAGCAATTAGTTAAGTAGATTCATTATTCTTAGTAAATTACATTAAAGCAAAAGACACCTTAATAGATGTCTTTTGCTTTAACTTGAACCAACATAATTCCATCAATACTACTTTTACAATAGCAAATATATTAGCAATCTTTCATATCATATTCATTTTAGCATAGATCAGACTGTTTTTAAATCATTCAAATATTTAAAAATATAAATTTGAAATTCCTACCTTAAAAGGGGTCCCGCCACATCGCTATCAAGCTAAGGTTTTGAAGTACCCCCTAAACGAAAATTTCTTTTCTCTACAGGCAGTTACTTTGAGAATTCAGCTCATTTTTTTCGTTTTAGGGCGTTTATTTTTCTTAAGCTGATGGGCATGTATGGTGACCCACATAATACAAATAGAAATTAAGAAAATGCCAAAAAAGTTGGCATTTTCTTGATTTCTATTTATCTTTTCACAAAACATTTACCATATTCAACAAAATCACAATCTACATAAAAATAATTATTTCCAGACCAAATTTGAACTCGTTGCTTTGCGCTATCAAAAACATAATTATCATATCCTGGATATGCATCTCTAACCCATACATATTCAGTAGCTGCGCTGACAGGTAATGCGGATGTAACTAAAGCAGTTGCTAAAGCGATCCCTCCTATAGCTTTCTTGATTTTAGATTTCATCATAATTTATATCCCCCTTTATTTTTTGCTATTAAACTTTTAATGTTTAATAGATTACTATCAATATAACACTCTTCTGATAATTGTAAATATTTAGTTAGTTTATAAAAAATATGCAGAATATTACAAATATATATATAATTACCATAAGGTAGTGCCCCTTAATATATAGAGGAGGGCGTTTATGAAATCTACGGGAGCCTATCTACATTAGGAAACTACTATTGATTAAAGGAACAAAGCATATAAAAAGACACTGTATAGTGTCTTTTTATATGTGGATATAGCTCTAAAGAAAATGTAGTGATTAATCAAAGAAACTTGGATGCTTATTAGTTAAACTTAGTATAATTTTAATATACATAAATTTTATTTTCCATTCGTTTCACCTGCATATCAAACTGAATTAAAACAATTTAATCATAATAACATGAAGTGTTCATATAATGGATGTTTTTTATTTTACAAAGAGAACCTGCAAACCTGCAGATTCTCCTGATAATGATTTATGGAGCAAGACCCGAAAATATAATACAATAATTCGAAAATGAGTTCAAGTAAATAAAAAGAACCCGTTGGAGTTCGGGTCCTTTCAGAAGTGATGATGTATTCTCGGCTTGGGAACTGAGAAAAACACAAAAATATAATACATCGAGTTTTAGAGAATTTCAATACTAAATTAGAGTAATTTCGGAGGAGGCTGAAGAATGGAGAATCAATGTGCGGTATTAGTGTAAAGAATTGATGAGCTAATTAAAACAGTTGCGGAACAACAAGAGCAGATCAATAATTTATCGCGTGAAGTAGGAAATTTAAAGACTCATGTGAATTTTCTAGAAGTGCAGGTGAAATAAAGATGAAACTAAATAAACAAGAACAAACAGTTGTTGTCGGTCATTTAATCAACAAAGTTATTGGGGGTGGAATTAGTTAAACAACACATTGAGCCACAGAAATTAGAGAAGGCTATAGTTTTACATACAATGCTGTAACACATGGTTTCTTCCATAAATATTTTCCAGAAGATGTAGCTGATTTAGCTGCTGAGATCATAGATAAGAATCCGATTGATATATTATGGGAAAACATAACGATTCAATATACGGCTATTATCAGGGCACAGCAATTAATGTTCGTTAAATATCAAGAAGATACGACGAAAGAACTACGTAAGAATAAAGTTACTGAGAGTGGATTCGAAGAAGAATGGAAAATTCAATTCGGTTGGGACAAACATGCTACTTTTTTAAAGCCCAATCAAGGGTGATGAGCACATTATCTTCTCTTATTAGGGGTACCACCCCATCGCTATCAAGCTAAGAAAATACAACTTCTCCCGTAATGTAAATTTTATCCATTGTTGAATACTGATAAGATGGTTATGTTAACTGAAGGCAATAGATTTATATAAAAAGGATATTGTAATCGACTTAGCTCGTGAAGAGAAAAAATAAAGTATATGATAAAAAACGCAAACCCCTAATCAAAAGAGGCTTGCGTTTTTTTAACTAACGTTTTTCCACTTTTCCTCATTAACCAATAGAAAGCAGACAATTTTTTCGTTTTGGGGTGTTATAAAATCCTTAAGTTGATGGGCATGTATGATGACCACTAACAGGGGTCACTAACAGACCATTTGAAATGAAAAATTACTAAGTAAAAAAACTAGCGGTTTCTAATTGCGTTTCCTCTTTTTTATTTCAAATCAAGATTCTTAACAGTTTTTAAAGTGAATTACATGCATTCAAAGTTAATTGTATGGTTAAAAAGATTGATTAACAGGTTGATATATAGTAGCTAAAGTTTGCACTTCTGATTCTGGAGCTGTAGATAATGGATAATACCCTTTTTTGACCATATATTGCCATACATCGTATGCATGTCTACCACTATTTAAGAATGCATTTTCTAAGAATGTTCTTAAGTTAGGGTTTGCGCATTCCAATACAGAACCAGCATAATTTAAAGCTGCTGACTTTTGATTTAATAAGTATCCAGTTGCAATTGCTCGGTCATTAGGTGGTGCTCCGCTTACATCCGGAGTAACAGGCGGCAATTCTTCAACAGGTGTTCTTAAGTAAGAAGATAGTACAGGTGTTAACTTAGATGGCTGAAATTTTTCAATATTTGGTTCACTTAGACTCTGTATGAATTCAACTTTTAAATTATAATCCTGCACATGTAATGGAAAATGTTTTTGCAATAATTGTTTTAATTCGGGATCTTGTGCCTGCTGAATGTATGTACTCATCGTATTAATTGTATTGTAACAACCAGCAATTAATTCACTTAAATCACGTAATTCATGTGTAGCTAATTGCATATTTTATTCCTCCTTTTTCATTTCAATTCTATGTTTTACTAAAACAATAGAAATTATGATTAAAACAAAAATAAATTTTTATGAATACATATTTTTCATAAATTTAAATTGATAGTAAAAAATCTTAGATTGATAATGATGTGCTCCTAAGGAAACTTGTAGTCTAAATAATAGCCATTCTCATGCGTTATTGAAGTGATTTATAAATGGGGTCGCACCACACATCCATCAACCTAACAGCACAGGTTGCCCCAAAAACGATAAAAATGAACTTCATTGCTATAAAAGACTCTAATTTTTCGTTTTGGGGGCATTATACAATTTTAACTTGATGGTGATGGGGTACCGCCAGCATTTCGGAAAAAACCATGCTAAGAGCATGCAAGATTTTATACATTTTTTCGGCTCATTTAGTAACAAAGGAGAACCTGAAAACCGCACCATGACAGAAATATATATAAATATGAATAGGGTATAGAAAAAGGTGAATTCCTCTTGAAAGTAGAGGTTCGCCTTTTTCTTTCCTACCAATAATAGGACGTTATGTTAACTTAACTTGTATACAATATACAAATCAAATCACAAAACATATTAGTTCTTCTAAATGGTACAATAAGGAAAAAAGGGGGTTCTAAATAATGCCTTTAGAAACGACTATTTTTTGCATCATTATTGCAATAATCATTGGTGCACTATTTGGAGGAATTATACGTATAATTCAGCGTAACAGTAATCAAAAGAAACAAAATCAAGTTGAGCAAAAATTAGATAGAGCTATTCAACTGTTAGAAAAACAAAACAAAGATTGACCTTACCTCCAAACAGAAGTGGTTTGCCATAAAAATCATTAATAGGAGCTAAAACATGAATTTTACAGAGAAAGAAATTAAGAAAACCAAACAAAAAGTGTTAATTATATTATTTTGTATAGCTGGTTTGTTCGTATACGGAGTTTATTGGGCATTCTTCAGTATGGATCGACTACCTACAGGTGAAAAGATTGCTGAAAAACAATCTCCTGACGGAACATATACATTTAAAGCTTATGTAACAAATGGCGGAGCAACAACAAGTTTTGCTGTTAGGGGAGAGTTAGTATTTAATCATCGTGAATATTTCAAGACAAAGAATGTGTATTGGAATTACCGAGAAGATACAGCAAAGATTGTATGGAAAGACAATGATACAGTAATCATTAACGGACATATGTTAAATGTTCCTGAGAATACATACGATTTCAGAAACGAATAACTGTAGACTTATAGATACATTGACTACCGTTAACGAATTTTATGTAAATTAGCCTCTCTTGTAGGAGCTAGTTTTTTCTTAGGGTGGATTTTTTCCAAAATGCTGGCGATATCCCCACAAGGCTATTAAAAAAAGGGCTGATATGAATATCAAACCCTTTTAATTATGTATGATTATTTGACTGCTTCTTTTAATTCTTTTCCAGCTTTAAAAGCAGGTGCCTTTGAAGCGGCGATTTGCATTTTTTTACCTGTTTGTGGGTTACGTCCTGTACGTGCAGATCTTTCACGTACTTCAAATGTACAAAAACTAAGAATTTGTACTTTTTCTCCATTTGCTAGCGCATTTGTTATTGTATCTAAAACAGTTTGTGTTGCTGCAACTGGATCCTTTTGTATAAGTTCCGTTTTTTCTGCTACTACTTTTGTTAATTCTGTCTTATTTATTTTTTGCACCTCTTCATATGTAATTAGGTGACTATTATAACGTGTGTATACTTATGATGAAATTAATATTGTGCATAGAAAAAGCCCTAGCAAGAGATAAGGGACAATCTCTGTATGGTAGTAAGAAGGAAAGTCTGTTAATGAAACTTCAGGGTTTTAGCTTTATGGGCATAGGTTAGTGTCAAGAAAATGCGGATTTACAGCGTTAAAGAAATTTCAATATTAAAAAGCCTAACTTCTCTATTTAATATGAAGAAATTAGGCTTTTTTCATTTAGTGATGAAACCCATTATCACATTTCGTATCATGTGGCATAGGTCCGTCCAGGGAATCCAGAAAGGCAACGGTCTGTTTGAGGTTCCTCAAAAATAAATGCGCAAGATCCATGGAAAATCCATTTCGAACCACAACGCGCATAATCGTCACCGCTTCCATATCTGGAGGCAATGGGTAGGCAGGTACTTGCCAGCCGAACACACGCAATTGTCGAGATAAATCATAAAGATTCCAATTTGATGTGTAACCTTCTTTTAGTCGCCAAGCGAAAACCGGAATATCCGAACCATCGGACAAAAGTTCGAACGGTGCCATCTTCTGAATGGCTTTGCTAAGAAAAAGAGCTACTTTCTGGGAAGTCCTTTGTACATCATAGTACCCACTTTTTCCTAAACGCAGGTAATTGTAATATTGTAGGAGCACTTGTGCACCAGGACGAGAGAAATTCAGTGCAAAGGTCGGCATGTTCCCGCCTAAATAGGAGACACGGAAGATTAGATCCTCAGGGAGATCTTCAGCTTCCCGCCAAATTATCCAACCCAATCCAGGATAGACTAATCCATATTTATGTCCGGATACATTGATGGACTTCACCCTCGGTAATTGAAAATCCCAGACTAAATCTGGTTGAAGAAACGGTGCTATAAATCCTCCCGAAGCTGCATCCACATGAATGGGAATGTCAAGACCCGTCCTCGCCTGTAAATCATCCAACGCTTTCGCAATTGCGGCAACCGGTTCGTAAAGACCGGTATAAGTTTCACCAAGAATCGGTACCACACCAATCGTATTTTCATCCACGGCCGCGAGGACTCCCTGAGGATCCAATTGGGGATGTTCTGGGCTAACCTTCACATAGCGTGGTTCAACCTCCCAATAATTCGCGAATTTTTCCCAAACGACCTGAACAGCCGAACTAAACACAATATTGGGACGATCCACTGGCTTCCCTTCTTTTTTACGTGCATTTTGCCAGCGTCGCTTTAAAGCAAGTCCACCGAGCATACATGCTTCCGACGATCCAGTTGTTGAAACGCCCATAGTCGTAAGGGGGCTGGGCGAATGCCAGAGGTTGGCTAAGATGCGGACACACCGCTCCTCAATTTCAGCTGTCTGTGGATATTCGTCCTTGTCAATCATGTTCTTGTTGAATGATTTTGCATATAATTGCTCTGCGGCAGGCTCCATCCATGTGCTAACGAATGTTGCAAGATTCAGGCGGGCGTTTCCATCGAGAGCAATTTCATCATGGACGATTTGATACGCTGTTTCTGGTAACATACCTTTATCAGGAATATGAAAGCGCGGAACGACGGATTCTCCTTCGCGGGCAAACAGAGGATTTACAGAAAATTCGTGAGGTAGCTCTTTTTGCATGTGACGCGGTAGAGATTGTGAATTATCTGGCATAATCTCTTTTTTTTCATATGCATCCTTTTGAACTTTTGCTTTTCGATCCTGTGGCATACAAGTCCCCCTTAATTAATTTTTTAACAAACATATTATTTACAAAAACTCATTTGTTAAAACAAGGGACAATTCTATTGAATGATTCACCATACTACCTACTTTATCTTGGTTTTCGCAACTTCAGTAAGTGTGGGGCGATAGAACGTTGAAGATTTTACGGTTGCAACGTTTTTCTGCAACCAACCTCATATCCTCAGTTTTCGAAGAGTAATCTGTACAAGTAAATGATAGCAAACATGTTGGCCTATGCCAACTGACATGAATCTCCCACGTACTCACTTTGCGTTCCTTAAGGAAGGAGTCTTCTTGGCTAAAATGATAAATTATAAAAATATAGGTATAGGTAAATAGAGAAGAATATATCATTCTTTAAGAATGATATATATTTAAAGTTAATTAACTATAAGAAAAAGAATTTCATATTACAACTAAATATAATTAATTTACTTTACCTATGTGATGAAAAGAACAGTTGTAGAAAAATTAAACAATCATTTGTTAAAACATTTTTAGTTATGAATTAATTTGTGGGGATTATAGAGTTTTTTAGTTTTCTGTTTAATAAATCTCTCATTTAATATATAAATTTTATACAACAATGAAAAAAGCATTCGCTATGGATACTTCCCTTAAAAATTTATCTCTACAAGTTTCTCTTAAGGATTTTTCTTCCTGAAAAGTAATTAACTTTTAAACTTTTTCTAATATTCAAAACCACTATTTGTAATCCAATCCATATTTTATTGATACCAATGTAGTTACAGGTATGTTAAAATTCACTTGAAAAATTGCTTTTGGGAATACAATTGCTATCATAAACGCAATTTATTTTCTACAAACTGATTGGGTTTTAACCCAAATAGCGGTTTTATTCCGCAGTCCTTAATAAATTGTTAAGGACCTTTTTTATTTGTCTTTTAGCTGCGAAAAAATAAAATTTTCATAATGGGGGTACTTCATAACTTTATTTTGATAGCGATCTGGCGAGACTCCTTTTTATATGAATATAACAATAACATAGTTGATTTTTATTCATATAAAAACAAAAAAAGAAGAGGGATATCTCCCTCTCCACCAACAAAATCAAACATATTTACAATTAAGGAAGGGCATACATTCATCAAGTGATGAAAGGAACAATAATAGTTCACATAGTGAATTATAACATAAAACAACTCCTGTTAATAGGTAATATTACCATTAATGGAATTTTTGTGACAAAATTGTTAAATATCTTAATATTAAAAGGCTTTATATGTATGTAAATGGAATGTGGATAGTGTAGGGATAAAATATAAGGGGGATATATATTATGTTTAACAAAAAACAAAAATTAGTAACAACGGTAACAGCTTTAACATTAGGATGTGGATTTACTTTCGGATTAACACCAGCCTTTGCAGATTCTACTAAGATTTCCGCAAATAATACTCCTGTTCATTCTATTCAAAACCAAGAACAAGAACCTTTTACTGGATATGTCATTTCAATAGATAACAATTATTTAGTGGTTGCTGCTACTCCTACAAAAGATGAAGCACTTACTTATCAACATGATTGGTGGGATCTAGTTTCCCAAAACAAAATTTTAAGGGTTCCTGTTTCAGATAGTGAAAACTACAAATTGGGTGAAAAATTAAACGTATATGCAGTTGGGTGGACTGCATCATTACCACCAATTGCTGTTATGCCTACAATCGAAAAATTAACCCAATAGGTAATAGTGCTTACAATAATAAAGGGCATCGTTCTAATTAGAATGGTGCCCTTTATTTAATAACAATTCAAACGTGATCACTCAAATCTATTATATTCGAAAATTACAGTGTCAACTTATATAAAAAGCATTGGTACATATGACAACACTATTTAACGGGTCAATATTGAAAACAGTCATATAATTAGAGCGTGTATAACCGTCCTCATGATAGGTAATCATTATTTCTTCTTCAGACAATAAGGAACATACTAGCATGTTTTCAATTCGTTATTTTTTTCAATTGTTAAGATTGGACGGGTTACTTTGTGTTATTCCTTAATCATTTCACGTTTAAATTTCAACGCAAACTTATAGGGATTCTTAGCAAATAAATGAATACTATCCATAATATCCATGAAAAATTCTTCAATAGAATATTGGTGAAAATCCTCAATAGGAACGTACTGCAAAGCTAGCTTTGTTATGTAATTAGAGCATTTTATATAAGTACCCATAATTGGATTTACAACAAGAATATCTTTTCTGTGAGGAATTTCGTATAATCTTGCCATCTATTTTACACTCAATGCTTTTAATGGGGGAGTGGCAGATAGAACGATTGAACCGTTTTTATTTACATCACCGACTAATGCCAATTTTGTATACATAGGATCTAAACCCATTTTGATGCAACTTACTGAAGCGTAAGAGCTACGTAAATTCACACATAAGATGATTCTATTCGGTAAGATAGAATAGTCATACACTGTTATTCCTCCCTAATTAAAAAAGAATGCTTGCTCTTATCCAGTACGAATGTAGGTTCTTTTATAAGGAGTTTTTGTTTGAAAATATTTTTTTGTATAAAGAAAAGACACTCTTAGACGAGTGTCTTTCAGATATTCTGCTTGTGGGAGCAGTAATTCTAATACAAATCAGCAATAAGAGGGTATAGATATATATCCTCTTACTATTGATTAAAGGCACGGAACATAAAAGAAAAGGATACAGTATCTCTTCTTTTCTTTAACTTGAACTAATTTGATTCTACAAATACTACTTTTATAATAGCAAATATATCAGCAATCTTTCATATCACATGCATTTTAGTATAAAAATCCTTTATTCCGTATATTTAAATGTGAATTCAAGAAAAATGCGTTATTTATTGTGGTATAGATTGAAATGATTAAGTAAATATTTTTTGTTTTTATTTAATCGTTTCTTTTTAACAGATGTGTAACGGAAATGTTTAATTGATTTTCTTGTGCATTTCAATCCAAGTACGATAGAAGGAGATTTTTTTGACTAATCTTCGTCGAAAAATTTTAGATGAAATCTATGATTTAGAATATACCTATTGTTCAACTTGCCCTCTGAACAACCTATCAATGAATTGTGCAGATGAGCAGAAAAAGGCAAAACAAAGAAATTATAAACATTGTAAAGGTTGTCCCATTTTCGATTCCATTCGTGAGAAAGGGGAGCAATTGAATTCTTTATCAAAAAGAGTACATTTAATAAGGTACGAGAACGTTATATGGAAAATCCATTTAAGTATCTTCAATATAAGAAGTACTCAATCACAGATGTAGTAAAAGAAACAGGTTTAACAAAGTATCAACTAAGAAAATTCAAACAACAGCTAGAGTGAGAGTTTCGGATGAGGTGAGAAATAGAATATTTATCTTTAGAAGAGGTATGCGATCGGGTAGGTATAACAAAAAATCAATTAGGCTATTTAATTAAGTATAAACAAATCGAACCTATCAATCTGGCTACCTGGAAAGCAGATGGCGGATATCGTTTTAAGCAAGAAGACGTAAAAAAGTTAGAGGAATTATACAAAGACTCTTTTACATTAAAAGAGGCGGCTGAATTTCTAAATAAGTCTAAGACTTACGTTCATAATGCGGCTAAAGATTGGATATTGCCCTTTAAAGAGATTGCTAAAGGGAAATCTACTGAACGATTATACTTAAAAAAAGATTTGGAAGTTTTCAAAGAAAAAATTGAAAACAGATCAAAAGAGGAATTGAAAGAAAAAAAGCAGCATCTAAGTCTCTATCTTGATGAAAAGGTAGTAGAAGCAATAAAGAAAAAGGCTGCAAAGAAAGGGTATAATGGCTACAAGAAGTTTGCTGAAGACATTTTATCCGCTGAAGTAAAAGAAGACATAGAAGAATAGAAATTCTAGAGAGAATAGACCCCGAAAAAACAGAAACGTTCTAAGGGGTCTATTATTAATTTCAAGGATTTTTTCTGAGTTTTAATATAATCGCATTAAGCAGATAGTTAATTGCGATTACAAACGAATTTGAGAAGCTGTTTTTTTTATGTCATTTTACTTTTTCATAATATAGTAGGATTTATGCTATAATTTTAAATATTAGAAAAGGAGAATATATGATGAACAAAATAAAAGACAAGCTATTTAATTTTAAATTTTTAATTAAGACTGGGATAACATTTATGATAATAGCATTAATAAGCCCTTTTGTATTAGCGCCACTAATATATAAAGTTGCCGAAAGGTTTGGTGGTATTGAAAATTTAGGCCCTACAGGAGATTTACTGGGGGGTTCGACTGTACCATTTTTTAATATAGCAAGTATATTATTAATTCTAGCTACAATTGCTATTCAAAGAGAGGAATTGACACTAACCCGTGATGAATTAAAATTAACTCGTGCTGAATTTAAAGAGCAAAATACCACTTTGTCAATTCAAAGATTCGAAAATACTTTTTTTCAAATGGTTAATTTACATAATAATTTAACATCTAAATTAAGAAAGAATGTTTCAAAGTCAGGTGGATATTTAAAGCCAATTATAGAAATTGAGTTACAGGGAAAAGCAGTTATTACAGAAGCTTTATCAGAATTGAAAAGCATATACAAACAGAAATCATGGGTGGGAGAAAAGAGTATAGAAGAAACACTGAAAATTATTAGAATTTCGTATGCGTCTCTTTATAAAGCATATGATAATGAACTAGGGAATTACTTTAGAAATTTATACCATATAATCAAGTTTATAGATGAATCAGATATTAATGAAAAACAAACATACATCCGTATAATACGTGCTCAATTATCAACAGATGAATTAATACTACTTCTATATAATGGATTAAGTGAATATGGATCAACAGAAGTATTACAACTCTTAAATAAATATAATTTCTTACATAATATTGAGAATCGTAAAGAGTTGATGCTGTCAGAAAATGATTATGAAATATATTTAAATTATGAAACATATTTTACAGAACAATAAAACATCAAAAATAGTTTGCTATAATTAGATTATAGTAAACTGAAGAGGTTATAATATATTATTCATTTGAAGTATGATAAAATAGAAGTATAACTGTATATCGTGTGAAGGTGGGCTTGTTATTATCCCTTCTTTCCATTCGGAAGGAAAGAAGGGATATAACATGGAATTTTTGTTTGAACTTTTAAAAGAAATTGCAAGAGCAGTTGTGCGTGAGGTTTCAGCATACGCACTGAGAAAGCAATTCGAAAAAAAAGACAACAAAAAACCCGCGCTTCACCGACCAAAGTACAAGCGTGGGTCTAAAAGAAAAAGATAATGCATAATAACAACCACCTTGACAGTAGCAGTTATGAGACGGGATGTTGACAGCATCTCGTCATTTTTAGTTTATGCAATTCAGTTAAGTACTATACTTAATATATATTGGATATGCATTCAATATATATTTAATCTACAGTAAACATACCATATTTTTATTTACGGGTCAATATTGGAAGGAATAGGAGGTTGTATAAAGATTATGAACCTAGATATTAATCAAACAGGACCCACTTGTGGAATATACGGTCTTGCAAATGGATTACTTAACATGAACAAAGTAAGTAGCCACAAAAAAGAAAAGATTGATCAAGAAATCTATGAACTACTAAAAGAATTCAAGTTTAGAATCCAAGATAATGAATTCACTGGATACACTTTAGTAGGCGAATTTTTCAAATTCAATACATTTAAAAGATTCATTGAAAATGTGATTCATGAACTGCATAAAAACATAATTTCAGGTGAAATTAACCCTGTAGATGATAATCTTAAGTATGAAATAGAAATAGCGAACGTTAGTGATTTGACACAATACTCTCTTATCCAGCAATTGAACAACAATGAAGCCTTTATTCTTTTTAGCATTCTTAAACAATATAATATATTGGGGTTAGTAGATGATATAAAAGCTCTCCTCGGTTTTAACAGGATACAAAAACATGTAATATCACATTGGATATGCATACACGGTTACTGTAATAACGTCGGAAAGTTCATTGTTACCGATAGTTATAAAGGAGAAAGAATGAATTTTACATATGAAAAATTAAAGAAAAAAAACGCACGTTTGGAAAATAAAATCTTCGAATGGGAGAAATACACTGGTCAACAGTATTTTCAAAAAAAGAACACAATGACTTCTACGAGCAAACAAATTATAGATTTAGTAACAGAGCAGTTAAAAAATAAGGAAGGGTATCTTAAAAAAATAAGTTTAAAAGTGTGATAGAGCACACAGCTAGTAAAATGATAGTAATTAGGAAAGTAAAACAGGAAAACAGGAAAACAGGAAAACAGCCAAGTAAGCGTTAAATAAAAAGTATAATAATTTTTTAAAAACTATTGGGAAATGAGAACAAAAGAACATTTGAAAGGGAAATAAAGAAGTTACACCAAGAAAGAAACAATACAGTTAACGCAATGTTCTGTAATAACTTGATAAATATAGAAAAAATAACCAACACTTAAGTAAATATGTTAATATTTATATAAATAAATAGAAAGGGGATAAATTTATGAAACATTATGTGAAAGTTTTAATGGGATTGAGTTTTATGTTTGGTTGTATTTTCGTTACATCTGGAAATGTTGAAGCTGCATCGGGGGGATGGTATAAAGTTACAGCTGCAGGTAACAATTGTAAAACTAGAGTAAATACTGATCAAACAGAGTATAAGTCCAATAATAAAACAGTGGGTATTCAATTAGAGGCAGAAGGAAAGTGTAGTACAATGTATTACATTGCAGATTTAACATATAAAGGCCTAGAGTCTGTAGTACATGATGGAACTGTTGGAAGCTTTTCTTCGAAAACTCCAATAAAACAATTAAAAATAGGTAGTGTTCGTGAAAAAGAAACTACAGTTGTCATCGTTCAATTATACAAAGATGCTGCTCATACACAGCCTATAGGAAAACTGATTTCAAATGAAATTATACTTTATCCTAGGTAACCAATACCTATAACTATATAAATTAGCTACTGGGAAATTGAAAAATAGGTACCTTTGTTTTGATTACAATATTAAATTTATTATAGGGTTTCTTTGCCAATCAGCATTTAACTAAAGCGAAATTGTAAATCTAAACTAAAAAAATGTATGTGCTCCCCAGATAATAAAAAAGTACAGGTCCTTAATCAATTAAGGATCTGTACTTTTCTATTATGATTTACTAATTTTCCAACCTTCGTCCGTTTTCTCTAATTCAATTACGATTACTTTTTTAGGATTATCCTTATATACTGCATCAACAGTTACTGTAGCAATTTCATTTTTCTCTTCGACTTTTCAAATTTTATAGCTTTTAAGATCTTTGCTAACCGATTTCATTAGGTCTGCATTTCCGCCCACAAAAGCAACGATTTTCTTCGCTTCAGGAGTGAATAACTCGCCAAAATCTTTAACATTTCCTTCTTTTGCATCTTCGAAATACGCTGTAGCAACTTCTTCAGGATCACGATTATTTCCACATGCTGCAAGTGCTGTAACTGATAAAGCCATTACCACTATTAACATAATCATACGCGTAACTTTGTTCTTCATTTAAACTGTTCCTTATATATAACTTAATTTCAACTCGTAAAAAGAGCTAAATTACTCGTATAAGTATATAATAATTAAAACTATATAATTATATATAATAATTTTATAATATTATAATCATAAAAACGAAGAAAGGTAGGGAAAATCTACCTATTATTATAGTATTGAATTCCGTTATATACATTAGTATAATAATAACGTCAGAGCATGCTCTGACGTTATAGGGGTATAACAGACGACATTCATTTTTAAAATCATAAAATCGGATTCACTTATATGAAAGATAAAAGCCCTTCTTTAATTAGGAGGGCTTTTATCTTTTCTTGAAGAGTTCAGCATATACATGAGTAGATGTAGTAATAGTTATGTATTTTGTATCTGCAGGTGTTATCCCAGAAGGTAAGATATGTATTTAATTACAATTAACAAGAAACAGAATATTAATAATTATTGAAGGGATTACTAGGACAATAACTTATAATGATACTATACGATACATCAGAAAAATTACTGAAAGTAACAACACTGAGTGAATGTCATGCCATTAAAGTTATGGATAAGTCGTGAGGAAGAAGCGGAAATTCATGATTTTAAGATCTATGAAGAAGCAAAAAAGCATTTTAAAGAGAAGTATGAAAATGCTTTCCAGCTGTCTGAACCTTTCAAGATAGATGGTGAACAAATATATTCCTACATGTATATCATAGATAGGGAGAAATTTAAAGAAATGCAAGATTATATAGAAAAGTATAATACGTATCTTATTAATGATGGGGACCTAGACACTAATAGAATCATACCAATCAATTCTGATTTTCGAAGACTGTAAATTAAATATTTCTTATTAAAAATAATATACTTATAATATTTTAAGTACAAACCTGAAAAGAGGCTCTTATTTTAAAGCGCCATTTCTGTCCAAAAGGTTTACCTCACCTTAGCTTGTCAAAATATGAGCCCCCCCTTCACCTAACCAAAAAGGGGCTAGTAGGGGAGGGAATTACACTACATGATTGTTTAACATAGAAAAGTTTTATGCGACCTTTACTTATACCATGGCATATAACCTTATTAGAATAAATATTTTAAAGACATTCCTAGATTATTTAGTATGATTTTGGATAAAATCACAGAATGTAGAATACTAATTTGCTTTTTCAACAATTGGAGAAATAGCATCCACAGGAGTATTAGGTAGTAAAGTAGGACTACTTTCAAAAGATGCGGCATAAACATTCACTGTATCACCTATTTTAATATCTTGTAATATTTCGGGTGAAACCCCAGCTGCATAAGTTATGTTGTTGCTTGAAACAACAATTGAATTCTCAGATTTTTGTATTACATTTCCTGTGATTTTGTTGTATTGATTCTCTAAAATGTTTTGTTCATTTCCCTTTTGAATAATCGCGTTTCTTGCCTCGAAAGGTAAGTCCTTTAAAAGGATAGGATCCATTTCAAATGCTTTAGCATAAACATTTACTGTATCACCTATTTTAATATTTGAAAGTATTTTCGGATTAACATGGGCACGAACAATGTTGTTTTCACTTGAAATTTCAATGTTATCTTCGGATTTTTTTATCACAGTACCAGAACGTTTTTTTAATTGCGCTAAGAGTTTTTGTTCGTTATCTTTACTCATTACATGATTTTCTTGTTGTTTTTTAGATTCATCATTTACTTTAGAAATAGAATTTGCATCAGTATAAAATACAGTTTGTCCATAGATTTTTTGTTGTTTCCATTGATCTTTGTTAACAACTTTAACTTTGTCATCCTTTTTAAAGCTTGAGTTACTGCCATTCGAGAAGTTTATAGTAACTTCTTGATTATTTCCATTGGCATCTTTATACGTAACTGTCACATAATAAGGATCTGCATCATTTATTACACCAACTACATGGTTTTCTTGTTGTTTTTTAGATTCATCATTTACTTAAGAAATAGAATTTGCATCAGTGTAAAATACAGTTTGTCCATAGATTTTTTGTTGCTTCCATTGATCTTTGTTAACAACTTTAACTTTGTCATCCTTTTTAAAGCTTGAGTTACTGCCATTCGAGAAGTTTATAGTAACTTCTTGATTATTTCCACTGGCATCTTTATACGTAACTGTCACATAATAAGGATCTGCATCATTTATTACACCAACTACAGCATTTTCTTCTTTCTTTGTTTGGTGGACGATTTGATCAGATTTTGCAATAAATTGTGCAGCCTCTGCACGGGTAATCGGTCTATTAGGGGACCAGTTTTCTCCATCTTCAGTGCCCTTAGAAATTTCTGTTTGTATTAAAATATTTGCATATTTTTCTCCCCAATGTCCTTTTAAATCCTCAAACGTAGTTACTATATTTCCAGCAACTTTATTTTCTAATTTGTAAGCGTTTGCCACCATTGAAGCCATTGATGCACGATTAATTAAACCTGTTGGAAGGAAGTTACCATTGCCATCTCCTTTAATAACACCTACTTTTTCAATAGCTGCAATGTATGGTGCTGCCCAGTGATTTTGAGCATCTTGGAAAGATGGTTTAGCATTTGGATTAATATCTAGTCCAAGCATAATGGCCATTATTTTAGCAGCTGAACCGCGGTCAATTGTTTCAGCAGGAGAAAAAGTACCGTCGGGTTTTCCGTGTAATGCGCCTCTATCAACTAGGTAATTTACCAGAAGGGCTTGCCCAATTTGGGACATCTGGAAACTTATGAGTACTGGCAAATGCACTAGATGAGTAGGATAGTAGACTACCAGCAATAATTCCTGTAGCAATTAATTTGTTTTTCAAAATTTAGCACCTCTAAAAAATTATTACAAGTTAGTAAATATATCATTTATAGTTAAGCTTATAAGTAATACGACTTAGCTTAAAGAACAATTGATTAGGTTGGATTTATCACTACATTACAGATAAATAATCTTTAACTCCATTAAACTATTATTTTGAAAAGAATCCATAGACATACACTTATAGGCAGTGACTATTTGACATATTCACTAAGCATGTGTAACCAGTATAGTTACTTATATAGATGAGTGTCAATGAAATGAATCTTACACTTTTGTAAGGTGACTATATTAATAATATAGTAAGTAATTATTATATAAGGTGAATAATTAATCGCTATAATAAATATAAAAATCGTTAAAAGGGTTTTTAATCCTATGGAATAAAAGGGCTCTCTAGTTTAAATGAAAGAGGGATATTTACCACCGTTTACACGTGATTTATTGTGAGATTAGATACTAGTAGTTATTCATAAAACCTTAATATCTATTCCCTTGACACTTGTATGTATAAGTGCATATAATAGGTACTTCAATTGAATATATAGTACTTTACCAAAGAATCCTGAAACATTAGATGTTGGAGTGCTATCTAATGAAATCCCGTATAAAATGTAAGCAGATGAGGAAAAAGTAAATGTTGTATCCTCATCTGCTTACTACCATGTACCATATTCATTTGATTTACAGATTAAAAGTAAACCAGGTATTGAGCAAAACAAAGTTGCAGCATTAACTCTTGGAACAAACATCATTATTTATTGTGAAGATCCAAATGAATGGGGTAAATTCTCTTTTGAAGCTAATGGAGAAAAATATGCCAATATTTTAATTGATTTAAAAATTTCTAATGGTACTGATAACACTTGGCAACCAAGTAGATTCATAACACGCGCTGAAGCCTCTCAACTTACTGCAAAAACAGATATGCTTTTCAAAAAAATAAAGGATGAATTAATAGCAAAAACTAGCACTAAAGATTTAGATGCCAATAATAAAAAGATTGAGTCATCTACAATAGAAAATCGCTCTTTAACTATTGATACAGCTGTTTAAAAACAGAATAATAAAGAGCAAATCCTTTTAAATCAGCATAAAAAGCGCTCAAGGAAAGAATGTAAATGAAATAATAATATCAAAAGATGAAAAAAGGATGAACGATCTTATTACAGAAATAGATAAAGATCGTACAGAAACAGATACACGCTCATCATAATAATTTTTTAAAGCACCCATTATAAGAAAACTTTCCTTTTTTTATAGGTATTATTTTTAAAGAATTTGTGGATTTCATAGAAAACAAACGGGATTTCAAGTATATTATTATGTATTTTTTATCCATTTCAAAGGTTATTTTGATGATATTTTTGTAAGTGTATGAGAGGAAATCTTATCATGTATAGTATGGGGGAAATCGTAAAAAAGAACTATTGCAGTTCCTATCAATCTCTGTAATGATTGTTCAAACTAATACTAAATATCTATATATTCAGGAGTATTTATGTACTTCCATTGATTATAAGTAATGAAAATTAAGTTGTTATTTTTAGGTTTTAAACTATTATGATGCGCATTAAAAAAAGTGTAAGGAGGAAGGTATATCTACTAAAAATTCGAGATATACCAATTTAAACATGAGTATTAAATTTAATAAAAAAGTAGTAGCATTAACAGTAGGACTAACGGTAGTATCCTCACCAATGGTATCGTTTGCAGAAGAACAACAATCAGTAAATAACCATCAATCTATAAGTGTTCAAGAACAAGTCGGAACAGACCCACTTCAAGTATCAGATGAACAAGCTTTAAAAAGTATTGAGAAGAGTTTTGAGGGAGTAGACGGACGTGGTGAAGGTACTGTTGATAATAAAAAAGTAGATAGTCTTCAAAGTTCAGAAGGTATTTATGAAGAAACGGGTACATTAACGGTCCCTAAAAATCCAAATAGAACAAAGCGTAGTCTTTCTTTTTCAGCACCTAAAATTTCTAGTACTATAAATGGCGTTCCATTCACTGAATGGATTGTTCCAGCAGGAAACGATAATATTCGCCCTCAAAACCATATGATTCCAAAGTATATTACAATTCATGAGACCGATAATAAAAGTGTAGGAGCAGGAGCTAAAAATCACGCCCAATACTTATATAACCAAGCAGTAGGGAAAACAGACCGAGCTGCATCATGGCACTTTACAGTAGATGATAAAGAGATTTATCAACACTTACCATTAAGCGAGAACGGATGGCACGCAGGAGACGGTAATGGCTCAGGTAATAGGGAATCTATTGCAATTGAAATTGCAGTTAACAGGGATGGTAACTACAATAAGGCAGTAGATAATGCTAAGAAACTTGTAGCGTATTTAATGAAAGAAACGGGTGTACCATTAAATAACATCGTAAAACACCAAAGATGGAGTGGTAAAAACTGTCCTGCTATTATGATAAACAGTGGACAATGGGTTCCATTCGTAAATGGTGTTGAAGGGTATTATAATAAATTTAATCAACCAACAGACGATATCACAGGAGGTTGGTATGAACCAGCTATTCGTGATTTGAATAGAAGAGGTATTATGCTAGGAGAAGGAAACGGAATTTTCGCGCCTAATAGAGCAGTAACAAGAGCTGAATTTGCTCAATTAACCTCTAGATCTCTAAACCTACCAGCCGGAGATGCATCATTTAAAGACCTAAATGATGCAAACCCAACTCTACGAGATGGTATTAAACGCACTGCAAGTGCAGGAATCATTAAAGGTAGAGGAGACGGTTATTTTGACCCGAACACACCAATTACAAGAGAAGAAGCAGCGGTCATTGTAAATAAAACATTACAGTATAAAGGAATAAATGGACCATTGGCAAACGTACCATTTGCAGATAAAGATCAAATCATCTATAAAGAAGATGTACAAAGACTATACGGCTTAGGTATTGTAAAAGGGATGGGAAATAATTTGTATGCTCCTAAAGGAACAACAACTCGTGGTGAAACAGCATCATTCATATTAAACATGCTTCAATTAGTTGAAACTGGTAGTGTTCAAAAGGGAATTGGAACGGCTGAAATTAATGGCATTGGCGTAAATGTTCGAAGCGGGGCAGGAACTAGCTATTCGGTTGTTAGAAAAGCAAGCAAAGGTGAAAAAGTTAAAGTATACGAAGAAAAGAACGGTTGGCTAAGATTTGGTACAGATGAGTGGGTTTATCATGAACCTAGTTACATCCTCTATAACAAGGAGTAAAATTAAATAGTTAATGCAGTGAGTGATACATCCCATCGCTATCAAGCTAAGAAATACAAATACCTTCAAAAAGAGAAAATTGACATCTTCATGTGAAAATGTACAATTTTATTGTTTTGGGTTGTTATAAAATTCTTAAGTAGATGGGCATGTCGTGAGACTCCTAAAAGAATTTGCTATATAAATAGAGTCCTATATTAATAGGACTCTATTCCTCATGGTTAAACTTTATCACAAATCAACATCTTTCTCATTTAATAACCTCTACTCCTCCCATATATGGACGTAATACTTCTGGGATTATAATTGAGCCGTCTTCTTGTTGATAGTTCTCTAAAATAGCCGCTATTGTGCGACCTATAGCCAATCCAGAACCATTTAGTGTGTGTACAATAGTTTTGCACCTTGTGTACGGCGGAAACGAATGCTTGCACGAAGTGCTTGGAAATCCTTACAGTTTGAGCAAGAAGAAATCCCACGATAAATCTCATAGCAAGGTAACCACACTTCAATGTCATATGTTTTCGCAGATGGAAATGCTATCTCAACTGTACATAATACAATTATTCGATAAGGTAATTGTAATAATTGCAGTGCTCTTTCAGCATTCGCTGTTAATTTTTCTAGCGCATCGTATGATTCTTCTGGCTTTGTATATTTAACCATTTCAACTTTGCTAAATTGGTGTTGACGAATAAGTCCTCTCGTATCATGTCCTGCACTACCGGCTTCAGAACGGAAGCATGGCGTATGAGCAGTAAAATTAATAGGTAATTCCTCAACATTTAAAATTTCATCGCGATAATAGTTCGCTAACGGTACTTTCGCCGTTGGGATTAAAGAGTAATCTGTGCCTTCTAATGTAAATATATCTTCCTTAAATTTCGGGAATTGTCCTGTTCCTAATAAAAAAACAACTAGAAAAGGCCCATTTTCAATATATCTTAGTTTCTCCAAAGTTTATAACAACAGAAAATGGAAGGACCTTAATCAGATTAACGGATTATAATGAATATGTTTAAAAGCTGGGGTATCCAGTGGAAAGCTTAAAAAATGATAAAGAAAGTTTGCTAATAACATCTAAGAAAGCAAAGAAGGATAGAAATGAAGAAATTAAAAGCAGAAAAATATGCAAATTAAACAAGGAAACTTACATATAAATCTTCCTATTCAAAAGAATGTAGAAATTGAAGAACTAAGACCGAATTATGATTCTATATTAGTAGTAAAAGATTCAATATATAATCAAATCGCGAATGAGTACTTTTTAGGGACATATAAAAGATAATCCGTTAAATAAACAAAAAACCTTGCAAGATTTTTGTAAGGTTTTTTGAATTGGTATATACATTAAAGAGAAAAATTGAATTTCTAATTATATTTAAGACCAAACCCACTGATCATTTTGATAAGCTTGAGTGTTGGTTTCATCTACTTTTTGAATATTATCTATAACGGTTACATCTGCATCGATATTACCACGTCCCAAAGCCAATTCCATATTAATTTTCACTTTGTCGCCTAGTTTAAATTGTTGTCCTTGAGTTAAACGAACTTCGATAATTTCCTTTTGACCATATTGATTAATATAAGGAACTATTACGTAATTAAACTCATTAAATTTATTTCCAACCTCTATGATTTCACCTGTTACATGGCCATTTACTTCACGATTCAAAATAGGGTTACTTTGTGCCTGAGAATCATTAACTTTTTCAATTTCGTCCATTACCGACCACTCATTACTTCTTTCAGCGTTCGCCATATGCACTTTCACTTTTTCATGTGCATTAAATTTTTGACCTTTTGTCAAATAAACCGTAACATTCTTTTTTTGAATCCCATCTTTTCCATTATATTGAACGATTACATAATCTAATGATTGAAATTTACCTACTTCTTTAATATATCCTATTTCATATTCGTATGCGAAAACATGTTCTAAATATTCTCCCTGATGCAATGTATCAGTCCCTTGAACTTTTTCAATAGACTGTGCAATCATATAACTCTCAAAATCACGCATCATCGCACCAGTAGCTTTTATATCATCACCAATTTTTACATTAGGATTAAAGTTAGTTGTAGTAATACTAAAACGATTAGTATTATCAATATTCTTATTGGATCCTTTCACTTCAATATAAATAGTATTCCCTGAAACTTCTACTACACGTCCTTCTATTGATGAAATATTTGATTCAACAGCTGCACTTGCTTTGGTTACCTCTAACCCTGGTAAATTTGTTCCTGCAAGAGCTGCAATTCCTAATGCACCAGCTAAAATGATTTTTTTCATACCTTATAACATCTCCATTCCGATTGTATTTAAATGCACAGTTAGATATAACCGTAAATAACTTTCGTATATCACCTAACGTGTAACAATTATAGTTACAATAAGAGTTATTATCAACTGCATTTGAAATGCAATTTTGCATAATAATAATTTTAGTTTCATGATTTATCTTTTTACTAAGATGAAGGTAAAAAAATGTTGATAACTGTAAGTTAAAACAATATGTAAATGTATACTTTTACTATAATCTGAATGAGACATTTAAATGGGGTTAGTTATGTAAATATATAAAATTTCAGCTTAGAATGTCTTGTTACACCTAATATCTAAAAACGAAAGTTTAGACTTTTTTGTCTAAATTGTTTAGAGATTCATGTCCTTGTACATTTATTATTGTACAAAGACATGAAAGTAGGAACCTATTTATAGTGTAAAATGCTGAATTATCTACAGATATATTTCATTTAGTACCCATTTTCTTGTCCATGTATAGGGACAAGAAAATGGGTACTTTGTAAAAGTAGCAAATACTAATTAAGTGTGAAGTTAAAATTTAATTCTATATTAGTAACAAAAAATATTTATGAAAGATCTGCTTTCTTGTCTCATTAGGAGAACATGATAGTCTAAATTTATGTTAATGGGCATAGGAAAGGGTTCTACAAACATTAAATACGATTGACAATAAGAGATTACAAGTGTAATATTCAGTTGTGGATTACAAACGTAATACGAGGGGTGTAATTTTAAACAATGAATGAATTACCTAAAATTTCAGAAGCTGAGTTAGAAGTTATGAAAGTACTGTGGTCAAAATCTCCACAAACGGCAAATGAGGTGATTGAAGCGTTAGAGGTGAAAATGGATTGGAAACCCAAAACGATTCGAACGCTGATTAATCGATTAGTTCACAAAGAAGCAGTGGCTTACCATCAAGATAAAGGGCGTTTGTACTCTTATTATCCTTTGGTATCGCAAGATAGTTATTTACAAGTAGAAACGAAATCTTTACTTAAACGTTTCTATGGTGCAGCATTTAAACCTTTACTTGTAAATTTCTTGAAAGAAGAAAAGCTGTCTTCAGAGGATATTAACGAACTTAAACGTATTTTGGATGAGAAAACTGAGGAAAATCAGAGGAAGGATAGACTGTAGTGATAGAAAAATTTATAAATATCTATCTACCTGCTTTTTTTGATTGGATGATTGAGACCTCTATTATGGCTAGTATATTAGTGGGACTAATATTGTGTATCAAGGTCTTGTTTAGAAATAAGTTAACGCCACGTTGGCAATATATGCTGTGGATTATATTAATTATAAGACTTGTATTACCTTGGTCGCCAGATAGTTCCTATAGTATCTATTCTGTTCTTACTTACAAGAATGATGATGCATTCATTTTTAAGGGAAATCCTGTAGCTAATTTTCTTACAAAAGAACGTATGCAAGAATTAAAAGATGTAGACGATACAAAGGTTCTCACAAAAGAAGATACTTATACCTCAAATTCAACAAAAACTGCTCAGGCAAACAAGACACAAACAGGCATGAATGAAAAGCAGGATGATGAGACGATTTCATTCTATACAATCTGTATGTATATTTGGCTTACTGGCGTTATCCTTCTAAGTGTTGCTACTTTTATAATGAACAGGCATTTATTACTTTACATAAAAAAACAACCTGTTATTACAGACGAGAAGATTGTACAGATTTTTGAAAAGTGTAAGCAATCTATGTCTATTCAACGGAATATCCCTCTATTTGTATCTGGAAAGGTTTCCAGTCCAACAGTGTTTGGATTTATTCGTCCCAAGTTGCTATTGTCAACTGTACATATGAAAATATTAGATGAGCAACAATTACGGTATATTTTTCATCATGAATTAGCTCACATCAAGCGAAGAGATGTTGGTGTGAACTGGATAATGCATGGCTTACTCATTTTAAATTGGTTTAATCCTACTCTTTGGTATGCCTACTCATGTATGCGGGAAGATCAAGAACTAGCATGCGATGCATTAGCTCTTACATGTATAGATTCAGAGGAACAAATTGCATATGGCCATACTATTATTAGTCTTTTGGAACATTACTCAGGTTATTATCAAGTACCCGGTGTGGCGAATTTTAGTAAAAACAAAAGAATGTTAAAAAGGAGAATTCTAATGATTAAAAAATTCCAAAAAAAATCATATCGCTGGTCTGCGCTAGGAGCTTTGGCAGTTATTGCTGTATCATCTGTATCCTTATTAAATGCCCGTGCTGATATACCGAAAAATTCTGAGAAACAACAAATAGAAGTAAAAGATAATATGAAAGAATTAAAAACACAACCTGATATTTCTATACAGCAAATTGTAGAAAAAATGATTGGTACTAAAGAACAGGCAGAATCAGAATTTTTTGTTTCAGAAGGAGAATATAATACTTTACTTACAGAGCTTGGAGTGGCGAGGGATCTGTTTACGAAGGAAGAATTTGAGCGATTTATTAATTTAGAAACAGAATCACAGATTTTGTATAAGAAAGTAAAATTAGCAGGAAGTCCTGAAAAATTAGAACCAGAAGAGCAAAAAAAATATGAGAAAAATGTTGAAGAAATTGGACCATTTAGACAGAAAATTTATTCGTCTTTAAAATTGAATAAAAAGCAAGCACAGGAATATCTTGGTTTTCAAATTAAGAGACCAACGTATGTAGTAAAAGGGTATAAATTCACTGGAGAAGATATTCAAACACCATTGGCTATTAAAAAAATGGATCCCACTATTGTTTATGAATATCGAAATGAAGATTCCGTATATATGGTGTATCAATCTGCAGTTAGAGATCAAGGAGAAGAGTCGTTGAAGGGGATAGTAGGGACTAGTGAAAAGATAACTAATTATGAATTAGTTAGTACAAAAATAACTTTATCTGAAAGCACAAAGGATAAATTTAAAGTGATGAGAATGATTGTTCCTGCAAAAGGAAAGAATAATACTTATCAAGTCACAATTCTTGCAGATAATTTAAGTAGAGAAGAGTTAGAGAAAATTATGGTTTCCTGTCTAAAATAAAAAATAGAGTCTCAAGATCCCAGTCTTGAGACTCTATTTTTTATTTTAGGTAGAATCATTCTACGCAGCTGTACAGAAAAAAATTCTCTATTTATTGATGAAATACTATTGAAAATTATGATAAATGTTATTGTTATAAGCCACTACTCATCCATTTAAATGCAACACGTTGGGATAAAGTGCTCGATCCGTAATCAGATTGCATCTTGATATCAGCTAGACAATTAATAACAGATTGTGGACCTACAATCCATCCAATTCGTAATCCTGGAGTGAGGTTTTTTGAAAGACTTCCAAGATAAAGAACCAGACCATGCATGTCTTTTGTTTTTAAGACTAGAGGAGGTTCCTTATCAATCCATAATTCTCTATAAATATCATCTTCTATAATGGGGATTCTTTCTTCTTTGCAAACCTTTAAAAGCTCAGGCCTTCTAGAATCTAACATAATAAATCCTGTAGGATTATGAAAAGATGGAATAGTGTATAGAATATTTTGCTGAGATTTTTGCGTTTGATTTAAAATTGACTTTGTTATTATGCCCTCATTATCTATGGGTAATCCTGAAAAATCCATATCGGCAGATTGAAATACATGTAAGAAATAAAGGTAAGATGGCCTTTCAAGTAAAGCTGTCGATTCAGGTTTCAATAAACCTACAGATATAAGATCTAGAGCTTGTAGAGCACCTGAAACGATAAGAATAGAATCAGGTGATGCTTTTATGCAATGAGATTTTGAGTATGTACTAATAGATTGACGTAGTGCAAAAAAACTTTTGGTTCTTCATATCCAAACGCTTCTATCTCATTAGCTAACTCTTGTATACTTTGTTTCATTTGCAATAGGGGGAATTACTAAGTTGTATTAGATCAGAGTTCGACTTAGCTTCGTTGATCTGCTGTACCATTATTCGAATCGGCTGATGAAACCCGGTGTGTACATGATCATTCCAGTTTTGAGGGGAATTAGTTAACAAAGACCAGGTATTATTTGCAACAGAACCGTCCCTCTGTACCCCTTGTTTCGTCATTTTTCTAGGTCATCTAACTTGACAAATGTTTTTTTATCAAACTACAATGAAAATCATTATCAATAATATGGGGAGGATACTTTTGTCAATAAATGAAAAAAATATATTTATAGGTTAGTAACCAAATCTTGTTAAGTCGTATGTACTATTTTTAGTTTAGCGTTGCCCAGAATGTACACCAATTAATCTCGCGAATTACAAGAAAACTATTATTGAAATGAGGCGTGCATTGTGAAGTTGGACGTGAGTGAGTTAGCAGAGTATCTTGCCAATAATCCTTTCCGAGTAGAAGGAGTATATCGTTATGCTAAAAATCCAGGTGTGCCTTGTGCTGAGTCTACAGATTCTTTCCCGGGATTTGTATTTCCACTTGCAGGGAAGACGCAATTTCAATTTAATGGTACGCCGTATACCCTCTCCCCAGGAAAAGTTATACATGGGGGTGCAAAAATGACATTAGCCCATAGAATGCTTGGTGAAATAAACTGGGAATATATTCTTGTTTTATATCGGATAAGCAATTCAGAACGAGAAGACTCTGGCTTTACTCATCAGCATTTTGAATTATTAACAGGACAATCTCCTCGTCTTGTCGAATTACTTATGCGTCTTTGGGATGTATATAATCAGCGTGGAGGCATTTCGATGTTTCAGACCGAAATGCTGTTTCGCGAAGCGTTGAATGAAGCTTTATTAAGTGTTGTCAATAGAGAAAACAACTATGAGTCGCATACTTTATTCGAAAGAATATCTAGTTATGTTCATAAATACTATTATAAAGATATTACAATTCATACACTTGCAGAACAAAATAATATTAATCGAAATCGTCTTTCTTACGTGTTTAGAAAGCATGCAGGTATGGGGCCAGCAGAATATTTATTGAACTATCGTATAAAGATGGCTCAAAAAATGTTATGTACAAGTGGTGTGCCTGTACAACAAATTGCGCAAGCTATTGGAATCGCAGACCCTTTTTATTTTAGTAGAGTTTTCAAGAAGCGAGTTGGCATTTCGCCTACTAAATATCGCGAGAATTTCATCAATAATCCATACTAATGTCAACAGGGGTCCATTCTTATTTGAAAATCACTGTTCTATACTTATGGAGAGTTAAAGGAACATTGGATTGAAAGAACTTTCATTGAAATCACTCCTTTGTACTATCTGAATAAAAAGTTCTGGCATGAGCATTTTCTTTTTAAGCATAATGACGACTTTTTTAGTTAGATTACTGTAATATAGTGGAAGTTAAAAATGAGGAGGGATTATTATCCATTACCAACCTATTAAACTAAATGACGAGTTATCTAAAATTAACGATTATTGGTATCCACGAGTGATTGGTGAAATGAATGATGATCAAATTCAGCTTTTTAAAGCTAATGGAGATTTTATATGGCATGAGCATCCTAATACGGATAAGCTATTTATTGTGCTTGAAGGGGAGATGTTCATCGATTTTCGTGATGGACAGGTGAAAATTTCTAAGGGCGAGATGTTTATTGTCCCGAGAAGCGTTGAGCATAAACCTTTCACTGAAAAGGAATCCCACATCATGTTGGTAGAGCCTAAAAGGGAAATGGATTGATAATTGTATCTAATGTTTCGTTGGCAGATAAGAAAGTGTAGATAAAATTGAGAAGTTAGGATTTAAATGCTCTATTATGGAAATATTATTCAGTAACCTTTTCCTTAGTAATTCGTCCGTATTCCTATTCTAATATCTAAAATAAAAATACATCACTATTTAATAGTGATGTATTTTTATTTTAGAAAGAATCGTTGTACATAGCTGTACGAAAATAAAGTTCTCTTTAATTAATAAATTAAAAGCTCTATTCTATTAGAGTTGATGATATGTTTTTATTTACAATATTATATAACTCTTATTTGTCTGGAAAATTGATTTTTTATATGGATACTATAATAGTTTAGCTTAATAGCGATGCGGCTCTACCTCGTTGTACACAATACAAGTATTTCTTGCACAAGAATCTAAGACACTAAAACAAAAGTTTTTTCATTTATTTACAAAAAATTCAGTTAATGGTTTTTTATTCCTTTAAATGTATATATCTTTTGGATTTTATCCATTATATGCATTTTCAATAGTTTTGTTTGCATATTTATTAACTTTTTGACTATTAAAACTTTAAAAAAATTTCGATAAAATCGTTTGCCTCTTCTGTATAAGAAATATATACTTTGAGGTGTAAGGGTGAATACCTTATAAAAATTTAAAGGAGGTTTTTTTATGAAAAAAATGAAAAAGTTAGTGAACCTTGCTTTAGCTGGAACTATTGGTTTAGGAGGATTGGGAGCTTTCGCACCAACAGATGCAAGTGCAGCTGAGGTCTCTCCTGCTAAAACTAATATTCCTACTAACTTATCTACTGAATTACCTACTAATTTTGTAGAGTCTAAGTTACCAAATGCAGCCAAAGCTAGTGCGAATTTAGATGTAAGCATAGATGTATTAGGTATCGCTAATTTGATTAGGAATGCTATTAATAGTCAAACTAATCGTTCAGGATTTGTAAAAGGTGTAATGGAATCAACATTTTATTCTGCAGGTCAACGTTATAATGTTATGGTTTTTAACTTAAACCAAAACTATGAGGATCGTTTTAACGGTGTTAAATTCTTCGGAACAACAGTATATGATGGAATCACTTTTGGAATTTGGGTATTTGAGGATGGGGAATTCACGAATAAAGGTGATGGCGGATGGATTAACTGGGCATTTAGAGGTTGGTTTGATCGTGATGGTGGCCATGTTAAATTTTATCGCCCATAAAAATAAACCACAAAATCAGCCAATTTTGCGGTTTATTAAATAAAAAGTATTACCTAAGCCTAAGAGATCATATTCTAAAATCAACTCCTAGTAAAAACAGTATAGATGATATTTATTAAAAAGAAAAGCACTCTCGGGAGTGTTTTTCTTTTTTTATTTAAAAATAAGGATTTTTAGGAATGGAAACAATAAACCCTTATTGTTTTTATTAACTGAATATCACGAAAAATAATAAGGCTATTAGTGTTTTTTATCATTTTAGCTAAGAAGACTTCTTTCTCAAGGAGTGTGAAGGGGCACAGTCCAGTGAGTAGGTGGGAGGCGTTCAATTAATATTAGAACATATAAAAAGACACTATAGTATGCATAGTGTCTTTTTATATGTTGACTTATTCTGAAAGAAAGTGTAGTGATTAATCATAATTTGTTGGATACTTCTTGGTTAATTCTATTATAACATTATCAGGGAAGAATTTAAATGCATTTATGCATATATATAATTTTATTATATTTTAGACACGTCTGAATTTCTTTCGATTTCCAAAAGTTCCAGTTTCTTTATTTTTTATATCTATACTATAATTTAACTGCTAAATCGTAAAAAAGGAGTTCTAATAGATATGGAGATGAGAAACTTACAAAAACTAATTGAAGACAAGAAAGTAGAATTAATTAAACTTGTAGATAAATATGGATTTAGACATCAGCAGGTGCTAAGTTTAAGTCAAGATATAGATAAGTTGATAAATCATATTATTTATATAAATAACAGACATAAGTAGAACCCTACATTTATAATTGCCGTTTAATGAGAATTACTTTGGAATATTTTAACGAATTTCCGGAAAGAATTCTCCTTCCTCAAGCGTGTGAAGGGCGTAGCCCAACGGTAGGTGGGAGATGAATTTCGGTTTGGCGTAGCCAAAAGGTTTTCCTTTTTATTTTGCCTCTGATATAATCAGTCTTATAAATTATAAGGGCTGGTATATAAATGAAATTAGATAGTAATAACCATTCAGTATTCTTGTTATATTATCACCTTGTGTTGGTCGTGAAATACAGAAGAAATGTGTTTGATAATGATATGTCAGACTATGCAAAAGATATGTTTGTTCGACTATCTAAAAACTATAACATCACGTTAGTTGAATGGAATCATGATGTAGACCACGTTCATATTTTGTTCAAGGCACACCCTAATACAGAAATGACAAAATTCATCAATGCTTATAAAAGTGCAAGTTCTCGACTTATTAAAAGAGACTTTCCACAAGTGAAAAAGAAACTTTGGAAAGAGATGTTTTGGTCAAGAAGTTTTTGCTTGCTAACTACTGGTGGTTCGCCAATAGACGTAGTAAAAACATATATTGAAAATCAAAGTGAAAAGTGAGGTGAAATGATATGACAAAGCAGAATAAAGCATATAAATTCCGTTTGTATCCAACAGAAGACCAAGCACATCTTATGCATAAAACTTTTGGTTGCGTACGTTTCGTGTATAACAGAATGTTAGCTGAACGGAAAGAAGCGTATGAAAAACATAAAGATGATAAGAATCAACTAAAGAAACAAAAGCTTCCCACTCCTGCGAAATACAAAGCAGAATTTGAGTGGTTAAAAGAAGTTGATTCATTAGCTTTGGCAAATGCTCAACTAAACTTGCAAACTGCCTATAAAAATTTCTTTCGTGGTCAAAATGACTTCCCAACATTCAAAAGCAAAAAAGACAGAAAGTCTTATACAACGAATGTAGTGAACGGAAATATTATATTGCTTAACGGTCATATCAAATTGCCAAAACTGAAAATGGTACGTATCAAACAGCATAGAGAAATACCACAAGGCCATATAATCAAGTCATGTACGATTTCTATGACACCTACTGGTAAATACTATGTGTCCATTTTGACTGAATACGAAAAAGAGATCGTACAAAAAGAAGTAGAAACAGTTGTTGGATTAGACTTTGCGATGGATCAATTATACGTCAGTTCTGAGGATGAGAGAGCCAATTATCCTAAGTTCTATCGTGAAATGTTAGACCGATTAGCAAAGGCTCAACGAGTATTATCAAGACGTACAAAAGGTTCAGGGCGTTGGAATAAACAACGTATCCGTGTAGCTAAGCTGCATGAAAAAGTAGCAAACCAACGTAAGAACTTCCTTCATCATAAGTCTAAAGAGTTAGCTACTCATTTTGATGTTGTAGCTATTGAAGATCTAAATATGAAAGGAATGTCGCAAGCACTTCATTTTGGAAAAAGTGTCGCTGACAATGGTTGGGGTATGTTCACTTCTTTTTTAGCTTATAAACTACATGAACAAGGCAAACAACTTGTGAAAATAGACAAATGGTTTCCTTCCACAAAAACATGTAGCAGTTGTGGAAATGTGAAAAATATGTCATTGTCTGAGCGAGTCTATTCTTGTATATGCGGTGTAAATCTCGATAGAGATTATAACGCAGCTATCAATATCAAAAATGAAGCAATACGCCTATTGGCGTTAGTATAGATAGCAATAAAATAACCCTTGGAACAAGGGAGTTAGCTCGGCTGTCTTAGGACGAATTCGTTAGCTACCAAAAGTAACGACTAACCGAGAAGCCCCCACTTCAAACAGTCCGTTAGGGCGTTAAGTGGCGGGTAGTTCACAATACTAAAGGGATTTCTATTTTGATAAAAGATTTAACATTGAAGTGGCTACAAAATAGTAGAGATAAGGTTCAGAAAGCGTACAAAAAGTATGTTAGTTTATTGAAAAAATCTCTACAGGGGGCGTAGGGAAAGTCTAAGGGTATTGAAGAATTGTCGATTCTAAAAGTAACGGACTTCTTGAAATATAATAAGTTCAACATAAAATTCGTTGAAACCGTATATAATAATGTTGGATTATTGCTTCTAAAGCACCGGCATTTAAAGCTAGAAAAGAATTAAAAGAATCTGTGAAATAATTATACATAGTAAAAAAGGGTTTGATATTCATATCAGATCCTTTTTTCATTATTAGTTTAGTATAATTGTTCATCGTAGCTACTTAACAAGAGTTTAGAAACTAAATATTTTTCGGGTACTACAATCTTAACCTAATAATTTTCTTAGTTTTTGGTATTCACTTTCCCAGCTTAACGGACATGAGGCACTATATCATCAAAAGAAAATTAGATGTTTTTAGTATTAAATAAAATTAGTAGCAATACTATCTAGGTTCTTTAAGAAAACCAAATGAGAGAGCAACATTTCAAAGGGTATCTTGTGATATAACTAAGTAGAATTTTAAGCAAGGGGATGATGAGATGAATAAATTGAAGGGGAAAATTGCAGTAGTAACAGGGGCTAGTAGAGGAATAGGCCGAAGCATTGCCTTACATTTGGCACAGGCTGGTGCGTTAGTCGTTGTTCACTATAGTAAAAGAAAAGAAGAAGCAGAAAGTGTAGTGGATAAAATTAAACAAGATGGCGGTTCCGCATTTGCGATTAGTGCAGACTTAAGTACCTTTAACGGTATTAATAAATTGTATTCAATGATGGATCAATCTCTTCAAAAATATATAGGCGATACTACATTTGATATTCTTGTAAACAACGCTGGAATTGGGCAGATTTTAACGTTAGAGGAATCTACAGAGGAGTCTTTTGATGAGGTTATGAATATTAATGTGAAAGCTCCATTTTTCATTATTCAAAAGGCTTTGCCACGTTTAAAAGATGGAGGCCGGATTATCAATATTTCGTCTTTTGTCACACGGGTAGCCTCCCCAAGTGTTTTTGCCTACAGTATATCTAAGGGAGCAATTAATACACTCACTCATACTTTAGCACAACAACTTGGTGCCCGTGGTATTACAGTAAATGCAATTCTCCCGGGTATAATTAATACAGAAATGAACGCTGAGACATTGGGGAATAGAGATGGGCAAAAATATGCCGCAGGTTTATCTACATTTAATAGGTTGGGAGAACCTAATGATATAGCTGATATTGTAGGTTTTCTTTCTTCATCAGACAGTCGTTGGATAACTGGTGAGTTAATTGATGCAAGTGGTGGATCTTGTTTATAATGCTAGAGGAAAAGCCGACTTAAATAGAGTGGGATTTGCAACTCTATTCTTTATTTGTTAAAACACCGAACTACACACCATTTATTAGTTCTTACAAAAAACAGCTTGAAATAAGGCAAAATGTATTAAGTCAATCAAGATAGAGAAGCAATTATGCTGTAGTAGGATTAGTAGTAAGTGTAAATAGTAAAAATGCAATGAATATGCACAATTTCATATATAAATAGGTACTTTTTGTTAACTCTTTCACAGAAAACGAAATGTATGAAATTAGTATGATAGAATCAATTTGTATTAAATACAAAGGGGATGAGTGTATGCTAAAAAGAATGATTTTAGGAGTTTCATCATTAGTAGTGGGAGCAACAGTTGGCTTAGCGACTGATGTATCCGCAGCACCTGCACCACCATTAACATCATTAAATGTGGTAAAAGTTGAATCTCAATTAGGCGGGGTTGAATTTATTGGTCCTAATAATTTAAGTACAGTTAAAGATCATGGAGGGAGCTATTTATACATTTATACAAATGAAATGGGATATGGTAGAAATCCAATTGCTCAAATGAGTGGTCAAAAACTAAAAAAAGTAGATTCTAAGATGATTGATATAAATGGGGATAGAACAGTGGATGGATGGGAATATAAATGGGATGCTTCAGGACAGCAAAATGGGCAATTTAAATATCAAAATACATCTACAAATGCACCTTGGAATACATTATCTACGTCATTAAATATTAAATAAACTAACAGAAGAATGCGATGTTATTTTTTTATGTTTGTTATATATGTAATGTATAGATACCTAAAGGAGTCTACGTTTTTAAGTAGGCTCTTTCTAACTAATGATAAGATATCAGCAAATTGATAAACTATTTTGTCTAATCGATAAACCGAAGTTTACATAACATTTTTCTAGTAAACAATTCTGGGTTTAATAGTGTAATCAATAACGAAAGGAAATCTTTTATAAAATCAATTAAGTTATTTAGTGGGTCTTTCATCATAAATATCTAAAACTACATATTTATGAAATTTTATAAAATTTTCACTTTATATTTAGTCCTAAATCATACGATTTTAATACAAAATACTATAATTTGATTAATAATAGCAGTGTAAAAAACATTAAATATATTTAGATTTTAGAGCTAATGTTACTTTATTACATAATTTGTTTAAAGGGATATATAGGGTTATTATTCAATGTAACTAAAATAATTTAAAAGGAGATAGGAAGTTATGTTTAAAGTAAAAACAAGGGGAAAAATAAAAAGAATTGTTATGGTTTCAACGGCTTGTACCATGTTGTCAATGTATGGAGCACCAATTTCTAGTACAGAGGCAGCAACCCGATCGCATGCCCCATCAGTTTATGTAACACCACAAAATACTGCTGCTTCAGATATTATTAGTATAGACTGGTCACCAGTCCAAACAGCACCTTATACGTATTGGGCTGTGCATAACTGGAATCAGGGAGGGGAGGGTGGTGGTTATGCGGGTTTCCAACAACAAAGTGGTTTTGATCAATTCGGTAAACGTACCCTTCACTTTGCACTTTGGGATCCAATAGCATCAAACCAAGCAATAAAAGCTGAATATTTATCGCCGACTTCAGAAGCCAGCAGATTTGGTGGAGAAGGAACAGGTCTGAAGGTACAAACAACTTATAATTGGAAAGATAGTGAATGGTATAGAATGACTCTACGCTCTTGGCAAGAAGATGGCCATACAAAGTTTGGCCAGTGGATAAAAGATAATACATTAAATCAATGGAAGTTAGTTGTTATTATGGATCATCCAGTTACGAATGTTGCATTTAACTATGGTTTATCGATGTTTCAAGAGGACTGGGCTGGTAATGGACAAGATGTAAGAGAAGCACGTCTTAAGAATGGATACAGCAGAAAAGTTTCAGATAAACAATGGAATTCTTGGAATAATCAGCGTATCTCTGGGCAACATGATACGTCCTATCAATACGATGGAGGAGCAACTTCAGAATATCTATGGGTTAGGGCAGGAGGAAATACTCAATCAACTATTGGTACTGGAAAAACGTTTAATATAAATCAGCCTAGTCAACCAGAAATGGGAAATTTAGATTTTGATATCCAAAATACTCGCTTTGAAGCTGGAAAATTAAATGTTTCATGGAAATTGAAAGAACAAAGTACTCCACAGTTTAAAGGGAAAATTGAAATCTATGACAATGAAAAGTTAGCGGGACAACCTTTAAAAGTAATTGATAATATTAAGTCCTACCAAACTGAGGTAAGTCAAACTATGCAATTGCCTCAAACAGCTTTTGCTAAAATTACATTAACAGATATATTTGATCGAACTGTAGAGAAAAAAGTAGGAATTACAAATGGAAATTCTGATATTTTAGTAGGGAATCGATTTGCATGGTCCCTAAAAGGAATTAGTGATTTTGAGTTTGCAAAAATCAATTTCAATAAGTCGACAGAAGAAATGCAAATTGACTTAAAAGCAGGCGTACCGCATCATTATTTTAATGAAACGTATGCGAGTATTAAAGTACAAAATGCATTAGGAAAAGTAGTGTATAATAATGACATTTATGGAAACAAACAACAAAATACTGAAACCCAAACAGTGCCCGTAAAAGTGGGAGATTACATTGAATTAACTCATATAGAAGGAGACGCTGTAAAGGAAAAAAAACGCGCAACATTAATGAATCTTGAAAATAACAAAAATGAAACTATTGGAAAGACAGCAAGATACCAGGTTACAAAAGAGGGCTTAAAGAAAGTAGAAAAAATGCCAGAGACAACAATTCTAGATGGAAAACAATTTGCATGGTCATTAAAAGGATATAGTGATCGAGAAATTGCAAAAGTAGATTATAATCAAACAGCAGAAGAGCTGAAAATCAAATTAGAAGCTGGCGTACCGCATTCTTACTTCAATAGTACATATGCAAGTATTAAAGTCCAGAACTCGTCTGGTAGCGTTATGTACAATAAAGAAATCATGGGAAATGGACAACAAAATGCTGAAACCCAAACAGTACCTATAAAAGTGGGAGATTATATAGAATTTACTCATATAGAAGGGGATGCAGCTAAGGAAAAAACAAGAGCGACTTTAACTAACCTTGAGAATGGAAAACAGGAATATATAGGAAAGAAAAGAACATATCAGGTTACATCTACAGGATTAATAAGACAATAAATGTATAAAAAAGTTGGGGGAATCCTCAACTTTTTTGTCATTTTAGCCAAGAAGACTCCTTCCAAAAGGAACGCGAATTGAGTAGGTGAAGATGAATTGGTTTCGGGCAAGAGATGAAAGGAAGCTATCTTAATTGTTTGACATACATAAACAGTTACTCCATTGCCTTTCAAGTATATGCTTATTGTATAACAGACACATGCCGAAATGGAGCTGAAATGAAGGATAATTAATAAAACACAAGCAACTCTAATTGTAATAGTCTATGGGAACATTATTAAAATTGAACGATTTTAATAGAACTTTGTTAATAATTAGTTAAAAAAGTATTGTACGATTAAATGTTTTATGTTACATTTGTGTTACAAAGATGTTACTTAACATTAAAATTATTTCATTTTTATTTCCTTCAATTTCTGTATTGTTACAAAAAGCTATAGATGTTTTTATGTGGATAGGAGTGTGTGTAGTAAAGAGCCTGAGTTTAAAATACGTGTACACTTTAAATTTCTTTTCTGTCTGAATGAAGAAGACTACCAACTAATTAAGGGGTTTAAAGTAACAACTTTAAATAAAATGTGCTTCCTTTCCCACACACACAAATTAGTACATATTTAAAGTACAGCCTAGTTGCTACACAGACTCTTGTACATATAAACATTAAGGTGAAATAGAGATAAAGATTTATTACATAAAAAGCATTACTTAGCTAAACGTAAAAATATCATCTGTGCATTTTTATGAAATGTTAAAATGCCTAGATGATATTTTTTTGAAGATTTCTTGGATATGTTTATGAATAACGATTTCTAATCTTTAATGATTTTTTACAACTAAAACATCCAATAATTTATGTAATTGAATTTATAAGGTGTATGTACATTCACTTATATAGGGAAAATGAGGTTTTTCATATGAAGTATGATTATAAAGTGTTTATATTTATTTGGACAATTATTTTATTATTTTTTCTACTTTATTATGGTTACAGTAAAATTTCTGACACCGAGCAAGTACCAGTCATAACGATCAAACAATAGAAGTACAAGATATTAGAAAAAACAAATAAGATAAAAATAGATACAGTAAAAAGTCTACGACAGGAAGTAATTAATCTTACTGTATCAGATGAAAATCTTAAAGTAAAAACGCCGATTCTATTAGAAGTGCAAAAACGTAAGGCTGTTACTTCGCGCATAGCTTAGTGGGTGCGTCAACCATCCATATGTATTCGACTTGTCGAGGCTTGTAGCTCACGTCGGATTCATCTGAGTGGTGGCTTCTTCCACAAGGAAGAATTGCTCTTTTTGAAAGGGTGGTGCAAGTGGGAAAGCAATAGTTCGTTGCTAGTACCAACCAAAAACATACTTGGGGTGTTACCATACGGTGGCATGAATTCTAGAGCGTCAAACTGTCTAGCGATAGAAGAAAAGACCTAGAGTTCTAACTCAAGCCCCCACTGAAACGCTTCATCTCAGTGGGGGTAGTTGACTTGAGTAGCATGCATGTGTCTGTTAACAGAGAATACACGTGACTAAAATGGAAAACTTTTAACCTATTTTTATTTATTCGTAACCTTTAGAGTTTCTAACACGATTTTCGTAGCGTCTGCAATAAGTGTATCATCGTATTCTGCATCTTCTTTATCATGATTAGAAAGGATGGAAAGAACAATCGGCTTTTTATTTGGTGGCCAAATAATTGCGATATCATTCCTTGTTCCATAAGATCCTGCACCTGTTTTATCAGCTACTTCCCATCCTTTTGGTACACCCGCACGAATTAATTTATCCCCAGTCGTATTTCTCTTCATCCAATCTACTAACAGTTCACGTTTCTCAGATGGTAGTACAGTTCCTAATGTAAAAGATTGAAGCGTCTTAGCGATTGCTTTTGGTGTACTCGTATCATGTGTTTCTCCTGGATTTACTTCATTTAATTCAGGTTCAAATCGCTCGGAGTTAGTAACAGTATCACCCATTTCCCTCAAGATTTTTTCAAATGCGGATGGACCACCTAACTTTTTAAGAATTAAATTATGTGCCGTACTGTCACTATATCGAACAGAAGCATCTGCAAGTTCTTTTAACGTCATTCCTGTATCCACATGCTTTTCAGTAATTGGATTATAATTAGATAGGTCTTCACGTGTATACGTAATTCTTTCATCAAGAGCTTCTATTGAATTCTGACGTAAAAGAGCTCCCACTGCTAATGATTTAGATGTAGAGGCAAATGCAAAACGATCATCTGCATGGTAAGCAACAGTCTGATTCGTACTTGTGTCCAGTGCGTAAATACCAAGTTTAGCGTTATATTCTTTTTCAAGTTTAGCAAAAGCATGATTACCTTTATTTTCTTGCTTAACTTGATTGGTTTGATTTGTTTGTTTATTTGATTCTGATTGCGTATTACTATTAGAACAGCCTATCAGTGTCGCGCATGAAAGTAATACGACAGGTACAATCTTTTTATAATGTGAATTGGTAAAGAACTTGTTTAAAACGAACATAAATTTTCAACCTCTTTCAAGAATATATGTTTTTAATTTAGTACTTCATACTGATGCGAGTGTAGAGAGCATACGATAACGATACTCTACAGCTTAAATTTTTCAGGTTACAGCACATTCAAAACGTTTACGGAATGAATAACCCAAAATTCAAGTGAAATATTTTTTTACTTTTTCACTTGCAATGAGTATCCCGTAAAAGTATGAAACTGGTAACATGTAAACGTAGTATTTCAATACACACCTTTTATACATCCTTCTCTTTTGCAAAATAATGAATCCTCTCATTTTTTTATTAACCGTATAAATAGGTGTCCAGCGGAGATAGGTTGTATCCAATTTGGACATCTATTTTCAGGAATACACGTAATAGACATTCTAAGTAATGCATTTGTTCCACTTTTAGATGAAGAAGAACTTGAGTATGGTGAAAAAATATTATGAATTACTATATAGAAACCTAGTTCGGTAAAGGAAAGTAATCGTGTAGCATTCTTTTTGCTATCTCCTCAAAAAATACGCTCACTGACTTTATAAACTGTATTTTCAGAAACATTGCAAGCGTGTAAGACAAATGAAAGGTAATTCAATATGAGAAAAACAACCTTACTACTACAATGAAAAACAGAAACATGAATAAAAATCATGTGTTACGATATAAAATTTAATTTGGTACTTAATAAATTTGACCAAGTATTCTAGTTTCAATAGGAGAAGCCGAAACAGATTAGTTGTGAATGGTACATGACTCGTATTAAAAAAATCATAATGTGGGCAGATATCTTCTATCAAATCTTATTCGTAGTGTGTACATTTGGAGGGAATTTCTCATATGAAAATAGTAAAAGTAAATGATCTTAGTAAAGAATATACAGGAAAGGTTCCACATACAGCACTTTCAAATATAGACTTAACAATTATGGAGGGGGAATTTGTTGGGATAATGGGACCTTCGGGAAGTGGGAAAACAACATTATTGAATATGATTTCTACTATTGACGCGCCAACATCAGGCAGTGTATGTATTCATAATCAAAATCCGTATCAACTCTCCTCTGATGATTTGGCCTTATTTCGCAGAAAGCAATTAGGATTCGTTTTTCAATCCTTTAATCTGCTGCATACCTTAACAGTAAAAGAGAATATAGTTCTTCCACTCGTATTAGATGGCATGAATGTGAAAAGAATAAATAAACAAGTAGAATCTATTTCGGAAAAATTAGGAATCAACGAAATTTTAAATAAGCGAACATATGAAATATCAGGAGGGCAAGCACATCGAACAGCGATTGCCCGTGCACTCATTCACTCTCCTAAATTGGTTCTTGCCGACGAGCCGACAGGAAACTTAGATTCTAAAGCCTCTCAAGATGTGATGGAACTATTAACACTATTAAACAAAGAAGAAAAGGCAACAATGATGTTAGTAACGCACGATCCAGTTACTGCAAGTTACTGTGACCGCATAATTTTTATTAAAGATGGCCAGTTATGCAATGAAGTTACTTGCAAAGATGAGCGTCCATTATTCTATAAAAAAATTATGGATAGTCTTTCTATGTTAGGGGGGAATAAACATGACTTTTCGACAACTCGCATTTAATAATGTTTTACGAAATAAAAGAATATATCTTGGTCATTTTTTTAGTAGTACATTTGCGGTATTGATTTTTTTCACTTATGGACTACTTGTCTTTCATCCGAACCTACAAGATGAGCTGACTCATCTAAGTACCATCATGAGTGCATTTGGAAAAATAGGATTTCATTTATCCTATTACTTAATCTTTGTTTTTTCTTTCTTATTTATTTTCTATTCTGTTAGTGCATTTTTAAAAAATAGAAAAAAAGAGTTTGGATTATTAATGTTACACGGAATGTCTAATAAGCAGCTTTATCGATTAATTTACTTCGAAAATATGTTGATTGGAATCCCTTCAATCGTAGTAGGCATTGGACTAGGAATGGTTTTTTCTAAATTGTTTTTATTGATTAGTGGGTCTTTATTAGGGATAGAGCAAACGTTAGCATTTTACTTTCCAATCAAGGCAATGGTAGTAACAGCAATGTCCTTTTTTATTTTATTTCTACTTATTTCTTTGTTTACATCAAAAATGGTGAAAATGAATGAACTTGTAGAACTCATAAAATCAGATGAAAAACCAAAAACTGAGCCAATAGTGTCTGTTTATATATCCTTGTTGGTCATTATTTTATTTGGAGCGGGTTACTCCTGCGTTCACCACAGTATCGCCGCGGTCGATTACATGCGTTTAAATCAATTATTCCTACTCGTAGGAGTAGGAGTCGTATTCATTGTATGTGGGACCTATTTTTTCTTTACTCAATTGTGTGTATATGTGTTATCCGCTTTAAAAAATAGAGAAACTACATTCTTTAAAAGAACCAATCTCCTTGTTATTTCAGAATTAATGTATCGCATGAAAGATAATGCGAGAACCTTTTTTATCGTATCAATTATATCTGCAGTATCTTTTACAGCAATTGGAGTTTGTACGGCTATTGCAAATCCTGAATTGGCTAAGCATGAGACTCCATATGCATTTACCTATCGTTCAGATAAGGGGAATATAGAAGAAAAAGCTCATATTGAAGAGATAAAGAAACAATTAGAGGAATCTGGATTTTCATATAACCTTGTAGCAACAGAATTTAAAAGGACATTAGACGGATTGGCTTTGATTAAACTTTCTGCGTATAATGAATACGCTAAAAAATTAGGGTATGAAATAGAGAAATTAACAAATGAAAATGATAGCATTGCTATACGACTTAATAAGAAAGAGAAAAGTACAGAGCATCTGAAATTTTTTGAAATAAATCATGGTGAACTCGAGATTCCACTTTCTGTACAAAAAACAGTGTATATCCCAGAGTTAGCCATGATTGATAACCCTGTTATTGTTTCTGATGCTGTTTATAATAAGGTCCTACATGTTCAAGAAGAAGGCGTACTCCGAGATTACACGATTTACGGTTTTATCGTTAAAGATTGGTCTGAAACAAGTGCGATTTCGACAAGTCTTAAGAAGTTCATTGGTACGAATCAAGAAGACTATTATAAGTTTTCATCACTGTATTTAAGATGGATTGAAATGAAACAACAAAACGGACTACTTTCTATTTCAAGTGTAATGGTGGGGATTGTATTTTTCGTGTTTACGTTAAGCTTTTTATATTTCCGGCTATTTACTGATTTAGAACGCGATCAAGAGCAATATGAAATGATCTCAAAATTAGGTTTAAGTAAAAGAGAGTTAAAGCAAATCGTGACAAGACAAATGATGTTACTATTTTTCCTGCCGATAGTAGTGGCTATGCTTCACAGTAGTTTTGCATTTCTAACGTTTCATCAATTAGGACAAACAGTAAGTAGGGAAATGTCTGTTTTACAAAGCTCAATTGTAGTATTAGTAAGCTTTATTTGCATTCAAATGGTTTACTTCTTTATTATTAGACACCACTATTTAAAACGTATACGTACAAAAATGCATTCATAAACCTTTATTTATAAGAGCCATTCTCAGTTATGAGGATGGCTTTCCTAATTTTAAAAAAATTAACTAACATGGTTCTAAATTTTTGTTATGGGGATAATTTAAAACCTTAAGCTGATTGTTGTGTGGTGAGAACTCATTAAGTAGAAATACGCTGTAGTCATTAAACAGTGGCAAAATACGCGTATATTATCACTATATTAAATCCTTGAAAAAATGACTAATCGTCTAGTATAGTCAACTGTACATCTGATTAATAGTCGTGTAAAATTTTATATGTAACTAAATCATTATAATTAGATATGTGAGTGACTTGGGGGAGACTACAAATTATGGAATCAAAGAAATTTACATTTACCGAGAAAGTACAATCTATTAAAGGAAAGACAGCTGCAAAGTATGGGGCAACAGTTCTTCTATTCTTTGGGCTGACATCTTGTTATAACCAAAAAACCGATAGATTATCATCACAAGTAGAACGTTATCAAGCAGAGTCAGAGAAATTAGCCAAAGAGTATGATGAATTAGAAATTAATTACATTAAGCTGAAGGCTAAACTAGATGCGATAGAGAATCTACCCGAGGAGAAACCTGCAGAAGTTGATGACACTGAAGAAAAACCTGTTGAGAAGGTGGAAGAGACGCTGATTCAAGATAAGGAGCCAGAGAAATCTGAAGAGGAAACACTCAAAGAGGAGCAATATGCAGCCCGAGAAAAGAAAGCATATGCGAATCTCAATTCTCTAGGAAGTTTAGAAGCGCAGGAGACATACAAAGAACTAATTAAGCCGAAGCTTTCGAGATGGGCTAGTAAGGATATGTTACAAGTAGCTAAGGAGGGTGTAAACTTTATTGAGATAGATGATAGTAACCTGCCATGGACAGATGTTACCGAGCTGAACGGAACAAGTACGAAGCATATCTATAAGAGTGGATTCGACCAATTAGAGATTTCATACAACTTTGACGGGACCATTACAAAATCTGAATGGAAAACAGGAGTGAATAAATAAGATGAAAAACTTAATGTCTACACTTACATCGTTAAATTTTGATAAAACTGTTATCGCATACTCGAACGGGATTCAGGTCTTTAAAGGAACATTACAGGATTATTTATGTCCCACCAAGAGAAGCGAGCACTGAAGGTAACAACATTCCGTATCTGCACCAAAGATGGGAACTAATATGTCTACATTTGAAAGATTACAAGAAGCGTAATCTTATAGCAGTAAGCAACATTCATGATATTAATGCAAGTAGAAACCCACTTGTAGTTACAAATCTAATTTAGATTATTGAAGATTGTTTTAGTGCAGCAAAAAATGTAGAACCCCATATCCATCAACTTAAGGATTTTATAACGCCCTCAAATAAGATTTTTGTACATTTTTACCCAGAAATATCAATTTTACTGTTTTGGGTTGTTTTTTCACTAGCTTGATGAATATGGGGTACTGACACATCGCTATTAACTTAAAAATTAATTGTTTCCCAAAACGAAAAAAGAAACATAGAAGTGAAAAATCTCTGTGTTTTTATTTTATTATAGAAGCTATTTTGAACGTAAGTAATTTGTAAGGAATAGGTAAGAAAAAAGAGATTTTTAATGTGTAAGATCAAAATATAAGGAGGTGTGTAAGGCGGAACAGATATGACTTATATATGAAAAACAAACCAGTAACAAGAGTGTTTTAAGCAAAAGAACTAATTTCTGGCGTTAACATATATGTGGAAGAAGAGGGATTTACCGTTTGCTAAGACAGAATAGCGTCCGTAAAAATAATAATTATGAATATGATTACGAATTCAATTCTGACTTTTTGTCATTGGTGGAGATAACAGCTGTGTGATTAATACGAAACAGCAAGCAACTAACTATACAATTTAAAAAAAGGAGTGGGGTGCTTTATGAAAACACGCAGTAAAATTACATGTGCAAGTCTATCATTTTTAATAGCTGGAAGTTCCCTGTTATACATAACACCAGCCTCAATTGTAAAAGCAGAACCCACGCAAAATGTATCTAGTTCGTTACAAACAAGTAATCAAAGCGATCGTACTTCCGTTAAGAAAGCAATGCGGGATGCACTCCAACTTGGATACCCTGGAATACTCGCTCAAATTTCTAAGGGTGGTAAAAATTGGAGCTATGCCGCCGGGATAGCGGATCTGAGAACCAAGAAACCAATGAAGGCAGATTTTCGCTTTCGCATTGGTAGTGTGACGAAAACATTCATTGCAACAGTACTACTTCAATTAGCTGCAGAAAACCGCTTGAATTTAGACGACTCCATTGAAAAATGGTTGCCTGGTGTTATTCAAGGAAACGGATATGATAGTAACCAGATTACGATCCGGCAGATATTGAACCATACAAGTGGTATCGCTGACTACATAAAGTCAAAGGACTTTGATATTAAAGATACAAAAAAAGCGTATACAGCTGAAGAATTCGTAAAGATGGGGATTTCTCTTCCCCCAGACTTTGCTCCAGGAAAGGGTTGGTCTTATTCAAACACGGGATATGTATTATTGGGTATCCTTATTGAAAAAGTAACTGGAAACAGCTATGCGGAAGAGGTTGAAAATCGAATTGTTGAACCGCTTGAATTGTCGAATACATTCCTACCTGGCAATTCAACGGTTATTCCAGGCACCAATCATGCCCGAGGATATGAAAGATATGACGGAGAAAGTGAGCTGAAAGACGTTACTTATTCTAATCCAGGTAGCTCGGATGGTGATATGATTTCTACTGCTGACGACTTAAATAAATTCTTCTCTTACTTGCTCAGTGGCAAATTACTGAAGGAACAGCAACTAAAACAAATGCTTACTACAGTTCCTACAGGAACAGAAGTAATCGATGGATATGGTCTTGGAATCTTTGAAACAAAACTTCAAAACGGTGTCTCGATATGGGGACACTCAGGAGGTGTCCCAGGGTTTTCTACTTTTGCTGGAGGTACACTTGGAGGCAAGCATACAGTGGCTATCAATTTGAATGGCCATAAAACTAGTCGTTCTGATCCTTTTAAAAATATTTTACTTGCTGAATTTAGCAAGTAGGTAAAAAGGAAAAACAGATAAAATTTCCCATAGTTTTTATAGTTAAAAATATAACTTTCTGGTTCCAAAAAACAACTTACTCTCAAAAAACTAGGGGGTAAAACAAGTTCTTAGCTTGATGGACATGGGGTACCGACACATATCCATCAAGCTAAGATTTTAAAATATTCTCTAAATTGAAAGTTTGTGTTTTTATCGTTTGGAGGTAACAGTTGTTGTAAGTTATTATAAATCGAAAAAACGAAGTTTGGTTGTTGCAAACTTCGTTTTCATTTATATCTTTTTATTGTTTTAAAAACTCTCCCATTATTTCCATTACGTCCTCTGAATCGGTTACTTTACCTTTAGAAAAACGCCATTGTTCTTTTCCATATCGTTCCATCTCAACCTTTATTACTTTTTCTTTATCTGAAACTTTTGCTTCTGGCAAAATAGATATGAAGTAACTAAACGATTGGCTAAATAATTTAGGCTGTTCGATTCCTGGATTTTCTTTTAACAATTTTTCATTTTCCTTATTTAATTTTGGCTGCAATTCGCTTAATAATAATGGTTTTACTTTTAATTCCACTTCAACTTTATCTTCCTCAGGAGAAGAACCTACTGATTTTACTGTAAATGTAACTTTTTCCTGCAGTACAGATTTTAACTTTTTATAATAGCTTTCAAATTCCTGGTCACTAATTCCATTATGCGTACTGGACATTGCATCTTTTTTAAATTCTTGATGTATATTTTGAGTAAATTGTTTTCCATCTTCACCGGACAATTCATTAATTTTGTCTATATCTTTATCATAATAAACAGCGTTTATATAGGTTTTTAGAGCTTCAGCTGGTTTGTTTAAGTCTTTTGTATTCTTTTCTATTTCTTGTGTATCAATTTTGAAAGAAACTTTTTCTGTTTCATCGTCTCTTTTTTTTGTTTCTTCATTGGAATAAACGAGCTCATATGATGAGGCTTTATTCACTTCATAGTAGAGAATCCCCGATGTTTTTTTACCAGGTTCTAATTCTATTAAACGTAATTTATCTGAATCAGCCTTATCATATTTCTTCATTTTTTCATCACCTTGATATAGTGTAAAGAGATAAGGTGATATCTCTAACATTTCATCCCCTTTATTTTTCAAACTCACTTTGAATTTCAATACTTTATCTTTATTTATTCCTCCTATTGACCCACTTAATGGTAATACGTACTCAGCATTTTCAACTTCAATTTCCACGTTCTTCGAAGACGAAGATGCCTTTCCATTTTTTACAGTTGTAGAACTTTGTGAAGAACTACAACCAGTCACAATAGTTAATGTGAATATAAATAAAAAACAAATCATAAAAATCTTTCTAAGTTTCACTTGAAACCCCTCCATCCCCTTATTTAAAAACATTTACTATTTTACCATGAAATTCAATTCGTTTGTCTATTGAGTGACAAGATAGCCAAACTTAGAGATAGAAGAACTAGAGATCCTCAAAGCCATACTGGTGACATAGTGCACTTGTTACTTTGCGAATGCAGAAACGAATGAAGTTCTTATTTGTAGAGGGAAATTATTAAAAATTTACATCTGATATGTTCGGATTAGCTTGAATTAATTAATTTTGATAAGGTAGTGCAAGTCACCAACTCAATGCATCTCAAATTATCATAAAAGGAATGCAAAGATAAAAAGGACAATCCTATATATAGAAGAATTTAGTTGATAAATCGGATTTGAAAATAAATGAAGCGGTATTAAAAGACATATATAAAGAAAGAAGTAGTTGAAAAAAGCTCACCAAAATAAAAAAGTCTTAAGCAGTATCAATCTAGAATTCATTATAAAAAATACCAAACAAGATGATATTGTTCTCCAATGAGATAAAATGTATAATGAGAGTGTAGAGATAAACCTTTTATTAAAGGTTTTAACTCACTAACTATGTGCATAATAATAAAAGACGAGATGCTGGTAAAATCCCGTCTGATTTGTAACCGCTGTCTTTAGGTGGTATATTGCAAAGTTTAATTATTTTTCTTTGAACCACCTTTCTTACGTTTGGCAGACGTCTGGGTGGTTCTTTTACTTTTAGTATGACGTTTTGCTACTAGTGTAGAAAGACATAAATCTCTATACTAAAATCTCATGAACATTCGTTGATAAATAGCCATTATCATAAATTTTGTAGGTACTTTCATGTCTCAATAATGTGACATGAAAGTCTAAACTTTTTGAACTAGGAACAAGAAACCTTAAACTACTTAGCTTATAATAAAATATCCATGGAAGTATTCTAAAAAATAGATTTATAGGGGATAAAATGTTCCATTTTAATAATTATAAATCTCATTCACTTATACAAAAAACAAGAAGCTTCTTAATTGTAAGAAGCCTCTTGTTTTTAGTTTTAGACAAAGAAAATTTATATCAATTTTAAATAACTAACACAACCATAGTTATTAGAGAAATAGCATCTATATACTTATTAGTATGGGGATTTTCCCATTGGAAACCTAATATTTATTTTGCCAACTTTTCAATGATTGGAGCTTTAGCAGATAATTCACCACTTGCCATATTACTCATAAAGGATGCCCCATAAATAGTAACGGTATCCCCTACTTGAATATCCTCAAGCACTTCAGAAGAAACAACAGCAGTAACAGTCAGGCCTTCACTAGAAATTTGGACAGTTTCCTTCGTTTTATTGATTACAATTCCAGTGTGCATTTTATATTGTTTTTTTAACACGTTTTCCTCATTTTCTTTTTGAACAATTGCATATTTAGCTGTAGCTGGATCACCTGGTATTGAGCCTATAAAAATAGGAGCATAAATGGTAACGGTATCCCCAATCTTAATATCTTTAAGTACCTCAGGGGAAGAAACGATAGCGTATACGCTTGAGTTTTTACCAGAAACCACTAATCCGTCTTCCGTTTTTTCAATAACTTTACCTGAAAGTTTTTGATGTTGATCCAGAGCATTTTGTTCTTTTTTATCGACTTCTGATATAGATTTCGATTTATTTACACTTGTATTAGGAGTCATTGTCTTACTTGCCAATTTTTCAATGATTGGAGCCTTAGCAGATAATTCACCACTTGCCATATTACTCATAAAAGATGCCCCATAAATAGTAACGGTATCTCCAACTTGAATATCCTCAAGCACTTCAGAAGAAACAACAGCAGTAACAGTCAGGCCTTCACTAGAAATTTGGATTGTTTCCTTCGTTTTATTGATTACACTTCCAGTGTGCATTTTATATTGTTTTTTTAACACGTTTTCTTCATTTTCTTTTTGAACAATTGCATATTTAGCTGTAGCTGGATCACCTGGTATTGTGCTTATAAAAATAGGAGCATAAATGGTAACGGTATCCCCAATCTTAATATCTTTAAGTACCTCAGGGGAAGAAACAATAGCGTATACACTTGAATTTTTACCAGAAACAACCAATCCATCATCCGTTTTTTCAATTACTTTGCCTGAAAGTTTTTGGTGCTGATTTAGAAGAGTATTAGTACTTGTATAGTCTTTTTCTTTTAATTCACTATTCATTTCTCTTGACAGCATATCAGTTTTAGCAGTAAGTTGAGCGGCTTCAGCTCGTGTTATGAGTCTATTTGGTTGCCATCCGTTATCCGTACCATTGGAAATATTTAAGTCAATTAAAATATTGGCATACTTTTCTCCCCAATGTCCTTTTAAATCCTCAAATTTACTTTGGCCATTATCATGTGTTGTATTCTGTAGTTTATAAGCATTTACTAGCATTGTCGCCATAGCAGCGCGAGTTACTTTACCGGATGGATTGAAGATGCTATTCCCTTCTCCTTTAACAATGCCAGCTTTTTCAGCTGCAGCAATATACGGAGCGCCCCAGTGGTCTTGAGAGTCTGTAAAAGAAGGTTTGTCTTTGGGATCGATTTCTATTCCTAAAGCTTTTGTTATAATTGTTGCAGCGGAAGCTCGATCTAACGTAACGTTTGAGCCCAAAGTTCCATCTGGATAACCAATTATGACTTGTTTATCCACTAAATAGTTTACAGATTGCTCTGCCCACTTGGGAACATCAGGAAATTTGTGAGTATTCGCTAAAATATTAGAAGAATAAGATAATATAGCTCCTGCAAGGATACCTGTTGTAATTAATTTGCGCTTCATAAAAATACACACCTCTACCAATCTATTGTATTACCAAATTGAGATTTTTTATTTTTATATTTATATGTTTGTGATGCTGCTGACATCTATTCAATTTGGTGTAACGATTATAGTTACTTATATGTATGAGTGTCAATGAATAACTTTTACAAAAATGTTCAATATTGACATAAAAAATCAGTATAAATTAATTTTATTTACTGAAAATTAATAAGGTGTTGACGTATTAATGTATACTTAACTATAATTAATCGTGATTAATTGAGATTGATTTTCAAGTTTGTATACTAGTTTAACAAGTATACAAAAACTAACTTGAATTTAATTAAAAAAATTGAATATAAACTTATATTTGTTCATTGACACTTATATACAGGCGGCTAAAATCGTTGAACCAAATGTAAGTTATGCTTAAAAATTTTTAAAAGATACATATTGATAGAAAATGATAGAAAATCTTTTCTCTATATAATCTGTTGGGGAAAGAGCCTTTATTTATGCAACTCTTTATATATATTGTCCATTAACAATATAGTTAATTATTCAATAAGCTCACCAACATTTATTGCAATTTTTTATTACTAATTCTTAATAAAGTAATAATGTAAATTAAATGCATGAAAATGGATAGAAATTAAGATTTAGAAGGAGAATATTTTATGAAATCCAAGTTAATTGCTACAGGAATTATTGCAGGAAGTCTACTATCCTACTCATCTAATATATTTGCAGATACTCACAAATTTCCTGATGTTCCCAAGTGGGCAGAACAATCTGTAAACTATTTAGTGGATAAACAAGTCATAATTGGTTATCCAGATGGAACTTTTGGTTCACATGATTCATTAGACAGAGCTTCCGCTACGAAAATTATGACAAAAGTATTAGGTATACAAATTGACTTTGATGCAAAACCATCCTTTACAGATGCACAAAACCATTGGGCTACCCCTTATATCGCTGCAGCTGAAAAAGCTGGCATTGTTAAAGGCGAAGGGAATGGCCTTTTCAATCCAACTGGAAAAGTTACACGTGCTGCTATGGCGACGATGCTAGTAAATGCTTATAAATTACAAGGTACAGCAAATAATAATGCCCAAAGTAAATTTGAGGATTTAAAAGGGCATTGGGGAGAAAAGTATGCCAATATTTTAATTGACTTAAATATTTCCAATGGTACTGATAATGGTTGGCAACCAAATAGGTCTATAACACGCGCTGAGGCCGCTCAACTTACTGCTAAAACAGATATGTTGCAACAAAATCAAAATAATGGTTTAAAAGACAAAGAAATCATTACTGCTACTTCGTATGAGGATTTAAATTTAACAGTGGCTTCGAAAATTACAGCCCAAGAGATTGATAGTTTTATTGCAAAATACCATTCAGATAGTCCGTTAGTTGGACATGGGCAAGATTTTATTAATGCGCAAAATCAATACGGTGTCAATGCACAGTATTTAGCAGCACATGCAATTTTAGAGTCTGGATATGGAAAATCAGAAATCGCATATCGAAAACACAATTTATTTGGGTTACGCGCGTATGATAAGGATCCGTTTAAATATGCAAAATATTTACCAACCTACGGTGACAGTATTGCTTATAACGCCAATTATGTACGAGAAAGATATTTAGAAGAAGATGGCATGCATTATAATGGACCAACATTAGCTGGTATGAACGTAAAATATGCATCAGACAAAGGCTGGGCTGGGAAAATTGCAAATATTATGGAACGCATTAAACCTTTCCGTGCGGAAGACTATACATCTGCAAAAAAATTACCAAAAAATCCTGAAATATTAGATGTTGAAGCGTTATCTAATAACATTCCATATAACATGTATGAAGATGGGACAACAGTAAATGTTGTGTCAACAGCTGCTTATTACCATGTACCGTATCCATTTAACTTAAAAATTAAAAGTAACTCAGATGTAGCAGTCGAGGAAAATAAAGTTGGTACAGTAACTCGTGGAACAAACATCTTTATTTATCGTGAAGATCCAAATGGATGGGTGGAATTCTCTTTTGACACTACTGGAGAAAAATACTGGACATTAAAAAGTAAATTAAGTATGTAATTAGAAAGGTCTCTTTCACTACTCATAATCATTTAGATTTAAATGACATATAATTATGAGACAAGTTTTTTACTTTTTTAAATATAGTTATGTACACAAAAAAGTTAGAGAATTATTTTCTCTAACTTTTATGCGCTAGTACTTGAAATTAAAAAGATGGTGGGGTTACTCCAAATATAACAGTGACTTTGTGTAAAGAAGTGTTTTCCCATTTATGTTTTACGTATGGTGGGATTTTAACACTATCACCTGGGTTAAGAAGTAAAACCTCATCATTTAGATAGAGTTTTACTTGTCCTTCCATAACAAATGCTATTTCTTCACCTTTATGTGCCATAGGCTCCATAGAAGAAGCGGTTTGAGGTAACAGATTCATTAAAGCTAATTCCAGTGATCCATCTAAATTAGGTGATAATAACTCATACGAAACATTGCCGCTTTCAGGGAAAGTTATTTTTTTTCTTTGATTAGCTCTTACAACTAATTCTTCTGTAATGGTATCTTCTAAGAAAAAATTAAATAAAGCAATATTTAATGCTGCAGAAATTAGTTTTAGTGTTTGTAAGGATGGATTCGTGATTCCTTTCTCAATCTGACTTAACATGGAAGGTGTTATATCAGCTAATTCAGCTAACCGTTTACTAGTTAATCCAGCACCTTTTCTAAATATCATAATTTTTTCACCGATATTAATATTGTTCATATGCGTAATCCCCTTTAAATAAGTAAATAAAATTAAAATTAATGTTATTCACTTATACTAAACATGTTGTTAATATACTTAATTATAATAAAGTATGATTAATTTTCAAGCACCTGCATAGTTGTGAGAATAGTAAATAAGACGAAAAATGATTGATACTTATTTTTCCATGTGAACTATTAAGTATGATGACCTGATTATATGATTGAATTTCTGTATAAGATTTTGGGATTGACAATAATGCAATAGCGGATGGACTGGCACTTGGAATAGCATTTGGGTTTGTAGGGGAAGCAATGGAACCATTTTTATGTGGGGCATATACAGTTGGTGATAATCATTTATATAAACTATTAAAAAAAATAGTGGGTAAAGAGGTTATTTAGCTAGAACCAACAATATTAGCAGGAATGATTAGACCTATTAAATTGCATAAAGTGGGGGAGAGGCTCTTTACAAAATAATGATTTAAAACATAAATTGAATCAAGGTACACAAATTGTATAGGGAGCAGGAGGAAGTATGATTCCAAAAAAAGTAATGGAAGAAAATACTATCAAACAGATTCTCAGTTAATTAAAAAGAAGTTCTAATAAATAAATGACAACATATGAGTAAACACCAATGCTTTATTATAAAATTTTTTAGGAAGTGAAAACATTATGAAATCAGCTTTAACTAACATTATAATCTCCTTGATTCTTGCAGTAGGAGGGGTCATTTCGCTTTTGTTTACTTTAATGGAAGGTCAAGATTGGATCTGGGATTGGGTAGGGTTATTACTCGCATATCTATCTTTGGGCATTTTAATAGCCTTATATAATAAAACTGTGGATCACAAAACATTATCTAGAATATTAAAAAGAATTTTGTTTATTTCCTTTAATGCTACAGTATTAGGAATAATAATAGGGATAACATGCCAACTATTAGGAAAGGCGAATCTTACTATAATGATGTATTATTGGTTGATAATGTTATTACTACATTTCATTACTATAATAACATTAGTTATCCTAGTATATGTACATCAAAATAGTCAAAATTACAGCCTGTTATATATATTTATTGTAATTTTAAACATTTTCCTTACCCTAGGACCAGTATTATATCCTTTGGTTCTAACTATCATAGGAAATGGCATGAATGCTAGTGCAGGACACTAATTTTTACCTATATAGATTATTAAAATAAGTAATCCAAAATTGACATTGGTTAAGTTAAAGAACTTTATAAGCTAATAGGATAATATAACTAAACAACATAAAGTGAAATAATAGGATAGAAAGAAGATTATAATATGAAAATTAAGCTTAAGAAAAAAAGAATTATAAGTGTATTGTTGGCTATTACATTAGTAGCAATAGGGTATTACATGTTTCAATCTATTACAAATCCTAAGCTGGTAAATGCAGAAGAAGTATACAGTGTTCAACATGTTAGCAGTCTACCTAAAAATGAATTGAAAAAATCGATACCTACTCGTTTTGATGGTAAAGAAAGAAAAGTTGCATATTTAACATTTGATGATGGACCAGGAAAATATACAGCTAACCTATTAGATATATTAAAAAGAAATAATGTGAAAGCAACATTCTTTTTAATTGGCGACAATGTGAAAAGGTTCCCAGATTTAGTGAAACGAGAGCATGTAGAGAGCCATTATGTGGGCATGCATAGTATGACACATGATTTTAAAAAGCTATACACCAATCAGCAATATGTTAAGGAAATGAAAGAGGATCAATCTTTAATTAGAAATGTTATTGGAAACTCGCCGAAATTAACACGCCCACCATATGGATCGATGCCCGGGTTAAATGAATCACTTCGAAGTGAAGTGGTCGGAAATAATTTAAAAGTATGGGATTGGACAATTGATTCTTTAGATTGGAAATACAATAAATTCCCCGTTGATGTAGCAGCCGCAAAAATTGTTCAAAATGTCTTAGCTGGTGCGACGTCTTCAAAAGAAATTATTTTAATGCATGATATTCATCCACAATCTGTCTCGGCAGTTCCAGCAATTATAAAGGGATTAAAAGAAAAAGGTTATGAATTTGAAGCTTATGAGGAGAATAATCATTTTTCAATAAACTTCTGGCATGATAACCGAATATAAAAAGTATTTATTAGTTAAAAGAATGGAATAAGAAATTGATATAGGGTTTAAATATATGTAAGAGCGCGTTGACCTAAATATATAACAACACGCTCTTTTAACCATTTATTTTTTATTATTAAATTTAAGTATAGGTTTTTTCAATGTATAAAAATAATTAATTAAATGGTTTTTATTTTTATACATTCAATTACTTAATTACTATATAACAATGAGGTGGATTTAATTGTCGTTTTTAAAAAACAGTAAAATTGGAACAACACTAAACTTAATGGTAGTTATAGCAAGTGTCTCTTGTATCATATTATCTATACTAGGATTTTGGGGCCTTAAAAAAGGGGAGCATGCTTCTACTACTATGTATGAAGATAGTTTATTGCCAATTCAGTGGATAGGAGCTATAGAGTCTAATTTTTATCTTATTAATATGAATGTAAAGGAAACGATCCTATCAAAAGATGAAAAACGAATAAAAGAACTTTTAACAGAAATAGATGTAGCTCGTGCAGAAACTGATCAATTATTAAAGAAATTTGAGACAAGAGTTAGTTCTAATAGAGAAAAGGAATTGTATAACACATTTTATACAATATTCAAAGACTTAAGAACACAACTGAAAAACGTGCAAGATTTGGGACAATCTAATAATGAAGAAGCATATGCTTATTACCTAAAAGAGGTTGATCCTAATATGAAAAAGTCAATTCAGGCAATTCGCGAACTTATCCAATTTAATAATAATAATGCAGATCAATTACAAAAAAATAATACTGACAGTGCAACAAATACCATGATGCTGTTTGTTAGTATCTCCATTATAGCAATCGCAATCGTTATTTTTATTGGCTATATTATTAAAAAAGCTATTAATCAACCAATTGTATTATTAGAAAAAGATATGGAAGGGGTATCTGCAGGTGATTTAACGATACGTACTTCTTATAAATCAAATAATGAATTAGGAAGTATTGTAACATCTTTTAATAGTATGTTGGATAACTTACAACAATTAATTGGAGAAGTAAAAATCACGACACAAGAGGTTATTTCTTCGACCGATGAGATGTTACAAGATACTAAACGAGCATCCCATATTTCAAGAGAAGTTGTTCAAACAATATCTGAGGTTGATAAAAAAATAGAAGTACAAGTTACAAGTATTCAAGAAAGTTCATCCTCAATGGAAGAAATTGCGACTGGCGTTCAAACAGTAGCTGAATCTTCAGCAACGGTTACAGAAGTGGCTGTCACAACAACAGAACAAGTCAATTCTGGTAGTGAAGTGATAAAACAATCTATACTTCAAATGAATAGTATTCATGAGGTTGTTGAAGAAACTTCTAAAGTAATTGAGAGGCTTGTTACACGTACGCAACAAATAGATAAAGCCCTGGATGCAATCACTAATATTGCAGAACAAACAAATCTTCTTGCCTTGAACGCCTCAATTGAAGCTGCACGTGCTGGAGAAAACGGAAAAGGATTTGCAGTAGTGGCAGCGGAAGTAGGAAATTTAGCTGAGCAGTCTAAAACATCTGCATATGAAATCAATCATTTAATACAAGCCATTCAACAAGATACAAAAGATACAGTTGTTGCAATGCAAAGAGGTCAACAAAAAGCTTCAGAAGGAAAAGAAACAGCTAATAAAGCAGATCAAGCATTCACATCTATTATGTCGGCTATTAATAAAATCACTAGTCAAATTCAAGAAGTATCTGCAGCGACAGAAGAAATGTCTGCGGGTACAGAAGAAGTCAATGCCTCTATGTCCAGTGTTTCTGAAACTGCCACGCAAGTAGCTAAGGAAACAACTCAAACTGTACAATCTATCCAATCACAAGCAGCATCAATCAAGGAGATATCGAATCAATCTAACAAAATAAAAGAAAAAGTAGAAGCATTGTCAGCATTAGTTTCAAAATTTACTATCGAGAAGCAAGACAAAGAGCAATCAAATATAATGTGAAAATAATAAAAAATTGCTATTAAAATAGGGCAATTTTTAAGTCTGATTAACAGTTAAATTTAAATAGTTAATTATATTGTTGGATTTCCCACTGGGAGTTATTATATAGAAATAACTATCTTTTAATCAAAAGACATTTACTTATGATTTAGAGTAAGTAAATGTCTTTATAATATAATAATATTAAATTTTACAGAAGCTATTGTTTATAAAATAGTATCCACTATCTTGTCTAAAAAGCTCCCATGTTCATGCCTTTATACAACAACAAATGCACAAAGTTTGAAGTTAAAATTTAAGTCTATATTAGTAACAAAAAATATTTATGAAAGATCTGCTTTCTTGTCTCATTAGGAGAACATGATAGTCTAAATTTATGTTAATGGGCATAGGAAAGGATTCTACAAACATTAAATACGATTGACAACGCGAGATTACAAGTGTAATATGCAGTTATAGATTACAAATGTAATACAGAGAGGTGTAATTTTAAACAATGAAAGAATTACCTAAAATTTCGGAGGCTGAATTAGAAGTAATGAAAGTATTATGGTCACAATCTCCACAAACAGCAAATGAAGTAATTGAAGCGTTGGAGGTAAAAATGGATTGGAAACCGAAAACGATTCGAACGTTGATTAATCGATTAGTTCACAAAGAAGCAGTGGCTTATCATCAAGATAAAGGGCGTTTGTACTCTTATTATCCTTTGGTATCGCAAGATAGTTATTTACAGGTAGAAACGAAATCTTTACTTAAACGTTTCTATGGTGCAGCATTTAAACCTTTACTTGTAAATTTCTTAAAAGAAGAAAAGCTGTCTTCAGAAGATATTAACGAACTTAAACGTATTTTGGATGAGAAAACTGAGGAAAATCAGAGGAAGGATAGATTATAGTGATAGAAAAATTTATAAATATCTATCTACCTGCTTTTTTTGATTGGATGATTGAGACTTCTATTATGGCTAGTATATTAGTGGGACTAATATTGTGTATTAAGGTCTTGTTTAGAAATAAGTTAACGCCACGCTGGCAGTATATGCTATGGATCATATTAATTATAAGACTTGTATTACCTTGGTCGCCAGATAGTTCCTATAGTATCTATTCTGTACTTACTTACAAGAATGATGATGCATTTATTTCTAGCCAAAACCCTGTAGCTAGTATTCTTACAAAAGAACGTATGCAAGAATTGAAGAATATAGATAATACAAAGGATCTCACAAAAGAAGATACTTATACCTCAAGTTCAACACAAACATACAATAATGAAAAGACGGTTCCATTCTATACAATCTTTATATATATTTGGCTTACTGGAGTTATCCTTCTATGCTTTGCTACTTTTATAATGAACAGGCGTTTATTACTTTACATAAAAAAACAACCTGTTATTACAGATGAAAAGATTATCCAGATTTTTGAAAAGTGTAAGCACTCTATGTCTATTCAACGGAATATCCCTCTATTTGTATCTGGAAAGGTTTCCAGTCCAACAGTGTTCGGATTTATTCGTCCCAAGTTGTTATTGTCAACTGTACATATGGAAATATTAGATGAACAACAGTTACGATATATTTTTTATCATGAATTAGCTCACATCAAGCGAAGAGATGTTGGTGTGAACTGGCTTATGCATGGCTTACTCATTTTAAATTGGTTTAATCCCATTCTATGGTATGCCTACTCATGTATGCGGGAAGATCAAGAACTAGCATGCGATGCATTAGCTCTTACATGTATAGATTCAGAGGAACAAATTGCGTATGGACATACTATTATTAGTCTTTTGGAACACTACTCAAGTTATTATCAAGTACCAAGTATAGCAAATTTTAGTAAAAACAAGAGAGCGTTAAAAAGGAGAATTCTAATGATTAAAAAATTCCAAAAAAAATCATATCGTTGGTCTGCGATAGGGGCTGTGGCAGTGATTGCAGTATCATCTGTATCCTTATTAAACGCCCGTGCTGATCAGCCGACTAACCCTGAGAAACAACAATTAGAAGTGAAAAATAATATGAAAGAATTAAAAACACGAACAGATGCTCCTATACAGCGAATTGTAGAAAAAATGATTGGTACAAAAGAACAAGCAGAAGCAGAATTTTTTGTTTCCGAAGGAGACTATAATACTTTACTTACAGAGATTGGAGTGGCGAGGAATCTGTTTACGAAAGAAGAATTTGATCGATTCATTACATTGGAAACAGAAGCACATATTTTAGATAAAAAAGTAAGGCAAGTAGGAAGTCCTGAAAAGTTAGACCCAGAAGAGGAAAAAAAATATGAGAAAAACAGTGAAGAAATTGGACCATTTAGAGAGAAAATTCATTCGCATTTTAGATTAACTAAAAAGGAAGCACAGAAATATGTTGATTTTCCAATTAACACCCCAAGTTATGTGGTAAAAGGGTTTAAATTAACTGGAGAAGGTGTTAATACACCGATGACTACTGGAAAAATGAATCCCGATTTTATTTATGAATATCAAAATGAAAGTAAAGATAATGTATATATTGTGCACCAATCTGCAGTTACTGCTGAGGGAATAGAATTCTCGAATAAAAAAGCGGATTATAATGAAAAGGTAACAAATTATGAATTAGAAGGTACAAAAATAACCTTAGTTGAAAGTCTTGATACAGAGGAAACCTATAAAGTAATGCAAATGATTGTTCCTGCAAAAGGAAAGAATAGCGCTTTTCAAGTCTTTATTATTGCAGGTGATTTAAGTAAAGAAGAAACAGAGAAAGTTATGCTGTCCTTTCTAAAATAAAAATAGAGTCTCAGGATCCCGTTCTTGAGGCTATATTTTTTAGCTTAAACGAAACCTATAAGTGGGAAGAGAAATTAGTATAGTCTATATAATAAAAAAGTAAAATGATATTTAGTTTTGCTAGCTTGATTGAGGTGGATAAAAAATAACAATTTAAAACATAAATTGAATCTAGGTAGGTATATTGTATGGAGAACAGGAGGGAGTATAATTCAAAAAGAAGTAATGGAAGAATACTAGCAAATGGTGATGTATTTTACCGCTATCACCTGGATCTCAAGTAAAACCTCATCATTTAGATATAGTTTTAC
>NZ_JBBOZR010000003.1:0-12196 GCF_038008705.1 Bacillus sp. FSL W8-0770
AATATAAAAGGAATTATAATTTCTTTATTTAGAGTCTTTTGAATGTATACTTTTTCATCTATTTTGAGGATATTGGGGGAATTGGTGCGAAGCCAACGTTTAGAAGGGGGGGAAGTAAACTAATGAATGTTAGTTTACTTTCATTACCCCTTAATTTATTTTTAGTTTTAAAAATATGCAATTTTACATATTTTTCATTTGTATATTTTGGAATTAATGTTTTTTTGATATTATATATCTATTCGGATTTACATGTTTTAACATTTTTAATCCGAGAGTTAGGAGGATAAAAATGGAAATTATTAAGAATAATAAGCATTATATTGCTTTATTTATTTCTATTTATTCTATTGGTTTATCTATATACTTTGGTATACCAGTGTTTAATGTAATATTTAATTTATCTAATGAAAAATTAAATTATGCTAATTTATCTTTAACTTTGTATTTTGTTATTATGATTTTTGTGTTTTTTAAACTTTATAGAAAGTACAAATAATCGCTAAATTTCAATAAAGTGTTTTACAAAATGATTAATATTATCATTTTGTTTTATAAAAACTATTAAAGGAGGAATTTATAATGAAAGAAATGTCTTTAATTCAAGAACTTACAGAACAAGAATTAGAAATGGTTGATGGTGGTGGCTCTAACTGGGCTACTTATACTGGTCAAGCTGCAGGCTCTATTGCGGGTGCCGCTACAGTTGGAGGGTTAATTGGTGGACCAGCTGGTGCATTTGTTGGTGGAGTTTATGGCGGAGTTGCATATGCTATTGGCGTTGCAGCTGATATGTAATTTTAAAATCTAAATATTTATATAATATGGAGGAATATTTCATGGAACTTTTATTAAACAATAATACTTTATTAGAAGAACTTTCATTAGAGGAATTAGAGATTGATGGAGGCGGCTGGGGTGGCGCCGTTGCAGGTGGTTTAGGTACTGCTGGTACTACAGCATGGCTTGGAGCTGAATACGGTGCTTCTATTGGTATAGGTGGTGGACCAGTTGGTGCAGCTATTGGTGGTGCAGCAGGTGCTATTGTTGGTGGCGTAGTTGGATATTATGCAAGCTAATTGAGTTAGTTTGTATGTAATCCTTAAAGTTGTTTTTCTTATTTTATAAATAAAATAAGAAAAACAACTTTTTTAATATTCTGTTCTTTAAGAGGTAAGGTGGTCATTTGTTGAAAAGAAAAATTAGACATTTTAAACAACATGATTTAAAAGATTGTGGACCAGCATGTCTTGCAATGATTTCAAATTATTATGGATTAAATATGTCTATTTCAAGAATTAGAGAAATAGTAGGTACAGATTTACAAGGAACAAATGTAAAAGGATTAATAGAGGGTGGGGAAAAGTTAGGATTTGAAGTAAAAGGTGTAAAAGCAACAAATCCAGAAGCTTTGACACAGATTTCTCTACCTGCGATTGCTCATGTTGTAGTAAATAGTGGTTTTCTGCATTATATAGTAATTTACAAAATTAAAAAAAATAAGATTTATGTTGTTGATCCAGAAAGAGGTTATATTACATATTTATTAGATGAATTTTGTCAAATGTGGACAGGTGTACTTATATTAATAAAACCAGGGGGAGAATTTCAAAAGGGAAATAAATCTCAAGGTACATTCTCTAGATTTTTATTTTTGTTAAAAAAACAAACTAATTTATTGGTACCTTTATTTTTTGCTTCAATATTTTTTAATCTATTTGGATTGTTAGGGGCTTTTTATTTTAAGTTTTTAATTGATGATATTGTGACAAACCAATTGTTACAAACACTTCATATTGTATCAATTGGAATTATTGTATTGTATATTTTTAAAGTTTTTCTTTCCTATTTTAGAACTCATTTAATTTTATATTTAAGTAGGAGAATAGATATTGAGTTAATGCTTGGATATTACCGTCATGTTGTAGGATTACCAATGAATTTTTTTGAAACTAGAAAAGTAGGCGAAATTATTTCTAGGTTTATGGATGCAAGTAAGATAAGAGACGCATTATCAACTATAACAGTTACATTAATGATTGATACATTAATGGTTACTTTAGGGGCAATTTTATTATACATACATAGTCCACTTTTATTTGTTGTTACATTGTTATTAATACCTTTTTACATTGGGATTATTTTTGCTTTTCATAAACCGTATCAATTTATTAATAGAGAAGAGATGGAAAGTAATGCAAAATTAAATTCTTATTTAGTAGAATCTTTAAATGGAATTGCAACAATAAAGTCATATAATGCTGAAAAAGAAGTGTTTTTTCAAGTAGAAAATCGGTTTATAAATCTATTAAAGCAAGTATTTAAAAGAGGAATGTTATCTAATTTACAAGGTTCTATTAAAATGGGGCTTGAGTTAATTGGAGGAACAGTTATTCTTTGGGTTGGTGCATTACAGGTATTAAAAGGACATATGACAATAGGTGAATTAATTACATATAATGCACTTTTAGCTTATTTTTTAAATCCAATTGAAAATTTAATAGGAATTCAACCTGTTATGCAATCTGCATTAGTTGCGGGTGAAAGATTAAATGAAATTTTTGATTTAGATGCTGAAAAAAGTGAAAAGGAAGAGAATAAAGTATCTCCTAAGAAGTTATTTGGAAAAATTGAATGTTCTGATGTAACTTTTCGTTATGGAACTCGTAAAAATGTTTTAAATTCTATAAATTTTTCTATAGAGCCTGGTAGTCAGGTAGCATTTGTAGGAGAAAGTGGTTCTGGAAAGACAACTATATCAAAATTATTAATGAATTATTATGAACCACAACAAGGAGATATTTATTTTGATGATTATCATATTAAGGAAATAAATAGAACGGCTTTACGTAATCGTATTGCTTATGTTTCTCAAGAATCATTTTTCTTTAGTGGTTCGATTTATGATAATTTAAGATTTGGATTAGAACAAGAGGCTACATTAGAAGATATTATAAAAGTATGTAAGGATGCTGCTGTTCATAATTTTATTAGTGAACTACCATTACGTTATGAAACTTTGTTAGAAGAAAATGCATCAAATTTATCAGGTGGACAAAGACAGCGTTTAGCCATTGCGCGAGCACTATTAAAAAAGCCAGATATTTTAGTTTTGGATGAGGCAACAAGTAATTTAGATTCTACAACTGAAAAATATATTACGGATATGTTAAAAGAGTTGGGTACACAAGGAGTAACAGTAATTATGGTTGCCCATCGATTGAGTACAATTCAACATGCAAATCAGATTTTTGTAATGGAGAAAGGAAATATTATAGAGAGAGGTTCTCATGAAGAATTATTATTCCATAAAGGTGAGTATTATCGTCTTTGGAAGAACCAAACAGTTCATGTAGAACATATAGAAGCACAATCATATGCAATGCGAGGTGGTCAATTTGAGTAAAATATATTCTTTTGATCAATTAACTGATAGTGTGGAGTTATTGGAGAAAAGGCCTCCTCGGTTTATCGCTGGATTATTATGTTTTCTTTTTATAAGTCTATTAGGATTTATGATTTGGGCATATGTTGGAAAACTAGATATTGTAAGTAAAGGAACAGCAATAGTACAAAGCAAGTCAGATATTAGTGTGTCCCGTACTCAAATAGTTGGTATTGTAGATACTGTTTCAGTTCGATCTGGTGATGAGATAAAAAAAGGGGATATTTTGATCCAATTAAAGAATCAGGAATTAATGAATAAACAGAATCAATTTGAACAAATTATTAAGCGTTTAGAGGGACAAAAAGAGATGTTAGAACAATTGAAAAAGAGTATTCAGTCCAATAAATTATCTTTTTCTGATGAAGTAGATAAAAAAATAAGAGAAGAATATAAAGCATATGAGCAAGGTTATCAATCTTTGCAAAATGAAAAGGAAAATGAGTTGCATTTGATAGTTGATAGTAAGTTATCAAATGAACAAGATGAAATTTTACAAGGATTAATTGCAGACGAGGAAAATATACAAAGAGAAATTAAATTTATAAAAAAACAGAAAGATAAAGAAAATATATTAGATGAACAAAAACAAGTATTGGATGACAAAATTCAATCCTTAGAATCTCAACAAAATATTATAGAAAAAAGAATAAATCAAAGAAAAGAAACGTTAGATAGTGAGAGAAAGAAGATTGATACAACGAAAGAAGGGAAACAAGAACAAAAGGAATATGCTTTAAATCAATATAGGGACAGTGCTATTGTTTCTGTGAATCAGCGTATTCAATCTTTGGAGCAAGAGATATTTGTAAAAAAACAAGATTTAGATGGATTACATAATCAAAATGAAATAATGACTATAAAGGCACATCAAGATGGAGTTGTACAATTTCCTTCTATCATTCAACCTGGTGATTTAATTGATCCTGGTCAAGAGGTAGTTTCCATTATTCCAAAAGAAAATGAGAAAAAGATAAAAATTTTGTTATCAGCTCAAGAAATAAAAGGGATTAAAAAAGGAGATAAAGTACAGTATTCGTTTAAGTTAAAGAAAACGGATAAACAAATGGGAAAAATAACATATATATCGGCACATCCTATTTTTGATAAAGATTCAAAAGCTTACGTTTATGAATTAGAGGCGACAATTGATACACAAGATTTATATGAATTGCATACTGGAATGGTAGGTAGAGCTTCGGTAGTAACAGGAAAAGAATCGATATGGAAATTTATATTAAGAAAATTAGATTTTATTTCTAATTAATTGTTGGTACGATAATTTCTTTAGCTATATTTTGCTTTTTACATGGTGATTTTCTGATTACAGAAATGATAATCAGAATGGTGTTTGTTATTTTATTTAAAAAGACACAGTCTATTTTACGGGTATAGTTTTACATCTTATGAGGAATTTTGAAGTTGAATATTTATACTATAAAATTACAATAAAAAAGCCAGTCATGCTATAATTGAATTGTCGGAAACAACTATACATAAGTGGCTTTTTTATTCTTATAAAATTATAATTTCATAATATCATAAAAAAAGCCTCTGTACTAGTTGTAAATACTAGGAATAAGGGGAAATATTATGGCAAATACGGTCAATTTAAAACAAGCTGAAAGGAATTCAAGATTGAGAGATATCGAGAATTCGAAGATATTGTCAGAAGAAGAGATGTACATAGCAAATGAACTTCAAGCTAAAGCAAATTTACATGGGATGAAGCTGGTACCTGAACGTAAAATAAAAAATAAAGCTAAATTTGCTCAAATCATACAAGAAAATTGGTTATATCTCATTCAAAATAGTTATTTAAAAAATGAAGAAATTATGTTTTTAAATAAAATTATTGGATTTATAGGTTTTCGTTCGAATTGTATTGTTCATGATATTAATGCAAAAGAACAGTTACCTATGACCCAAACTGAAATTGCAGAAAAAATAGGATCTAGTAAAAATACAGTTAGTAGATTAGTGAAGCAACTAATTGAAAAAGGCCTAATTGGGCGTTTTGAATCTGGTAGAGATGGAATTAATGCTAGAATGTATGCATTGTACATAAATCCTAATGTAATTCTTTGCGGAGATCGTGATAATATTAATCAAACATTACAAACTATGTTTATAAGAAAGCCTAAAGAGTTAAAAAATTTACCCATAAAATTAGTGTAACCTGTATGAATTTCATACAGGTTTTTTTATGATTTTATAGTTATCGAATTCGATAACTAAAGTTATCGAATTCGATAACTATAAAAAATCTCGAAACCCTTGATATTACTGGTTTTTTTTCACTTTGGTATGCTTGTCCCTTCTCACTCTCTATATATAGGGCTAAAAGTTCCGCAAGGAACAGGTAGTATTTTTAAGCAAACTCCGCTTAAAAATCTCCACCTTTGTTAGAAAAAAGTCGCCTCGTCAGTCCTCGGCTAAAGTCGGAGACTTTTCTTTTTTCTAACATCCTTGCCAAACTTTTTTTGGCTCGTTTGCTTTCATCGCCAAGCCGATACACTCAAAAGTAGGATCTAGGCATATCGGCTTGAGCTAATCATTATACGAGCCAAACCGCTTGATCTAACATTCTTTAATTAGTTCTTATTCTATTTTTTGATATGCAATATGTGGGGTCTCCCCACACCCCGGCCAACCTCTACCTCAAAAGTAGGAGAATAATATGTAACACTTTATTAGTATAAGAATATTTTTAATTTTAGATGTAATGTAAAATTAATATAGTTGAAATTATTATTTTTATATTGGTAATTTCGGAGGAGTTTATTTTATGAAAAAATTAGTTAATTTAGAACAAGCTGAAAGGAATTCAAGATTGAGAGATATCGAGAATTCAAAGATATTATCAGAAGAAGAGATGTACATAGCAAATGAACTTCAAGCTAAAGCAAATTCATATGGAATGAAGCTGGTACCTGAACGTAAAATAAAGAATAAAGCTAAATTTGTTCAAATCATTCAACAAAATATTCAATACTTATTTGAAATAGATTATTTAACAAATGCTGAAAAAGTATTTATATTAGATATTTCAATGTGTGTAGGTTTTTTAAGTAACTGTTTAGTTAGTGATATAAATTCTAAGGAACAGATTCCATTAACTCAACGAGAATTAGCTAAAAAAATTGGAAGATATGAAACAAAAGTTAGTCCATTAATTAGAAACTTAATAGATAAAGGTATTATAGCCCGTTCAGAAAGTGGTGTTGATGATAATAATGTTAGAGCATACGCTTTGTTTGTAAATCCTCATATTATGTTTTCTGGAAATAGAGATGATGTTAATCCAACACTTAAAGCAATGTTTAGAAAAGTACCAAAACAACTTAAAAATTTACCTATTAAATTATTTTAAATTTACTTCACTTAGTAGATTTTTTATTGATTTCGTACTTACCAAAAACGGTAAGTTTACTTACCAAAAATGGTAAGTACGAAAAATCTTGAAACCCTTGATATTACTGGTTTTTTTCACTTTGATATGTTTGTTCCTTCTTACTCTATATAGAAATGGCTAAAAGTTCCGCAAGGAACAGGTAGTATTTTTAAGGAAACCCGTCTTAAAAATCTCCACCTTTGTTAGAAAAAAGTCGCCTCGTCAATCCTCGGCTAAAGTCGAAGACTTTTCTTTTTTCTAACATCCTTGCGGAACTTTTTTTGGCTCGTTTGCTTCTATCGCCAAGCCGACACACTCAAAAGTGGGATTTAGGCATATCGGCTTGAGCTATTCATTATACGAGCCAAACCGCTTGATCTAACGTCCCTTAATTAATTCTTACTCTATTATTAGATACGCAATACGTGGGGTCTCCCCACACCCCGGCCAGCCTCTACCTCAAAAGTAGGGGAAAGACCAAAAACACTTACTAAAAGTAAGTGTTTATTGTGGAAGTGGTTTCTCTCGCTGAGATTCGTAGGAATCGTTGAAATTTAAACGTCTAAATAGATTTGTATTCCGGATTTTGATGTTTTTCGGATCAATCATAGATTGCCAAGGTTGTAAGTTCTTTTTATTTTCTCTAATTTTAGTAATTCTATTGATAACATTATTTAACTCACGTTCATGATCTTGGTTCATCACAATAAAAGTAAAGCTTGTTATTACTGTTGGAAAGCAAATCTTCAATAAAAATTTAATATGATAGATATCAGAGATTAGGTTATTTATCGTGATATAAGATGTTCCTGGTATTGGGATAATATTTGCTACGATGTGTAAAGATTCTTTTTGATTATTAATAAGTAATTTAAGAGAACAACGTGTAGTAAGGATTTTAAAGAGTTCATCGATAAATGTAATGAGTACATGAAGTTGAGTTTCAGGTGTCTCTTCATTGATCAACCACAATCCTCTATTTTCTTGTTTTGTCTTTATGAGAAAGTCTGTTACAAATTTCATATCAAGATTTTTAGGTATTTTGTTGTTTGGAAAGTATTCTCCAAAGTAACGTGTATCTTTCTCTTGTATTGGTTGAATTGGGAAAAATGATTCTGTATGTAATAGATAATAATGCTCGTGAGAGCAAAGTAATGCGATTAATAATATTGGGTCTGTATATTGTTTATTTAATTCTAGATAGTCTTCCATACGAGTAAAATGGCGGAAGAGTACATTCTCTCCTGGTGCAATTGGCAGCACCTTTTTTTCTTGGCCAAAATAATAGTAAGCTCGATAAGATAAATAAATATATTCCGCACCATAAAAGGATTTAGAACCAATTAACAGTTTATCTTCTAACTCTTTTAATTTTGCATAACCAAGTGTTCTAGACTTATTCTTTTTTCCTTTTTGATAGCCAAATAGGTCCAAAAATTGAGATTTTAACATGTAGGGCTGATGATGAAGCATAAATGTAAATAGATTATGATAATGCTTCATGATGAATAAATGTAATTCATCACTTAATTTTCTCTTATGTGGATCTTTTTGAATGTCATGTAAGTTTAAGATATAGGGTGCATTCGTATTATTCATAATTTCATGTACTGTATAAAAAGTAGGTGGAACGATAAATGTTGGTTGTATTGCCATGTTTTCTCCTCCTATAGTTGTTCATACCCGGATAAAAATGTTTTCGCAAATTCTTGTTTTTGTTGAATATCAATCTCCTTATAGTTACGTGTTGTCACTTCTATGGCAATATAACCGCCATGCACTTCGCTATAGACGGCTCCATCGGGCGTTGGTTGGAATTTTCCTTGCGGATGGGACTCTACTATTCTTTTTTTAAAATCGTCGTATCTGGGGTCTTTCTGGGCCTCTGAATGCAATTGTTTTTCTGTTTTCCATGTTTCTCTTGTTTCTTTAGGTAAAGAAATATATTTTTCAGAGAGGCGAATATCATGTTTAGCGTTATTTATACCGGTTTTATATTGATATTCTTTACCTTCTTTTTTAAACTTTTCTATTCCCTTTTCTCCTAGAACAATCTTTCCTGTTCGCTCTTCTAAATAGCCGCTATGACAAAGTTTTTTCAGGCGATCTCCTTTGATGTTATATTCTCTTTCCATTTGTTCTCTGGTAGCTGTTCCTGTTTTCCAAAGCATATCCATGCCTTCAATTTCTTTTGTTTTTAGAATCCTTATATGTTTTCGTGGCGCGGCCATAGGGATACCTCCTGTCTTTGCTTTATCTTTGTATTTAATTATTTGGGATTTTATAGCGAAGCTATGGGTTTTCGGTATAATTCGTGTTTATATGTTTCGTTTTTTTATTAAACAAACATTTTTAAACAAATGTTTGTTTAATTTCATTCAAAATGTGATGCGAAGCATGATATTTTGATCAAACAAATAAAAATGCCGAAAGGCGATTTTATTTGTCTTTTTCTAAGAAGCGTGAGCTGATTTAGAAAAAGAATCTGGACAGATGCGAAGCATTCTGTCCAGGAAGTCCCGCAGGGCAAAATACGCCTGAAGACCATTCACTCGGCTTGCCGAGCTTGTTTTTGGTTCAAGCGCAGCGAGAATCAAAAATGAATGCGTCTGACCGCAGGCATGGAAAAGCGTTAGCTTTTATCATGCCAAGGCAGGCGTATTTTGCCCTGCTTGAGTCTTGCCGGACAATGGACGGCGGGACGATTCGTGGAATGCTCTTGAACTTCTTGATTTGACGCCGTTAGGGCGGATAAATCAAGCTCCCTAAAGGGGAGAATATGTACTTGATTATATGTGATACTATATATAATCAAGTTTAACTATATTATACAATATATTGATTTTAATATAAGAGATTTTTTAATAGGGGGACATGAGAGAATAGCTAGACAAGGGCTGATCACTGAATCCGTAACGTTTATGCCGCGAAAGTCACTTGACCATGAGGGGCACCCTCATGCAAACTCACCAGAGGTGGCCCCAGAAGGGCGGTTTTTGCCCGCTGGGGTTATCTTTGGGAGTTTGAGGGTGTAGAGGCTCGTGGTCAAGTGAATCGTGGAATATAAAGTGTAGGATGGGACTCCCAGCATAGGGCAAAAACCAAAGATATTATCAAGTTTTAATAATATCTTTGGTTAAATAAGTAGAATTATTAATAATATTAATATTATTAAATAAGGTTAGTTTTTGCTATTTATATCTAAAAATAAAACTGTTTATAGGTCTTTCATCTATACAGATTATAACCCAATGAATATATAGATAAATGTACCAGATAAAATTAGGAAATATGGGGGTTGAAAATTTATGTATCAAAATTCGTATTCAAATCCTTATACTTACATGGATGATATATATAATTCTCGTGATCTAACAAGTAAAATAGGGACTTTTTTAACTGTTTTAAATGATGTACCTATATCTGGGGGAGTAATTCCTGCAGGAACTCGTGTTTTTATTCATAATGTTGTACGTGATGCTGGAGGAAATGAAATAGCTAGAATAATATTTCCTCAAATGGGAGTAGGCGGTTGTATAGTTGCTGGAACAAATGTTTTTGGTTCTGCACTTGAAACACCAGCTCCAATTCATCATTCACATCATCGTTCCAGTGATCAATACTAATAAGATAATACATTGGTGTTTTATGAATAAAAACATTTAAATGTAGCAAATAAAAGTTTTTAGGAATTAAGAATATTATTTTTTATACCTAATATTTTGGTTGAACATATTGTATATTCTATACACAATTAGTTGACATAACGTCCTATTATCGGTAGCAAGATTTTCATAGAATCCTTGTATTGACAAGGATTCTCCTTTTTTTGTTTTGTTATCTTGTATACAGGATTTTATACATCGTTGATGTAGCGGGGATTCTATGGATCCGGGTTCTTCTTTTTTTGCATAAAATCTTGTATATAGAAAAAAAGATTTTGATGCTGGTATCCAGAAGTAATGATTTTTCAATTTTAAAATTGATATGTATTTCTAAGCTTGGAGCTTTAATATGAATTACATATATTAGGCATGTGAAGATTGTGGAAGTTAAGAACTGAAACAATTGATACGTGAATTATTAGGAAAAAGGGTATATCATTGCTATAGCGAATATATTTTTGAGGTGAAGCGCTATGAAGACGCTATATAGCCCTGGCGACGTGGCAGAGCAATTAGGTATCCAATCTAGTACATTACGTAAGTATGCTGATGTACTAGAAAAAGAGGGTTATACCTTTATAAAGAATGAGCGAGGGCATAGGAAGTATAGAGAAAGTGATGTAATGGTGTTTCGTAAGGTTATCATGCTAAAGAACGACACAGACATGACATTAGAAAACGCTACAAAACAAATAGTATCATGGTATCAAGGCGTTGAAGTATTGCCATTAGAGCGACACGAGATGGAGCGCTATGAAGAACCTGATTTCAACGCTACGACGCTACAGGCGATGATTCAAGATCAAAAAGAAGTCATTGAAAAGCAAAATGAATTACTGCTGGAATTAACTAAACGATTAACGGAGCAAGATCAGCGATTCTCACAAAGAGAATCGGAATTATTGAGCGCTATACAATCGATACATGAATCCCAAAAGCTTATAGCGACAAATAATAGCGAATATATGGCGAAGAACCAGGGACGCGATGAAATGCTCATGCAAATGATCAGAGAAGTCCAGGGAGTTAAGAATATGATTGTGGCAAGCAATGCTAAGAAATGGTATGAATTTTGGAAGTAAAGATCAGAGTCCGGAGCGTTTATGCCGCGAAAGTTGCTTTACTATGAGGGGCACCCTCATGCAAACTCATCAGAGGTGGCCCCAGAAGGGCGGTTTTTGCCCGCTGGGGTTATCTTTGGGAGTTTGAGGGTGTAGAGGCTCGTAGTCAAGTGAACCGTGGAATAAAAAGTGTAGGACGGTTCCTCAGGTTAGGGCAAAAATCAAGTATTTTGGGTAGAGGTTCTAATGTCGGAAAAGGAAAAAGAGGGATAGAAATATAGCATACATACAATAAGGGAATGCAGTATAGATCAGTCTACAAGCATTCCCTTGTTATTAATATGTATTTTCTATCAATAGTCTTTTAAATCTTTTTCCTCTTCCCTTTTTTTAGAGAGGCTATGCGAAGCATATTGCGCTATTATTCCGGAAATCGCTACGAAAATAATGTGATTATGAAAGCCCAATCTGTTCCTGTTATTGTAGCTAAAATTATTTTGTTTAGTTCCCTTTATAGAGGTTTTAGATTTGATTATTGCATTATAACATTTGACTAGAAGTAGATAGACTAAAATAGTTTATTTGAAATTTTTTTGAGTAGGTCTTAGTTGGAAGGGGAAATGAATGATTA